>NZ_SGWF01000012.1:0-392282 GCF_013337105.1 Paenibacillus sp. JMULE4
TGCTCACCATACGGAAGCGAAGGTAGTTACGGAGGAAGAGTTCTTCACCAAGGGCGAGAGCGGCGGAACCATATGTTCCTCGGCCTACCAGCTCGCGGTGGATTTGATCGACCGTTCATACCCGTCATCGCGCTTCAACATTTATCCGTTCCATTTCTCCGACGGCGACAACCTGACCTCCGACAATGAGCGATGCGTAAGGCTGATCAACGAACTGATTCAACGCTGCAACCTGTTCGGCTACGGCGAAGTGAACCAATACAACCGCAGCAGCACCCTGATGTCGGCTTACCGCAACCTGCACGATCCGAAATTTGTTCATTATGTGATTCGCGAGAAGGGAGAAGTATATAAAGCGCTCAAGACCTTTTTCCCCAAGGGAATCGAAGGGAAGGTGGCAAGATGAACGCCGACGATATGAAGCAGCTTGAATACGCCATAGCGGAAATTACGGAGATCGCCGAAGGCTTTGGCCTGGATTTTTATCCGATGCGTTACGAGATCTGCCCGGCGGATATTATTTATACCTTTGGGGCTTACGGGATGCCTACCCGCTTTAGCCACTGGAGCTTTGGAAAAACATTCCATAAAATGAAGATGCAGTACGATTTCGGGCTCAGCAAAATCTATGAGCTCGTCATCAACTCCGATCCATGTTACGCGTTTCTGCTTGACGGCAACTCGTTGATTCAAAACAAGCTGATTGTGGCGCACGTGCTGGCGCACTGCGACTTTTTCAAGAACAACGTTCGCTTCTCCAAAACCAACCGCAACATGGTCGAGAGTATGTCCGCAACGGCGGAGCGTATCCGTCAATACGAGATCGAGCATGGTATAGATGAGGTCGAGAAGTTCATTGATGCCGTATTGGCCATTCAGGAGCACGTCGATCCGCTTCTTATCAAGCCGTATCACCGGCAGCGCGAGGAACGTGACGCCAAACTTATCACCATGAAAGAACCCAGAGAACGCACGTTTGGTTATGAAGATCTGTGGGATTTGGATGATCGCGGCCAAACTGAGGATAAAAAGCCTGAAGCCAAAACGAAATTTCCTCCGGTCCGGCAAAAGGACGTCATGCTGTTCATCGAAGAACACGCGCCGTATATGAAGGATTGGCAGCGCGACATTATGACGATGCTGCGCGACGAAATGCTCTATTTCTGGCCGCAGCTCGAAACGAAAATCATGAACGAAGGCTGGGCCTCTTACTGGCATCAACGCATCCTGCGCGAGCTGGACCTGACGGATGACGAGACGATCGAGTACGCCAAGCTCAATTCCTCGGTCGTGATCCCTTCGCGGCACAGCCTGAATCCTTATTATCTCGGGCTGAAAATTTATGAAGACATCGAGAAGCGATGGGATAACCCTTCCGAAGAAGAGCGAAAGCGCTTTGGCCGGAAGGGCGGCGAAGGAAGGCAAAAAATATTCGAGGTACGGGAGTGCGATTCCGACATCTCGTTCATCCGCAATTATATGACGAGGAAGCTGTGCGACGAGCTGGACCTCTATGTGTTTGAGAAAAAAGGGCCGGAGTGGAAAATCACCGACAAGTCATGGGAGAACGTTCGCGATCAGCTGGTCTATTCCCGCGTCAACGGGGGCTTCCCTTACATTGCCGTGGAGAACGGCGATTACGAACGGAAGGGAGAACTCTATCTGATGCACATGTATGAAGGGATGGAGCTGGACTTGAAGTATGTAGAGCGCACCATGCCTTACATTTATCGTCTCTGGGGCAAAACCGTCCATCTGGAAAGCGTGATCGAATCGAAGCCGGTGCTTTTCACCTATGACGGCAGGAAGCATAACCGGAAGTTTCTTTAAATGCTCAAGCCGCGGCAGCTCACTGTGCCGCGGCTTGATCGACTTTATAAACTTATACGCCTTCGCAGCCTTTCTTCCGCAGGACCTCATCCACCCAGCTTCGGTCAATCGTCCCTTTCTCAATATCAGCCATGATCTTGCGTTCGGCAGCCATCGTTTGGCGGACCTTCCCGATGAGCGCTTCCGCATGTTCATACGGTACAACCACAACACCATCCATGTCGGCCAGAATCACATCGCCGGGACGGACAATGACTCCTCCCAACTGGATCGGAACATTAATTTCGCCGGGGCCGTCCTTATATGGACCGCGATGCGTTACACCCTTGGCATACAAAGGGTAATTCATATCGCGAATCGGTTCCATGTCGCGGATTGCTCCGTCAATGATAAAGCCTTCAATTCCGTTTTTCTTTGCTATGTTAACCATGATCTCGCCCATGATGGCGTTGGTCAGGTCGCCGCCTGCATCGACCACAATGACATCCCCCGGACCTGCCATATCGATGGCTTTATGAACCATCAAATTATCGCCCGGCCTGGTCTTTACGGTAAAGGCGGAACCGACCAGGGTTCCACGGGTGTGAATCGGACGGATCGACGCATCAACCGCGTTCAGACGGTTCATGTTATCCGACAGATGAGGAGTGACGAACCCGCGGTATGTGTCCAGTACCTCATCCGATACGTTCCTTACTTTCGGCAGTATGCGAAAACCGATATTGGTCATTAGAAAGCTACCTCCAGACGGGCATTTCTAAAACCGATTTCTAAAACCGGTTTTAGAAATGCCGAAATAAAATCGGGACTTACTTGTATTGCGTATAAACCACTTTTAATTCCGTATAAAAATCTTTATTCGTCTGACCGATGGAATATGCGCCATGACCCGAATGCTTCACGCCCCCGAACGGCATATGGCCTTCGCTGATCGTACCGTTATTGATGTGGATCATTCCGGATTCGACGTCTTCCGTAAAATCATAGGCCCACTCCAATTGATCCGTAAAGATGGAGGCGGTCAACCCATATTCCGTATCGTTGGCTACGCGAACCGCTTCTTCAAACGATGCCACGCGGATGATCACAAGAACCGGCCCAAAAATTTCTTCTTTCGCCACCTTCATATCAGGCGTGACCCGAGTAATCACGGTAGGCTCGAAATAAAACCCCTTATCATAGAGGCCGCCCGTCAATCTGCTGCCTCCGAGAACAATGGACGCCCCTTGCTCTTGCGCGGATTTCATATATTCCTGAATCGTATTTACTGCGTCTTCGCTCACAACCGGACCGATTTGGGTCCCCGGGTCCATTCCGTTGCCGACCCGATACTGCTTCACTTTTTCAACGATCAGCTTCTCAAGCGATTCCGCATGCCGTTCCAGAACGATGACCCGGCTGATGGCGGTGCATCTTTGGCCGGCATTCGTGTAAGCGGAATTCACAATTTCAGTGGCGGCTCTTTCCAAATTCGCATAATCGGCAACGACTGCCGGATTTTTGCCGCCCAACTCCAATTGGACCTTGGTAAAGTTTTCAGCAGCCAGTTTATTGATGTTTCTGCCGACATGGGTAGACCCTGTAAAAGAGACCCCTCTTACCAGCGGATGGCTTACCAATGCGTCACCCACTTTGCGCCCGCTTCCCGTAACCAGATTGACCGTACCGGCCGGAAGTCCCGCTTGTTCGAACAGTTCCGTTAAAATGACCGCTGTGAGAGGCGTTTGGCTCGCCGGTTTCAACACAACCGTGCAGCCGGCGATGAGAGCGGGAACGATTTTTCGCAATGGGGTGAGAATAGGAAAATTCCATGGTGTAATGGCAGCTACCACGCCAATCGGAACGCGCACGACAGTGTTCGTTACACCTGTACGGTCGCTAGGCAGAGTGATTCCCTCCAGACGGGCGGCTTCCCCGGCCACATACCGCATTTCCTTCACGCCCCGGGCCGCTTCGGTAAATGCCTCTTTGTAAGGCTTTCCCTGCTCCCGGCACAGCGCTTCAGCCAACCGTTCTTTATTCTCATCCAATAAGGCGATGAAACGGTAAATATATTCAGCCCGTTCGGATGCGGGCACCTTTCTCCAGCTTTGGAACGCTTGATGCGCAGAGACGACCGCCCGATCCATATCTTCTGCCGTAGACAGCGGGAAGCTTCCCACCACATCATCCGTATTGCCCGGATTGACGATTTGATAAAACTCTCCGGTGCTGCCGTTTACCCATGCTCCATTAATATAATTTTGGTACACTTTCGTTTCGGTTTGCCTCGCGCTCATGATTGCATCCTCCTGTACATGGTTAAATGGATTGTCTGACGATTTCTTTCAAATCTTCCAACGTCGGTTTGCGGGGGTTGACCCATACATTGCCGCTTTCCATGCCTTCCTTGGCAATATAATCCAGATCCTCCTCCGTTACGCCGTATTCTCTGAGACCCGCAGGAATCCCGATGTCCTGATTTAATTTTTTAATGGCTTTGACGGACAGCTCGGCCGCTTCCCTTAACGGCAGTCCTGCCGTGTTTTCCCCGAAAATCTCGGCGATTTCCTTGAATTTTTCCAAATTGCCGACAAGATTAAATTGCATCACCTGCGGAAGAAGAATGGCGTTGGCAGTACCATGCGGAACTTTAAACTTCCCGCCTAACGGCATACATAAAGCATGCGCCAGGCCTAACCGCGTAGGGTTAAAAGCCATCGCCGCAATCGTGCTCGCCAGCAGCATATCATAACGCGCTTCCAGGTTATCTCCCTGCACGACGGCTTTGCGCAAGCTTTTTGCAATCAAGCGCATGCTTTCGCGGGATAAGGCTTCAGAAATCGGCTGCGTCGCCTTGTTCACGAACGATTCAAGAGCGTGCGTCAAGGCATCCATTCCGGTTGCTGCCGTCATCGGGCCCGGGAGCGATAAGGTGAGAGCCGGATCGCAGAGCGCCAGCGTTGGTGCCAGATATTTACCGCCTATGCCGAATTTGCGATGGTGATCTTTCTCCGAAATGACCGTCCAAATCGTCACCTCGCTGCCCGTTCCCGCCGTCGTCGGGATACAAATGATCGGCAAGCCAGGATTGGGAATATGATTCAAACCGGCATATTGTGTGATTTTCCCTTCGTTATTCACCATCACCGCCACGGCTTTGGCAGCGTCCTGCGCACTGCCGCCTCCAACTCCGATCACAAGATCGGCACCGAAAGCTTTCGCCTCCGCCGTCGCGATTTCAATCGTTTTGACATCAGGCTCCCGTTCCACTTCGGTGAAGGTATGAAATGTGATATGAGCCTCTGCAAGCGGCGAAGTCACTTTGTCCAGAATCCCTGCTTGCGCAACCCCGGGATCGGAAACGATGAAAACCTTTGATCCTTTCAAGCTGTCAATCCACTTGGGAAGCTCATTTACGGCATGGACGCCAAAGGCGATCTCCGTCGGCAGTTCGTACGTAAAAACCCGGCTTAATAAGTTCATGTCTACTACGCTCCTATCGATTTATCTTGAAAATCTTCTATATGGACGCCGCAGGCTTCCCCTACTTGTTTAATATCCTCGTACACTTCCCTGGTCAGGGGAATGCCTTCGGCCAGCCTTTTGCACTCGATGTTATATTCGATTTCTCCAGGCACGAAGATTTCGTTCACGCCTGCGGCTTTCGGAGAAGATTTGATTTCTTCGATCATCTGGTCAACCCGCTGCTTAAATAGGTCTACCGGCATAAAACGCGAAATATCGATCAATTGGAAGAAGTGGCCTACATTTTGCGGCTTGTCGTAATCGCCGTAGATGTTGTTGATGTGCGGTCCGAATCCCGCTCCGGTCAACACACCGCTCATGATATCGATCATCAATGATATGGCATATCCTTTGGGTCCTCCAAAAGGAAGTACGGAACCCTCCAGGGCAGACTGTGCGTCCGTGGTGGGTCTTCCCTCCTTGTCGATGGCCCACCCTTCGGGAATCGGCTTGCCCTCTTGAGCCGCCGTAATGATTTTTCCTCTGGCGACTACGCTGGTGGCCATGTCCAGAATAATCGGGTTGTATTTGCCGGCGGGAATGCCGAACGCATAAGGATTCGTGCCGATATAAGGCTGAATCCCGCCCCAGGGCGCCATCGTCGAGGGAGCGTTGGACATCGCATACGTAATCAGGTTTTCCTTCACACCCTGCTGAACGAAATAGGCCCCCGTGCCAAAATGGGTGGATTTTTTTACTCCAATATAGACGGCACCGTTCCGGCGGGCTTTCTCCATGCCTAATTCCATCGCTCTCTTCCCGACGACTTGCCCCATGCCGTCATCGCCGTCGATCAATAACGTGGCGTCGCTTTCCGCGACTACGCGAATATTCGGTTTCGGATTGACGACACCCAGTTTCAAGCGCTTGACGTAAATGGACAATCGGGTAACCCCATGGGAATCCACGCCGCGCAGGTTGGCTCCCACCAGGCTGTCGGCCACTGTGCCGCCATCGGTCTCCGACAGCCCCGCATTTTGCAAAATGCGCCGGAGGTATTCCTTCAAATGCTCTGCTTTAAAGATCATTTTCTCCACCCCTATAGCCTATTTATTATTTGATTAACCATTGCAGCGGAACCGTTACGATGGCAGGGAAGAACAACAGCAGCAGCAGAACCAGGGTATGGACCAGCAAGAAAGGCCATATGCCCTTCATGATTTCTTCCATACTGATTTTCCCAACCCCGCAGGCCACATTCAGCACGGTGCCCACCGGAGGAGTAAGCAATCCGATACAATTGTTCAAAACAAACAAAACGCCAAAGTAAACCGGGTCGATGCCTGCTTCTTTCACGATCGGCATCAGGACAGGCGTTAAGATCAGGATCGTAGGCGTTAAATCCATCGCCGTACCGATGATCATGACCAGAACGGTGATAACGATCATCAGCATTAGCGGATGTTCAACAAATGGCCCCAGCAAATCGGATAATTGGGCCGGAATATTCGCAAAAGCAATCAGCCAGGCGGACACCATAGCCGCAGCCGCCAGGAACATCACTACGCTTGTCGTTTTGGAGGCGGCCACCAGCACACTGAAAAATTGGCTGATTTTCAGCTCCCGATAGATGACTACACCGACGAATAACGCGTAAAATGCCGCAACCACCGCCGCTTCCGTCGGAGTAAATATGCCGCCGCGCAGCCCGCCGATAATAATAAGCGGCAGCAGCAGCGCCCAGAAAGCTTGTTTGGTCGCATTCCACATTTCCCTTGCCGACTTGCGCGGAAAAACCTCTACTTCGCTTTTACGGGAAATGATCGCCCACGCTATGGTTAAACCTACGCCCATGAGAATCCCCGGCACAATGCCGGCCATAAAAAGCTGTGTGATGGATACCCCGCCCGTCACGCCAAACATAATCATCGGAATGCTGGGAGGCAGGACAGGCGCGATGATGCCGCCGGCTGCAATCAACCCCGTTGACCGATTGCGGTCATATCCGGCTTTCACCATCATGGGGATCAAAATAGCCCCAAGCGCTGCGGTGTCCGCAACAGCGGATCCCGACAACCCCGCAAAGATCAGACTGGCGATAATCGCCACATAACCAAGTCCCCCCCCGAATATGTCCTACAAACGCTAGGGCAAAAGTAATGATCCGTTTGGAAATGCCGCCTTGATTCATCAGTTCCCCCGCAAGAATGAAGAAGGGGATGGCCATTAACGGGAAGTTATCCGCCCCGTTGATCAGATTTTGCGCAACGATCTGGGTATCGAACATGTCCAAAAAGAACATTAAAGCCACGCCGCTGGCCAGCAGGGCAAAAGCGATCGGCATTCCAAGCGCCATGGCGCCGAGCAATGAAGTGACAAAAATGCCTAGGGCCATTTATCTCACCCCCTTTTCCAAGAACGCGGCACTTGAGGATGAATTTGGCACCGACATGATTTCTTCTTCAGATTCACGGGTTTGATCCAGCTCAGAAACCGGGACATGTTGAAAAAAGGCTTTAAAAAGCTTGATGCCAATAATCGCCGCCATACCGATGGCCATCACCATTCCGGCTCCGAAAACAACGGACATCGAAAGTCCGATAGCCGGAGATTTAGTATTCCAATTCAGAAGAACCATCGTCCAGCTTCCATCAAGCACTAATCCCAAAATACACAGCATAATGACATTGCTGATCAAAAAGACGAGCTTTCGAAGGGCTGGAGAAAGCTTTTTGATCACGAGATCGACGCCCAAATGCTGATTCTCGTTTAAAGCGCCGACGGCCCCCAAAAAGGTAAGCCAAACGAACAGAAACCTTGCCGCTTCTTCGGACCAGGTAATTCCTGTGTTAAACAAATACCGAAGCACGACATTGCCAAACACCAGAATGGCCATTAACAAAAGAGCGCCTGCCATTGAAACGTTAACGATGCGCGTAAACGTCCTGGACATCTTTTTCAAGAGATACCATCTCCTACGGTTGAATGAGGATTATGCATGCCGGACGGAGGTAGGATGCGGAGACAGTGCCTCCGCACCCGGCAATCTTATTGCTTTGTTGCTTCCGTTATTTTTTTGTACAAATCCGCGCCGTACTCTGCATCGAATTCGTTGTGAACGTCTTTGGTCGCTTCAACAAATGGAGCCAGATCGGGCTTGCTGAGCTTCACGCCGGCTTCTTCCAGCTTCTTCATCAAATCGGCTTCCTGCTCCGCGCTTACTTTTCTTTCATAGTCCCTTGCTTCATTCGCCGCTTCCTGGACCGCCTTCTGCAATTCCGGCGACAGCTCCGACCATGTTTTTTCACTGATCATCAGCAGCATCGGCGAATACATATGATTGGTAATGGAAATATACTTTTGCACTTCGTGGAAATTATTCGTGTAAATCAGGGAAAGCGGGTTTTCTTGTCCGTCCACCGTTTTTTGCTCCAGCGCCGTATACAGCTCTCCAAACGACATCGGAGTCGGATTGGCGCCAAGCGCTTTAAAGATAGAAAGAGAGACCGGACTCTGAGGCGTTCTCAGCTTAAGACCCTGTAAATCGGCAGGGGTCAGCACTTCCCTCTTCGAATTGGAGACATTCCTAAAACCGTTTTCAAAATAGCCTAAAACGCGAAGGTGCTGTTGTTGGGGAAGCTCGCTTACCATCTCTGCCCCCAAGGGGCCGTCAAGCACCTTGTATGCGCTTTCTCTGTTCGGAAAAATATACGGCAGACCAATGACCTTTAATTTGGGAGCGATGACGGCGACCGGTTCGACTCCAATCATGCCCATTTGAACGTTGCCCGTTTTCATAAAGTTGATCAAGTCGTTATCCTGGCCGATCGTACCGTCGGTATATATATCCACTTTAATTTGACCGTTGGTTTTGGCTTCCACCAATTCTTTGAACTTTACGGCTCCCGTATGATATAAAGACGTGCTCGAGGTTCCATGGCCAAGTTTAAATACGAAAGCGGCTTTATTGTCCGATTTCGATCCTTGCGGGGCATTGGCACTATTGCCTTGCGTTCCTTGACCGGAACCGCAGCCCGCTGCCGTCAGCATAAAAGACAAGGCCAGGATAATCGCTCCCCATTTTTTGTTTTTCATAGTAACCCTCCTGCTTGTTTTTTGCTATAATAGCATTGCGTTTAAAATTTTTTCTTTCTTTGATCCGCCTTCAAAGAGCGTACTCCCAATACCTCTCTTTGAAGGCCATTTTTTTCCATGGGCATCAACTCCTTACTCGATTTTTACAGGGGAAGAACATGAAGCGCGGATAATGATTTTGGGTTCCAATTGAATAATCTGCGGCTTCATTTTCTTTTTGGATTCCAATCTATGAATCAACAAAGCTACTGCTTTGACCCCCATCTCGTAAGCCGGCTGCGCTACAGTACTTAAAGGTGGATCCAAAAGCGGTATCCACGGAAAGTCATCATAGCCGAAGATGGATACATCCGTCGGAACTCTCAATCCTGCTTTTTTTGCTCCGCTCAGCACCTCCAAATTAAGTCTTGCATTAGTTGTGAATATGGCTGTCGGCCGATCAGGCATCGATAGCAATTCTTGAGTCGCCTGAATTCCGCTGCCGTTATTTTGATCACAAATCTTAATCAACGACTCGTCGATCGGCAAGCCGTTTATGCTGAGGGCCTGTTTATATCCTTCCAGCCTTTCGATACGGGGACTCTTGTTATTCGTCGGATAGAGCAGAATGCCGATTCGCCGATGACCCTGATCAATTAAATATTGAATCGCCTGCTTGGCCCCGTTTACATTGTTAACCACAACCGTATCCGCTTTCATGTCCCCGGCCAAACGGTCCAACAGCACAAAAGGATATTTTTTTGCAATGAACTCCTCGAATAATTCGTTCGTATTCCCGATGGTATTTACAATGACGCCGTCTACCTGCCGGCTCTTGAGCATGAGAATATTGTCTCTTTCCAACTCGGGATCCTCATTGGAGCTGCTGACCATGATCCCGTATCCGCATCGGTTCGCTTCCTCCTGCGCACCCTTTAAAATCTCGGCCCAGAAAGGATTCGAAATATCGGATAAAATGATGCCGATGACCTTCGTTTTTTTCTTTTTCAAGCTCTGCGCTAACGAATTAGGACTGTAGTTCATCTCCGCTATGGCAGCTAAAATTTTATTTTTCATTTCTTCGGACATATATTCAAAATTACCGTTGAGCACCCTGGATACCGAGCTTTTGGAAACTCCCGCCCGTTGTGCAACATCATCAATGGTCGCCATAAAAACCTCCTCACTTTTCTAAAACCGGTTTCTGAAACCGGTTTTATAGGACTATAATAACATATTCCTAAAAATGTTCAATACTTTTTCCAAAAATATTTCCCGGCTTTTATAGAAAAGTGACCATTTCCATAGGGAAATGGTCACTTCCATGATTCCAACACGTATTCCATTCAAAGGTCTTGCCTGGCGCTGCGAAAACGCATGGCCGACCAATCGTCGTCAATGGCAATCAGGCGCACACCCTCGAAGCCTAACTCCTTGAGCGGCTGCCAGCCTTCATCCCGCGAAATATCCGCTTTATATTTTTCGATGTCTTCTTGGGGTATGCGAACCACAGCAGCCCTCCCGGCTCGCAGCGTTTCACCGCCTCCGGCGCCATGGCCATAACATCCCGGCTGTTTTTGGCAAAGACAAGCACGAAGCCGTAGAGCTTCCTCTCTGATTGCCCGATGGTTTCGTCCACCTCAGCCGCTTCACGAAAAGCCTGCAGGTGAGGATGAAATTCTTCAGGGGCATTCAAAACCAGCAAACGTTGTTGATTTTTGTAGTTCATCTTCTTCAGCAGCTCGTTCATCCTGAAAGCCTCCTTCAACCTGTTGTACATCGCAGACCGGCGTTTATTTTCCGAACAGAGGATTTTCTGTCAGCTTTGTCCGGATTCCAGCTTGCTTTGCGCTTCATTCACCAGCCGATCGAACAGCTCATCGTCTTCCTCAAGAATTTCCTCCAGCGACAGGATTTCCTGTTCGGGCCCCGATTCCTTCGCAAAGTTCAAGCTGTACATCCATTCTTTGGCATTCTTGCTGTGAAACGTGATTTCATATGGCGCCTGATGCCCTTCGCACGTAAATTGCACATGCCCGACATATCCGTCCTCTTTACTGTACGTCATGTCGGATTTGACGATTTGGATATCCATCCGCCTGATCCCCTTTCATCTTTTGAGCAGAAGCTCTTGATACTGTACTGTCCTGTTCCCACAGTATAGCACAACCGGCCGGCGTCCGTGCTGCCCTGCAGGATCCCGCTTGCCGGCGACGCGCGGAAGATCCGCGGCGACGCGCGGCTTTACAGCGCGGAACCGTGCCTGGCATCATGCCCGGGCTGGAGCTCGCGGGCCACCTTGGCAAACTTATAGCCTACACCATGTACATTAATAATGTACTGGGGGGCGGAAGGATCGGGCTCGATCTTTTTGCGGAGATTGCTCACATGTACAATGATCGTCCGCGTATCGTTAAAGCATTCCTGTTCCCATATTTCCCGAAACAAATATTCGTGACTTATCGTCTGCTCCGGGCGGTAGGCGAGAAAGCTCAGCAGATCGAATTCCTTGCGCGACAGCGTCACTTCCTGCCCGTTCACCTTTACGACACGACTGAGGCTGTCGATGTGGAGTGAGCCGATATGAAGCTGAGAGGGCTTGCTCTGCTCCGGGCTCTCGGCCGCCCCATTGCCTGCCAAATGCGATCTGCGCAGGTTGGCCCGTACCCGGGCGACCAGCTCATTGGGGCTGAAGGGCTTCGTAATGTAATCGTCTCCCCCTGAGTCCAGCCCCTTGATTTTATCCGCTTCGTCCTTCTTGCAGCTCAGAAACAAGATCGGCGCGCCGGAGATATTCCGCATTTCACTGCAAACCTCAAACCCGCTTCGGCCGGGAAGCAGCACATCGAGAATGATGAGATCCGGCTGCTCTGCCACAGCCAAGGAGAGTGCGTTCTCTCCATCTTCCGCGCACACCACTCGATAGTTGTTTTTCTCCAAATACAGCCGGATGACGTCGCGTATCTCGTAGTCGTCTTCAACAACCATTATGGTTTGGCCTGTCATTCCTTATTCACCTTCATTCTATATTTAAATCGCGGTTGGCGCATGCCGATGAACCGGCAAGTTACTCTTTCACTTGCGCCAATGGGATGGAAAAGCAGATGACGGTACCCTTCTGATGATCCGATCCCTCCACCCATATACGTCCGCCGTGATACTCAACGATTTCTTTGGCAATCGATAATCCGAGCCCTTTACCGCTTGTCTTGGTGTTGCGCGATTTATTGTTCGTGTAGAACCGGTCGAATATATAGGGCAAGTCTTCCGGATGGATTCCGATACCGCTATCGCTGATTCGGCACAGCATGCCTTGACCGTCATCGACCAGCTCCACATCGATCGAGCCGCCTTCAGGCGTAAACTTGACGGAATTATGAATCAAATTGCCGAACACCTGATGCAGCCGCTCCAAATCGACCTCAACCGTGGAGAACATCCCGCGTTCGGCAGCCGTTCCCTTCATATTCAATGTATAACGAAGTCCCGCGTTTCGTACATCCAACTCATATCTTGTATAAAGCAGTTCTATCAGACGCCGGGTCTGCATCGGCTGCATTTTAAAGGCGACCTGCCTTGCCTCCAATTGGGAAAGGTGAAACAAGTCTTCAATCAGCCGGTCCATCCCGACTACCTTGCTGTGGATGATTTGAAGATAACGGGTTTTCTGATCTTCCGTATCCACCATGCCGTCCATAATCGCTTCCAGATAGCATTGAATCGTAGTAAGCGGCGTTCCAAGATCGTGTGAGATATTGCTGAGCAGATGACTGCGGGAATTCTCCAAACGGGAGAGCTCGTCATTTTTCCGTTTTAACGCTTCGTTCGCCTGTTCAAGAGCCAGGGTGTGCGATTTGATTTTATCGTGAAGTCCGGTGTTCAGCTCGGTCAGAGCAGCCGAGAGCCTTTCCTCGTTGATGTAAGCCCGGGACAGCTTGGTCGATAACAGTATGGATTGGGAAAAAACAAAGATGAGCAGGCCATACCCCGACATTTGATCAGTCGTATGCACAAGCTCGTGCGCGTACAGCATGTCATTCACAATCGTCAAGGCAAAAATAGAGCAGGCCACAAGAACAATGCCGCTGCCTTCCCGTTTATGCAGCAAAGCGAGCGTGATGATGCTCATGAAGTAAACAATGCTTGCGGCGACAAACAACTGCAGAACGATCAGTGTCGGGGTGAACACCGTTGTAGGAGAAATAACGACAAATAAAGAGTAGGCCAGCATCGGTGCGCATAAAGCGAAATCGATCTTCCGGGAGCTTTCGCACGGATACAGCTTCGAGAAAAACAGCGCGAACAAGGGGATGCCCAAGGCAGCCGTCAAATACTCCATTTTCAGCAAAAGCGTCCAATTAAAATCGGGGAACATTCTGGTCAGGACACTTTCGCCAAGCAGTGTCACCCGTAAGCTGAATAACAGGCAGAACAGGCCGAAGTACAGTACGGACTGTTCCTTCGTTCTAGCGGCGAACACCCCCAAATGGTACAACCCCATGATCAGCAGGCTGCCGATCAGCAGCGTGTCGAATCCGGTGCACAGCTCTTTGGAGCGCATGATCATATCGATTGACCCCAGTTTGATGGGTTTAAGGACGCCGCCTTTTTGATGGTCAAAGTTTGATACCTGGAGCACCAAATCCAATTGGGAATCCTGCGTGTGCGCTGCCGCGGTTTGCGTAATATACTGGGGCACGGAACTCCACTTCGACGTCCCGACATGACCCGCCTCTGCAACCTCTTGTCCGTTCACCCAAAGCCTGTAAGACGTATTCATCGCCGGAATCCAGAGCATAAGCATTTCATCGGCCTGCTCCGGCAAAAGAACCTTAAGCCTGTAAGTGGCAAAGCCGTCACCCGGGCGGGATTGGCCTCCCGTCACCGTTTTATTCCAAGCGCCTGGAATCGAAAAATACTGCATCGGCAGCGGGCTTGCATTTTCTGCAAATTCATCAGGGGGGACAAGCCGGTTCCAATAAAATTCCCACTCGCCGTTCAGGGACACGGTTTCATTCGGCTTCCAGTCCCGGGTTCGCAAATCCAGGACGCCTTTTTCCGCAGCAGCCGCATGAGATAAAGACGAGAAAAACCGGCTCCCCTCCGAAAAGAGAGCCATGGCCAGAATTAGCAGCAGCAAGAAAAACGCGGTCAATACGGGAAACATTCTTTCGCTGGGCATGCTGTTCCATTCACTCTCCCGGGCTTCGATTACGGATTTGGTGCGATTCTGAGCCAATCCAAGCCCGCCTTGTTCGCAGCACCCTTCTTGCCTTAACGCGCTCCGTCTCGTTCTTAATAACTAACAATTGGGGTTAAATGTTAATTCGCTCCAATCGGCCAAAATCCTGCCTGTCCGTTGAAACCATCCCCCCGCAGCGAGGCCGTGTTAAGCCAACGCCTGCGCGGGATTTTGCGGAACAGAAGATTTACTTTAGACGTGCCGCATCCCAGTCCGTTCGATAAAATCGTATGCAGACCACAAGAGCAAACAAGCCGAGAAACAGGTAAAGGGACAACCACGCCCCCGCGCTTCCGAGCCCTGCCATAAACGTTAACCCATACGCTAAAGGGATGAACACCAGCCAGTTCAGCACCAGCGATACGCGGACGAGAAAAGAAGTGTCGCCAAGCCCTCGCAGGGCGCCGGAATAATAGTTAAGCAGACCGTCAAATAGCTGCAGGAAGGCTGAAATCATAATCAGCTTGCCGGCAAGCGTATAAATGGCCGGATCGCTCGAATACAGACGTGCTACCGTTTCGGAGAAGACAAATTCCGCCATTCCCATCAAGAGCAAAAACAGGCTGCCGAGCACGGCCACATCCGTGCCGAGCCTTCTGGCGAGGTAAGGCTCGCCGCGGCCGATTTCCTGTCCGACAAGAATCGTCGCCGTCGCCCCGAAAGCGAAAGCCGGCATATAGCCCAGCGCCATCACGTTCAGGGCGATCTCATTGGCGGCTAAGGCCTCCGTTCCCAGTCGTGTGACAAACATCGTAAATATAAACATGGCACCGCTCATGGCGAGCTCCTGCACGCCAAGCTTCCCGCTTTCGCCTGCGATCAGGCGAATGTCCGATCGGTCCGCGGCGATCCGGCGGCGTGTGCCATAGCGGCGATGAAGACGAAAGAAATACACATACGCGCTGCCGACGAGGCCAAGCGCTTCCCCGATCAACACCGCTAGCCCCGCTCCCCGCAGGCCAAGCTCGGGAAAACCCAGATTGCCGTAAGTCAATGTGTAGGTCAAAAAGATCATGGTCCCGTTGGCCAGAAGCGACATCTGCATCGGCGTCCGTGCATCCCCGATGCCGCGGAAAAAGCCTTGGAACACAAAGCTGACTATAAAGCAGGCGATAGCAAACAACCGGTATTTCAAATAGTCGGCACCGTTGGCGACAAGCTCCGCAGAGCCGCCCATCAGCTTCAGGATAAACGCCGACAGCAGCCAGCCCGTCAACACGACCAGCAGGGCTGCTCCCGCACTGACGTAAAGCGCTATATACGTCCGCCTGACCGCTTGCTCCATCTGCCCGGCCCCGTAGTTCTGCGCCACTAAATAATTGACCGAAAAGCCAAAACCGGAGCAAAGCGCCCAGGCATTGTACACAATGATATTCGAAACACCGACAATCGCAATGACCAGCGCCCCCATCGGCCCCACCATGATTAGATTGATGGTTCCCGTAACCGTACCGGCGGCAAAAGAGACGATGGAAGGAATCGCCAGGCCGAGAATAAGCTTCCAATGTTTTGTAAATTCCGCTAGCCCTTTGTTCATGTATGCAGGTCCTGAATCCTTTCATAGTATGAAGACATAATATCATTTTGACTGAATGTAAGTCTGCCAACAAGAGGCAGCATGCCACAGAATCCCGCGAATCCGCGCAACGGACCCAAAAAAAGGAACAGACCCGAACCCTATGAGCAGATTACGAATGGAAAGGGGCTACCTCCCATGGATAACGAATTGCAATCGATTATCGAAGAGCTGGCGTCCATCCAAAGACGTTATTCCCATATTCATACAAACTTTGATCGCCTTGAGCAAAAAATATCCCATATCGAGAAAAAGGTGTGGCTGTTAGAACATCGTACTTCCTCACTTGCACTGCCGGCCCATCTCAACCAGCCTGTTCGACAGGTTTAACGGCCTTGATTCGAATCCGGCGGTAATCGGCTATCCATTGCTTGCCGTCGTACAGCTTTGGCCTCAAGCCGGCTTCACACCGGAGGCACACTTCTTCCTTCTCAGCTTCGGACAATCCGGCAAAAAACGTACCCGCAAAAGCAGCCAGCCAATGGCGCAGACCCCGTTCTCCGTCATCCAGCGGCGTGGGCCGGTCGTACAGCTCCGCATAACCAACGGCAAAGCCCTGCTTCTCCAAAAGAGAAGCATACTCCCCGATGCTTGGAAAATACCAAGGATACCGTTTTTCCACCGGCACTCCATAGCTCTCTACCGCCGAGGTCAATGCTTGAATAATGGCGCCTACGTTTCCGAATCCGCCGAACTCGGCGACAAAACGTCCGCCCGGCCGCAGCGACAGCCACACCGATTCTATGGCTTTGTCCGGTTTTTGCATCCAGTGCAGCGCCGCATTGGAGAACACAGCATCATATGGAGCCTCTCCTTCCTCCAACCGGAACGTTTCCCCGTCAGCTTCTACAAAACGCAGCTCAGGATATTTTTCCTTCGCTTTAGCTATCATCGTCTCCGAGCGGTCCAAACCGGTAACGACTGCTCCGCTCAGGCTGATCTGATGCGTCAGGTCACCCGTTCCGCAGCCCAAATCCAGTATGCGTTCTGCCGGCTTCGGCTGGAGCAGGCCGATCAGGCTCTGACCCAATCGGGAGACAAATCCGATCCGTTCATCGTAATGCTCAGCGTCCCATCGTTGTTCCGTTCCATTCTCCTTCATGTGCATCTCTCCTTTTATTTCCATTATCCGGGATCGCTCTTTATTAATCCAATATATAAGAGCAATTAAATTTATAGCCTGTATCTATAAAAAATCAAAAACATAGTTCTTCGTATCCAATTACGATAATAAAAACGACAAATATCGCCATTTCTCTACTACTTATTTACTAATGATATTCGTAAACGATATAATTAATTATCTATTAAAGGGATACGGGAAGCCTATAAAATTTTTTGGATCCCCTGTTTCTTACTTTGTTTCTATCCAAGCATCCATGATATAATGTATCGAATGCGACAGGTAGGTGATTTCAATCTATGCAAAAAATTCCAGTCATACGCAATAAAAAGAGCTCCGACATTATGCTCATCCCTTCCGATGAAATTGTAAAGATAGAATGCATACGGAATAATGAGTTTATCATTCATACGGTATCCGATACATATTACTGGGCTTCTTCACTGGAAGCCTTTGAAGAAATGCTGTATGAGGAAGGGTTTCGGCTGATCGATCAAATGAACGTGGTGAACATGAACCATGTGACCGAATATGCGCCCCGCAAGGGAATCGTCACCCTGCGCTCCGATAATTCGAATCGTTACAAGACTGCTTCCGCTGCATGGATCCACGGCGAGCACATCACCAACATCATAAACCTGCTTCGCAAGATGAAAGAGCTCGACCGCGGTATTCCTCAGGATGACGAAGGCGCCGATATCTTTGAAACGATTCTCGCTCAGGAAGAAGATCACCGGTTTGCCCGTTCGTATGCCATGATCAAGGCGCTTTATGATAAGAAGAAGGCGGAGATTTCTCTAGAGGAAAGCGAATTGCGGTATAAATCGTTATTCGAGCATAATCCCGATCCCATCATTTCCTTCAATCTGAACGGCTTGATCACCAGCGTCAATCCCGCCATGCACAATGTGTCAGGCTATACGGAGAAAGAGCTGCTTCATAAGTCGATCCATCCGTATCTTCCGAAGGACCACTTTCCCCGGTGGGAACAATATTTCAAGGAAACGCTTAACGGTTCCACTGCGCATTATGAGATTTCGTTCCTCGGTAAGGACGGGAAACGGATTGAACTCAGCGTCTTGAATTTCCCTATCATCGTCGGCAAGCAAATTGCAGGCGTCTACATGATCGGCCAGGACATCAGCGAGCGCAAGCGCGCGGAAGAGATGATTATCCGCTCCGAGAAGCTTTCCATTGTCGGTCAATTGGCCGCCGGCGTGGCTCATGAGATTCGCAACCCTCTTACTTCACTCAAAGGATTCGTACAGCTGATGCAAAACAAAGTAAGCGGATACGATCATTACTTCAGCATTATGCTTGATGAACTGGAACGGATCAATTTTATCGTCAGCGAGTTTTTGGTCATAGCCAAGCCTCAATCGGTTCAGTTTCAACCGAAAGATCCGGAAACGATCCTCCACAGCACCATCCTGCTGCTCAACTCCCAAGCCATCATTCATAACGTGGAGATTATCGTTCATGCGGATCCGAACCTGCCAAAAATCAACTGCGACGAAAATCAGATCAAACAAGTGTTTATCAATATATTGAATAACTCCATCGATTCGATGTCAGAAGGCGGAACCATCCACGTCGAGTTGAGAGTGACGGATGACGGAAATCTTCTCATGCGGTTTACAGACGAAGGCTGCGGCATCCCGCAGGACCGGATCACCCGTTTGGGTGAGCCCTTCTACACCACCAAGGAAAAAGGGACGGGGCTCGGCCTCATGGTAACCTACAAGATTATCGAAAATCATGCGGGAAAAATGAAAATTTACAGCGAGCTCGGCAAAGGAACAACCGTGGAAATTTTCATGCCTGCTCTCCAAACAGATCCTCTTCCATAGAGCCAGAACGAGCCGAAAACGGGCGCCATCGCTGATCTTTCATGAATCCTGACGCCAAAACAGCCTCCCGGGTCCGATCGCCCCGGGAGGCTGTTCCATTATGATGAGTTCCGGCGTACCGGCGTGTTGCGAGCCTTCCCTGCGCCTCTTGTTTACCGGTTCAGCAGGCTGCCGACATAGCGCAGCAGCTCGTTGGCCGATGCTGTGGTATAGCCGTGCTCTTCGACCAGCCGCTTAATCACTTCATTGATGCGCTTCAGCTGGTTTTCGTCCGGCGTTTTCGTAGACGTCGTAATTTTGACGATATCCTTCAGGTCGGTGAACAGCTTCTTTTCAATCGCCTCGCGCAGACGCTCGTGGCTGCTGTAATCAAAACGTTTTCCTTTGCGCGAGTAGGAGGACATACGGATCAAAATTTCCTCCCGGAACGCTTTTTTCGCATTCTCCGAAATCCCGATCTGCTCTTCAATGGAGCGCATCAGTCTTTCGTCCGGATCCATCTCTTCTCCGGTGAGCGGATCCTTGATTTTCGCCCAATTGCAATAAGCTTCTATATTGTCCAGATAGTTGTTGAAGAGCGTTTTGGCCGACTCGTCGAAGGAGTAGACGAATGCCTTCTGTACCTCTTTTTTCGCCAGCTCGTCGTATTCCTTGCGCGCGATGGAGATAAAATTGAGGTACCTCTCCCGCTCCTCCTTCGTGATGGAAGGATGCTGGTCAAGTCCGTCCTTCAGCGCACGAAGCACATCCAGCGCATTGATAAACTCCAAGTCATGACGGATGAGCGCACTGGAAATCCGGTTGATGACGTAACGCGGATCAATGCCGGTCATGCCTTCTTCCAAATATTCGTTTTGCATCTCCTTCAAGTCCGCTTCCTTGTAGCCCTCGACCTCCTCGCCATCGTACATGCGCATCTTTTTCACGAGATCCATACCCTGCTTTTTGGATTCCTTGAGACGGGTGAGTATGGAGAAAATCGCCGCCGCGCGAAAGGAATGAGGTGCGATATGCACGTGCTTCATGTCGCTTTGCTTGATCAGCTTGGCATAAATTTTTTCTTCCTCCGACACCTTCAGATTGTAAGGAATCGGCATCACGATCATCCGCGACTGCAGCGCTTCGTTCTTTTTATTGGAGATGAACGCCTTGTACTCGGATTCATTCGTATGCGCAATGATGAGCTCGTCGGCCGAAATGAGGGCAAAACGGCCCGCCTTGAAATTGCCCTCCTGGGTGAGCGAGAGCAAGTTCCAGAGGAACTTCTCGTCGCACTTGAGCATTTCCTGAAACTCCATCAGACCGCGATTTGCCTTGTTCAGCTCGCCGTCAAACCGGTATGCCCGCGGGTCCGATTCCGATCCGTATTGGGTGATCGTCGAAAAGTCGATGCTGCCCGTCAGATCCGCTATGTCCTGGGATTTGGGATCCGAGGGGCTGAATGTCCCGATCCCGATCCGGTTTTCCTCAGAAATCAGCACGCGTTCAACCAGCACATCTTCAATACGGCCGCCGTACTCTTCGCGAAGACGAATCTGGCAGGACGGACACAGATTGCCTTCGATTTTGACCCCAAGCTCCGCTTCCACCTCAGGCCGCAGCTCATGAGGAATCAAGTGAAGCGGTTCTTCATGCATCGGGCAGCCCTGGATCGCGTAAACGGCCCCTTCATCGGTTCGTGAAAACTGTTCCAAACCTTTTTTGAGCAAGGTCACGATGGTGGACTTTCCGCCGCTCACCGGACCCATCAGCAGCAGTATCCGTTTGCGGACATCCAGCCGTCTGGCGGCAGAATGAAAATACTCCTCTACGAGCTTTTCAATCGCCAGGTCCAGCCCGAAAATCTCTTTTTCAAAGAAGTTATACTTTCGACGCCCATTCTCCTCTACTATGCCTTGGGAGGCAATCATCTCATACACTCGCGCATGAGCCGTCATTGCCAACCGCGGATTTTCCCGCAGTTTTTCTATATACTCGGCGAACGTTCCTGCCCAAGCAAGCCTTTCCGTTTCCGTGCGATAATCGGCGATTTTTTTGAATAAGTCCATGATTCAACCTCCTCCGGGTTTTGCGCGGCAACCTTTTTCATAAGCACAGGTTGAGTTTTGCAGTGCAAAACCGATTTCAACTTCTTCCGCTGCATGGCACTAAACGCTTCGAAAAGCTTCTTCAGGGTGACGTCCATACATGCTCAGTGCAACCTAAGATATCTTTCCTTACATCTTCTTTAAAATTTTGAAGTGTATTAAATAACTATGCAGTGAACGGGAGTAAGTTGACCGAAATTTTAGACAAAATTGGCCAAAACCTTAAATGAGGCGAAAGGCTTATCCAAAGGGGAACGATAAGAATGGAAAGGAGCGGAAAGTACGGCTGTGGTATAATAATCGTACGATGAAAGCTTAAAGGAGAACAACACCATGGCGATTAAAAGCGAAACCGAACTGTACGCCCCGGTCAAGGCTTATTTGGAGCGGCTTGGCTACGAGGTGCGCGGGGAAGTGCGCCACTGCGATTTGGTGGCGGTTCGCGAAGAAGAACCCCCTCTCATCGTCGAGCTCAAAAAAAGCTTCTCCATCCCGCTCCTTCTGCAGGCCATTGATCGGTTGCGGATCAGCCGTTCGGTCTACGTTGCATTCGAGCGCCCGAATAAAGGCCGCGCCCCCCATGGCGCCAGCTGGCCCGAGCTGCGCAAGCTTTGCGGCATGCTGGGGGTGGGGATGATCACTGTGCAGTTCTACAAAACCCGCAAGCCCCGAGTCGAAGTGGAATGCCATCCGCCGGCAGCGCTTACGGCTGCTGCAGCCGATCAGCCCAAAGGACCGCGCCACAACAAATACGCCGCGGGCAAGCTGATGCGGGAGTTTCGTGAGCGCGGAGCCGATTACAATGTCGGCGGGAGCTCAAAGCGCAAACTCATCACCGCGTATCGCGAAAAATCGATTCATTTGGCCTCCCTGCTCCGGCAATTCGGACCGTTGAGTCCGCGGCAGCTTCGCGACCTGACAGGCAATCCTCAAGCTGCGGGCATGCTGCAAAAAAATGTTTATCGTTGGTTCCAGCGCGTCGACCGGGGAATCTACACCCTTTCACCGCTTGGTCTGGAGGCTTTGACGACCTACGCTCATGTTGCGGAGACCCTTCCGGTTCCCGTTCCTATCGATTCCGCAAAGTAAAAAGGCCGTTCAGGGAAGCGTCACAGCCGGAGGGAACGTAAAGATGCAGGTCCGTTTCCTCTAATCACGTATCCGGGCCGCCTTGTCGGCTGCACGCTTCATCAGTTCCTTGTGGATCCAGATAGCGGCTTGCGCCCCTTCGCCCATCGCAATCGTCAGCTGTTCCGAATGAATACCGACGTCTCCCGCCGCCCATACGCCGGGCACGGACGTCATTTTGGTGCGGGGATTGGTTACGATATGCTTGTTCTCCAGCCGTTCCACCCCCAGCGATACCGCCCAATCCGTATGAACCTTGTTGCCGCCGAAGGCGATAAACCCCCTCTCCCCTTCCAGAATCCGTCCATCCGTTAGCCGGACGCCGCCGAATGACCCCTCCGCCCCATCGGGTCCGCTCAGCACTTGTTCGATCTCCGCTTCCTCCACATCGATCCTGGCTTCATGCAGCTTGTCGAGCTTATCGGGTCGGATCGCCGTCTTCTCATGATTTACAAAAATAATCCGGTCTGTCCAGTAGCGAAGCGTCAAAGCCATTCCCGCCCCGGGGTCCCCCGCTCCCATCACGATCGTCCGTTTGCCGCTGACTTCATACCCGTCGCAATCGGGGCAGACATACACGCTGATCCCCATCATCTCTTCCAGCCCGGGCAGCGGCGGATAGCGGTCCGTTATCCCCGTTGCAATGAGCAGTGTCCGTCCTTTGACCGATCCTCTGCCGTCCGCCAAGCTGACTTCAATATCATCGCCGGATTTTACGGCAGCCACCGCCTCGCCCTGCTGAAAGCTGACGCCCAGTCTCTGCGCCTGCTCTCTCCCCAGACGCCTTAGTTCAGTGCCCGCTACGCCGCCGGGCCATCCGAGCACGTTATGGTAGCGGCGGCAAAGCGTGGATCTCCCCTGGCCCTTATCGGCGACAAGCACCTGATGGCGGTACCTTCCCAGCTGAATGGCGGCCTGCAGTCCGGCAATCCCACCGCCAACGATGATGCAATCGTACATGGTCTTCGTCCTTTCTCACCGTTTTTAATAGCTTCCCTCCTCCTTTTTTTTACATACGCGCCGATATCCTTTTCAGCGCAAAAAAAGCCCGGCGCGCAATCTTCTTGCGGCCAGGCCGTATGCTTTACTTCTTCAAGCTGTCCCAGGTTTGCTGGAACTCGGTCAGCATTTGGTCTTTCGTCTTCTGCTTCGCAACGTAAGCTTGCATGGTCGCTGCGAATTTCTTGCTGGAAGCTTCGCCTCCAGGGAATTTAAACCAGTTCCAGCTGAGCGTTTTGTTCTCTTTGCTGTATTTTATAATGTCGGCCGCCAAAGGTCCGAGAATCTTCTCGTCGCCTTGAATATTCGTAAAGGCCGGGATGAACTTGAACTCTTCAACCATATATTTCTTGCCTATCTCGGAAGTCACCAGCCAGTTCAGGAACTTCTTGGCTTCTTCTTTATTAGGGGAGTTTTTGTTGATCACCCAGTTGTTCGGAACGCCTACCGGCAGCTTATCGTTTGCAGCCGCATCATCGCTGATCGGCATCGGGAGGAAGCCAACATTCAGATTCGGGTTCGTTTGGGTCAGCTGCAATTGTGTCCAGTTCCCTTGCTGCGTCATTGCCGCCTTGCCTGTAGCAAAATCGGTCACTTGTGTTTTGTAGTCGGTTTGCAGCGGGTTTTTGTTGCCGTACTGCAGCTGCAGATCAAACAGCTTCACCCAATTCTCGAACTGGGGATTACCCGGAATTTTCGCTGTGCCGTCGTTAAGACCTTTCACAAAGGCGTTCACGTCAGGCTGATGCGCGAAAGGCAGGTTCACAAAGTGGTTGCCGAGCACCCACCATTCCCCGTAGCCGTTCACAAAAGGAGTGATCCCCTTGGCTTGAAGCTTTTTCGCCGCATCTTCGAGCTGGGACAGCGTCTTAGGCAACTCCGTGATACCCGCTTGCTCGAACAAGTCTTTGTTGTACAGGAAGCCGTAGCCTTCGAGGTTCAGCGGCTGGCCGTACAGCTTGCCGTCCTTGGTCATAGGCTCCTTGGCTACCGGTACCAGATCCTTCACCCAAGGCTGGTCGGACAAATCCTCCAAATGCTCGATCCACTTGTCAAGGTCGGAGAAACCGCCATTGTTGAACAAATCGGGCTTATCGCCGGAGTTAAATTTAGCCATCAGCGCTGCGCCGTAATCCGCGCCGCCGCCGACGGTGTCGATTTGAATTTTTACGCCCGGATTTTCTTTCTCATATTCTGCGGCCAGCTTGGCGAGCGGCTCTGCGATTTCCACTTTAAACTGGAACACCTTAAGCGTTACGTTCTTGCCTCCCGCAGCTCCGTCCGTACCCGGGCTTGGCGCTTCTTCTTGCTTCGCGCAGCCTACGGCGGTCGACATCAGCATAACGGCTGCCAGGCTTATGCCGGCAAACTTTTTAAGTTTCATGGTGGGAACCTCCCTCTTTTTTACTGCTTTTTATCCAAGTTGCAAATTTATTGTATAAAATGCCCCAGGCGTCGACCACTGAGAATATTGACCGAAAAGGTGGAACATTTTGAACAACCGCTTTCATTATGCGCCCGATGCGCGTGGATCAGCCTTTTACCGAGCCTGCCGTAATACCTTCAATAATGTATTTTTGCATGGATAAGAAGAAAAGGATGATAGGAATGACACCCAGCACCAAAGCCGCCAAAGCGAGATCCCACTGCTTCGTATACTGGCCGAAGAAGGCAAAGGTGGCCAGAGGGATCGTCCGCAGATCAGGGCTGTTCAGCACCAGCAGCGGAAGCAGGAAATCGTTCCAAATCCACAAGCTGTTCAATAGAATAACTGTTACGCTCATCGGCTTCAGCAGCGGAAAAATAATTTTCCAAAATACACCGTAAGGAGTACATCCGTCCACGGTAGCCGATTCCTCGATTTCCTTCGGAATCGATTTAATAAATCCGTGATACAAAAACACATTCAGCGATACGCCGAATCCGAAATAGCAGATAATGAGTCCGGTCCGGCTGTCCATCAGATTAAGTTCGCTTGCCACTCTTACCAGCGGAATCATGATCGACTGGAATGGAATGACCATCGCGGCGACGAACGCAAGGAAAACCAGATTGTTGAACCTGGACGGTCGGCGGACGAGCCGGTAGGCAGCCATGGAGCTGATGATGACAAGCCCCACATTGCTGATGACCGTAATCCACAAGGAGTTCATGAACACCTTCGGAAATTTCATGATTTCCCAGGCTCTGATATAGTTGTCAAAGTTGATCGACTTGGGCAGGTTGGCCGAGTTGACCAGCAGATCTCCAAACGTCTTCATGGAATTGACGATAACGAAGTAGAACGGCGCCAGAAACAGCAGTCCCAACAAGATGGCGAGCACTTCCAGCAGAAATGTGCGGCTGTTGTAATTTTTAACCGATGGCATTACACCTCAACCTCCCTTTTCTTCGTGATGCTCACTTGAACCAGCGTAATCAGCGCCACGACAACGAAGAAAATTAAGGCTTTGGCCGTCCCGAGGCCGTAACGGTTATTGCGGAACGCTTCTTCATAGATGTTGAGCGCGACGGATTGGGTCGAGTTGAATGGTCCTCCTTGCGTCAAGGAGACGTTCAAGTCATACATTTTGAATGCCCAGGAAATCGTCAGGAACAAACATACCGTGACTGCCGGCATAATCATGGGCAACGTAATGTGACGCAGGGTTTGAAAGCGGGTGGCCCCGTCAATGTAAGCCGCTTCCGTCAGCTCTCTAGGCACGTTGGACAGACCCGCGATATAGATAACCATCAGATACCCGGCCGTTTGCCAAACGCTGACGATGATCAAGCCCCAGAACGCCGTAGGCGCATCGCCAAGCCAAGGCAGCTGGAAGAAGGCAAGCTGGGTCAGCTCTCCGATCGTGGCAAAGCCTTTAACGAAAATAAACTGCCAAATAAAGCCAAGCAGCAGGCCCCCGATGACGTTAGGCATAAAAAAGATGGTGCGAAGCACATTTCTGGTCTTTAATGCCTGTGACAGCAGAAGAGCCAGCAGGAAACCGAGAACGTTGGCCAGGATGACGTTCGTTATCGTAAACCGGGTTGTAAACCAGAATGACCGGTGAAAGTCTTTATCCGTCAACAAAATATGAGTAAAGTTATCAAATCCGGCCCACTTCACATCCGAAGTGACGCCGTTCCACTCCGTAAATGAGTAATAGATGCTCATGAGAAACGGAATGATGATGATGACCGAAAAGAACAATAATGCCGGTCCTACAAACACGAGCTGCTGAAGCAGATCAGCCCTGCGCTGATTCTTTTTCATGGCTTAACGCCCCCTTTTTCCTCATTTAGAAGTTTTTAATTAAAATTTGCAGATGGCCGGTAAAGTATACCCTTAGTATAGAAGCTGCCGCTTGGGAACAACATGGATTATGGTGACGTAACAGGTGGAATTTATTGATCTCTCCTGTTACAATAAGGGCTCAAACACTTTGGGGGGAGGAGCCTGTGCCTTGATACGCAACAGCATCCGGAACAAGCTGATCGTATTCCTGCTTGCCGCGACCATCATCCCGTTCTCCACCTCAATAGCGATGACTTATTTTATAACGAAGCACAATGTGATCGAAGAGACGATAAAGACCAATTCCAACTTAATCTATCAGGGAAAAACCAATATTACGAATCACTTGAACGTCATTCAGCAAGCCTCTTTGTCCATTTATAACGACACGTCTCTTTACGGTGCGGTGGAGAACGGCGCAGTCAATTACCTGGACCGGGGGGAAATCTTCCGCGGGATGCAGGCCATCGTCATGTCGGTAAAGGAAATCCAGCAAGCCTATTTATATTTGTCCAATTCCAATAAATCTTTTTTGTTCTCACAAGGGAATATATTCCGCAACGAAGGGACCGGGCCGAAATATGTGCCTCAAGTCGGCAAATCCGACACCGTCCTGGAGCCGACGCATCTGAGCCATACGTACAAATCCAGCGGGTTCAATCCGCTGCCCTCCGTTCCCGTGTTTACCCTGCACCGCTCTATTACGAACGCCGTTACAATGAAGGAATTCGGAACGCTGTCGATCGATGTGAATCTGAATATGATCCGGTCGATTGCTGAACAGCTGTACGAACAAGGAAAAGAGCAGTTGTTCATTCTCGATTCCGGGGGTACGGTCATTTACGGCCCTGATCCCATGCTGCTGGGCCAAACGCTTGAGGACGGCTGGGTGAAGCATCTGCAGCAGCTGGATCAGCCGAGCGGAAACTTCGAGTGGAACAGCGACGAGTTTAAAGGCATTCACATTTATGAACGCATGGATTCGCCTTATCATGATTGGATTCTTGTCAAACGGATTCCAAACGAGCTGCTGAACAGCAATGCCAGACAAATAACGGAAATCAATATGATGATTCTGATTGCATTCATGATCGTCGTCATTGGCGCCACCTTGGTGATTTCGATCCGGTTCACTACCCCTATCAAGCGGCTGATCGGAACAATCGGAAAAATTCAAACCGGCAACATGCACGCCGATATCGACGTCAAAGGTAATGACGAGTTTGCTATTCTGGCCGGCCGCTTCCGCAGCATGATGGAAAGAATCAACAATTTGATTATGCGGGAATATCAGCTCGAAATCGCCAACAAAACGAATCAGCTCAAGGCGCTGCAGGCGCAAATCAATCCGCACTTTTTGTATAATTCACTGCAATCGATCGGAACGCTGGCTTTGCAGCACAACGCTCCTCAGGTGTATTCGCTGATCTCCTCGCTGGCCAAGCTGATGCGCTACAGCATGAATAGCGATACGGTGGTCCCGTTTGCAAGCGAGCTCTCTCATGTGAAAGCTTATCTGGAGCTGCAAATGCAGCGTTTTGAACACAAACTGACGGTGAACTATGAGGCGGATGAAAGCATCATGCATATTCCGGTGCCCAAAATGATTTTGCAGCCACTTGTGGAAAATTACTTTAAACACGGCTTCGATCAGCGGTCGGTTTCGGAAACCTTGACGATAGCCGCCCGACTTGGGGATGACGGGCGGATGGAAATCCGGGTACAGGATGAAGGAACAGGCATGACCGAAGATACGCTTCAGAAGCTGCGGCGCAGACTGGAAGCCCGGCCGCGGCATCAGCAGGAAGAAGAAAGCATTGGCCTTATCAATGTCATGTCCCGTTTGAGGCTCTATTACGAGGATGAAGCGGAAATGATCGTCGATCATAACAAGCCTTCAGGGGTTACGGTAACCCTTCGCATACCGACGCTGCCAAAGGAGGCTTCTTAAGGGATGAAAGCCATCATTGTAGATGATGAGAAGCACGTGCGCGATGCCATAAAGCTTCTCGTGCCCTGGAATAACTTCGGTATTACCGCCGTGCTGGAGGCTCAGGACGGCGTGGAGGCTATCCAACAAATTGAAGAGCATAAACCCGAAATTATATTTACGGATATGATGATGCCGCTCAAAAACGGCATGGAGCTGATGGAATGGCTTCAAACGAACTATCCTGCGGGGAAAACGATCGTCGTGAGCGGTCATGACGATTTCGAGCTGCTCCGGCATGTCATCAAATACGGCGGCATCGACTACATTCTTAAACCGATAGATGCCGAGCAGCTTCATGGCGCGCTCGCCAAAGCCGTAACGCGCATCCGTGAGGAGGAAGCGGAGCGGTCCAGGCAAACCGAACGAAACATCGAAAGGAATCAGCTCCGGCCGGTATACTGGGAGAAAAGCTTGTCGGGGCTGATAACGGAACCGTCGGGGTATGAGAGCATGGCGGATGCCCTGCAGGAGGAGTTTGGGTTAAGCCGGGACGTTCGCGAATGCAAAGTGGCGATTTTGAGCGTGGATACGCTCAGCGCCGCTTTGAAAAATAAATTCGGCAAACATACGGAATTGCTTTTCTTCTCTTTGACGAACATCAGCAATGAAATGCTCGCTGAAGGCCTCAAACGCCTAGGAGTGGCATACCGCTATTGGAACAGCGACAATGAGGTTCTGATCTTGTTTTATGAGGAGCTGGACACCGCGGAGCAGTTGCTTGCACGATTGCAGCAGGGGATCCGGTCCGTTTTGGGGAGCACCCTTGATATCGGCATCAGCTTGCGCAGGCCGTTCCCGGCCGGTTTATCCGCGGCATACACGCAAGCGCGTCTTGCGCTGAGAAACCGGAACCTGCTGACCAAGACCAAAGCCATCTATACGTTTGACCCGAACCCGCCGGCGCCGCCCAAGCCGCTTTCCTTTACGGACTATGCGGAAGCCTTCAAGCTGGCTGTACAAAGCGGCAGCGAAAAGCAGATCCGCAAAGCGGTTCTGGAATGGACTTCTGCGGTTCGCGGACAGTCTTCCATTACGATCGGGCAGTTGGAGCTGTGGTGGCATGAGTACAATGTATCCCGGAACCGTTGGCTTACAGAGATGTTCGGGAAGGGTCTTCCTTCCTTCGGCCAGAGTGAAGGCTATGCTTTCATTCTCCCGCTGGACGAACAGGGGGCCTTCTCCATCGATTTGTGGGAGCAGCAGCTTATCCGCAGCCTGACGGAGATGTCCCGCCTGCTGCTCACCCAGCAGCAGCAGGATAGCAACGTTATTTTTGACATTGCCAGGTATATTCAGCATCATTATCATCAGGATATTACGCTTCAGGAAATCGCCAACCATTTTTACTTGAGCCGGGAATATATCTCCCGCAAGTTTAAGCAGGAATTTCACGTCAACATTTCCGATTATATAAGCGGCATCCGCATCGACAAAGCCAAGATGCTGTTGTTGAATCCCCACCTGCGCATTGCTCAGGTAGCCGCGATGGTCGGGTACGACGACGAGAAATATTTCAGCAAAGTATTCAAGAAAGCGGTTGGCATGTCCCCGAATGAATATAGGAAGGTGAACCAACCATGAATACACCCCTCGAACCGCAGCCGTCTCAAAAGGTTGAACGCTCCGGCAGAGTAAACACGAAGAAGAAAGCCTATGCCGTACTGTTTTTGACCTGGGCGCTACTGGTGGGCTTGGGCGCTTGGGGCGCTAAGCTGTATACCGACCATCTGAAGGTGCAAATGACAGATGAGATTGCCAAGCAGACCCGTGATCAGCTTGCAGCCATCCAAAGCCAATACCAGCAGGAAATCGCCGGATTGAAGGAAAGCCTGGCCGCGGATATGGCCAAGCTCCAGTCGAAAATCGATTCCGTAAACGAACTGCTCGCTTTTACCAAGGACAGTGCAAGCAGCAGGACCGACAACAGCAATCAGCTCTACACCCAATTAGCCGATGTACGGCAGAAACTCGATGAGCTGAAGAAACAGCTTGACGCGTTGAAGTAGCAAGGAAGGTGATTCGCCATGATGGACACGATACGGCAAATAAACCGGTTGATGCTGCTGGTTTGCGCGCCTTTTACCGGAATCATGATATTCCTGCTGTTCTCCCCCATGTCCGTTGCGCTTCCTGAGCAGGAACACATTGCCGCCAACGGATGGACGATGCCGGATAGCGTGCAGACGGCCGTAAGCCAACTGGACCAAGCGATCGAGGCCGCCGCTTTGACCCGGTCGACGATCGAGAAGCATTACGAGCTCTATTCCAAGAGCACGGCCGAAGCAGCCGGTATGTCCCGCACGGCCGAGCTCGCTGCCCAGCGACCCAGGATCATTTTTGACGCCAGGATCGGGCTCAAGCTGGGAGGCCATGCGATTCGATCCACATCAGGCCCCAATGCGGATATAAAGCTGTACTCCTTTAACGAACGGAACTATAAAGCCTATGCGCTTAAAGTGGATTTAAAATCGGATAAAGCGATGCAAATGGTGCTGGGGCAGGATAAGGTCGGCGGCAGCGAGACAACGCTTGAGGCCGCAAGCCGCTATGGAGCTACAGCCGGGGTCAATGCCGGCGGGTTTGCCGACGACAGCCGCAGCGGCAGGCGCTATCCGCTCAGCACGACGATGTACAACGGCAAATATGTCTACGGGTTCGAGCCAACCTTTGCAGACCTGGCATTTATCGGGCTAAGCAAGGACCGCAAGCTGATCGGGGGCAAATTCACGAGACAGGCGGATTTGGACAAGCTCAATCCAAACTTCGGGGCGACCTTTGTCCCAATCCTTCTTCAAAACGGGAATAAACAGGCCATTCCGCAGCAATGGCTCACTTCTCCCGCCCGTGCGCCGCGGACGGTTGTCGGCAATTTTAAGAATGATCAATTGCTGTTCCTGGTTACCGACGGCTACGATGAGAAAGGGAATTCGGGGGCTACGCTGCCCGAGCTGCAGGACAAGCTACTTTCTTTGGGAGTGAAGGATGCTTACAATCTGGACGGCGGAGGTTCTTCCAGCCTGATTTATGAAGGTCAGGTCATTAACAGGCCTTCGGACAATGGACGGCTCAGAAAGCTGCCCACCCACTTTTTATTTTTCAAATGACCTTTTACCATAGCTTCCACCATTTCCTGTTCAGCAATACCGGCTGTAAAGTACGGATCTCCAAACGGCTGATCAAACGTTCAGTGTTGTCTTTGAGCTCCTCCGCCAAAGTTTCGTTCAAGTGAGCAGATATCGCGGCGTAGGCGTTTTTGAGTCCGAAGGGCCTGTCGTTTATATTATGTGCATCGGATGAAATCATATGGACCATCCCCTGCCTGCACCATTCCAGGCACAACTTTTGCAGCTTGCGCCCGAATCGTCCATCGACGGCATGTGAGGTCAGCTGGGTCAAAGCTCCCCGTTCCAATAACCGCATCAGCACGGACGGAGACGACGCCAATTCCGCATTCCGCTCCGGATGAGCGATAATGGGGGTAATGCCCAGGACTATCAATTCATGAATCATCTCCTCCGTGTAGGAGGGGACCATGCCTGATGGAAGCTCTAACAAAAGATATTTTGACCCGGATAATGTGATGATTTTTCCTTGTTCAAGATCTTCTAGTAAGCCTTGGTGAATCCGAACCTCTTGCCCGGGCAGCACCTCCAAAGCGATCCGGTGCTCGCTAAGCGCCAGGTTGAGGGCCTGAGTGCGTTTTTGGATCTCATGCCCGGGATTATCATATCTTCCGTTGGCATGGTGAGGAGTCGCTATGACGGCCTTGATTCCTTCTTGGACAGCAGCACGCGCCATCAGGATGGCTTCCTGCTCATCCTGCGCGCCATCGTCGATTCCTGGCAAAATATGCGTATGTATATCGATCATGATCTCCATTCCTTCTTCATGCAAATGATTTTCAGGAAAGATGTTCACATATTTATAAGTTTTCTTTTCTTGTACCGTTGGGTATAATATGCAATGGGAGGTGCAATAGCGATGTCAGCCACGTTCTGGATTATGATTCTAATCTTATTGATGTTCATCACCGCGATACTTACAGCAGCCTATAATGATGATAAAACCAAAGGACTATGATCGAAAAAGTAGTATCGACCTGTTGCCACACGGGTTGGTGCTATTTTTTTACTTTTTAATCCTTTTTACGGGATGCAGATGCCCATCGCTTTTTCAGTTGACTGTAGATACATATTGTATCATACTATTAGTTACTAAACTACATCCCTCATGCGGTCAAAACTACAATGGATTCATATTACCGGTTTGATCATGATTGACAGACTTTAGCACTTTGGTAAATTCAACTTTTTTTAAAGTTTGTGCCTGAGTCCAAGCCCATTCCGGTTGCTTCGATTGATTGTTCAGCATAAATTGGGAGCTGATCCCCAATTGATCTAATATTTTAGCAACATCGATGTTGATGATTTTTTTGGATTCCGACACCTTTTCAACACTCCGTTTCTATTAACAATTATCCCGAATGATGACCTCTCTTCATAAATTGGAAGAAATATAGGATATATTTCCTCCTCTTGTTTAGCTTACCAAATCTAGCGTTACAAAATAGTTACAAAATCCAGTTATTCGTTATCGATTATTAACTATTCTTTTATTTTTACATGAAAGTTTACTATAATCATATTACGGGTCCCAGTTCTTAAAGTCTGCTTCTTGGAATGTCGGAGGACTTTCATCGCATGAATTATATACAAACCGGCGATATTCAATCTTATTATGAATATTATGAATCTGCATCTACGTCTTCAACAACCATTGTATTTATTCATGGGACGGGGCTCGACAGCAGCTATTTTCACTATCTTATACCGATCTTAAGGCAGCAGTACTCCATACTGCTTTATGATTTGAGAGGCCATGGACAAAGTGAAGACGGCGGCAAGGCCGCAACTATAGAATTGCTCTGCGATGATTTATTATCGTTGGTTCAAGCCTTAGGTCTTCACAACCTTGTGATCGTCGGTCACACATTCGGGGCAAACATCGCTGTTCATTTTGCCGATAGGTATGAAACGCTTATCGAAAGTCTGATATTGATCTCGCCTCAGGCTTTTTTGCCGCTGCCTCCGTTGGCCAGTGAAAAGGAATTGCGGGAAGAGCTGGCAAAAGCTCGAACATTGGATAAGTTGGGAGAATTCATGGTTCAGCGTTTAACCGTAAAGCATAAAGACCACTCGATAGCAAAACGGATCATTCAATCCTATGCCCGGCTGCCCGTTAAAATGTATATGAATCATATAGAAATCGCCTGTCAATTCAAGCTCGAGCATTTGCGCCGGATTCATAAGCCTGCATTAGTATTATCCGGCGAATCGGATCCTCTGTTCCCGCCTTCTTTCACCAGCCTTTATAATTCATTTCTTCATCATTCCAAGTTCCTTATTGTACCGGACTCATCGAATATGGTTTTTTTCGATCAGCCGGCGGTTACCGTGGAGTGGATCATGAAGTTTATTCAGAGGCCGAAAAGCATTAGAACGGATACTTATGTTTTTACTGACAGGTTCCTGCAGCAGCTTATGCTGGAGGGATATAACCGGCTTGTCGCCCGGAATAAGGTATCCATTCAATGCATGGGCGGCTTTGAAGTCCAAATGAACGGCCGGGTGATCCGGGAAGGCTGGAACACCCGATATGCCAAAAATATCCTGATCTACCTGGCATTTCGCAAAACCGCAACAAGGGAAGAACTGTGCGATATGCTTTTTCCGGAGATGACCGCCAAAAAAGCGCTTGGCAATCTCAGGGTGTATCTGAATCATTTTGCGAAGCTGTTTGAAGCCCGCCCTGAAGAGCCGCCATGTCTGGCCATTGACCGGGATTCGATTTATTTCAAATGCGCCGTTGAATGCGATTTGGCAGATGTCATGGAGGAAATGAACCGGAGCCTGGAGGAGAAGGATTCCATGCTGAAATATGCCATGTGCAAGCTGATTCTGCCGCGCGCCACCCAGCATATTCTGCCGGGCTGCTTTGACGCTTTTTCTCTCTCCTTAAAGGAGAAGTTTGCACAGGACTGGGAAAAACTGGCCATATGGGCCGCGGATTACTGCTGTAAGCTGGAGCAATTTGAGGAGGCTGCCCAGTTTATCCGCAGCTGTCTGCATTCCTATCCCAATGATGAAGGCTTAATCGAACGCATGGTAGCGATTCAAAAATTAACCAATAATAAAAAAGAACTGCGTAAATGGACCCGAAAGAAAAAAGCATCGCGCCCCGATCATTATCGGGAGACGTGATGCTCTCTTCTATTCTTTATTTTGTTTCAATAATTGCATTTCACCAAGACACTCCGCACAAATATGCCGTTCTCTGAATTCGCTCACCAGTTCCATTGATCCGCAAAAGACGCAGCGCGGACGGTATCTCTCCAGAATGATATGATCTCCGCTAACCAAAATCTCTACAGGATCTCCCTCATTCATTTGATACCGTTTACGCAAAGACTTCGGCAGCACGATCCTCCCCAATTGGTCGACTTTTCTAACAACACCTGCCGGTTTCATGATCTAGTCACCTCGCTTATCGATAACTGTCTGCTATTTTACTTTATACAGTTCGACGCCTATGAGGGAATTCCTTCCGTCTTGTTCATTTCAACCCTTGAAAGCCGGTTTGCCTCAGTCCCTCATATAATATGATGGCCGCAGAATTGGATAAATTCAGCGAACGAACCGCTTCTGTCATAGGCATCCGCATCAGTGCCGTTGGATGCTGCTCCAAAATCTTGGCGGGCAGCCCCTTCGTCTCTTTGCCGAATACCAAAAAGTCTCCATCCTGAAATGAAAACTCCGTATACAGCTTGTCCGCTTTGGTCGTTGCAAAGAAAAAGCGTGAATCTTTGTACTTATCCTTCACTTCCTGGAATGAATCATGATATTCGATATTCACCGCGTGCCAGTAATCCAGACCCGCACGTTTTAACGTTCTGTCATCCGTATTAAATCCCAGCGGCCTGACCAGATGAAGCCAGGTTCCCGTAGCAGCGCAGGTTCTGGCGATATTGCCGGTGTTTGCGGGTATTTCGGGTTCAACCAATACGATATGAAATGCCATTTGTCTTGAGTCCACTCCTCTTTCAACGTCAACCACTAGACTACTAAATCTTTGTCAATTTTAACATACATTTTACGCTTTCTTAATACAAGGATGATCCAGTGATGCCATAATACAAATATCAAGTGCACATAAAAAGGAGACTCTCGAATGTTGAAGAAAAAAATTCTTGTCGTTGACGACGAACCTTCGATTTCGATGCTCATTGAATTCAACCTTAAATTGGTTGGCTATGATGTTCACTGTGTCTATGATGGAGAATCCGTATTCAGTACAATCAAGGAATATCGACCGGACCTTATTGTTCTTGATCTGATGCTGCCCAAGGTGGACGGCTTCCAGGTCTGCCGCCGGCTTCGCTCCCAAAATAACCTGGTTCCTATTATTATGCTCACCGCCATGCATGATCTTTCCGACAAAATTGCAGGACTCGACAACGGTGCGGATGACTACATGACCAAGCCCTTCAGCCCGCAGGAGCTGATCTCGCGTATCCAGGCCATATTGCGCCGCTCCCAATTGCTCCCGTCCGCAGGGGAAGATACCCCGGTCACCATCGGAGAAATCGAGATCCTTCCGGAGCAGCGCGAGGTGAAAGTAAGAGACGAATTCATTGAACTCACGCCCAAAGAATTCGACCTGCTCCTGTTCCTTTGCAAGCACCGCGGCAAAGTACTCAGCCGGCAGCAGCTGCTTCACGGCGTTTGGGATTATCATTTCCTGGGGGATACGCGCATCGTCGATGTCCACATCAGCCATCTGCGCGACAAAATCGAAAATCAAGCGCGCAACCCCGAATATATTGTAACCATTCGCAACGTCGGATACAAATTGATAGAGCCTGCTGCCAAAGAATCTTTGGCCTAAAAGCAAAAAAGAGCACCGCCCTTATCGGCCGGTGCTCTTTTCTTTATTCTGATCCGGGTCACCTATTCCACAATGACATTGATCGTCACATTATTGGCAACCCCCGTGTAATTCGTCAGGGTTCCCGAAACGGTGATGTTTCCGCTCTCCAGCGCACTTCTTAATTTCCCGACGGAAACACCATCGCCTTGAGGATCAAAGGCGGTGCCGAGCAGCTCTTTTATTGTCGCCTGAGCTGTACCGTTTGAAAAGTGAATCCTTTTGGTAATTCCGGCTTCTGTTATCGCAAGCGTGTCGGCATTGCTTGAAGCATGGATCAGCAGACTCTCCAGCATCTGGGAATCATCCAGGGATTTGCTCAATGTGAATGTAATGGTATTCCCGGATGTGATGACTGCCGGTTCGGCATTCCCATCGATGACAGCGGCAGCGCCTATTAACGTAGGCACCGAGTCATTATTCCCCTTGATGATGGTTAAAATGACGGGAGATTGTTTTCCATTCGTATCGCTCAATACCCCGCGCACCGTAATGTTTCCATTTTGAAGCAGCTCTCTTAGCTTTTTGACAGATACGCCATCGCCCTGCGGATCCAATGCGGGGCCGAGCAATGTTGCTACCTTCACCGTTTGTTGGGTTCCGCTGGCAAAGGAAATTGTTCTGGATTGCCCGCTTTCGGAAAACGTTAGAGCGTCGGCGCCACTGGAAGCTGCGACCGTCAGGCTGGTGAACATGTCTGTATCCTGCAAAGCATCGTCTATAATGAAGGCAATGTAATTGGGCACATTTGTGTGAATCGAAAACGCTTTGCCCCCAATAACGGCGGATGCAGAGGTGATTTCCGGAACCGGTGCACTCGCAGGTTTGACGATTTTCAACTTGACTGTGGATTTATTGCCTGTCTTATCGGTCAACTCTCCTGTCAATTCGAGGTTTCCTTCGAAAAGATGCCTTCTCAAGGTGCCGACGGAAACACCGTCACCCTGCCGGTCAAAATCAGGGCCAAGCAGTTCGGCTACGCTCACATGAGCAGTCCCGTTCTGGAACGTTACCGTTCTGCTCACACCGGATGACGTAACGATTAATTTGTCTGTGTCCGATGAAGCAACAATCGTAAAATCGGTTATCATATCCGTATCGTTCAAAGCGTGATCCACATTGAATGTGACCTCATTATTCGTTCCGATGACGAGAGGGACGGACGCTTCACCGATCTTGACAGATCCCGAAATAATGACCGGCGGTTCGGTATCTCTAATAATTCCACCGCCACCACCGCCGCCGCCACCGCCAATGATGCCTCCTCCTCTTGGCCTGCCCAGTTCTTCAATTTTTTGCTCGGCATCCGCCAGCTTACTCAGATTTGGAAAGTCCTTGTCCGTTGCACCCAACTTCCGCGCCGCCTCAACTTTAGCCCTGGCCTCTTCCACGGCCGCTTTATCATCGATCGTTAATTCTGAAGCATCGGGTAATGCCGCGATGGCCTCATTGGCCGCTTTCACTGCCGCCGCCAATGCTATCGCCGCTTCCAACTGCTGGACTTTACTCTTATACAACGCCTGATTTAATTTAAATTCATAAGCCAATCTCGCCAGAGCTTGCCTGTCGGCGGCATCCAGCGGGCTAAACCGCAGTGTTCCGTCCCCGTTATCGATCCCCTTCAGGAAGCCGATTTTGAATGCCAAAGAAACATGCGGCCTCGCCCAATCCGAAATCTGACCGACATCGGAAAGAGAAGCATCAAAAGGCAGCTTCACCGCCAGTGCTTCCAGATTGAATGCGCGGATAAAAAATACGGCCAATTGCTCTCTGGTCACAGAGCTATCTGGTGAAAACGTAGTCTGGGATGTACCGTTCGTAATGTTTGTATTGAGAAGTGCTCCTACATATCCTTTGAACCATGAATTTGCGGGAACATCGGCAAACACATCGGCGGACGCCCCGTCTTCTTCCAGTCCCAAAGCAAGAACCAGGACTTTGGCAAGATGTGCCCGTGTCATTGTTTCACGGGGTTTGAAGGTGCCGTCTTCGTAGCCCGAGAGGATCCCGTCCTGCACTAAGGATCGGATTTCTTGTGCGGCATAGGAATCGGCAATATCGGAGAAAGGATACGAATTCTCCGCGGCCGTTCTGGCTGCCGAGTCGGGAGCTTCCGTCTCTGCGGAATTTGCGGTGCTTACACTGAACAGCGAAATTAACAAAGCAACGATTAAGAGGACGGACAGATGATAACGAACCGTTTTGATATTCATGGAATACAAGCGGCATTCCTCCATTTTCTTGATTTAGATTTTTATAAAAGCTTTCATTACAAAACACTATGGGTTAAATACAAGTGTCAGTTGTTTTGTCCCGCCGGATTGAAGGGTGACGGTGGCCGGAATACTCAACGCCGTTCCTCCCGCAAGCGACCTTAGCGTGCTGACCGATACGCCGTCGCCCTGCGGATCGGCACCTCCCAATATTTGGCTTACATCAATATGGACGGTACCTTGATCAAATGCAATGCTCTTCGTCATTCCCATGGCGGTAACGGAGATCGACTGGACATCAGGGGAAGCCTGAATGGAAAAACCGGTAAAACGATCCGAATCTGCAATCGAGCCTGGTAACGTAAACGAAATCGCGTTGTCTTCTCCAATCTCGGCAGCAATACGCTGTCCGCCGATATTTGCAAATGCGGACTGAATCCACTGCCCGCTTTCAGGCTGGGAACCCGACGACTCCAGATCAGTTATTTTGGCTTCGGCCTCTTGCAAAAGGTTCAAATTGGCGAAATCCGTATCGTCAGCGCCTTTGGATTTGGCCGCTTCTACTTTTTCCCGAGCCTCTGTTACCGCCTGTTTATGACTCAAGGTGAGCTGATCCACGGAAGGCAGAGCCTCAATGGCATCTACCGCCGCTTGAATCTCCCGGACCGGCAGCGCTCCGGTTACGGTTACACCGGAATCCCGACCCTTATAACTTAATGTATAAACAGTCCCTCGCGTCTGGGTGGACGTCGTGAGTACGATGACCTTGCCCCCGCTTCCCTCTTTCAGCGAAGCGTTCTGTACAGTCAGCCCGTTATCAAAGGCAAAATCGCTGCTGCTTACTGTACTGACGGCAAGGTTGAATGTAACTTCCACCGTGGTTTGATCGATTGCGGTCAATTGTTGAACAGCAATGCTTCCAGGCGCGGTGGTTGAGCCTGTACCTCCGCCTGCACTTGAACCAGGTGGTGTCTTCGGCGCTCCCGTACCCGATCCGGCAGGACCGGAAGGCTCCTTCGCGATGCGGTTGGCAGCCTCTATGAAGGAATCGCGGTTAAAATTAAACTCGAAAGCCAATCGGGCCAGCGCTTGTCTTTGCGTATGTTCGCCCGGAGCAAATCTCAGAGTCCCGTCCGCATTAGCGATCCCCTGAATGAAGCCTATATGATAAGCCAAAGCAACATAAGGTTTTGCCCAATCCGATACCTGATCTATATCCGTAAAGGGCACCTCAAGAGCCAGCTTGCCGGCTTTGTCTTCCAGACCAAACGCACGTATAAAAAAACCGGCTATTTGTTCTCTGGTCACGGGTTCATTCGGAGAGAACGCTGCTTGTGAGGTCCCTCTCGTAATTCCTGATTTCGCCAATGCTCCTACGTAACCTCTATACCAGGCATCCTCCGGAACATCTTCAAACTCTGACGCCGCCTCCGGATCTTCGGCAAGCTTTAAGGATAGAACGAGAATTTTGGCGAGATCGGCACGGGTTACAGCTTGGGCTGGCCGGAATGTTCCGTCTTCATAACCGTTGAGGAATCCCGCCTCTGCCAAACGCGAAATTTCTGCTGCTGCATAGGATTCATTCAAATCACTAAAAGCTACATTGGCACTAACCTCGGCAGTTGCAACCATACTCACTAGGGCAGACATCAAAAAAGTACGTTTCCATAAGCGGCTTTTATACCCCAAAATATCAAATCCTCCTCCATCCAAAGCTTATCTATGTATCTACATGATACAAAATGTATCATATTCTCGCTTTTTTTTCCACCATTTATTGTGAATTTTCAATAAATATTTATATTAAGGCAGCTTATTGCCTTTAAGAGTCTAGATACAATTAGTATCGGAAGTGATGATAAAAAATGCCGGGAAGCTCTTTCTCCGGCATTTTTAAGCAAATGTTCTTATCCGTTGCGTTGTTGAAAATCAACCATAAATTCTGCCAGCGCCTTGCAGGCCTCATAAGGAACGGCATTGTATGTCGATGCACGCAGTCCGCCAACGCTGCGGTGTCCCTTGAGTCCAACGAAGCCGTGCTGCTCCGACTCTTTAATAAACTGCTTCTCCAGCTCATCGTCTTTCAGACGGAAGGTGATGTTCATGATAGAGCGGCTGCCAGGATCTACTACGCCGCGGTAGAAACCGCCGCTTTCGTCAATCGCTTTGTAGATGAGGCTCGTCTTCTCACGATTGCGTTTTTCCATCGCGGTCAATCCGCCGTTGTCCCTGATCCACTTCAGCACCAGATTCACCATGTATACCGAGTATACCGGCGGAGTATTGTATAAGGAATTATTCTTCACATGTGTTTCATATCGCAGCATCGTCGGGATATTTTTAGGCGTATCCTGAAGCATGTCTTCCCGCAAAATGACGACCGTCACGCCCGATGGCCCCAGATTTTTTTGCGCCCCTGCATAAATCATGGCGAATTTGGAAACATCGACAGGACGGCAAAGAATGTCGCTCGACATATCGCCGATGAGCGGAACGCTGCCGGTATCCGGATACTGCTGATACTGGGCGCCCTCGATCGTTTCATTCGAAGTAATGTGCAGGTAAGCCGTGCCGGGATCCAGTGCCAATTGACTTACATCCGGAATACGGGTAAACTTGTCGGCTTCCGAGCTGGCCACGATCTTCGTTTCACCGAACAGCTTCGCTTCCTTGAGCGCTTTATCCGCCCAAGACCCGGTATGAACATAGCCGCCCACTTGGCCGGCTTTCAAGAAATTCATCGGAATCGCAGCAAACTGCGTGCTTGCCCCGCCCTGCATAAACAAAACCTTGTAGCCGTCCGGGATCGCAAACAATTCCTTAAGCAGGCTTTGTGTTTCCGCATTTAACTGTTCGTACTGAGAGCTGCGGTGGGAAATTTCCATAATGGACATACCGATTCCCTGGTATTCCACTAGTTCTTCCTGCGCCTTCTGAAGCACTTCCAAAGGCAGCGCCGCGGGTCCCGCATTGAAATTGTATGCGCGCTTAGTCACTGATTTCACACCTTCGCTTTTTCATAGGATATACGCTATGATAGCAAAGTTCGTCACGCTTCATCAAGTATTTGTTTACAGGATTCATCAGATTGCCCTACTTTGCAAAGCATAAGGTTATAAAATAGTAACAAACGACAAAAAAAGAGGTGTATCCCCTATGATCGAACCGCGTTGGTTTGTCGCCATCCCTATTCCTGACGAAATACGAACCGTCCTGAAAGAGAACATGGACGTCATGAAGAAACCGTATGCTTTTCAAAAGTGGGTCCATCCCCAAGATCTGCATATCACATTGAAATTTTTGGGAGCGGCCTCAGCGACAGCCCGCCGTCAAATCGTGCAAAGCTTAACCGCACTTACCTCGTCTTTCCCTGCTTTTGACCTGCGTCTAAAAGGATGGGGGACTTTCGGCCGTCCCGCTTCCCCCGGCATCCTCTGGGCAGGAGTTGGAGGCGATCTGCAGCGTCTGTCCGCTCTGCAGGCCGGAGTCGAGCACGCAGCGCTCCAGGCGGAATTTGAGCGTGAAAAGCGCCCTTACAGCCCTCATATCACTCTGGCACGAAGATATAATGGAAAAACCAAATTCCCGCCGGATCCATGGATAGCCGAGTCCGCAAATCCCGATGCCTCCCTGCATGCATGGCAGGTACAAAAAGTGGTCTTGTACCGGAGCCATTTGCACCAGAATCCGATGTACGAAGAAATAGAGTATTTCCCGCTGGTTTATGGCAATAAGGGCTAAAGGGTATTTAATTGTTCACATTGGGGGCATCGGTATACGGCTAAAATAGGAAGAGATACAATTCTAACATTCTTAATCAATACATGATTACATGAACCGCATACAAAGTCCATTCCATTCTCCGTTCCTTCAAAGAAAGGGCTGAGGTCTTTGTCAGGTTTCTGTAAGACCGGAAAAGTAATCTTCTCTGGGGACTCGACTATCGTCATCTTTCTTTCCCTTGGTACTTTTTTCACAATTCTTGGCGGCATGATACATCTACCTTCCCGGTTTAGATACAATTTGTAACATCATTTTAGCCAATTTAGTCGATTTTATCAATAGTTTAATGGTAGATTTTCACTAAAATAGCATATAAAAAGAAACATTTAGTATCAAAGAAGGGGGGCTCTTATCTTAATCTATAACGAATCATAGGATTTCATCGCAGACCGTACGCTTTGGAGATCATATAATGGGTACAAAAGACTTAAATTTTTATTCAAATTTAACCAAGATATAACAAATTCATATTGTCCCAAAATGTAAATTCGTATATGATAGGTTCACAACCACCATAAAACGAGATAATTGGCAAAACCATTGAAAAATGGTGACGCAAAGCTATAGGGGCTACCTTGAGCTATTCGCTTCAACATGCCAGCCAGTTGCCGAAAACCGGCTTCCGTTGGAATGATGTGGGACTAATGGGAAGGGGTTGGAACATGAAGAACCTAATGAAACATGATGTAAAGGACCTAATTGATCAGGATGTACAGGAATTAGTGAATTGCTTGCATCTCCCGGAAAATGAAATATTGGAACGATTTTCTTTCACCCATGAAGGGGAGATCTTGTCCAATGAAAATGCAATGAGGTTTATCCTTTTTCTAAAATCCGAATTGTTAAAAGAGTGCACCGGATGAGTGCACTTTTGTTTTTGTTCACAACCGTCAAGTCTGTATTTCATCTATAAAGCGGCGAGATTTACTAAGAGTCTGCGACGGCGGGGTTTTCAGATCGGATTCTATCAGATGATTTATATAATCTCCACTTACCAGATAAGGCAACCTTGTACCCAAATTTAAGGATACCAGTATTTTCTGAACGTCAATTTCAATTTTATTATTCATTATTTGACCACCCGATTAATAGAATCTTCATAAACCGTCTGTTGAACACTGGCTGTGTCGGCCTGCACGTAGCCGCCAGCCGCAGAAGCTTGATTCTCAAAATGATTTTTCCCAAACACGATAACCGCGATATTTGCCACGAACAACAGCACTACGATGGACCATTTGAAAAAGTTCAATTCCGCATACCTCCGATATAGGTTTACAGAGGTAACCTTACCAGCTTTATACTAAAAAGTAACTCGAAGGATGTCGGTAGAAAAAAAAAGATTTATAAATTAAACCATTTTGACTATCATAGGCTGGCATTTCTTCATAAAGCCGAAACATTATGTATCTAATCCGTTGGAATTATAGTAATATGATACTAAATGGTGCATGAAGGGAGAAACGAGACGTTTGTCGATTTTATGGGGGATCATCCTTGCCATTGCCGCTTGTTATCTTCTGTTTATTTTTCCGACTCAATGGTTGAAGGTGGAGAAAGTCAGCCACTCGCTGGGATTAAACATAAAAATATTACAAATCAGCGATATGCATATAGAACGGCTTCGGATTCGTCCCGAGCAATTAAGAAGGGTCATACAACAGGAGCGGCCGGACTATCTGTTCCTTACGGGAGATTATACAAAGCTGGAAGCGTACCTTCCTTTATTGAAGCGTTATCTGAACGTGTTCCAAGCAAGCGGCATCCCTGCCTTTGGCGTGCTCGGAAATCACGATTATCAACAGCGGAAAGTGAGCAAGCTCATCAAGCTGCTTCAGCAAAGCGGAATCCATCTTCTGCGTAATGAATCGGTTCGGCTCCCCGGGTTTGAACTCATCGGGATCGACGACTACGACAGCGGCAAAAGTCGTATCGGCGAATCCTTTCATGGAACAAACACCGGCCGCCCGCGCATTGTGATTACCCATGACCCTAATATTGTGCTCGAGATGAGGGAGCGGTTTGATTATCTTATGGCGGGGCATCTCCACGGCAAGCAATTGAATATCCCTTTCTTTTATCGGCTTCGACCAATGGGAAAGCTGCCTGCTATGGGAATTTATAAGGGGCTGCATCGAGGGCCATACGGAACCTATTATATCTCCAAGGGGATGGGGCAGACTGGAGTCAATGCTCGTTTTCTTGTCCGAAGCGAAGTCACTTTGCACTTTTTATAAAGCCCCTTATACCAACTAGACCGCCTAAGCATGACTGTTATATTGGCTCAAACAGCTCCTGACCTCGTCAATACTTAAGCCGGAGGCCCGTACCTCCCTTACCAATTGAACCCATTCCTTCTCCAGATATTCGACCTCACACTGTCCTTCTTCTCTAATAAGGTTATGAATATCTACACTAAGAACTACAGCAATTTTGTGTAAAAACTCGATGGAAGGATTATGTTGAATATTTCTTTCAATGGAGCTCAAATAAGATTTGGCCACTCCAGCCCGGCTCGCAAGTTCCGAGAGTGACAAACGCTTTTTCTGCCTCAGTTTTTGTATACGCTTTCCAATCATAATATCACCTTTAAATTAGATAAATTAGTATCCATTGATTTTAGTCAACTGTTTTGCAATCGACTTAGCGCCTTGGATTGTGCTTGGCTTTTGAGCGATTCATACTCCTGCTTCCACGCGTTCGGTCCGGTATCGTTTAAACCGGCATCGCGCAGTTCTTGTTTTGCGTTCTGAATAATACGATCGACTTGCCCGCTGCACCGTTTCTCCGCATCAGCTATTTTTTTGAAATATTTGTCCTTGATTGTTTGAAGTGCATCATTATCCAATTGCTCCTGATCACCCATAGCTGCCGAAATTTCATTTACGATCCCGTTAGCTTCAGCCTGGCATGTATTCTTGAGCTTCTCCAGCTCTGCTCTATATTTGTTCTCGATTTCTGCCGTAATTCCTGATTTAGGATCCCGCTGGTTTGCAGAAGGAGCGGAAGGAGCAGCCTCAGGGGGAGCAGAGGTGGATTGGGTCGGCGGCTCTTCCGTACTGCTCTGCTGTTTCTTCCGTGCTTCAAGCTCCTTTTTAATCTTCTTGCGCTCTTCCTCATCATAAACGCCCACTAATTCAATAGGATAGTTGGGGTCCAAAATAATGAGGTTTTTACCATATTTGCCGGTGATGGCTTTCAAGGCATCTATTTCCTGTTGACTGAGTTTTTGAAGCAGTAAATCCCGTATATGTTGTTTTTCCTCATTGTTCAGCTTATCGGTAGCCTGGCCAAGCAAAAATAAATATCCCGCATGGACAAGCCCGAATTTAACAGAATCGCCGCTGCATCCATCGCATCCTGCTTGCTGATCGGTTTATTGGCGAATTCATTGGCTTTTTCCAGCGTATTCCCCAATATAGGAGATGTGCTTTCCGGTTCCTTCAATTTACCATTGTCCTCTTGCACATGCTGACGCTGCACTATATCTTCAATCGTTGTTGAACGAATCATCCAGTACATGTAGCTAATGTAAATCATGAAACCAAGGGCGATTGCCAATAAGATCAGCAAACTCCATTTAAACCAACGCGACGGTCGTTTTAGAATTCCACTCAAACCGTATCACCACTTCTTTCTATCATTTGTTTGCATAAATAATAAGTCATGATTCCAAGGGCAGCCCCGCAAGTATCCAGGATAACATCCGATATCATCGGCGTCCTGCCGGCCGTATAGATCTGATGCATCTCATCCAAACCCGCGTATATCCCGCAAAAAAGAAGGGAAAGAACCATGTGTACTTTCGCCTTCCTGTGTATTATTCTTGCCGACAATCGGAATACAAGAAAACCTAAGACCATATATTCCATGATATGAGCCAGCTTTCGAATGAAAAACTCCATAAACGCGGCAGCCCCATTTTTATGCACACTGATCTCTTTCCCGCCATAGTTCAGCTGTACTCCTGAAAAACGCTCTTTCACGACTTGTTCTGCCTTACTATTTTGAAGCCATGGTTTCAGATCCTGCTTTTCATGGGGCTGGGCCGACATCAGGAAAATTACCGTCATCCAACAGAGGAGCGGAATCCAATGGTTCCAGAAGGACACGCTCCTTCTGCGTCTTTTCATTCTCAAACGTTACGCATCCTTTTCATTGAATTCGCTGACTGGACGGCTTCATAAGCTGCGGAAATTAGCTCATTTTCACACACTGTCTTTCAATATCTGCCCAATTCATATATAACCGGACAATGTCCTCTTCTACCAGCTCGTTGCCGTACTGTACTTCAATGATTTCCAGATCCGTAATGGCCCTTATACTGTGTCTTGCCCGTACCGGGATTTGAATTACATCTCCCGCGGCTACATGAATCAATTTATCATTAAGCACAAGTTCGCCTTCACCCGATATGATCGTCCATGCTTCACTTCGCTTCAGATGGAGCTGGTAGCTCAAGTTTTTCCCCGCATGTACTCCGATCCGTTTGGTTAACACTTCTTTACCGTCTTTTTTCGTGTAATCTAATACTCTATACCAACCCCAACGCCTTTCTTCGAACATAGGTCTTTGCTCAATATCCTTCATAATTTCTTTTATTTTGGCGCTAGCCGATTTATCTGAAACCAATATGCCGTCCGGACTAACAGCGACAACCAAATTGGAACAACCTATGATCGTTACCGGTATTTCCAACTCATTAATCAGATGTGTGTTCTTTGAATCCGCACTGATTATCCCGCTTCCTATTTGCTGTGTTTCAATCTCTTCCGTTAATGTATTCCAGGTTCCAAGATCCTTCCAGAAACCGTCATACGGCGCCACAACAATGTGTTTAGCCTTCTCCACTACTTCATAATCAAAGCTTAGTTTCGGAAGAGCATCATAATGCTTCACCAGCTCTTCATATTGAATCGGCAGCCCTCTCTGTATCAGCATGTTGATCACATAATCTAATCTAAATGCAAAAACCCCACAATTCCAAAGCGCACCTTGTTCAATCAAAAGTTTGGCTTGGTCTTCGTGAGGTTTTTCTCTAAAATGATCAACAGTCCTGTATGGTGTCAAGACTTCATTTTGCGATTTATCCGGAACGATATACCCATACTTTTCGGAAGGATACGTAGGCTTTACGCCCATAAGTGCTATATCCGCGCCTGAATCATGGACGATCGATTCCAACTCCTTTACTTTGTGGAAAAAGTGACCTTCTACGTAAGGATCGACAGGCAAAACCGTAATGACCTCCTGCAAACTTACACCAACAATAGAATAAAGATAGGTGGACATTAAGGCGATTGCGGGAAAAGTATCGCGGCGGTTCGGTTCACATACGACATTCACCTCGTGGCCCAGTTGGCTGTAAATCATTTCTACTTGTCCCAGACCGGTTATGATGTACGACTGGTTCGAAAGTCCGGCGGCGGATATCTGCCCCCAAACCCTTTGCACCATGGATTCCAATTCCTGGTTTGAATTTTTCAGCACTTTAAGGAATTGCTTCGATCTGGAATCGTTGGATAATGGCCAAAGGCGTTTGCCTGAACCTCCGGATAATAATACAAGTTTCATAGAATCCACTCCTCTGATTTTAAACAATATGAATAAAAACTGGGCTTGCACAAAAAAGCTGCTTCCTTTTCTATGTCGAACAATGTCTTCGTTATGTCATGAGTCATGGAGCAACGGACTCTTGCTGCTGCATATTTATTTCTCCATGTAATTTCGCCGATGGATATTTATAGGTCCAAGTTAGATAATAGTTCGAATTCTTACCATAAGAATTATCTAACAATATATTTTCCTTATCCAAAAGACATGCTAATATATGTCCATGAAGCCTGGAAGTTCTCACTTTATGGTACGTACTAAAAAACTTGACCGATTTACTCACCAGATAATCAGCGTATTTATACCAAAACGGTTGTACGGGAAGTATATTGCCAACAGCACGATCCAATTTATGCAACTTCATAAACATTCTTGTTATTTTTCTATCGAGTGGCGTCAATAATGTTGACCAATCCTTTTGGTCATGTGTAGAACTGACATCCTTTTGATACGAATGATTGATTTCAATATCGGTTCTAAGAAAATGAAGCTCTTCCTTTTCCGCCTTGCCGGTTGGTTTCATTGGCCACAAGTGATGGGCCATATCAGGACATAAATACACGAAACACTTATGAAACTTTTTCTTTGCCATTTCATAGTTGTTTGCGTCTCTTACAAAAACATGCAAATCCTTATGCCTATTGAATATGACTGCTGTTTTATTGAATTCATTTTCGCTTTTGAAATAAATCGTTTGGGGCAGGATGACAATACGGTGCTCCGGATAATTGTCGATAATATATTCCCTTAAAGACTGATGCTGTAAATACATGTCTCCAAGATTGCCTCCGCCTTGAAGTACGATTGTCCACTCCTTGGGAATATACATCCCTTTTTTAAAATTAATACAACTTAACCTTGCTTTCACCTTATATTGGTTATCCCTAAAAAACGCCTCTGTTCCTTTCATGATCAGCAGATCGCCAACGTTATTATAAACGGGGTAATCAATATAACAAATTTCTGTTTTTGGAGGGACTACCTTTAAAATTTGTTTGAGTTTTTCCTTGATCTCCTGCATAGGGTGTATGGCATTCATACAAGTCCCCTCCTCTTTAAATTAAGTACACTTTTCAAGTATCGATAATCATCTTTGTTGTATATTACTTGTTTAAGGGGAATTTTCAAAACGATGGGAAACGAAACCAACGTTATGGCCAGCCGAATCATCGCTCCGGTTAACAAAGCGATACTTATTCCAATCAAGCCCCAGATCGGAGCCAGAATAAAAAACAAGCCTACCGTTACGATTAAAGCAATGGCTTGTCTTATAACTATTAATCCTGGTCTGCCAAGTGCATTAAAAGCCTGTGCCAATATCCATGATCCTCCTCCGATCACACACTCCCAGGATAATAGATAAAATATGAAGCTGGAACTGATAAAATCTTTTCCGAGAAACAGCTGAATCAGAAAGGGCCCCAATAAAATAAAAGGAATGATAATCATGCCCATGATGATCATTGAGATCCGGAAGCCCCTGCTCACTTTGGTAACAATATCGGATTGATCCAGTCCTGTCACTTTCGGAAATATGACATTGCTGACCGCGGTTTGCAGTACGTTAAATACTCGGGATAACGTAAAAGCAACAGAATACAGGCCGAATTCGCGGGGGGTAAGCAGAGTAATAATAATGATTTTGTCCAGCTGCCCTGAGAGTACTCCCAACAGTTCCAGGATAAAGACCCTAAGACCATAACGTGTAAAAGGAACAAGCAGCGAGTTGTTCCATTCCCATTCCCATTTATCTTTGATCTCGCGAATCATTAGGTAAATCGCCCATACAGTCACTAGGAAACTAACCAGGAAGTTATTGAGAATCGCAGAGTAAACCGTAAGTTTACCTAACTGCCACAACAAAACAAGTCCTATAATATTAAACGTAGGAACGGAAAACCGAATCAGATTGTATATTTTGAACTTGTCGAGACTCTGAAAAACCGCCAATAAAAGATTGGTTGCCAACAATAAAAAATATGAAATACAATTAAAGATTGTGATAATTCAATAATGACAGGCGGATATTTCGCCATCCAAGCCGGCAACTGCCACCAGGCGATCCCGCCTACAACAACACTTGCCGGGAATTGAATAAATACGGAGTATAACAGATAAGTTTGTATATTATCTTTGCCGCCCTTTTTCGTATGGTAGATTAGTGAATTGGGCAGTCCGAGATTAATTAAACTGGATAAGAAACCCGGCCAAAATAACGCCGCCGCTAACACTCCTCTTCCTTCAACCCCCAGCATTCTTGCTGTGATTACAGTAGTTAATACCGTAACCGCCAATATAAATACATTGAAAAACATCGTTTGAACGATGGTACCGAACATGCCGTTCCCAAAAAATCTGGTTCTTCTTGATAGTAAGCTCATCACACACTCCACAAGAACTTAATATAATCCGTCATTTTACTTTTTCGATGAAATCTGCAATATGACTCTGATTCACGTCAGGTCTGCCGATCGAGTAATAATTCAATCCGGTCTCTTCGATGCGTTCCTTGGCATACACGTTTCTGCCGTCAATAAATACCGGCAGCTTCATCAATTTTTCTATGTTTTTCAAGTCAACTTCTTTGAACTCGTTCCATTCGGTCAACAAGCAGACGCCATGGCAATCGATGGCTGCATCTGTTATACTGTCACACCAAACAATGTTCTCATGGTTGACAACTTTTCTAAAGTTATTCATTGCGATCGGGTCATAAACTTTGATTATACAACCTTTCTTGATTAGTGTTTCAACAATTTCAATAGACGGAGCATCTCTTACATCATCAGTATTGGGTTTGAATGCTAATCCCCAAATCCCAATGGTTTTGGAAGAAAGGTTCCCCAATAGATCTTCAAGTTTATTAATGACATTGAATCTTTGATGTTTGTTTACTTCGACAACGGACTTCAACAACTTAAATTCATAATTGGCATTTCCGGCAATCTGAATTAATGCTTCCGTATCTTTAGGAAAGCATGATCCGCCGTAGCCGATCCCGGCATTTAAGAAGGATGGACCTATACGTTTATCCAGCCCCATTCCTTTGGCAACAAGTGTGACATCGGCGTTCACTTTTTCGCAAATATTTGCTATCTCATTGATAAATGAAATTTTAGTTGCGAGGAAGGCGTTGGAGGCATATTTGATCATTTCCGCGCTTCGAATATCTGTAACGATAATCTGGTCCGTGAGAGTTGAATGCAGTTCCACCGCTTTTTGTTCCGCCGGCTTGCTATCCGTTCCAATGATAATGCGATCCGGATACAAGGTGTCCTTAATGGCGGATCCTTCTCTGAGGAATTCGGGTACAGAAACGACGTCAAACGGATGTTCTGTCAATTCATATATCATTTGTGCGATCTTTTCATTGGTTCCTACAGGAACCGTACTTTTGGTCATGATGACTTTATATTCGTTGATCGCCAGCGCAATTTCTCTTGCTGCCTGTTCTATATACTGTAAATTCGCCTCACCGTTTGGCAATGATGGAGTACCGACTGCAATGATAATAATCTCCGATGCTTGCACCGATTCAGACAATTCATTAGTAAAAGACAGACGTCCGGCTTTTACGTTTTTGTCTATAAGTTCTTTCAAACCCGGTTCATAAATGGGTATCTCGCCGCGCTTCAGCATCTCTATTTTCGTTATGTCTTTATCAACACAAATCACCTTGTTTCCAAGTTCAGAAAAACAAACGCCGGAAACAAGGCCAACGTAACCTACACCTATCACACTTATATTCATATAAACACCCTCTATCCGTTTTTGTTACTCTCCCGAACTGATCATTTTCTATTTATCTCCGGTTGATCTCATCTTTTCATTACCGAAGTCAGGGTATAACGTACAACCCCTAATCTATACATTAGTTTTGCCATAACATGGATTGTTTTCTTCTTCTCTGATAAGTTGAAAAGGATGTAAACAAGGTAAAAAACGATTCTAATGTTGGAACCAATGAAAAACTTGAGTCTTTTTAACTTTTTTTCCACCCTGATTACATCGCTTACGCCCTGCCAGTATAATCTTCTGAGAAACCACTTTTTATTGATTCGATTAGAAGCGATCGTATGATTGACAAAAGCATACGGAGTATACATAATGATGTAATCCTTCCGTATTTTACGGATCAGTTCCGATTCTTCTCCCGAAAGCAAATTATTCCCTACTCGCCCCAAATCCGTTCGAAAGCAGCCATATTTCTTGAGGACGTCTTTTCTAAACGCAACATTCGCTCCGAAAGGTATGGAATTGTGATCCATTTCAGTGACTTTATCCGAGTAGTCCAGTATGGTATACAAAGAGTAATACCTTTCAGGCAGCCAGGTTGGAACGGACTTTTCCCAAACCGGATTGATTTTCCCACCTACGCAGGCAACCTTCTCATCTTGAAAGCAATCCAAGATGTGTCGTATCCAATCCTGACATGCAGTCGCATCATCATCCAAAAATAAAATAAACTCGCCCTTTGCCTCTGCAATAGCTCGATTTCTGGCATAAGACAAGCCTTTATTAACTTCCAGGACATACCTGACATGATGCTCTTTTTCTACAATGGGCATCACTAATTGGGCTGTATGATCCGTGGAATTATTATCGATAATGAGAATTTCGTATTCTGTATCAGGATAGGACTGTACCAGCACACTGTTTATTGTTTTTTCCAAATATTCCGCCCGGTTAAAGGTACATATGGCCACAGTTACTTTCATTTTAACAGCCTCTTATCTTATTTAGATTAAATCCAACTTTATTCCGTTGGATTCATTTCATTAGTTTAACTGTTCGATGATTTTCACTCTGTGCTTCCAAAAACATTTCTCAACAACCCATTTTTTTCCGTTTTCTCCCATTTGTTTTGCCAATGCTTCATTTGTCAGCAGTTCTTTTAACTTCACACGGATCTCTCCCGCATTCAACGGATCTACAAGAAAACCCGTGGTTTGATCCAATACCGCTTCAGGAATTCCGCCGCTGTTTCCTCCAATGACCGGCAGGCCATAATAATTGGCTTCCAGGAATACGATTCCGAATCCTTCTACATCGCCATTTTCTTTAATTTCTCTGCTTGGCATGATAAAGATATTCGAGCATAAATATAAGCCTTCAAGCTCATCATTATCCAAGGTTCCTGTAAATATCACGCTTTGGTTCAACCCATAGTCATTCACTATTTTTTCCAATGTTTTCCTATAAGGGCCGTCACCGCATATGACATACCGAATATCAGGATTATCTCTGCATATCGTCTTTAGAGCTTTTAGAACAACGTCATGGCCTTTACGTTCAACCAACCTGGAAACCGTTAATATGACTTTTTTGTTATGCAGATCATAGCGGTCTTTAATCTCTGTTAAATTAGGCTTTACATCTGGTTTTTCATGGATTCCTGGTTGAACGATGACGATATTTTCATTAGAAAAACCCATCTCCTTCACTTTTTCACTCGTATACTTGCTGTTGCAAATGATTTTCTTCGAGTGTCTTAATATAAATAATAAGGATTGATATGTTCTTTTGGTGTTTTTCAAACTTAAAATGTCCAACCCGTGAGTATAGCAGTAATAATCAACATGCAATACCCATTTGGCTATAGGCCCGACAAGGCCAATGGGATAGACATTCCCAAAGTGGATTTCATCATATTTGATTTTGTACTTTAAATAAATCAAGTATATGATTAATTTGAACAGTACGAGGACATTTTTAATCTTATTGCCCTTCATTGACGTACGAAATATTTTATATGTTTGTTCATGATCAAATTCTTTTGCCCTTTCGTGTGTGTGTGTCAGTACAAACGAATCGGCAGGATTTAAATTCGAAATGATGCCATGAACGTAATTTTGTATACCGCCGGCTTCCGGCGGAAAATCAATACTGACAAACAGCCGCTTTTTCATAATACCTCCTTTTTACTGACGAATGATGGTTAAGACGGTTGCCTCATGTCTGCAATCATCATTTGGTCATCGATTTGAATATCCTATTACATATGCTGCGACAGGAAAGCTTTCTTGGTCAGTCGATTATAGATTTGTGAAACATCCCTGGATTTATTTTTTGCATCAAAAAATTTTTTGACATTTTCATATCCTGTTGAAGATAGGCTTTCGTACTGGTGCTCGCTTAAATCATAGATTTCTTTAATTTGATGTGCCAAATGATCAATATCTCCGTCCTGACAAATAAAACCTCCTTCAGTCCTTGCAATAATTTCGTGTGCTCCTCCGGAATTCGCAACGATTACCGGGGTTTTTGCAAGCAATGACTCTATGATGACTCGACCGAATGGCTCTTTATCCGAGAAATTAATCGTCACATCACATTCACCCATAGCTTTAATCGGTGTACGGGTATGACCTTTAAAATTAACGTTGTATTCAAGCCCTAATTCTGCTACCAGATCTTTCAGCTGCTGTAAATAGACATCGGACCCATCTACGGCCGTATCGCCATAAATGTTAAGCTTCCAATTGGTGATGTTGAATTTTCGGGTAAATATGGAGAGCGCCTTGATGATATAGTCATATCTTTTCCACTCAACGATTCTCCCAATTACTCCAATGACTAATATACCATCTTCTTTAAATTTTCTTTGCTTCTCTAAGCTTGCATCATTTTTTTGCTCAATTCCGTTATATACAACAGCACACTTTCTCTTCACTTTTATCGTGCTTTTTACGAAATCCGATATACAAATGACTTGATCGAAAAAATGGGGGAGCAGCCATGTATAAAATTTGGATTCCATTGCATCTCTATGATGCCAAATGGTTTTCGCTTTTGTGAAGTATTTGGCAAATAGTACATACCATGGAGCTCTCCAACCATTGGCATGAACAATATGAATGTTGTGCTTCCTGACCAAATGAATGATTGCCATATTTCGTTGAATATAAGCTGCAATGTTTTTTTTGATGCTCCCCAATTCCATATGCAGCCGTTTATGAGGAGTTTTAATTTCATCTACATATTCGGTATCCTGCGGACAAAGCAAATAAATGTTATACAGGCTTGTGTCCATATGATTGATAAGATGAATCAGACTTTGCTCGGCTCCACCCTTCTTCTTGGAATGAGTCACATACATCACATTCATCTTATGATCATGAACGGGAGAATCGAAATGATCCAGGTTAGCGGCATGCTTTTCCAATATGAGCTGATTTGAATAATGGGCTTGCACTTCCTGATATCCTAATTCCCCCATTTGCCCGGCCAGATCTTTATTGTTCAACAACTTCAATATTGTTTTCTCCATATCTGCAGAGCTGTCTGCTACTTCGAAGCTGCCTTCCTTTAAATGTATCCCCTCTGCACCGATACTTGTAGTTACGACCGGTTTTTTCATCGCCAACGCATTTAATATTTTAATTCTCATCCCGCCGCCAATTTTTAATGGAACGACGAAAACGTCTGAAGCGGCAATGTAGGGTCTTTCATCTTCGACAAAACCGGTAACATGAACATTCTTTGGATATTGCGATTCATATTTCCCGATGCTTTCCGGAGGATTCTTACCGACAATATAAAATTGGATATTGGGTACTTGACGCAGCAATGATGGAAACACGTTTTCCATAAACCACGTAACCCCTTGAATATTAGGCATCCAAGCCAATGAACCTAGAAAGGTTATCGTCGGCCATTCATTTTGCCGGTAATCCAGAGGAACATATTTATTCATATCAACCCCTGCAGGCAGTAAACTTAATCTAACACGATGATTCATTTTTTCCATTAAATTCAAATCTTCCTGCGTAATCATAATGCACTCGTCAAAATCAGCACAAATACTGCTTTCGTAAGCGTTAAGCTTTGCATACTGCATCTGAAAATACAGTTTCTTAATCGGGTTTCGTTCTTCCTCTGCCACTCTTTTCATGATCAGGCTTTCCACATTATGCTGTCTCAACACCACTATCAAATGGGGATAGGTTTGTTTAATAAGACTCCCGTAATAAGCCATATGCAGATGATCCACGTAAACAATGTCGATATTCAGCTCAGATAATAATGAAAAAACCAATTCTCTCATCTGCCGATTCACGTACTTCTCCATGTTGTAGGACAAAGGCGAGATCAGGTTTTTCATTCCACCTCCTAATGTATTGGCATAGTCAACCGGCACTCCATACACTTGCATTTCCAGCGGGAAAGTGCTTAAGTCATCTTTTTCTTTTGAGTAAAAGGTGCACACCGTGATATGATGACCATATTCCGCCAAATGCTTTAGTGTATTAAAGCTGACAATCTTCCCGCCGTCATTGGGGGGATACGGATAAAGATGTGTTAAAAATAAAATGTTTTTCATTTAATTTTAACCTCATTAAGAAGGATCTGGTCGTAATAACTTATCCGAAACGAATACAGGAGATTCTTTCTCTATTTTCAGGCTGCTGCAAACGAATGTTAAGGTATAAATTAATATATGGTTTGAGGCTGGAGCAAGCTGCCTGAAAGAATCAAATACATAAAAAGGAATGAAAAAGAAAGTGCCTTAGATTCTACACGTGTCATCGAATAGATAATAAATATCAAAATACGATGCCGACAATTAAACCATATTCATAAAGCAACTTTGCAATGGTGGAGAAATTGGCTTTAAATGCCAAGTCATACTCATCCACTTTGCCTATACCTATTCCCTTGATTAATAACGTAGCATCTGATCGTTTAATTTCATCGAATGCTTTGTAAGGCCCGATAAATCGTTGAAAGGCACTGGATTGCGAAGAATTAAATTCACCGTATCTACTAATGAGTGCCGAGGAGTATTCACTATTGATATACAGGAAAGAAAAAATAAATAAAACCCCAGCCATTACAAATAATTTCCATAATTTCATGCGATAAATAATAAAAGGAACACTCACGCATAAAAGCAGAATTCCTGTCCCCGAAAATGAGGAGAGTAATCCCAACAAATAGATGAATATGGATTTGATTCGTTTGAAATAGATCAGCTCGATGATGATAGCCACTGCTAAAAATTGCGAATAAAATGATGGTTCCAAAAAAAAGATACCATTGGATTTGTAAATACTTGAGCCCCATTGAATTGGATAAGGGTTTTGATAATGCTGTTGAACGAACTGGGCCGGCAGCAAATTAAAATAATCTTGGAATTTCCAAATATGAACTGCCTGCAGTACGAATTGGATGATCCCGATCATTGCGGCAGCAAACATTAATTTTTGAAATAAGATTAATAGGTCTCTGTGGAGCTTTTCGGTTATTTCTTTTTGGATCAGTACAAAAGGCGCGTAGCAGATAAGAATGTAAATAACTGAAAAATGGGAATATTCATTTTGAAATAACAACAGGGATAACATCAATACGGTAAACAAATAAAAAAGTATGAATTTTACTTTATCTAAAACAAGTGTCTTTTGAATGATAAGTATGATTATTACTCCATAAATGACCGGAATAATCATTGGTAATTGCTTGTCTCCTAACGGAAGAGCGAATCTCTGGCCAAACACAATAAAAAACAGCAGGAAACCGTAAAGAAAATAAGTTTTTCTTAATCTTTTCGGATCTTCCGGTAACATTGTACATTTCCTTTCCTTGAACCTAACTGTGGGTTATGCATCGATTATTTAACAGTTCATCCCATCTCGATATGCTTCTTGTTTTTGAGTAATATTCATCGATTAACTTGTAACCATTGTTTGTAACCTCATAATTCAATTCGACATTATTCATCAGTTTTAATATATATTCAACAAACTCTTCACTATCATCCGTTACAAATAAGCCCTTATTCTCTCCATAAAATATTCCTTCAGCTCCGATGGTAGTGGCTACAACCGGAATCCCTATCGACATGGCTTCAATGACCTTGGTTTTAATTCCTGTCCCAAATAATAACGGAGCAACAAACACAGCCGCATCTTGAATGGCTTCAAAGATGTTTTTCATTTCTCCGGTTACAATAATGTCTTTCTGTCGTGCCAATTCAGAAATTTCGGGAGCAGGAGATTTTCCTATGATATAAAATTTTGCATTGGGACTATGCATTTTTACTTTAGGCCAGATCTTGTTGTAAAATAAAGAACAGCGGAAATGTTATGAGGAATATCCATTTTTCCGACAAAGACAATTTTATTCTTGTCAATGCTTCGCTTATCCATTCTGTTCTTCGTTTCAAACACCATCGGTATCCCCATACAAACGGGGTGTGTGGTTAGAAGCTGGAACTCCTTTGCCTCTTTTGGAGAAGTAAAAATGAGCTTATCAAATACTTCGGCAACTTCAACTTCATACTTAACTAACAAATAAGATTCAAATTTTAGCAGCAATGATTGAAAATATTTCATGTTGAACAGCGGCCTAATGACCTTAGGCAGTTTATAGGCGAAACTACCCAATAGCGAAGGCGTATACTTGATCCATTGCAGCTGTCTTTTGTAGCGAAGTGATAAGAGATCATCGTAGCTCATAATTGTCTGTGATTCACATTGAACAATATACTCCGCAAGCCGTACCATATCGTAAAATATAAAATCCGGCTTTTCATGTTCAATAATCTTTTTGATTCTATGATGTGTAGATCTGCTGTAATAAACAGCTACTTGAATAGGCCATTTCCTTCTTATAAAGGAATGAATCACGACATTGTATATTTTCTCAAAGAAATGGGGTGGATCTAATTCAATAACCTTGGAAATAAAATCGGGCTTCTCATTTAGATGTTTTTTTTCATCTACAAAAGATAAGTTGACAATGGAGCAATCCGGGTATATTTCCTTAATTTGCTCACAATATTGAGAGAGTATATTTTTCCTCCCGTCTGTTTTAGGAAACGGGAGTCTATTCGTGATAAATAATATTTTATTCATATCATTTTCATCCTTCTGCTAATGCACTAAAATGCATGTTTTGAACCAAACAAAACAAAAATCGTTTTAAGAATGATCTTGATATCAAATAAAATCGAACGCTCCCGAATGTATTTCAAATCAAGCTCCACCATTTCCTTAAACCCGATATTGCTCCTTCCGCTCACTTGCCATAACCCGGTACAACCAGGTGTAACAAGCAATCTTTGTTTATCATAGGTCGTATATTCCTCCACTTCTCTCGGAAGGGGAGGTCTGGGTCCGACAAGACTCATTTCACCTTTCAATACATTCCATAATTGAGGCAGTTCATCGATACTTGTCTTTCTTATAAATTTTCCAACCCATGTAACTCTGGGATCATCCTTCATCTTAAACATGGCACCGCTAACTTCGTTTTGACTTAATAGGTCGGTTAACATCTCTTCCGCGTTATTTACCATAGAACGAAATTTATACATAACAAATTTTTTGCCGTTTTTGCCGATTCGAACCTGCTTAAAAAACACAGGCCCTTTCCAATCATCCAATTTGATCCATATGCTTATCAGAATAAAAAGAGGTAGAAGAAGTATGAGTCCAATCGATGATAAGACGACATCCATTACTCTTTTGACAAAAAGATATAATGCCAGATCCCTGGTAATAGCATCACTTAGTTGTGCCGTCTTATGTTGACTTCTTTCTACAGCCACTTCTAAATCAGAAGAACTCATAAAACCGACTCCTTTTTACCCAACAAAAGTATTTTTCGATTTAGAATCTCTTCGAGGGCATTTAGCAATGGCATTCTTAATTCCTTATTCATTAATGCAAAATCTAAAGTGGTCAAAATAAAACCCAATTTTTCGCCAACATCGTAGCGAATGCCTTCAAAATGATAGGCATATACCTTCTGCATCGTATTCAGCTTCTGAATCGCATCCGTCAGCTGGATTTCTCCGCCTGCGCCAATCTTTTGTTCCGCCAAAATATTAAAGATTTCCGGCGTCAATATGTATCTCCCCATGATCGCAAGGTTCGAGGGAGCCTTCCCCTTCGCCGGCTTCTCTACAAAATTTTTCACTTGATACAATCGCCCTTCGCGTTCCAACGGATCAATAATGCCATAACGGCTGGTTTCCTCTTGGGATACCGGCTGCACTCCAATCACAGAGCTTCCGGTTTGGTTATATTGATCAATCAACTGCTCCAGGCAAGGAGGGGCCGAATGGACAATATCATCGCCCAGCAGTACAGCAAACGGTTCGTCGCCGATAAATTTCCTTGCGCACCATACCGCATGTCCTAAACCCTTGGCCTCTTTTTGACGAATATAATGAATATCTACAATCTTCGAAGAATGCTGCACTTCTTTCAGCAGCTCCAGCTTTCCCTTCTCCAAAAGATTTTGTTCCAATTCAAAGGCGTTATCAAAATGATCCTCAATCGCTCGTTTTCCCTTGCCGGTTACAATGATAATATCTTCAATACCTGATTGAACTGCTTCTTCAACAATGTACTGGATCGTAGGCTTATCCACGATGGGGAGCATTTCCTTTGGCATCGCCTTGGTGGCCGGCAAGAAACGGGTACCCAATCCGGCAGCAGGAATGATAGCTTTTCTTACTTTTTTCATCTCTTTTACCTCCCGAATAATAATCTATTTTTATCTAGTAATTAAGAATACAACCCATGCTGCCAATATAAAATTGCAAGCTATGTCGTTTTACATTAAGAAAACAACATAGCTTGCAGTTTTATGTATACAGGGCATCTAACCCCTCCTCACATCACACCCTCGACGATATACGTCTAAGGCGGCGAACCGCCCACAGCATGACCGAGTGCCTACAGTGATATAGGTGCAGTAGACATTACCTATAGATTCTTCTAAGCCTAGTTACTTTTTATCGTTCGGACCATAGTAGTAATAGTAAGGACTTTCGTTCTTGTTACGATCCTTGTTGTTCAGAACGACGCCTAATATCTTCGCATTCACATGGTTTAACCGGTCTATTGCTTTACGTGCCGTATCCCGCTTGACTTTTCCGCTATTGAGTACGAACACCACCCCATCGCATTTGGTAGACAACACCTGAGCATCCGTTACCGCAAGCGTAGGCGGCGCATCGAACAGAATGATATCGAACATCTCTTTAAGTTCTTCAAGCTGCTGCTCCAACCGTTTGGAATTTAACATTTCCGCCGGATTGGGGGGGACAGGCCCGGAGCAGATCAACGACAGATTATCGATATGGGTGTCAGAGATCGCTTGCTGTAACGTGAACTGTCCTGCCAATAGATTTGACAACCCGATGCGATTTGACTTCATAAAGAAGTGATGCAGTGTCGGTTTGCGGAGATCCGCATCAACAAGGACCACTTTCTTGCCTTCCTGGGCGAATGCAACAGCCAGATTCGTGATGGTGGTTGACTTGCCTTCGGACGGTTCCGGCGATGTAACGATAATACTTCTAATATGGTTATCGATCGTTGAGAACTGGATATTCGTTCGGAGTGTCCGATACGCTTCTGAAATATACGATTTCGGATTTACATCGGTAATAATGTTGTAGTTCCTAGTTGAGGTTGGCATATGATTTTTCACCTACTTGCTGCTGGTTTAATGATTCATCTATCTTGTTGTTTTTGAATTCATCCTTATGAAATTTGTTAATCGTGACCAGTACAGGCAGCTGCAAGTAATTCTGAACATCCGCTTCTGTCTTGATCGTATCGTCCAGATATTCCAACAAAAAGATGAGACCAATAGCCGCCATTAACGAAACCACGAAAGCGATGACCAAGTTAAGTTCCGGTTGAGGCTTTACCGGCACCGGATGTTCAACCTGCTTTGCCGCATTCAGTATCATGACATTATCGACTTTCATGATTTGCGGGATTTGGCTCTTGAACACCTCCGAGACCGCATTGACGATCATCACCGCTTTCGCATGCGAATAATCCTCTGCACTGACTGTGATCACCTGCGTATCATTGACGGAGCTTACCTTGATCTTATTGATCAGCTGCTCCGTGGTCATTTCCAGTTCCGGATAATCGGCTGCTACATAATCCAAAATAGCCGGTGTCTTCATGATTTCCTTGTAAGTGTTCACAAGCATGATATTGGATCGGACAAGATCGGTCGTTAACGTGTCAAACCCGCTGATTTCATTCGATTTATTGACGATCAGCTTGGTGCTGGCCGAATATACGGGCTTCAAATAATAGTAACTGACAATGCCGGTTGTAATGCAGGATACAAGCACAATAACGACTAACATCCAGATCCGTTTTTTGATGATATTAAAATATTCCTTGAGTTCTAATTCCATGTATACTCTCCGCATCCATTAGATTTTTGACTAACCTGTGTGTAATGTTACATTTTGTATCTAAATGTTTACGTCATTATTTCCCTCCTCTTTGAAACTGTTCTTACATAAGAACATACATTACCATCAACACGATACTAAACGTATCTTATAACGCACAGCACACATCAAATTTACGATACTTTCTGTATCATGTCAATTCATATTTTCATTTTTCTGGTACCCTGAATTCCGAAGAGCCATCATGTTAGATGAGGATCGTGATGCATTCTGAACATTGAAGAGAGCATGGGAATACTTGCCGTTGCCCAAATGAAGCTGTGACAAGACTTTATTGACATCCAATTGAATTTTGGTGTGGCTGGATTCTTGATTTCTCACATTGAACTCTCCCTTTGATCATCCGATTTTTGGAATTCTCAACTGGAATTCTCTAGTATTTCTTGAATTTGTATATTATCACTTTATGATACATTATGTATCTTGTCAAACGATTATAATGCCGATTCATGTCGAAATGAAACTCAATACACACAAAAACAGGAGGATTTTCCTAAAGATTCGTTTATATGAGAAAGTGGTCACATAGATTATTTAAAAAGAAGGAACTATACTTGAGAGAAGATCATATTTCATCCTGCCGTCTCTCATGGATCCTCCCGGTATCAGGATAAAATACCGGTGACATGAAAAATGAGACGGCCATCGAATTGTCCATAAGATTTATCGCTTCAGTCCGATTCCAGATGGAAATGTTCTCCGGCCCAGTTAAAATGCGGCTTTGGACGACGAACGCTTTCGGTTTTGTATGCTAAACTCCGGCAGCCGGATCCGTTATCTAATGTATATTCCATTCATATTCCGGACTGCTCATTAAAATTGCTTGTTAGGCCGGCCAAGGAAGTCCCGGACTCTGCTTATACGGCTGAAACATGACATCAACAGATTAATTTATCAGACATCTTCCCTTAGCAAATGATTTTAGGTAGAATGGATTAAGATAATTACTTTTGACACATAATGTAATAATAATGTGTTCAGAACTAAATTCCATATCTTTATTATTGTCAAGTGATTTTCATCATTTTTTCTTGTGAATTCGTGGTATAATATAATGTAGCGTTTTTTATTATTGATAGATCAATACAGTTTTAAACGGGGGTTAGGTTACATGAAGTATGGGGAGCGCATTGCTTCACTCAGAGAAAAACACGCAATGACGCAAGAGGAATTATCTGCAAAACTTGGTATCACTCGCGCTTCTCTATCCCACTATGAAAACAACAGAAGAGCGCCGGACTATGATACGATCACGAAAATTGCCGGCTTCTTCAACGTATCTATTGATTATTTGCTTGGAAGAACCGATGATCCTCATATAGTGCTTGACGATGAAGTCAGAAAATTCGTGGACAGCCTGGAATTATCCGACGACAACATTTTAGAAAAATTCTCACTGACCATTGACGGTAAAAAACTCACCCCGGAAGAGGCCAAAAGATTTATCGCTTTTGTCCGTGCTGAACGTTCCATCAATAATAACTAATCGACATCAATCCATACGATACATTACGTCAAAATATGCTCTTGTACAGAAAAAATGATTTCTTCTGTACAAGAGCTTTTATTTTATCCGCTGAAAAAATAAAAAGGACTGCCCCTAAGTCAAAAATGGCTTAAGGGTAGTCCTGATATGAAGGAATAAGACCGGATCTTACAGATCGAAATACAGGGAGTACTCGTGCGGATGAATGCGAATGGATACGGCTTTCGCTTCTTCGCGCTTCAGAGCAATGTAGTTGTCGATAAATTCTTTCGTGAATACGCCGCCTTCAGTCAGAAACTCGTAATCTGCTTCCAATGCGTTGAGCGCTTCGTCAAGCGTACCCGGAACGCTGCGGATTTCCGCTTTTTCTTCAGCGGACAGATCGTAGATGTTCTTGTCGAGCGGACCGTAGCCAAGTGCACGAGGGTCGATTTTCTTAGCGATACCGTCAAGACCGGCAAGCAGCATAGCAGCGAACGCCAGGTACGGGTTAGCTGTGGAATCCGGAGTACGGAATTCGATACGGCAGCCTTTTGGTGTTACGGCAGCTACAGGAATACGAATAGCCGCAGAACGGTTGCCTTTGGAGAATACCAGGTTTACAGGCGCTTCATAGCCGGGAACCAGACGCTTGAAGGAGTTCGTGCTCGGGTTCGTTATAGCGATCAGAGCCGGAGCATGATACAGGATACCGCCGATGTAATGAAGAGCCGTTTCGCTCAGGTTGGCGTAGCCGCCTTTTTCATAGAACAAAGGAGTATCGCCGTTAAAGATCGATTGGTGAACGTGCATGCCGCTGCCGTTATCGCCAAACAAAGGCTTCGGCATGAAGGTTGCCACTTTGCCGTATTGTCTTGCTGTATTTTGAACGATGTATTTATATTTCAAAAGGTTGTCAGCTGTTTTGGTCAATGTGTCAAAACGGAAGTTGATCTCGCCTTGGCCCGCCGTAGCCACTTCGTGGTGATGGCGCTCGATGCGCAGGCCTGCTTCTTGAAGCAAACGGCACATTTCGCTGCGGAGATCCTGCTGGGTGTCCGTTGGTGCTACTGGAACATAACCGCCTTTGTGCTTCACTTTAAAGCCCAGGTTGCCGCCTTCATCTTTACGGTTGGAGTTCCAATGCGCTTCTTCGGAATCTACAAAATAAGAAGAGGAATTTTGGCCGCTCTCGTAACGAACTTCGTCAAAAATGAAAAACTCGGACTCAGGCGCAAAGTATGCTGCAGTGCCTACGCCGACTTTTTGCAGATACTCTTCCGCTTTTTGAGCGATGCTGCGAGGGTCGCGCTCATAACGTTCGCCGTCCGGTGTAAAGATATTACACATAATCACCAGCGTCGGGTGAGCTGTGAAAGGATCAACGAACGAAGATTCCGAATCCGGCATCATGACCATGTCGGACTCTTCAATTCCTCTGAAGCCAGGGATGGAGGAACCGTCAAAAGCAACGCCGTTCTCAAAAGTCGCTTCATCCACCTCGGTAGCCGGCAAAGAAATATGGTGCGCTCTGCCGCTCAAATCGACAAAACGGAAATCGACCCACTCAATACCTTTTTCTTTAATCGTGTTTAATACGTTTTGAACTGACATAGTCTCGCTTACCTCCTAAATTCCGAACATTATTGGCCGTTTGTTCGTGCATTGTTCAAGTTTTTGATGATCATGTGCTAATTATAAAACCATTCTACAAGAATCGTCAATACTTATGTCAGGTATTTTTTGCGGAAGTGTTAGGTATGCTTACACACAACACATTTTTTTCACATTTCGGCCATAAAAATGGCTTGACTTTCCTGAGCTCCAGGAAAACCAAGCCTTTTCTGCATTCTAAAGCCGTATATTCAAGAGAGCGGAACAAGCTCTTTTTTCGTATCGAAACGTTTGCCGCACAGTGGGGCCAGCTTCTCCAAATCGAGCATCAGCCTTGCGAATTGATCCGGGAACAACGATTGAACCCCGTCTCCCGTCATGGAGTTATCCGGATCCGTATGCATTTCTACGATCAAGCCGTCGGCACCGGCCGCCACAGAAGCCTTGCTCATCGGCTCTACCAGCTCGCGGCGTCCGGTTCCATGACTCGGGTCCGATATCACCGGCAGATGACTAAGCGACTGAAGGGCAGGAATCGCCGCTAAGTCCAGTGTATTGCGCGTGTAGGGCTCGAACGTCCGGATTCCCCGTTCGCACAGCATAACGTTCGGGTTTCCTCCTGCCAGGATATACTCCGCCGCGTTTAAAAATTCGTCATAGGTGGCGCTGAAACCCCGTTTGAGCAGAACCGGCGTTTGAATCGTGCCCAGCTTGCGCAGCAAATCGAAATTTTGCATATTTCGCGTGCCAACCTGCAGGATATCGGCGTATTCCGCACATACGTCCACATACTCCGGCGTCATCACTTCGGTGATCGTCAGCAGGCCGTGCTTTTTCCCCGCTTCTGCCATCATAACCAACCCTTCGACGCCTATGCCCTGGAAGCTGTACGGCCCGGTTCTCGGTTTGAACGCTCCGCCGCGCAGCACCTGCGCTCCGGACGCCTTCACCAAGCGTGCAATCTCATCGATCTGCTCCGGAGATTCCACGGCGCATGGACCGCCCATGACGACCAGCTGATCTCCTCCGATCTCAACATCCTTGATTTTAATCACGGTGTTGTCCGGGTGAAAATCACGGCTTGCCAGCTTGTATGACTTTGATATTTTTACAACCTGTTCGACTCCCGAAAGCTGGCGCAGCTGCTCAGCCAGTACAGGACTGGCTTTACCGATGATCCCGATGACCGTGCGGTCGACCCCTTTGGACACATGCGTCTTCACATCATGCTTCTCAATATGCCGAACAATTTCGTGAATACGTTCTTCCGGCGTTTTATTTGAAATAATCACGATCATGACCAATGCACGCTCCCCATAAATATGTATTTTATACTTAAACGCTTCGACGCTTATACGCTTTTAAGCTTTTAACTGTTAAAGTAAATATACAACGGAGAGCGGCACTCCGTCAATACTTTTCTTATCATGCCGGAACCCATTCGAATTTATCCTTCGGCTTCGGAAGACAACAGCTGCTCTTTACGCCTTCTGCGCTTTTCCTTTCGTTTTCCGTCAACCCATTCGAGCATCCATTTGACCGGATAGAAAACAAGCAGCCCCAGCACGGCGCCGTTAATGATTCCCCCGACCAACAGCTTCATATTTAATCGGAGAAACGTATTGAGCCATTCCGGCAGGATCGACTGCAAATGCATCGTGACGCCGTGAGGCAGCACTAATGCTCCAACCTGTTTGTTAATAAAAGACATGGGGAGATAGATAACCTTGCCGAACACAAAGCCGATCAAAGCTGCCCCCATGCTCGCCCGCAGTGAATACACCAAAGGGAAGATCAGGAAAAAGGCAAGCCCTGCCGTCGGGAGCGTGAACATCTCAACCGCCAAGCCGATGGAAAAGCCGAGTGCCACCATGACAGGACCCCCTTTGGCCCTTGTCAGCAGCAAATATTGATATTTAAACCAGCGACCGATGCCGTAGACATTGAATGTTTTTTTCTTTCTCGCCGTTTTATTCATCTGCTGCCGTCCTTTACCATGACTTAGACCGTCTTTTGCTTGGGCGCCGGAATCAATCTGGCCATATTGACCGTCCGCCGAATTTCCCATGTCTGCGGATCTTTTGGATTATACTGCTCGAGATAAGTAATGACCTCTTTGGTAATCGGCGTCGGAGTGGAAGCACCGGAAGTCACAGCCACACGGCGGACCGGCTCAAGCCATTCGCGCTTCAATTCGCTCACATCGGCGATGCGGTAAGCTTTGACTCCGGCGATCTCCTCCGATACCTGAGCCAGCCTGTTCGAGTTATTGCTGCGCGGGTCGCCGACCACAATAACCAGATCGGCATCCTTGGCCTGCTCAGCTACGGCCTCCTGCCGTACCTGGGTCGCCAGGCAAATTTCGTTATGAATCTCGGCATGAGGAAACTTCTCCAGCAGCCGGTTCATAATATGCCTGATATCCCATTGACTCATCGTCGTTTGGTTGGTGATGATGATTTTGTCCGAATGGATCTGCAGCTTTTCAATTTCTTCAGGCTTTTCGATCAAATGCACACGGTCCGGCGCTACACCGATGGCGCCTTCCGGCTCGGGATGGCCTTTTTTGCCGATATAGATGATCTGATAGCCTTCAGCGCTCTTTTCCCGAATGAGATTATGCGTCTTCGTCACATCAGGACAAGAGGCATCCACCACCGTCAGGCCTTTCTCTCTCGCCCTGCGGCGAACCTCCGGAGAAACTCCGTGGGCGGTAAAAATGACCGTCCCCTTGTCTATTGTTTCAAGAATCTCAAGACGGTTCGGCCCGTCGAGCGTGATGACCCCTTCTTTTTCGAAAAATTCCGTTACGTGCGCATTGTGTACAATCATGCCTAATATATATACAGGCCGCGGCAAATCCAAATTTTTAGCCGTCTGCATGGCGAGCGCCATGGCATCGACGACTCCGTAGCAATAGCCTCGGGGGGAAATTTTGATAACGTCCATCATAGCACCTGCCTGTTTGTCGAATTTTCGATACTTGCTTATGTCCATTATACTTCATTCCCGGACGGGAGGGAATGATCCGATGATGGAGACGTTCCCTCGGCGACGATCGGGAGCCAAATGACAAAGGTCGTTCCTTCGTCCTTACGGGTCTTCACTTCCACCGAACCGCCGTGCTCGTCGATAATCCATTTGGCGATAGACAGCCCCAGGCCCGTCCCCGATTTTTTGCCGCGCGACGGGTCAGCCCGGTAAAACCGCTCGAAAATATGCGGTACTTCTTCCTTGTCCATCCCGATTCCCGTATCTGCTATGCGGATTCCAATCTGGTCTTTATGACGCTGCGCATCCAACCTGACACTGCCTTGCTCCGTATATTTGAAAGCATTTTCCACAAAAATAAACATCAACTGCTGCAAATAATCCGGACTGCCGTAAACGTATACGCCTTCCCCGGCAGACAGATCCCCGACGATAAAATCAGCGGTACGCGGCAGCATTTGTGCTTTACGTGCAACCTCATCCAACAGCGTCTTCATCTCGACATGCGTTTTGCTTATTTGAAACCCGGCATCCGCACGGGCAAGCGACAACAGGTCACCTACGAGCCGTGACATCCGCTCCGCCTCACCCGATATATCCTTCATGGCTTCGATGGAAAGCTCCAGCCGCTGACCATCCTGCTCCCCTATTTGCAGAGCCGTTTGCTTCCACATTTTCTCCAGCAGCTCTACATTGCCGCGGATCGTCGTCAGCGGTGTCCGCAGCTCATGGGAAGCGTCCGATACGAACCGCCGCTGCGCTCTGTAAGCCTCCTCCAGCTCTTCATATGCGCTTTGCAGTCTGGAGAGCATGCCGTTGATCGTTTGGGTGAGCACGCCGATCTCATCGTTGGGTCCGTGATACTCAATCCTTTTCTGGAGGTCGGCTCCTTTTTGGATCTGATTGGTGGCCTCAATAACCCGCTCGATCGGCCGCAGCGCTTTGCGCGCAAGGAACCAGCCGACCGAAGAGGCAAGCACTATACTGAGCAAAGCCGTAACCGTAAGAATCAGACGAAGCGTGGCCAGCAGCTGTTCATAAGGCTCAATGTAGGTCCCTGCCTGCATCATCCCGATGGCCTCTCCCCGCTGGGATATGATCGGCGTGTAGTAGACCAGAAAGTCCAATCCGTCAATTTTTATTTTCTCGAACCGGCAGTCTCCATCCAGAACACAGGAAATTTGCTTTGCCGGAATATCTGGAAAATGAAGGCCGGCCTCCTCTACATTCGGAGAATAATATTTGCTTCCGTTCTGCAGGTTAACAACCTGAAAATACATGTTATTGTAGCGGAGCAAATCGCGTCCTGACCCGGAGTAGCGGAATTCCAAAGTCAATCCCTTTTCCGACAAGGAAAACTGCGGTACAATCCGCGTTCTGACGCTTTCGGCCTGCTGCTGCAGCTGGGATTGAAGGCTGTCGTAATAGATATAATGCAAAAATAAATACAACCCCGTCCCGAGCAGCAGCAGCGTTGCGGATAATATGCCCGTATACCACAGCGTCAGGCGCATACGAACGGACATGTCAGTCCTCTCCTCTCAGCACGTAACCCGCGCCGCGAACGGTCTGGATGATCCGCTTGTGCCCATGCTCCTCCGTTTTTTGCCGCAGAAGGGCGATATACACCTCAAGCACATTCGATTCCCCGCTGTAATCGTATCCCCAGATTTTTTCCATGATCACGTCGCGTGAAAGCACTCTTCTCGGATTTTGCAAAAACAAATGCAGCAGTTCAAACTCTTTGGTCGTCAGCTCAATCCTCTGCCCTCCCCGGAATACTTCACGGGTATCCAAATCCATAAACACGTCCTGATAATGAATTTTGTTGATTTCCGGCTCGGTTTTGGCCGCCGCTTTACGCCGCAGCAGCACACGTACCCTTGCCAGCAGCTCTTCCAGCGCAAACGGTTTGACCAGATAATCGTCCGCCCCCAGATCAAGCCCTTTAACCCGGTCTGCAACCTCGTCCTTTGCGGTGAGCATCAGCACCGGCACGTCCGAGCCGCCCTCCCGTATGCGGCGCACAACCTCCCAGCCGTCCAATTGCGGCATCATGACGTCCAGAATGACCGTGTCCGGATCGTTCTCCAATATTTGCTTCAGACCGTCCATGCCATGATTCGCCGTCAGCACCGTGTACCCCTCAAACGCAAGGCTTCTGCGCAGCATCGATGTGATTTTTTCATCGTCGTCAATGACTAATATTTTCTCTCTCATATCCCCTTCTCACCATCCTCAACGTTTATTGCAAAACAATGACTCGTCGCTTCAAGATGTCCAACCTTCACGTGTGCGCAGCAGAACTCGCCCTCGAAGGCAGGAAAGTTCTTCATCGGTCGCTTTCTTACATCTTAACAAATTGACGGATCTCGAGAAACTCCACCGGGGCAAAAAAAAGCAGAGCATCCGAAATGGTCCGCTCTGCTTGTAATCCCATTATTGCTGCTTCTGTGCGTTCCGGTCGCCGATGGTGACTTCAATGTTTATTTTCTGTCCGTCACGCATCACGCCGATGGTAGCTTTGTCGCCAACCTTTAATTTTTGAATTGCGCTGACCGCCTCCGCCGATGTTTTCACTTTGGCTCCGTTCACTTCCACAATGACGTCATAAGGACGAATGCCTGCTGTAAAAGCGGGGCTTCTCCGCTCAACATCGGAAACGATCGCACCATCGGTATTCGGAAGCTTGAGATCGGCAACCCAGTCCTTCTGTACGTCACCCAGCCTTACCCCGATATAAGGAGCCGGTTCTTTGGGAATTTCCACGTTATTCTTCAGGTTATCCAGTACCGCATTAATCGTGCTCGTCGGGATGGCGAAGCCGATACCCTGCGCCTGGGAACTGACCGCCGTATTGATGCCGACGACTTCACCATTCAGATTCAGCAGCGGGCCGCCGGAGTTGCCGGGGTTGATCGATGCGTCGGTTTGAAGCAAATGCTTGTATTCGCGTGTTCCGTTACTGTCCGGAATGCTGATCGGACGTTCCTTCGCACTGAGCACGCCCACCGTTACCGTATGGTCAAAGCCGTACGGGTTGCCGATCGCCACTACCCAGTCGCCGACGTTCAGGTTATCCGCATTGCCCAGCGGCAGCGTCGGGAAGTCTTTATCGCCTTTAATTTTCAGAGCGGCCAGGTCAAGATCGTAGCTGTTGCCGAGAAGCTCGGCTTTGAACGGCTTTTCATAGCCTTGCACGTAAACCCAAATTTCATCCGCGCCGTCAATGACATGCTCGTTGGTCAGAATATATCCGGACTTTTCAAAAATGAAACCGGTCCCCATGCCTCCGGGCTGCAGCTGATCGCTGTCCGGCTGCCGGCCGCCGTTATCACCAAAAAATTGACGGAAGAACGGATCGTCGAAAAACGGATTGCCGGTGCGGCTCGAGGCTTTAGGTTTCACCTTGGTTTCGATCTTTACCACCGCCGGACTGGCTTGTTGAACGATGCTCGACACACTGTTCGGGCGGCTGATATCCAGAGCGGAAGGCTGTACGCCACCGTTATTGGAGGATGCTGCCGGAATCGAACCGTTCGATCCTCCACTGTTCATCACCCCTTCAGCACCCGTAAACAGGTTCATTTTATCGGAGGCGAACATCAGCGAACCGACCACAACGACCCCCGCCATGAACGAGGCAAAAATAGTGCGGAAGCTGCCGGAGCGTTTCGGCTTTCCGACCTGCCAGTTTCCCATGCCGCCGTTCGTTATATTCGGCTCCTCAGGTGAATGAAAGCTGTAAGTCCGCAAGGGCTTCGGCGGGGTGACCTCCACCGGAGGAGAACCGGCATTCTCTCTTGCCGCCGCACTCTCGCCGGGCTTAAACGGTCCGTAAGAAAAGTAATGAGATGAATGCCGCTCAATATCTGCAGCTTTTTCCTCTTTCATCTCCTGCTTATCGTCAATCTCTTGCTCCTTATGATGAGAGGAACCGTCATTCGCACGACCAAAGAAGTCATATAACGGATTGCCATTTTTATTGTTGTTATCCATAAGACCAAACCTCCATCTTATTCAGGTTTCAATAGGATTGTTTAGCTCTCTGTTCTTGTATTCCATATTGCACCCGCGACATTAAAGAAACCTTAATAAAAAATAAAATGGAGTTAAAATCGAATATTGTCGCAAATCCTCCAAAATAAGGGGCTCATATCCGCGCAATTAAGCGGGTCCGTCACTAGTTCGCCATCAGGCGAACACGCTCGGACAGACGCGGGGGATTCCTCCTCAGTTGCTCCCAAGCACGCACCGCTCCAACTGAAAGCGTATCCGTCCCCAGGCTGCTGAAAGCCAGGCAGGGAAGGACAAATCGCGAGCACACGCTCAGCCTTCCCGGTATACTCGCCGCAACGCTCCCCCGACAGCTTTCGTCGTCCAGGGGACGAAACCCCTGGGGTCCCCCTTAGGTAAGGGGGATTTAGGGGGATGTGTCACCACTCCACCCCTGCTCCACTTCCTTCAGCAGCGACTTCGCCTGCGCAACCCACTTGTCCTCCACCGGGGCATCCTTATCGAGCGGTTCCTGAAACTGATCGATCAAAGCGCCGGATACTCGCACCTGGGCTTCTTCGTCCAGCCCTTCATTATACACATGCTTCAACACAAACGGAGTACCGATTTGAACGACCGCATCCGTGGAGTCCGCATCCCCGTCCAGAACACCGTGAGTGACTTGAAAAGGAATCCGAAGCCAGACCTTGCGGCCTTCATCCAAATAACGATCAAAGCTGCCGTGCTCATAATCCCAATTTCCGCCCAAAACAAACTCATGCTCATGCAAATATTGCCGTACCTGATCAAAATTTTCTTCGCGGTTCAACAATGACGAATCCAGGGGAATCATCCGTATCTCCTCCAACCGTTAGCAGTGTTATGGTCTATTCATAGAATGGACTACATATGGGAAAATTATGCCCATATGTATTTTCTACTCAAAATACCATGCACATGTTTGATTGGGGATCACGATGAACTCCGCATTTACCGTACGAATGAAAAACCTCATTGGACCATTGTCCTTATTGATACGGTCTGCCTGCCGATGTATACATCATTTTTTTCTCAAACAAGACCAATTGTATAAACCATTTTATTTTTTTTCAATACAATAAATTAAGCTGCTTTACATTTTTTAAAGACGGGGGTAATTAACCGTGAATAGTGATAAAAGCAAAATGAATAATATCAGTTTGCTTGGCTCGGGTGCAAGACGAATTGTATATGATCTGGGTAACGGTTACGTTTTAAAAGTTGCTAAATCCAAATATGGGATCAAAAGCAACAAAAGAGAAGTAAATAGGGCTTGCTGAACAAGATTCGTTCCATTTACACCCAACGTAAGTCTCTAAACCCAAGCAGTCTGAAAAAATGCAAAAAGAGAACACGCAGTCGCCGCTCCAGATTCATGACCAGAAACTGAAGGGCGATGACGGTCAAACTGGTTTCGGCGCCACGCGCCCGAATGCGACCTAGGCCCAATTTGCGCTTGCCTTCTCCAAATTTTCCTTCGATCGCATTACGCTGTACAGCGTCCTGGCGCTCTTGCCGACGATCGGCGACTTCACTTTGCTCTTTCGAGGGTCTGCCGAGCTTCGGGCCACTAAGGCGAATCCCTAGCGTTTTGCAATAGTTCAGGTTGTCTCGATTGCGGTAGATTTTATCGGCTAGAATGACGGCGGGATAATACCCGAATCGCTGTTTGTACGCTTCCACCGATGCTTGCAGCGTGGTTGCCTCGTTGAAGCTGTCCCATTGTGCCGTTTCGATCCAAGCGTAACCGTCCACCAGACTGGCGGCGATTTTGGCGCCGAACTCCACGTTCGCTCCAGCTTTGCCTCGAACCATCGGACGTACATGCGGCTGTTCGATACTCACGATGCGATCGGCGACGATATGTGTCTTCTTCTCCATCATTTCGCGCTGCTGACGGTAGAGCTCCGAGATGATCAGAAGCTGGCGATAGTGTCTTTTGCTCAGTTCCGTGAGAGGCGTATACTTCACGAGGGCTTCAATAATCCGCAGATTCCGTCCCACGTAGCCAAGTTGCTTTTTGATCGCTTTGCGGATCACCTTGCCCGATGCCTTGCGTTGCTTGGAAACACTCAGGTACGATTTTCTGGCTTTCTCGCGGTACGTGCGCGGCTTCTCCATCGCTCCGACATGGGGACGGTGCAGTACGTCGATGATGTCTTCCAGGATTTCACGGGCGTGATTCAGCAGCCCCAAGTCAGTCGGATACTTGATGTCCGCAGGCGCGCATGTCGCATCCAGCATGAGGGTGCCCTTGTTCATGACTTCCGCTGTCGGTGCGGCTGTAGATGGCAGGACGTGTAGCTTTTTCGCCATGTTGCGGGGTTTCTTCGCCACAACAGGGGGCTCCTCGGGAATAGAGAAAGCGTCCCCTACCTCCATGGTGAGCTGCGAGCCGCCCGCGTCGTTGTCGTCGTCATCGCGATCTCGCTTGGACGATTTCGGTTTCGCCTCGACCTCTCGCTCTGCTTGCAGCGCGGCTTGGGCGATCCAGTCGTTGACTTCAGCTAGGATTTCCAAGCCGAGCCGTTCCCGAAAATGCGTGAGCAGGGAGTGATGAAACGGCACTTCATCGACATACGCAGTGTAGCCCAAGAAGAACTGCAAATATGGATTTTCCTGGATTTGTAAGGTGGTCTCGCGGTCACTTAAACCAAGGCGCTCCTTGATGATGAGCGAGCCGAGGGCGATACGTGCCGAGTACGCCTTTTGGCCGATGGCTGGGGACTTGAACGAGCTCACATATTTCTCTTCTACTTTGTCCCAAGGGATGATCGCCGCAAGCTGCACCCACCGATTGGTTGGATTTAATTTTCCGCCAAAGGGCAAATAGAAGTTTTCCAACAAGTCTGCCATATCTCGATTCAGCACGAACACTTTCGCTCACTCCATCTGCAAGGTTTTTTACCGATTTTCCGTGTTTTCTTTGCAGATGAATTCGACAAAAGTGCCTCTAAACCCTTGTGAGATAAGGATTTTTTGATTTTTCAGCAAGCCCTAAATACTTATCGTTCATCTCCTTCTCCATTAAGAAAACGCCTTGCCGAAATTATCGATTATGGGAATCATTACCGTTGGTTGATCATGAAAAAGCATACCAGGAAATTCCCGAATTCTTCAAAACATAAACGGAATCTTTACAAACTAAGAATCATGTTTAAGTCCAATGGTATCAGAGCTTATGAGGTTCTCACCCGCCGGGGCAAACCCAATTATGAAAACTTGCGTGTAAACAGAAATGGAAAAATTGTTGTGATTGATTATGGAAATTTTAAATTTCACCGGTAAAATGCCAACCGTTGTTTTTTCCAGAAGCGTTCCCTACACTTTGATCTGTATCCTCATTTCCGCATTGGGATAATCGGCTTCTTTATAAAGCTTAATGACCTTTTCCGAATCATACCCGACCCGTTCGATCGATGTTCTCAGATGGCCTTCATAAAACGGTCCGGCGTCGCATAAAATCCGTAAATTACGCTTCCGTTCACCTCACATTCGATTTGGGTGGGCAGACCTGCCAACAAAAATGGAGTGTCAAACGGGTTGCCCGTTTGCACTCCATTTTATAGAGCATTATCTTTTGGCGCTTTGAGCCGCACCCTCGCTCGGATTATTCTGGGCCGGCCGCTTTACATTATTTTCAACGACTTCTTCGGAAAATTCCGAGTCGTTTTTCTTTCTGTTTTTGTTTTTAGCCATGGTCTCACCTCCCCTACATCCGATATTGTGGATGCACCGGAAGGGTTTTATGATGGAAACTTAATACAGCAGCTCATTTTTTAATTGGTTCCAAAGGGACTGATTTATTTTCCCGCTGCCCTTTTTGACCACAAACACATTCAGCTTCTTTTTGCCCCACTCCTGATAGACCTGATCTTTGGTTTCAAAGTACAAATCGATCCGGTTACCTTTAATCGCGCTGCCCGTATCCGCTACAATTCCGTAGCCATAGCCGGGAATGTAGAGAACCGTACCGATGGGGAATACTTTCGGGTCTGCGGCAATGGTCGAAAAAGATTGTACGTCGCGGGCAACCATCATACCTGAATACGTAACGCCATACTCCGGATGTCCCGGACTCTTTCCGGTGGATTCCTTACCCGCGAAGTAACCTGTTGCGGTCACTTCCACAGCCGTATATTTCGATAAATCCTGCCCCGGATGCGGGAAAAACTTGTAATTACGAGCTTGCTTACCCTGTCCCGATTGGGATGAAACGGGCTTGGTTTTAGGGCTTTCCAAGGTTACAGCCGTTTGGCTAAAACCGGAAACCGGAATCGGAATGTTATTGGCCTGAACGGGTGTAAAGCTTGTGCTGCGTAATGCTGCAGCTTGCCTTTGTTCTTGTCCAAACCATACCAATACGGACAGCATCAGCGTGATGAAACAAATCCATTTGGCATGGCTTGCGGTTTTCGTTAACATATGTGTTGTTAAACCTCCCCTTAATATAGGAGGCTATCCATATCTGAACCAATCTATACATAGGACAATAGATCGCTATACAAAAAAACCCCGAAGGGCCCTCCATACGCCGGATCTATGTATTATCCCTGAACAATACTTTCTTTTACCTGACCATCCTTGAAAACCCGGTACTCATAGATTTTGCCGTCCTTCAGGTACAGGAAAGAATAATGATTCACGGTTTTTTCTTCAGACCAGTCCACAAACAACTGAATGGTAACCGACCCGTTTGTCAAACCATCCATATCGATGGAATCCATTTCCCCCTGGTAATTGTACCCCTGCTTTGTTCCTATATCATAACGCCACATCTTATTGCCTTCCATAGCGTTGGTTACTTCGGTGTAGGTTGAGCCCAGCAGATTTTTCACTTCATCTTGGGACATGTTCATTTTCAGATTCTGCTTAATGTAATCCACATCGATCTTGCGGTCCGTGCTGGCAGCTTTCTTCGGGCTCGGTTGGGAAGCTGCACCCGCGCCAGACGGTTTGGTTTCTGTACCCTTAGCCGGCGGCGTGCCCACAGATGGGCTTGCTTTACCGGTATCGGCGTTTTTGTGCTCGGTACCCGCTTCAGGCTGTTGACTCACCGGAGGAGCCACCGTGCCAGCGTCAGCGTTTTTTGTTCAGTGCCGGCAGAAGGCTGCGTACTAGAGGGGACAGCGGACTCACCTTCCCTGGAGCTTTTCTCCCCGCAGCCGCTTGCGAGTACAATAGCAACCGCGATCATCAATAGAACCATCGATTTTTTCATTCATTTCCTCCTCGTATTTCTGCAAAACATGATGTACTCTTCACAATTATTAACGCGGAAACCATCCGAAAGTTGCATTTTAGATTCGCTAGTTCTTATACAAGCCCGCACTTATGCGCCGGATTGGATACGGTCGGGCGGATGCAGACGAGCGGGACCGTTTTGATTCGGTGGTTTTCATTTAATGAGAAAAATTTTGTTATAATTCAATGAACTATTTTTATCTGAACTAAAAAAACGTTGTCCTCATACAATCATTCAAGAAAATTAACATAGCCTTTGAAATACCCACTCTCCGGAATTACGGAACCAAAGTCCTGTTAGGAACTCGCCTCTCACATTTCTTTAGCGTCATAATAAAAAACCTCCTGACCGATGCTCACGTATGAACATCTGTCAGGAGGACGCTATCTTCAACCCTGAAACGCCGACTTTGGGGTCGTTAACCTTCGCTATCCGGGGTCGTTAATCATTTAAGTATCTATATTAAACCTCGACTTTATCGTCGCATTTCTCGGGAGTCCCCTCTTCATCCTTCATTTTGAAGGAAGAACCGCACCCGCAGGTAGCAACAGCATTCGGGTTGTGAATAGTGAAACCGCCGCCCATGCCTGCGTCCTGGTAATCAATCTCGACGCCGTAGAGGTATTTGGCGCTGTCCGGGTCTACGACTACCTTGAGACCGTTAATATCCAAAACCTTATCGTCCTGCTGCTGGGTATCGTCAAATCCCATGCCATAGGAGAAGCCGCTGCAGCCGCCAGACTTTACGCCGATACGAAGGAACAAATTCGCAGCTTCCTCCGCCGCCAGCATTTCCTTAATTTTATCGCAAGCACTTTCGCTAATGGTAATCATAATCCGTTGCCTCCCTTACATTTAAAATGTGGTCCTGCTTAAAGTATACTCCTTCCGGGCTCTTACCTCAAGGGCGCGTGATTTGCGTTTTATCTACAAAGATGGAGTTTTAGCCGCGGGGCCGAGTTTTATATGATGATAACGCAGCAATAATTCATCCAACTGCTGACTGCACCTCTGCACTTCCGGATGCAGCAAACCGAATTGAACGCCCAAGCTGACCATTCGCCCGCGAACCTCTTCTATTTCACTGGTGATGGCTGATTGTTTATCGGGACAACTCGAAACTAACACGATCGTTACACCGTCCTAAACTAGTTCTACAATGAAAAAGTATATTATATTTGGAAAGAAAAGAAAATAGGCAATGTATACATTATGCATGATTATATTAATTATTTTTATTAACGATCTTTCATAATCGATTTTGATAAACATCCAACGAATGCGTTTTTCACCGAATCATATATTGCCCCGCTTGTTCAGTAGGTTTATAATGAGAAGGATTGATGGTTGATTCCAGTCATCAAGAAGACTTCATATATAAGGTTTTGCCGTACAGTCTTCTTCACTTGTGACAATATTCACGGACGTTAAAAAATCGCGTCCCAGGCTCTCCGGCCGGGGGCGCCTAAACAGTTTACGGAGGTGCAACAATGAGCATCACGACAAATTACGGGCAGCGTATGGCTGAAATCGCCGAAAAAGTGGAGCACGGAGAGCGCCTATCCTTGGAGGAAGGCGTATACTTATACGAATCCGATGATTTGCTCGCCATAGGTCAAATGGCCAATAAGGTCAACCTGCGCAAGAACGGGAAAAAGGTTTATTTCGTCGATAATATGAGTCTTTACTTTACTAACGTATGCGAAGAGCATTGCGCTTTCTGTCATTTCCGCCGCGATGAAGGACAGGAAGGAGCCTATACGTTAACGCCGGAGCAGATGTTTGAATATATCGATCAGCACATTCATCCGGGTCTCCGCGAGTTTCACATCACCGGAGGGCATAACCCGAACGTGCCGTTCCAATACTATGTGGACAGCATCCGCGCGTTGAAAGAGCGTTATCCGAATGTAACCATTAAAGCTCACACCGCTGCAGAAATCGAGTTTTTTTCACGGCTTAGCGGGTTAAGCTATAAAGAAGTGCTGCAGACGCTCATCGATGCGGGATTAGATACGATGCCCGGAGGAGGCGCGGAAATTTTATCCGAGCGGTACCGCAAAAAAATGCACCTGGTCGACAAAGCCTCGACGGAACAGTGGCTCGAAGTTCACCGTACGGCGCATCAGCTCGGAATGAAGACGCATGCCACGATGCTGTTCGGATCGATTGAGACGTACGAGGAGCGTATCCGTCACTTGATATACCTGCGTGAGCTGCAGGATGAAACCGGAGGTTTTATGGTATTCATTCCGAATGCTGTGCAGCCGGCCAGTGTCAATGCAGGTTTGAAAAAACGGGTGTCCGCATACGACAATCTGAAGACGATTGCGATCAGCCGTTTGATGCTGGATAATATCCAGCATGTCAAAGCCTACTTTATCAATCTCGGTACACAGCTTACTCAACTCGCCTTCACTTTCGGGGCATCCGACGCTCACGGAACGATTATCCAGGAACGGATCAGCCATTCGGCCGGTGCGCTTTCGCCTGAAGGCATGACCCGCGATGAGCTGGTATGGCTGATTAAAGGCGCGGGACGCATTCCTGTAGAGCGGGATACTTTTTATAATGAGATCAAGGTTTATAACTAGGTCATAGAAAGGGTTTGCCATTGTATGAAAAAACTTGTGATTTTGGGCGGAGGCTATGGTGGATTAACCGTAGCCAAAGAACTGCTCAGTAAGGAATTGCCGTCGGACACCGTCATGATTCTGGTGGACCGGATGCCTTATCAAGGGCTCAAAACGGAGTATTACGCACTGGCAGCAGGGACGGTATCGGATTGGGACATTCGGGTGCAGTTCCCGGTCGACCCCCGGCTTATTTTAAAATACGGAGAAGTGGTCTCTGTCCTGCCGGAGCAAAAGGAAGTCCGTTTTGCAAACGATGAGACGTTGTCCTACGATTGGCTGGTCATAGCCCTCGGCTGTGTTGATCGTTATCATGGCATTCCGGGTGCCGAAGAATTCTCACATAGTATCCAGACGCTGTCCTCCACCCGGAAAACGTATCAGAACGTTAACGACATAGCGCCTTATGGCCAGGTGACCATCGTCGGCGGCGGCCTCAGCGGTGTTGAAGTCGCTGCGGAGCTTCGTGAAAGCCGTCCCGATATGAACATCCGAATTCTGGATCGAGGTGCCAGCATTTTGTCTCCGTTTCCGGGCAAGCTGCAGAGGTATGTCCGCGACTGGATGCTCGAGCATGACATTGAGCTGCGTTCGCACATCTCTCTCGCCCGTTTGGAAGGCGGCATGCTGTACAACCAGCAGGAAATCATTTACACCGACATGACAATATGGACTGCCGGCATTCAACCGAGCCCGATCGTGCAGAACTTGAATCTGCCCAAAGATGCACAAGGTCGTCTCATCATCAACGAATACCACCAGCTTCCGGATTATAACGATATCTTCGTCGTTGGCGACTGCGCCGCCCTTCCGTTCTCCCCCAGCGGTCAGGCTGCGGAGGCCCAAGGAGAGCAAGTGGCTCATGTCCTTCAAGCGATATGGAAAAACGAAACTCCCCGGGTCGGCAAAATCAAGCTCAAAGGAGTTCTCGGATCGCTGGGAAAAAAAGCGGGGTTTGGCCTTATGGGCAAGCGAACCGTCATGCTTGGAAAGGTGCCCCGCGCTATAAAGTCCGGGGTGCTTTGGATGTCCAAAAGACATTTCGGATAACCGGATTACTCACCCAGGAGATCGAACATGGCTTCGATCTCTTTTATTTTATCTATGATAGCCGCCTCCAGCTCATCGGCCGTTGAAGCGGCGACAATCTCGCCGTTAACCAACGCAAACGGCAAAACGTAGCATTCCCCGCAATTGCCCAGGCAGCCATATTCAATCACATCGTAATCGGCGTTCTGTTCCAGTTTTTTGAACAGCTTGTCTGTGCCGTGATGCATATTATTTGTACAAAATTCAATAATAGGTCTCATAGGAAGGTAACACCGCCTTGCAGCCATTTTCATTTTTCGTTGATTGTAATATAATAAGGTAAGAAGGGAGATGATGCAAATGAGCGAAAGTACTCAACAAAGTACGGTGTACGATGAAGTGCTTGAGGTTCTAGATAAACTGCGTCCGTTTCTTCAGCGCGACGGAGGCGACGTGGAACTTGTTGATGTGGAGGACGGCGTCGTTAAACTGAAGCTCATGGGTGCTTGCGGCAGCTGCCCAAGCTCGACCATTACTCTGAAGGCCGGTATCGAACGCGCCCTCCTGGAGGAAGTGGAAGGCATAGAGGAAGTCGTACAAGTATTCTAACGGCTTGATTCCCATTCAGGCAAGGCACAAAAATGCAAGCATAAAGCCCTGAATCCCGCAGTATGCGGGTTTCAGGGCTTTTTTGCCGTGCCGTTGCCGGTAATCGCGCGAATCGGATCCAAGCCTCCGGAAATGTCCATGATGTTGCCCGTAATGAAATCAGAACGCTCCTCGCACAAAAAACGGATCACGCGGGCGATATCTTCTCCGGTTCCCGGCCTGCCGCGCGGAGATTCGTCATCATGGATGTGCTCAACCTCGCGGATCGTGCGTTCCTTGTTGTCTCCAACGATATCGCCGGGACAAATCATATTAACCGTAATGCCGCTTGCCGCCTCTTCGACAGCCAATGTCTTGGTAAATGAGACCAGACCCACCTTCGCCGCGGCGTATACGGCCCGATGGGGCCAACCGCGCGCTTCCGCCGCATGACCGAAACCAAAATGGATAATGCGGCCCCACTGTTTGCTTCGCATCATAGGGATGACCAAATGATCCAGATGCATGACTCCGAGCAAGTTGCCCTGCATCAAATCGAGTATTTCCTGAGTCTTGTAATCGCGAAACAGCCTTCGTTCGCGAATGAACGGCCCCGCATTATTAATGAGAATGTCAATCGACCCGAAGCGGCGTACGGCCTCGTCCACGAGGCGCTCCCGATCCTCCCCCCGGGCTACGTTGGCTTGAATAGCTTCGCATTTTACGCCCTTTTGGCGGATTCGCCCACAGAGTTCTTCGGCTTCTTGCTTACTGTTCACATAATTGACAATGATATCCAACCCTTGATCGGCCAGCAGGAGTGCGGTCATTTTGCCGAGCCCTTTGGCGCTTCCGGTGATGAGTGCGGTTTTCCGCTGCTGCTCCATGCTCTCGGTTCCTCCCGGCTTCATCTAACTTACCTTGCTATATCAAAGTATAGTGGATGCCGGAATTCGATTCAACTCTTAAGAACGGCGGTGCAGATAACGAAATACCTCCGCTGCCGCACGAAACGTCATTTGGCACCCTTGCTCCAAATCTTGAAGATTTTGCTGTATGTCTTCGGTCCCTATCCTTATCTGTTCGCCATATTTCGCTTCGGCCGCTTTCATCAGGTCATCCAGTAAATCCGCATTTATGGTGTGTATTTCCATGTTCCGCTGGTTGCGCAACCGGTTAAGCGGTTCATTATATTTGATTTTGAGCTCATAAAGCTGCTGTTCCAAATCTGAAAACCGCTTGTCCTTGTGCATATGGCGAAGCACGGTAAAGTAAGAAAAGCGTGATTTGACCCTTTCCGTGTGCAAAGAGAACCTCTCGTTCATGAAATGCCCCAACTTGTCCAAAACCGCAAATACACGGATCAAAGCATTGTTATAATAATATAAGTGCCGATGGTAATCATCAAGCTCCTCGGCGGACATCTGATCGGTGTATTTTTTGCTTACCTTGCGGCCAAACCGAACGGCTGCGAATTGACTTTGCTCCAAATCGTCCAACATACGCAGGAAGCTTTGGCACCAGATAATGTACCGCCGCTCCTGTGACGACTGCCGGGAGGCAGATGTCAATGTGTACATGTATTTACGAATCGCTTGAATGGCTTCCAGCAGCAGGCCTGCGTCTTTGCGCGGCGGCTCGCCGAACATCGCTCTTAGCATAACAAATCTCCGTATATATGTGAATTTGGTCTGGTCAAGTATAACCGGATACGTGCCGATCTATGATTTTCAGGAAAAATATTCTTTCCACCGCCGGTCCACCAGTTCCACGATATCTTCGCGCGGGAACAACTCATCAGGATACCCGGGCTTCATGCGGGCGTCGATGACAAGCGGCAGTCGATAGCCGATGTGATGGCGGTTAACCTGCGTATGAGCATAAATATCTCCCGCCGGGTTAAAGCGCGTAAATACGGTCCAAAGGAATGCGGTTTGATCTTTAACGAAGGAGGTGTCGTCCGCGAGGATGACAAGCGGCCAATCGCCAAGACGGTCTCCCGCTTGTTCCACAAGGCGCTGAGGCAGAAGCGGATCCTCCTCATAAGCCGCTCCCGAAACCACCAGACATCCCCGGCAGTAGACGGCCAGGGAACGGATCCCCGGCAGCTCTCCGCCATCGTATACGGCCGGCAGCTGACGCTGAGGCTCGCCAACGCCAAGCAGCACGGCTTTGCTCCCATGATTCAAGCGGTCACCCGTATAGTCCAGCGTATCATGCGACGTATGGTCGAAGATGAACAGATCGCGAAGCGGATCAAATCTCTCCAGTACCGTCTCCAGCAGCTTGGGAAAGCGCTCCAGCTCTACATGTTGATCCGTAACGATCAAAAACTTCGTCAGCGTCAGCTGGCCTTCGCCCAGGATACGAAACGCGGTGCCCAGCGCCTCGCGGCTGTAGCTGTCGCGGACGATGGCCGCAGCGAGCGGATGAAACCCGGTTTCGGCATAAGTCCACAAATCCTTGACTCCCGGCATGGCCATTGGAAAGGCCGGCGACAGCAAACGCTGTAAAAATTCACCGAGATAGTAATCCTCCTGACGCGGCTTTCCGACAATCGTAGCGGGGTAGATGGCATCTTTACGGTGCCACATATGACTGACCTCAAAAACCGGAAAATCATGCGTGAGCGAGTAGTACCCGTAATGATCGCCGAACGGTCCCTCGGGACGACGCAGATACGGCGCCACGGAACCGCTGATGGCGAATTCGGCTTCCGCGACCAATCGATGGCCGCCATGCGGATTTTGCACCATCGGAAGCTTTTGTCCTACGATGAGCGATGTCAGCAGAAGCTCCGGAAGATGCTCGGGCACCGGAGCAATGGCCGATGCTATCAAGGCCGGCGGCCCCCCCAGAAATACGGTGACCGGAAGCGCCTCGCCGCGCTTTTCCGCCTCATGGTAGTGAAAGCCTCCGCCTTTATGAATTTGCCAGTGCATCCCCGTCGTCTTGGCGTCATACACCTGCATACGGTACATCCCCAGGTTATGATGCCCATTTTCCGGATGCTCCGTGTAAACGAGCGGCAGCGTCACGAACGGGCCGCCATCCTCCTGCCAGCTGGTCAGAACGGGCAGGCCGTCCAAAGGCGAATCGGTTTTGCATTGCTGCAGGATCGGCGCCGAATCCGGAGATACATTTTTGATTCCGATTTTGAGCAGATCCACAATCAACTGGCGCTGCTGCCACAGCGCCTTCGGTGTAGGCGGTACAAGCGTGTCCACCGCGCCGACAATCTGCTTCATCAGCTGCTCCGGCCGCGGGCCGAAAGCCAGATCGACACGCCGGCTCGTACCGAATAAATTCGTTACGACAGGAAAAGACGCTCCCTTCACATTCGTAAAGAGCAGGGCAGGGCCCCCCTCGTCGATAACCCTTCTGTGTATTTCAGCCAGCTCCAAATAGGGATCCACGGGTGCGGAAATCACTTGCAGCTCATTTTCCTTACGAAGCGCTTCCAGAAAGGAACGCAAATTATCAAACCTCATATTCAGTATTTCTCCCTTCTATATAGCGGTAACAGCTCAAAATGAACAGAAGGCTTACGGCAGCCTTGGAGCCGCGTAAGCCTGCACTTCCCTGTCATCGGCCGTCTGCATAGAGATGATGGCCAAATAACACAGGATACCGAATAAACATGAGATCAAAAGCGCATGCAGCAAGCTGGCCACCAAAAACATGTCGTACCCAATGGTAAGCGTGACGAAGCCGCCGCTTAAAATTTGGAAAAATACCAGAACAAGAGACCATAGTGCCGCTTGATAAACACTGCTTCCCGGTTTTGCCTGATTCCGGATCATCAGGAACACGGCGAGAATGGCCAGACCCAGGAGCGCAGCAGCCAACCTGTGAGTAAATACAACTCCGGTTCCCCCTGTCATCTCGGGGATCACCTGGCCGTTACACAGCGGCCAACCGATACAGCCGCCGATCGATTCGGTATGGCGCACGAAAGCGCCCAGATAAACGACGACATAACTATACAGCAGGACTCCCCATATCGAAAGCCTCGCTCCACGCGACAGCCGCGTTCCGTCCCCGCGGATCAACGCCTCGCCGAACTTCGTAAATACCAAATACAGCAGTAAAGTGAAGGCAAAGGACAAGAGCGAAAATCCGAAGTGCAGAGCCATGACCAGAGCGGATTGTGGCCATAAGACCGCAAACGCGCCCAGAATCGCCTGAAGCACCGTAAAAAACATCGCTCCGCCAACAAACCATTTTGCATCTTTGCGCTGGCTGTATAAAAACACCAGAATCGTCGTTGCAAGCAGAATGATTCCAACCACACCTACAACGAAGCGATGGCTGTATTCAATAAGCGACTCGATCGTATAAGCCGGTACGAAGCGTCCGTTACAAAGCGGCCAATCGTCCCCGCAGCCCCGTCCGGATTCTGTCTTGGTCACAAGCGCCCCCATCAACAGAATCAGAAACATGCCGAGCATGCTTGCAAGGGAAAGCCGTTTAAGCCATCGTTGTATATTCATTCGCTCTTCACACCCGCTTCTTCATAAAATCCGACAATAATAGACAAGCCCTAATGCTCCAAATTACATTATAGCGATAAATGGGGATCAAATCCATGTGGAAATGTTACAAAGCAATGAAAGAAGCAAGCCAGCGTCTGATGAAATGAACCGGAGAATAAAAAAACTTCCGGAGAATTCATCTCCGGAAGGATGAAACTTATGATTTCTGCAGTTCGTTCGCAACGTCAACGGCGCGATCCAGAAACTGCTCAATTTCTTCCCGGGTCTTGCGAAGCTTGCTGACAAAACGGATAAGCTCTTTGCCGTCCCGGAATGCGATGAAGCTGGGGATACCTAAAATATTCAGCTCGGAGCAGAGTTCCGGCATCTCATCGCGGTCAATATGAATAAAAGTCAGCCGGTCTTGATAAGCCGCCTCCACTTCAGGCATAAAAGGTTCGATAAAATGGCAGTCCTTGCACCACGTCGCTTTAAATACGGCAATCGTTGGCTTAGAGCCGCCGATAATCTCATTGAATCTTTGTTCAGTTGTAACGTGTTCCATGAAAACACCGCCTTTGAATGGAAGTGATGAATCTGTTTGTTAACATTATATCACTTATAGCACTCGAAGCGGCTCCTGTCAACTTTCAACAAGACTCGTCATTTTCCATAAAAATGTATTTTACATTTATTCCTAAATGTGATATCATAAAAATATCAAATAAGTATTAAATGAATTTCATCTAAGGAGAGCTGTCTTATGAAAGAAAAAAATGCATGGGTGATTAATGGATTCCTGGGACTGCTGCTGATGCTGGCTGTCGATGCGCTCGGTCTGGTACTCTTGATGAATGAGTACATTCTGCTGGGTATTGTACTGCTCGTTGCATCCGTACCGCTGCTTTCTGCGATTACTGTCGTGCAGCCCAATCAGGCCATGGTGGTCACCTTCTTCGGAAGCTATGCCGGAACCATTCGTAAAAGCGGATTGTGGATGACCGTTCCCTTCTCGGTCCGCAAAAAGGTATCTCTGCGAGTTCGCAACTTCAACAGCGCCAAGCTGAAAGTCAACGATATTGAAGGAAATCCGATCGAAATCGCGGCCGTAGTCGTATTTCGTGTGATCGACTCAGCCAAAGCTACGTTCGACGTAGACAACTACGAGCAATTCGTGGAAATTCAAAGTGAAACGGCCCTGCGCCATGTAGCCAATAAATATCCTTATGATACCTTCGATTCAAACGGCTATTCACTGCGCGGCAACTCTGAAGAAGTGGCCGCAGAGCTCAGCCGCGAGCTGCAGGAACGGCTGTCCGTCGCCGGAGTGGAAGTCATGGAAGCCCGCTTGACTCACCTGGCTTACTCAACGGAGATCGCAAGCGCTATGCTCCAGCGGCAGCAGGCCACCGCTATCATTGCCGCCCGCAGCAAGATCGTGGAAGGCGCCGTAGGCATGGTACAGTTGGCCATCGCCCAGCTGCAGCAGGAAGGCGTTATCGAGCTTGACGAAGAACGCAAAGCGGCCATGATCAACAATCTTCTCGTCGCCATTGTATCCGACCGTTCCGCCAATCCGGTCATTAATACGGGGAGCTTGTACTAAGGGATCGCCATGGCCGCGAAAAAAAACTTTCCCCTGCGGCTCGATCCCAAGCTGTATGAAGTGCTGGAACGATGGGCAGCCGATGATTTCCGCAGCGTGAACAGCCATATCGAGTATTTGCTGCGTGAAGCGGCTGTCCGCGCAGGGCGGCTGCCCTCTTCCCGTTCTGCCGTTCGCAAGCCGCAGGAACCCGATCGCATGACGGAGGAGAACTAGTACGATAAAAGAAAAAGAATTCATGCCAAGAAAGCCCCTATCTGTCCCAGGCGGAGTCAGATAGGGGCTCTGTTTTTACAGTTCAAAATTAGCGGACTTGGCGAATAGTAATTTGAATCATGCGCATAGTAACAACAAGGGTTGCCAAATCTTGCATCTACTGCGGCAATACGCTTGCTCCGGCAAAAAAAACGCATCAATGCGCCTGTAAGGCGCATCGACACGGCTTAATCCATTCGTGTTTAGTCACGGGTAATCGAGACCATCTGGCTGTCTTGATCCCAGTTGACTTCAGCTCCCATACTTTCAGAGACAAAGCGTACAGGAATATAGGTGACATTGTCGACCAGCACGGCCGCTTTCTCCAACTGTTTGGCTTGCCCGTTTACCGTTGCTTCCTTGCTATCGATGGTAAGCAGGATTACTGTTCCGTTGAGATGATCCGTCACCTTCACTTGACGGGCCGCGGCGTCCCATTCCACGTCGGCATCCAGTCTTTCCGCAACGAAACGCGCCGGCACCATAACCGTTCCTTGATCGTTAAAAGGCTTGATGCTGAGGAACGGGTCGACTTCTTCATTGATGAACAATTGGATATCTTTTTTCGTTACCTGCAAATCGTTCTTCAAGAGCTTATACAGCTGAGAATTCGGATCCAGGGAGGCAACGATTTTGCTCGGTGTGACCCGTGCTTCGTTGCCGTTCAATTCAATCACACCGCCGGTCGTATGGATTTGATTGATGGCCACCGGTTGGTTGATGTTCCACGTTTCAGCCGTTGAAGTGACTTTAATGCTCTTCAGTCCGCCTTCCAATCCTTGCGGCAGCGTCAGCAACAATTCGGAAGCCGATTTGCGGGTCATCAGATCTTCATCGACATACATATCCATTTTGAACACTTGATTTCCGTTCAGCCACTCCTTGGCCTTGGCTCCCGCCTCGGAGGCAAACAGCGCTTCAACGGATTGATCGTAATCTGCCAGCAGCTGCTCCAGATTCGTTTTGATGAAGGTATGAATGAATTCGACAGCAAGCGTTTTGTTATTTAAATAAGGTGTGATCGCAGCGGCCGTCGGATCATTTGGTTCCGTGCCGATTTCCTGCATCATTTGTTTCACAAAAGGGACATACAGATCATACAGCGTACCGATGAATTCTTTTAAACCCTGCTCATCCGCCAGTACGTTCGTCAAAAATCCTTTGACCAGTCCGACCAGCTCTTTGCCGTAAATCTCGGCATGCACCTTTTGCAGGTTCAGGCTTTCACCGTTCACGGTTTCATTGACTTCCTCAACGGTAATCGTGTTCGGATTCGGAAGGTTACGGGAGAAGAACGTTCCGAATGAAGGCATCGCATCGACAGCCTTCTCCGTCAGCTGCTGAAGCTGTTTTTGCAGCTCGTCGGAAAGAGGGATCGGATCGCCCGCCGGGTTCCAGGTTGAAGCATCATTACGGATCAGCAGCGGCTTCTTGGCGCCTTCGATTTGAATGATGTAATACGTGTTAGTCATCACCATTTCGAAGGGAATGCTCCCGCCGGAATAACCAAACGTTCCTTTCATGGATGCATTGAGAGGATCCTTCGCCTTATATTCGGTGATATCCAGTGTAATTTTGCTGAACAAGTCAAATATTCGCTTGTCCTCAGGGGACAGCACGGCCGATGGATCAGCCGTCAGCTCAACGGTCAGGGATTGTTTGCCCTCTGCCGATTTGACGGCAAAGGTGTTCGCGAGCGCCTTGCTGATATCGACGTTCGCCACCGGTTGACAGCCTGCGAGGATAGCAAGCACACCGATCATCATGAGAATGAGTGCGGAATTCCAGCGTTTCTTTTTCATTTGTGCCTCCTGAATTAAGGATGATTTATATTACAGCCTACAGAGTTATACGAAAATAGGGGATGAATGTTGCACTTTTTTTCAAAAAAAGGTTAGTCATTCTAATAACGGGAGGAAAAACGGAATGAACGGAGGACCCTATCGCTGGAGCGGTTTGGACCTGCTTCATAAAATCGCCGATGTCCCCCAGGAGGCCTGGCAATGGCTAAAAGCCAAAGCCCGCCTGCCCGCGCATGAAAAAAAGCTGCTCATCGCAGCTCACCGGATGGAAGTCGAAACCGCCTCCGTCGAGGCGTTGAGTAAACGTCTGCACCGGAGGCTGGACGTGGGCCCGGCTGGGAGCGCCATCACTCTTGCTCCGCAGGACAGGGAGCTTCTAGAGCGAATTGAACGGGAGCGCGACGTACACAACCGGAACAATGTGACCCGCACCGCCGCTTATTTGAATATGTACCGGGAGCACCCTGAGCTTCATTGGGCTTTGCTCGCTCATATGGTTTCGCGAAACGGCGGCTGGTACATGACCGATCTGCAGGGCGAGCTCATGCCGCTGCTGCTCGACGGGAACCAGCGGCAGGCGGTATTCGCCTTTCTCGAGCGGGCCAATGCGCTCATTTTTAGAGATGCTTACGCCCAGCTGCTTCTCTACCGGGCAAGCTTGCAGTGCCAATCGCCCCTCTTCTATCTGCTCCCTCTTTTAGGGGTCTCTTCCTTCATGCGTCCGGTCTGGGAGCTCTTTTGGGAACGCAAAGATTCCGTTGCGTTAACCATTGGTTTAATCGTTAACGAACAGAATCACATTGAACAACGAGTTGTCCGGAATCCCGTATTCCGCCATTCGGTCATCGAAACGCTGTTTTTCCAGGCCCAGTCGCTGCTGCAGCTCAATCAGATCATTTTCCCTTATCTCCATAACGGCAGGATTCGTATGGCCGGATTAATACTGGAGAATTACAGCAGCCTGCAGGAACGAATTGAAGTTGGAAAAAAGCTGTATGCCATTTTGTTCGGCATACCTGTCGTTTCTAAGGGTGCCAGGGAATTCGCCTTCTCCACGAGTCATTCCGGATCCAGAGCGGATTATTGGCCTCATCTGTTTACCTGGACCCGCAAGCAGCCGCCTGTGCCTCGCGGCCAGCTGAAGGAGCGGCTGAACGGCTGCAAGCTTCGGCCTGGAGCCGTTCAGCTGTATAGTCCGAAGCTCGCCGACAGTTGGAAGGATTGTCCTTTATCTCCGCCGGAGCCTGGCGACTGGTTCCAAAATATGGAGGCCATGTGGCACTTCACATCAATTGAAGCGCCGATCTCCTTTGAGATGACGCAGGAATACTGCTCGGGACTGAACAAGATTGAGCTGGCTGTTCTGGCCGGCGGTCTGCTTGTATCCTCCTCCGAATGATTCCTTTATCCGCGATCACTCTGACGGTCCCGACCCGAGCGCCCAAGAATCGGCCCGGCCAGCTTACGCAGCGGACCCGGCAAATGCTGCAGGTCTTGAACGGTCATCACCCGGGTCAGGAACAACAGAACGGGATATGCGGCGCCGGTTACTCCAACGATCAGTATCGACTGCACCATAGCGTCCCAACGTTCGCTGCCGAACGGGTGAATGTAGCTGCGGCTCACCGTATCCAGTCCGATACCCAACAGCACAATCACCACAGCAACTACAGCCAGACCCGCCCAGCGGCGTAAGCTGAAGACACGGAAACGAACCGTTCTGCGCAGCATCTGCAGGCTGATGAACGTCATGACGATGAAGCAAAGCGCCGTAGCGGCAATAATTCCGTATATGCCGAACAACGGAGCCAGCGTGAAGCTTGCGATCAGCTTCACGGCAATACCTGCGACGACACTGAACACCAGCACCTTCATTCGCCCCATACCCATCAGCACGGCGCCGGAGGTTTGCATAAGGATTTGGAACATCGCGCTTACCGTCAGTGCAATGATGATTGGTGCCGCATATTCTTCAACGACAGGCGATCCGGTTGGATTGCCGAAAATAAAATGGTTGAGCGGGCCTGCTGCGGCACAGATCACCAGCACCATCGGCAGACCCGACAGGATCGAAAGCTGAAGCACCTTTGCCGTCTGTCCCTCCACCTGCTTCATATCGTTTTGCGAGTAGGCCGAAGAGATAATCGGCACAATGGATTGACTGAGCGCAATGGCGAGAATGATCGGAATACCGGCCAACGACTGCGCCCGCCCTACGAGTATTCCTAAAATTTCCTTTGCGGGCAATTCTCCGATTTGATCCCTCAAAAGCAGCGTCACGATCGAAGCGTCAATCGTGTAAATCAGCGTGACCGTCATGGAGAAAATGACAATCGGTACGGATAATCTAAACAGCTGCGCATAGATTTTTTTGAACGTCAACGGTTCGCCCCGGTCTGGACCGGGCGCTTCGGCCCTCTCCTCCAGCCGCTCTTTGCGGTCGCTCCGCTTAAGACGAATGGCGTAGTACAGCATCACGGCGGCAGCTGCGATGCTTCCCATCACGCCGCCGAACGAAGCGCCGGCGACGGCATACTCCAAGCTGTGGCTGAGAAGCAAATACGCCAACAGCACCGACGTGGCTACGCGAAAGATCTGCTCGATAATTTGCGACATCCCGTTAGGCATCATCATCCGCCGGCCCTGGAAATAACCGCGCATAATGGCGATGAGCGGAAACAGCAGCAGAGCCGGCGCGATCGCCTGAATCGGCAGAGCCGCTTCCGGGTTGGCGATGCTTTTAGCATAATAAGGCGCCCCTGCATACAGCAGTACCGTCATCACGATGCCTGCGGCGGCTGCGAACACCAGCGCAGCCTTATAGATTCGGTCGGCCTCCGCGTGCTGACCGAGTGCCGTACGCTCGGATATCATTTTGCTCAGCGCACTCGGAATCCCTGCCGTAGCCACGACCAAGAGGACCGAATACAGATTGAAGGCGATCCCGTATGCCGCCATCCCGATGTCCCCGAGCAGGTAGACCAGCGGGATGCGCTGCACCACGCCAAGAGCCCTGGCCACCAATGCAGCCAGGGTCAGGATCAGCGTTCCTTTGACTAACGAATCTTTAGACAAGACGTTCCCTTCTTCCCCGTTAATACCTTAGTACCCATACGATAAACAGAATGATCATCAGCAGTTGAAACGCTACCTTGATCACCAGGCCTGAGAAAAAGCCTACCACAGCCCCGATACCCGCATGGAAAGCCTGCCGCAGTTGGGTGCCTGCAACCAGTTCGCCGATCAGCGCCCCAAGGAATGGGCCGATTAAGAGGCCTGCTACAGGAATGACGAACGGACCGATCAAAAGTCCGATCGTACTGCCGACAACGGACGCGCGGGAACCCCCGAACTTCTTGACTCCCAGTGCGCTAACCGCATAGTCGGCCACCATCAGAACAGCCACGATCGTGGTCTGTATGAGCCAAAACCAGAGTCCGAACGGCTCAAATCCAATCATCCAGCCATATACGAAGAAAGCCGCGTAGATGGCCAGTGCGCCCGGCAGCACCGGATATACCGCTCCGGCCATCCCGACGGCAAATAAGATAATGATGATGATCCATGCTGCAACCGTCATCGCGCGATCGCCTTCCTTCCGGACTTTAGCCTATGTTAGAGCGTACTGCCTAATCGCTTGGGCGACGCCATTCTCTTCATTCGTTAACGTCACGGTGTCGGCCAATGCTTTGACCTCATCTTGCGCGTTGCCCATCGCGACGCCAAGTCCGACCTCTTGAAGCATCACCGCGTCGTTCAAGCTGTCGCCCATCGCCATCACTTGAGACATATGGATTCCAAGCAGCTCACACACCCGCTTTAATCCGCTGGCTTTGCTGATGCCCTTCGGATTAAGCTCCAGATTCCATGGGTGCGAATTCGTAATCTCCAACTGGTTCCACGAAGCAAGCTCTTGACGGATAACCGCAAGACTATCCTCATTTTCCGTATAAAAACCGAATTTCAGCCACTGCTTCGCATCGATCTCTGATTCGGGCAGCCAACGTTCTTTATTATAGATGTCGCCGACACAGTACGCCCAAAACCACGTATCGTAGTAGGCCGCCAGCTTATACATACGCCGAATAAGGCCGGGGTCGACAACGTGACGCTCCAATAGCTTCCCCGGCGCCTTCCACACCTCGCTCCCGTTTACGGTCACCTGCGGCGATCCAAGTGCGAGCTCCCGCACGTACTCTTCCACATTCTGCACGCCCCGTCCCGTAGCAAACATTACGGTAATTCCGGCGTCCTCCGCCAACCGGATGGCTGCCTTGTTTTCCTCCGATATACGTTTATCATCCGTTAACAGCGTTCCATCCAAATCGAGCGCAATCAGTTTGTAACGACTCATTTGGCTCCATCCCCCCCTTTACAACGCATGTGCCAATGCCGGGCCCGTCATCTCTTCCACATACGTTGTATGCCAAAGCGCGAACATATAAATGGTCCAGATCCGGCGCGCATAGTCCCCTTGACCGTTTTGATGGTTTTTCAGCATCGCCCGTACCGTATCGATACGGATGTAATCTTCAATGCCGCTGCCGGCGATCTGCTCCATAATGACATGACCTTGAGGACCTTTCATCCAATCCCGCATCGGAACCGGGAACCCGAGCTTCGGCCGGTTTAGGATGAAGTCCGGAATGATCCCTTCCATCGCTTTGCGGAATATGTACTTCGTCGTCCCTTCCGCTATACGGTATTTGGCCGGAATACGGCGGGATACTTCATAAAGCTCCACATCGAGAAACGGCACGCGAAGCTCCAATGAATGAGCCATGGTCATTTTGTCCGCCTTCATCAGGATATCCCCGGGCATCCACAGATTCATATCGATATACTGCATCCGGGAAACCGGGTCCAAATGCTTGCTTTTATCGTAAAATACTTTGGCAATCTCCAAAGGATTCCGGTAGCTCCTAAGCATTTCACGGTCCGCCCGCACCACTTCCGCTTTCATGTCCTCGCTGAAAATTTTGGCGTTGCCCAGGAACCGCTCCTCCAGCGGGGTCGTACCGCGAAGCAGGTAGTTCCGTCCGTAAAGGCCCTCCGGCAGCAGTCTGGCCAATGCATGCAGCAGCCGTTTAATCCCTGCCGGCAACCGTTCGACCGGGGCCAGCGACTGCGGCTCGCGATAAATCCGGTAGCCGCCGAACAGCTCGTCCGCTCCTTCCCCGGACAGCACGACGGTGACGTGCTCCCTTGCAAGCTGCGCGACATGATAGAGGGCGATCGCCGACGGATCGGCGACAGGCTCATCCTGATGCCAAACCGCCTTCGGCAGGGTGGCGAAATAGTCCTGTGCCGTAATGATTTTAGCGTAATGCTCCGTGTCGAGCGCCTGTGCGGTTTGTCTGGCGATCACCGTCTCGTTGTTCGCCCCCTCAAAGCCAACGGAGAAGGTACGGATCGGTTCGATCCTGCGCATATGCGCCGCAATCGCCGTCGAATCGATACCGCTGGAGAGGAAGCAGCCGCGCTCCACATCGCTTTGCATATGATGAATAACCGAATCCTTCAAAGCCTCCCGAATCTGCTCAACGCCATCGGCGAGCGTAAGCTCCTCATTCGGTTCCAGCATCGGATCCCAATAGGGGCTAATCTTCATCTCGCCATCAAAGGTCACGGACACGGTATGGCCAGGGGGAAGCTTATAGATCCCCTGAAACATCGTGGTCGGCTCCGGAACGTATTGGAACGTCAAATAGTTCAGCAAACTCTCCGTATGAATGGCCCGTTCCACCCCGTCGGCCGCCAGAATGCTTTTGATTTCCGAACCGAACAGAAATCTCTTGCCGTCGTTATAGTAGTAAAAGGGCTTGATCCCAAAATGGTCCCGCGCACCAAACAGCCTCTTTTTCCGGCGGTCCCAAATGACAAAGCCGAACATCCCGCGCAAATGCTTCACGCAATCTTCCCCGTACTCTTCATACAGGTGGACAATAACCTCCGTATCGCTGTGGGTTTTGAACCGGTGCCCCCTGGATTGCAGCGTATTGCGCAAATATTTATAGTTATAGATCTCGCCGTTAAATACGATCCATACCGTCTCGTCCTCATTGGCCAGCGGCTGGTGTCCTTCACTCAAATCAATGATCGACAAGCGGCGAAAGCCCAATCCGATCCGGTTCTCGGTCCAAAATCCAACATCGTCCGGTCCCCTGTGAACGATAATATCGGTCATGCTTTTCAGCATGGAAGGGGCCGGTTCTCGGTCTTCAAAGTATAAAACGCCGGTAATTCCGCACATATGATTCCAAATCCTCCTCAAAAGCTCGCCCTTTTGGCTATAAATGATCATGCAGAAAGGCGCTTTTCATCATCCGATACAACAGTATACCATATTCGTGGTGTCCGCAGGAAATGAGATGGTTTGGCGGCAAAAAGCATATTCCTCCCCGCACATGGAACCATACAGTCTATGGCCTATGAAAAAAAGCATCCGCGTCTCCGGCGTCGGAGCGATGCAGATGCTTTGTTTATTTACCGGGCGGAAGGAGCTCCGGTCGGAGCCGGGTCCGCATATTTGCGAAGGATGGATACCTCGACCCGGCGGTTTTTGGCGCGTCCTTCTACCGTATCGTTCGTATCCACAGGCCGGTATTCGCCATGCCCTACGGCACTGAAGCGTCCCGGATCAAGGCCGGGATTCTCAAACATAACCTTCATGAAATTAATCGCCCGATCGGAGCTCAGATCCCAGTTGGACCGATACTTCCAGTTATTGATAGGCAGATTATCCGTATGCCCGGAAACCACAATCTCATACCCCGGATACTGCTGCAGCATCTTGGAGATGTTGATTCCCAAGTCACGTGCAGTTGTCTTCACTTCAGCGCTGCCTGAATCGAACAGCGCATTATCGCTGATGGTAATCAAAAGCTGCGAGTGATTCAGCTTCGTATCCAATTGGGTAGAAAGGTTGTTTTCTTTAATATACTGGTCGAGCTGCCGTTTCAGCTTCTCCATATCTTCTTGCTCTTGTCTTATCTGCTCTTGGTGTTCGGTCTGGCTGCCGGATGTCGGGCTCTGGCTCGGAGAACTGGGCATCGGGATGGGAGTTATACCGCTATTCTCAAACATTCCCATACCGCCGCTCAAAGCGATTTGAAAAGCCTGGCTCATTTGTTCATATTTCTTGGCATCCACGCTGCTCATAGAGAACAGCACGATAAAAAGCGCGAGCAGCAAGGTTAAAAGGTCGGCATAAGGGATGAGCCAGGATTCGTCGATATGCTCCTCGTGCTGATGGTTCTTATGCTTTTTCTTCACCGCCGTCCGCCCCTTTCTCCGACAACTTCGCACGTTCTTCAGGCGTCATAAATACGGACAGCTTCTGGCCGATGGCGATCGTAGATACACCCGACTGGATCGATAAAAGGCCTTCCACCATCATCAGCCGGATCTCCACTTCGCGTCGGGATAATCTTTTGAGCTTGTTGGCTATAGGATGCCATAACACATAACCCGTAAAAATACCTAACAGCGTAGCGACGAATGCAGCGGCAATAGCGGCCGACAATTTGGTAATATCGCTCATATCCGCCAATGCGGCGATCAAACCGATAACCGCACCCAATACGCCTAGTGTCGGAGCATATGTACCTGCTTGAGTAAATATCATTGCACCTACACGGTGCCGCTCTTCCATGGCCGAGATATCTTCCATGAGCACATCATGCACAAATTCCTGGTCGTTACCGTCAATGATCATCCTCATCCCGTTTCGTAAGAAGGGATCCTGCATTTCGTCCACTTTAGACTCTAAAGCCAGCAACCCTTCACGGCGTGTGATCGAAGCCAGCTCTTGAAACAACTGCAGCAATTCTTCACGGGATGTCAGCTGCGGTTTAGTGAATACAAGCTTGATTAATTTCGGGAATTTCTTAAGCTCAGACATCGGAAAGGCTATGAATAACGACGCGGCCGTCCCGATAATAATGATCACGAAAGCGGCAGGATTAATCAATGCCCCAACCGGTGCATGCTTCAGCGCCATACCTCCGATAACAGCTACCAGACCAAGAACGATTCCGATTATCGTTGACTTTTCCATTTGCCCACTCCTTACAATATTGAAATACCGCTTATGATGCTCACTAAGAGGAAAGGACGGGCCATCTCATATCTCGCTATTTTTCGACATTTTTATTGCGCACCGTGCCTTACAATCTAGCATTTTCATCTTTTTCTAGTATAAATTAACTATATTTATTAATCAATAACATTTGTAACGTTGTTGTAATGATTTTATGAAACAAGCGTTGTTTTGTGGCAAACGCCCTTTCGCTTCCCAGTAGGAAGTCGGAAGGGCGGCGTACATAAAAAACCGCCCGGCGGTATGCCGCCGGACGGCTTTTCTGCACGCAGTATCGAATTATAAGGCTTCCTCCGACGAAATCCGCTTTTGTTTCAGCTTCGGCCACACGACGCCATGCGTTGGAGAAAGGAGCAGAACGATCACAAACAGGATGCCCGCTACCGTAATCATGCAGCCGGCAATCGACGCATCCAGCAGTACAGAGCCATAGTACCCGATGACCGCACTGAGCGACCCCAGCCCCATACTGTAAAAGATCATCCGGCTGAGCCGTTCCGTCAGCAGATAAGCCGTTGCCGCCGGAACCACCAGGAGCCCCACCACCAGAATGGCGCCTACGCTCTCGAAGGAAGCCACGGTCGTCACCGATACCAGCCCCATGAGCAGATAATGAAAGAGTGCGACCGGAATCCCTGCCGCAGCCGCCATGGCCGGATCGAAAGCACAGATTTTGAACTGCTTATAAAAAAGACCGATCAGCACGCAGCTAAGCGTCAATACGCCACCCAGCACCCACACGGCCCTCGGACCGATATCTACGCCACCCACCGTAAGACGTTCCCAAGGTACGAACATGATCTCGCCGAACAGCACATGATCAAGGTCCAGATGAACCTGCCGGCTGTACATGCTGACCAGCACGACGCCGACGGCGAACAATGCGGTAAATACGACCCCGATGGCGGCATCGGACTGCACGCCGCTCTGGTGAAACCACTGAATGAGATAAACGGTGATAAGTCCGAAAACCGCCGCGCCAAGCATCATGATCAGGGATTCCTTGGTTCCGCTAAAAAGGAAGGCAATCACGATGCCCGGCAGTACAGAGTGACTGATGGCATCTCCGATCATCGCCATTCGGCGCAGAACCAGGAAGCAGCCGAGAACACTGCAGGAGCATGCTACAAGCACCCCGGTGAGAATGATCCAGAAGTCATTCATGCCTGCCCCTCCTTATGCTTGGCTTGCTCCGCTCCATGAAATCCGCTCAGCCTCGGTTGATGACTCAAATCGCCGAGCACGCTCCGCTTCACCGCCAGCCGCTCCAATAATTTAGACAGGATTCCCCGCCGCGGTGCGAACAGTACGGACACGACGAACAGCAGCGTCGCCGCCAACACGCTGAGCGGGCCGGTCGGCAGGTTGTTAGCCGTACTGCTGACCAACGTTCCGACAAAGCCGCTGACCGCCCCGAAGGCGCCTGAAAGGACAACCATCCAGCCGAGCTTATCCGTCCAGTACCGCGCGGATACCGCAGGGGTGATCAGCAGTGCGGACATCAGCACGACACCGACAGCCTGGATGCCAATGACGACGGCTACGACAATCAGGAACATCATAAACTGGTCGAGAAAGGCAACCGGCAATCCGATCCCTTTGGCAAAGCCTTGGTCGAAGCTAAGCAGCTTGAATTCTTTGAACAATAACATACAGATGAAAACCAACGCCAGCGCCGCAAGCCCCATTGTGATGACATCAGACAAAACCATAGAGGCCGCTTTACCGAACATAAAAGTATCCAGCCCGCTTTGATTGCCGTTACCGCTCTGCTGAATCTTGGTCAACAGCACGACGCCGAGACCGAAAAACACGGAAAGTACGATACCCAGCGCCGAATCCTGCTTGATTCGTGTATTACGGGTAACAAAGCCGATGCCGAATGTGGCGATAATCCCTGCCGCCACCGCACCGATCAGGAAGAAGAACATCGATTTGGAGCCGGTCAGCATAAAGGCGATACATACGCCGGGAAGCGCCGCATGCGCGAGAGCGTCACCCATAAGACTCTGCTTCCGGAGATAGGCAAAGCTTCCCAGGACGCCGCTGCTCAAGCCAAGCAGTATGCTTCCCAGCAATATCCATTGCATATTCGGATCACGAAAAAGCTCCAGCACATGTGTCCACATTCCGTTCACCTCGCACTCACAAAGATGGCATCGTCGCTTCGGTTCAGCAGGGTCAGTCTGCCTCCGTACGTCCGCTGCAGGTTTTCTTTTGTAAATAGCTCGTCGGCAGGGCCGATTCCCATCAGCTTGACGTTCAACAGAATGACCCAGTCAAAATATTCTTTGACCGTCGATAAATCATGATGCACGACAAGCACCGTTTTCCCCTGCTTCTTCAGTTCGTTGAGCAGGGTAATGATCGCTTTCTCCGTCGCTGCATCCACACCGACGAACGGTTCATCCATAAAATACAGCCGTGCGTCCTGAGCCAATGCCCTGGCAAGAAAAATGCGCTGCTGCTGTCCTCCGGACAGCTGGCTGATTTGCCGGCCGGCAAAATCGGCCATACCTACCTTCTCCAGGCACTCCAAAGCAATTTGCCTTTCTTTCGACCCGGGCCGTTTAAACCAGCCCAGGTGCCCGTAGCGCCCCATCATCACGACATCCAGCGCACTGGTCGGAAAGTCCCAATCCACCGACTCCCTCTGCGGCACATATCCGACAAGTTTTCTCTGCTCCCGATACGGTTTTCCATATATGGAAACGTCCCCTGTCAAACGGGGGATGAGCCCAAGAGCCGCTTTGATGAGCGTCGATTTGCCGGCGCCGTTAGGTCCGACAATACCGATCAGCTTGCCTTCAGGAATGTCGAAGGTAATGTTCTGCAGCACAGGTTTTTTCTGATAGGCGACCGTCAACCCTTTGATGGATAAAGGCCGATGCTGCTCTTGCATACCGCTCACTCCCTTGTATAAATCTTCCATCGAAAATGTTTTATTTTAACGCTTTTACGATCGTATCTACATTATGTCGCACCATCCCGAGGTATGTTCCTTCCGGGGTGCCTTCCTCGCCCATGGCGTCAGAGAACAATTCACCTCCGATCCGGATGTCGTGTCCCTGTCTCTTGGCTCCTTCGATAACCGCCTCAATCGATTTCTTGGGCACACTGGATTCCACAAAAATGGCTTTGATCTTATTGGCGACAAGATAATCCCTCAGCTCGCTGACATCCTTGGAGCCATATTCCGATGCCGTATTCATTCCCTGCAGCCCTCTAACCTGAATGCCATAGGCTTTGCCGAAATATCCGAAGGCGTCGTGAGCCGTCACCAGCACACGCTGCTGCTCGGGAATGTTCGCTATCTGCGTCTTTACGTATTGATCCAACTCTTCCAGCTGTCTGATGTAAGCCTCCGCATTATTCTTGTAACTGTCGGCATGCGCGGCATCCAGCTTCACAAGCTCATCGCGGATCGTCTCCGTTGCACTGATCCAATGCCTGACGTTAAACCATACATGCGGATCGTGCTCCATTCCCTGATCATCGGAAGCAAGCAATTCGGATTCCGCAATGTTTTTCGTAACCGGGACCGTCGGCTTGGATTTGGCCATTTGTTCAAAAATATCAATCATTTTCCCTTCCAGATGCAATCCGTTATAAAAAATAAGTTCAGCCTGCTCCAATTTCCGGAGGTCGCCTTGGGAAGCTTTGTATAAGTGCGGGTCTACACCGGGCTGCATCAGGGCCTGCGCTTCTACGTGCTCTCCGCCTACCTGCTTCACCAGATCATGAATCATGCCGGTTGTAGAGACCACCTGAATTTTTCCGCCCGCCGCAGCATTGCCCCCAGTTTCCTTCGGGGCTCCGCAAGCGGCCAAGGCTATAGCCAATCCCAAGAAAAGCAATGTCATAATGAATCTTTTGAATGATGACATCGATATTTTCATTTTCATTATGCTCTCTCCAATCTTTCTTATCCTATTTCGCATTTATCCATTATAGTGCCCAATTGTTACCTTAGTTCTTAAATGTTGGGTTGGACAATGTTTTTTGCCTATCGGACTATATTTTTATTATACACAAATAAGTTTGCCTTGTGCAACATTTTCTCAAAAAAAGAAATCTCCCATAAAAGGGAGATGCCGAAATGGTTTTATTGCTGCGCATTTGCAGTCCCTGTAGGTCCCTTAGGCACGCCGTCAAGACCATATTTTTGATCGTAAGCGTCGAATATTTTGCGCGCGATCGGTGCGGCGCCGTAAGCACCATAACCGCCTTCGGGCACGACAACGGCGACCGCAAGCTTCGGTTTATCCAAGGGAGCGAAAGCAATAAATACGGCGTTATCGACTTCCTTGCCCCCGACGACCTGTGTGGACGTACCGGTTTTTCTTGCAAACTTGTAAGGGAAATCCGAAAAGCCTTGTACGCCGACGTTCTCCATCCCTTTGATTACCGCATCCCAATACGCCTTCGGGAATTCGCTTTGATCCAGCACGACCTTTTCATTGAATTCTTTTACCAGCTGCCCTTCGTAGGTTTCAATCCGGTCTACAAGCAGCGGCTGCAGCCGCTGTCCGCGCGTAGCCAGCGTCGTTGCATACTGTGCCAGCTGAAGCGTCGTGTATTTTTCATTTTGGCCCCAGGAGGCAAAAACCATACGCTGCTGCGGGCTTTCTCTTGTGTTTGTTTTATACTCGCTTAAGCCCTCGTATTCCTTGGGCAATCCGCTTCCCGTCAATACCCCAAGACCGAACTTAGCCAGATATTGGTCCCAGATTTCGATCGCTTTGTTACCGTTTCTCATATACAAAGCGTTGCCGATCATCGCAGACATGAACGTGTTGGACGAATATTGAATGGCTTGCGTAGCGTTGATCAGTCCCCAGGCTTTACCGTCGGAGTTACGCAGTCTTGCGCTGTTGTCTCTCCCGTAGGTGAATACACCGGTATCGGGGTACTTGGTGCTTGTCGTGAATAGCCCTTCGTTTAACCCGATCAGAACCGATAGCGGTTTAATAACCGATCCCATATAAACGATGGAGGTTGGATGCTTATCCCGCTCTTCCTTGGTCGGATAATCCGGATAGGCCGTTGTAATCGTTCCGTTATTCACGTACGGTTGTATCCGGTCATACTCGCTTTGCGGAATGCCTCCTGCCCATACGCTCGGATCATAATCGGGCATGCTGGCCATGGCGACGACTTTTCCCGTTTCAACCTCCATGGCGACGGCATATCCGGCAACCGCATTTCTCCCTTTGGCGATATAAGGGTTAGCGCGGGCTTCCGGACTCTTCAAATATTTGATATGGTCCATAATCGCCTGCTCTGTCGTCAGCTGAACGCTGCGGTCGATAGACAGGAAAAGATTGTTGCCCTTGACAGGCTTGGTGATCTCTACGGGTCCGATAATTTTGTGCTGGGCGTTAACCGGATAAGATTTCATCCCGTTCTGTCCCCGCAGCTGCTCCTGATACATGAGTTCAATGCCGTCATAACCGACGTATTCCGTATCCATGTATCCTTCCGTCTTCGTTTTGTCCTTATAGAAGCTTAATCCGTATTTCGCTTCCCTTGCTCTGGAGAAGGGACGCATATAACCAACCAGCTGCACGGCAATGGTCTCCTGGTCGTAAAGCCGGATGCTTTCCTCCATGATTTCGATCCACTTCAGCTCATCCCGGTGCTCGAGAATGTAGGCCATTTCGTCCGGCGTCAGTCCGGATTTGATGCGCCGCGGAACCGAAAAGTAGCTTGGAGCCGTCACTTTGTTCTTGTTCAGGTCATACCCCACATCCATCTCAATGATGATATTTTCCGCTGTCATCTTCGGTGCGTCGGGGCTCCCGAATTTGGCGAAAATATCGGCCAGCTTATGGGCAAGTGCAATGACTTCGTCCTGCGGCTGGTCCTGCTCAATGCGAAAATAGAGCGATTGCGTAGAAGTGGTGTAAGCGATCGGCGCTCCCATCCGGTCATAGATATTGCCGCGGATTGGCGGGATCGGCGTATTCGCTTTGTTGATCTTCGCTTTTTCCGCCTGCAGCTCCTTGCCTTCAACGAATTGAAGCATCGCCAGCCTGACGATCAGTACGGAAAACAGGAAAAAAGTAAAGAAAAAGAACAGATTGATGCGAAATGTAAAATTGCGGCGTTTGCTGATTTCCTGTTTTTGCGGGTCATCCATCCCGATGGGCTTTTTCATTTCCTTTGGTGCTCCTTTGCTTTGCTCCATTGCTTCTTTGCTGTATAGTGCTTTGCAGCTTGCGAACCTAAAGCAGCTCGCGGAGAGAATATATTCCGTCACCGGTATGATAGTCGTATCGCTTAATTTTGACGGCATCGATGCCTGCCTGCGCAGGGGCCCAAATATCATTCAAATCGTGATCGCCTACATAAAGAACGTCCTCTGCAGCAAGGCCCGAACGTTCCAGAGAAAGGCGGAATATCGCCGGGTCCGGCTTCTCCAGGCCGACCTCCGTAGACACGATGACCGGATCGAAATAGTGCAATATGCCTTTATGCTCCAAAATGGAACGCAGTGTCGGGGCGAAATTCGATATAATGCCGAGCCGCAGGCCCCGATTCTTCAAAGCCACCATACATTCCTTCACATCTTCGAACAACGCGTAGTGCTCAGGCGAAGTGAACAGGTCATAAAGCTCGTGGCAGCAAGCATGGATCTGCTCTTCCGTCCAGCGCTCTTCTTCTACTCCCAAATGCTGCAATATGTAACGGTACAGCTTCATCCAGAAAGCACGATCGGACTCAGGCGTACAAACCTCGAACGGATCTATCTGTTTTCCGTAATAAAACAGACGAAATGCCTCGGTAAAAAGTTCACCGATTCGTTCTTCCCCGCGATGAAACGAACGGCTTGCCAAAAACTGCTGCATAATCACTCTGGCAGCCGGGATCGTCAATAACGTATCGCCCACATCGAAAAAAACGGCCTTATACTGATCCAATGTTTTTTGCGGCAGCATTTTGACGCCCTCCTGTTTAGTTTGAGCCTTCCGTTACAAGTGTACCACAAACTTCTCTTATGAAAAAAGCCGAAGAAATCGTCCGATCGGCGATCCTCCGGCTTGATATGGATACTTAACTATCCTTGATATGCGTTTCGTGAAAATTCGGAGGGTTGAACCAATTTCCTCCGCTGGCCACCCACGTAGAGTCGAGCGGCACCCATTCCTTCTTCTCCGACAAGAATACCTCGTTCCAGGCGTGCGGCCCATAGCCGCCGCGGCCGTCATAGCCGAGTCCCGTAACCACCTTCACGTCGAGCCCCACGGACCTGGCCATAACGGCGTACAGTCTGGAGAAATCGATGCAGACCCCTCTTCTGGTGCTAAACGTATCTGCGGGCGTCTGCTCCTTCCATATCCGCCGCTCCTCATACAAACGTACCTTATCCCAGTCATATTTGATACGCGTTCCTACCCAACGGTACAAAAGTTTGGCCTTTTCTTCATCCGTTTTGGCATTTGCCGTTACATGCCTGGCAGCCTCCGCAATGTCATTCGGAACAGCCGCATCCACCAACTCATATTTTCGCTGCAGGATGTTGGTGAATTCCTCCTCAACCGCCCGTGTAAATACAGGAAGCCGGCTGGAGAAGAAATCGCCTGTAACCGGCTGAATCACTTCCTTGGCGCCCTTCTGATATAATAACGAATCTTGAATATACCCGGAAATCGGAGTTTGCGGAAACAGTGTCGTAACGATAAAGAATGCGGCAATCATCAGAAGACTGCGCCCCAACCCGGTTACTGCTCCGATGATGCTGCCGATCAAACTGTTGAACAGCGTGGGAGCGGTGCGCGCATCTCCTTCGGGGCCCAACCGCCGCCGCTCCGACATCCACAGGTTTGCCAGCGGGTCGATGATCAGGCAGACCAGCTGTTTGGCGATGCCGTAGCCTAATACGAACAGCACGCTAAACCTGAGCAAGGAAAAGTCTCTTACTCCGGTAATCACGGTGTAATAAATCTGCTCCCAAAATCCCAGCTCCCGTTGAGGAATCTGCAGCCCGAGCCCGACAAGCCAAGCCTGAAACCTGGGCGACAGCCAAGAGGCCAATTGCCAAGCCGCATACAGGCTTATCAGGATAACGACCCCTTCAGTCACCATCACCGCCAAATGTCTGGCGGACGAGGAAGCGCCGCGGTAAAGCCCCTGAATGACCGAAACGATAAAAGTGGCCGCAATGAGTACTGTGATCAGATTAATTGCCGTAAGCTGTTCCAGACCGTTCAAACGCACTCCCTCCTTCCGACCTGAGGCTTAAACTCCGGTATTAAAGTCCTGCGTTTTTCTTTGCCTGTTCAATGAGCCCCTTGGTGAGATCATCCAGTTTTAACGTAAAGGTCTGGTTCATAAAGGTCACTTGGACGCTATTCTCGCCAAGCTTGCCGTCCAGCCTCACGCTCTTGGTTGCGACCGTATAAGAACCGTCCGGGTTTTGTGTGTATTTTGCGTCCTTGGCTTCCTCCGTTATGACTTTCATCGCCTGGGCCTTGGCTTCCTCCGCGACCTTGGCGCCCATCGTCGAACCAAGCTCCAGCAGCTGATCTTTATAGCTTGCCCCGTAGAAGAACAAGCCGGCCAGCAGCGCCAGCACAATTACCCATTTTACAACCGTCTTCACCACGGCTACAACAATAAAAAGTACTATCAGCGCCCCTAAGATGACAAACCAGCGCTCCGCCAAAAATGTCGAAATAAAATCCATCCCGTTGTCCCCCTTCATTCCTTGCGTCTCTTTTAGCCATCATAATGTCGGACTATTTCCTCATCATACACCAACGGTCTCTTTTTCTTCATCTCTTTTTTTACGCAGTTGGGCGAGCTTGCGTTCCATCTCGTCTCACAACCGGCCGGAGGTTCCAAAATACTTGTACTATCCGTTTTACCCCGAACGTAAACGTATAGAGTGACAGGCTGAGGGACAGCCACTTCTAATCGATGCGAGGTGATTTTAATGAAAACCGCCGTATGGCTCTATCTGTTCATGTTCGTTGCTTTTTTCGATCTGCATGCGCAGTATCCGATCCTCTCCCCGTTCGCCATCTCCCTCGGTGCAGCACCGTCCTTCATAGGCTTGATCTTGGGCGTCTACTCCATCACACACTTGCCGGGAAACTTGATTGCCGGTTATGGCGTCGATCGTTACGGCAGCAAGGGTTTTATTGTATTCAGCCTGATTGTAGCAGGAATCGTACTGTTGATTCAATCGCGTGTGACCGACCCGTGGGAGCTCTTGATCATCCGTTCCATCAGCGGCTTCGTACTGGCTTTTCTATCCCCTGCCTGTTTGTCTCTTCTTGCCAAAATCGCCAAGGACCGGGTGCAGCAAGGCAAGCTGATGGCAGGCAACGGCATGGTTCATACGTTTGCTTCCGTACTCAGTCCGGCCGCAGGAGCCTATCTTGTCGCAAAATTCGGATTTGCCCAGTCCTTTACGTTTCTGGGTTGGGGTCTCATTATCACCGGAATTTTGGCATGGATCGGCGTGAATGAAAAACAGTACAAACAAACGGCAGCCAAGCTGTTTCCTCAAGGCAGAGACCATCTTGAAGGCCCGCTTCCGGAAATGGCCCAGGGAGGAGCCGGCACGATTCCATGGTTGTTTTACGCTGTGCCTTTAGCCATTTCCTGCTCCCAGGGAATCCTGTTTTTCGAGCTTCCTCTCATGAAAGAGACGCAAGGGTCCATTCTAACCTCGGGCGTATTTTTCTCTCTGGTCAGTCTGGGCGCGCTGGTGACGCTGAGCATGCTGTTTTTGAGCCGGATATCTCCCGTACTTCGTACATCGCTGGGCAGCCTGGCTCTTGCGCTCATTTTTTTCGGCATGTCGGTTCATTGGCCGCTGCCCATGCATGCCTCGCTGTTCCTGATCGGAATGGCAAAAGGCGTCATATTCCCTGCGATCGCTTCCGTGCTTGCTGCGGTCACCAGTTCCAACCGTTACGGACGCGTCTTTTCGCTGCTGTCGATTTCCTACTCCATCGGCGCTTTTATCGGCCCTCTGGCAGCAGGCTACATTCGCACGTACATGTCGCCTTATTTTATCGCCTTCCTCTGTTTGATGCTGGCGCTTTCCGTCCTTCCCTTTCGTGCGTTCGCCTCTCCGCTCAAAGTTTAATACTAGCAGCTTGCAGCATTTCCGCCTCTTAGGAGACCGTATTCATACGTGCATTCCAATAAAGGACCGTCCGTCAAGCGGATGGTCTTTATTACTATAACGGTAAAATGAATCGGGCGACCGTCTTTGACACCGCTCGGCAAAATCCGCGATAGGCATTGTTTTTTGCAGCATCCTGTTTCAAAAGGCAATTCCATTATCGGGCCTGCGGATCACATCCGCCTATTTTTCGCTACTGCAGTCCCGAATTGATGGTTCATTAGTCCGTATTTCAAAAAACAGCGCAACTTTGTATGCGTTTCCAACGTTAAAGGGAGAGCTAAATGGTTCCATGGGGACCGGTCCAGTCCGATCCGGGTAAAAACATAGGAATGACGGACCTGACCGCCCCCTAGTTTTGGCCAAACGGACATAAACTCAGATGTCTGTTTCGAACCCTTTGTAATGGGATTTTAGGAAAACAAGGAGGTGAATTGCACCGCGGGATGAAACCTGCTCACTGCAATACCCGTTCATCACTATTTGCAAAATCAGTAAGGGAGTGATAACCGCATGAAGCCTGCTGTTCTTCAAAAAGCAGCCCAAGTAACCGCGACGATGCTGATCATCTCTATCCTGATGCCAGTGCTTGCTTTTGCGGCTTCAGGATTCCAGGTTGGTACGTATCGCAACGGTTCGGTATCCGGTTCGGTATATACCGACGTGTATGAACCGGGTGTTACCCCTACCGTATACGCGTATGATCCGAGCGGAAAACAGATTGGTGTCACCACCGCTACATACAGCGTATATGACGACGTGTACGGCAGATATCACTACAACTTCAATCTGTCTAACCTTGGTAATTTTAATTACATTAATCTTTACGGTCCTGTAGGCTTTACGGTCAATGAGTCCGTATATCAAACCGTTTACCGTGATACGAGCGACGATGATTCCGGATCAAGCCCTGGCGGTGGCGGCGGTGGGGGAGGCGGCGAAAGCACAAGCCCTTCCGGGAACATCAGCGTTCCAGCTGACGGTTCCGTTCATGCCGACCAATTGAAAAACTCGTTCGATAAGTATGACACGGTGACGTTGACATTGAACGGGACCTTTGTGCTGGTTCCGGCAAAAGCACTGACAAGCTTTACAGCGAACCCCAAGAAGCTGCTGATCGTTAAAAATGACAACGGCTCGTACAACATTCCGTTGAATGTGCTGAAGCTGGAGGACCTTGCAGGCAAGGTTTCCGTTGCCGTAAACGATTTGAACATCAAGATAAGCATTGCCCGGGCCGAACAAGCGCTGATCGACCGCGTAGCCTCTGCGGCGAATGCGATTGGCGGCAAACTGGTAAGCCCTGTGGTGGACTTCAACATCGTAGGTCAGGGCAGCAACAACCAAACGGCGGCGCTTGACTTGGGCAACCATTATTTAAGCCGGATTCTTCCATTGAATAAAACGGTTGATCCATCCAAAACGACCGGTGTGCTGTTCAACACGTCGGCGAACCGGCTGAGCTTCGTTCCAGCTCTATTCTCAGGCAATCAAGCTGTTCTGAAGCGCAACGGCAGCAGTATTTACGCGGCCATCGAAATGAACAAATCCTTTAACGATATTTCCGGTCACTGGGCGCAAGGCTACATCCAGTTGCTGGCGAACAAGCTGGTGGTTGACGGCGTAACCAATACGACCTTTGAACCGGAGCGCAGCATTACCCGTGCAGAATTCGCGGCGCTCGTTGTCCGGTCCTTGGGTCTTGAAGCTACCGGCAGCGGCAGCAGCCCGTTTAGCGACGTGGCTTCCGGCGCTTGGTATTCCGGCGTCGTAAAAGCCGCGGCAGCCGCCAAGCTGATTGACGGCTACGAAGACGGCACGTTCCGTCCGAACGCTACAATCAATCGTGAAGAGCTGGCGGCGATGGTTGTTCGCGCTCTGGCCTATGCTGGCGCGAAGCCGGCCGTTTCCGAGCAGAGACAGGCTCAACTGCTCGAGAAATTCGTCGACTCCCATACGATCGTATGGGCAAAAAATGAATTGGCGACAGCCATTGAAGCAGGCATCGTCGACGGTATGACGGAGAATACGCTGGGCGCCCGTGAACAGGCTACCCGCGCACAATCCGCTACCATGCTGAAACGTTTGCTCGAAAGAGCCAACTTCATCAACAAATAAATTACACAAATAACCACTCTCCAAAAACAAAGACCTGGCTGCTGGCGGCCAGGTCTTTGTCTTAACCCGAATCTGGAATATTTTTCCGATATCAAAAGACCTGATATCAAGTCAGGCCTTTTCTGCACGCTATAAAAACGGTTGCTTGTCTCCTTCTACTTTTCCCGGGAAATAACGACACGGGTTTGGACAGGGAGCCAAAAACAGATATACTACAATTACAGAGCACCTCATCACCTTGAAACGGAGGGATTCGATGTCTATCGCCATTATCGTGGAGGGAAAAAACGACAAAAACAGACTTAAGCGTCTGTTGACGGACGACATTCTTATTGTTTGCACGTTCGGTTCGCTCAACACAGAGCGGCTGGAATCTCTAAAAAAGAAAATTGGCGACCGATACGTTTATTTGTTCACCGATAACGATTCCTCCGGCAAAAAAATTCGAGCCATTCTAAGGGATGTGTTTCCCGATGCGGAGCAAATTTACACAAAACGCGGCTATGCCGGCGTGGAAGGGACGCCTGACGAATATTTAATTCAGCAATTGGAAAAGGCCGGGCTCGATGAGTATATCGTGTATCCGCCCACAATCCCTGGCTCTGAAAAGTTTTAAACCAAATCTTCCGCCTCATCATGTCATAAAGCTAATTAGTTTCCCCTGAAAAAGTCAGGGTGTTTTGAGCATAATTAAAAGGAATTCAGCACCTCAAAATGGAAATTGTTATTGTCGAGATAACAAAGTTCCACACCCCGAGGGAAGAATTCCTTTGCTATAGGAGTTCAACAGAAGCCCTCGGGAATCCTTCCAAGAGGTGAAGAAAATGTTGAAACTTCGAGACGAGCAATTGACCATCTGGGATGCCATTCTCCCGGAATCTGTTAGAAAGTTGCCGGTCGAGCTTGCAATCATAGATCAATTACTGGACGACGACCGTTTTCTTCAACCGTTTACTGAGTTGCACCCGAAAGGCAAGAAAAGCGGCCGTCCTACGCTTGCAATTGAAAAGTACATCCGTCTTATGGTCCTGAAGCATAAATACAATTTGGGCTACGAGTCACTCGTGAAGGAAGTCGGTGACAGCATCACATGGCGAATGTTCTGCCGGTTTGCCATCGACGAACCGATGCCCGACCCGTCTACGCTCATCTATGCCCGCAAACGCTACGGCGACAAGATCGTCGAAGACATCAATGCCGCACTCGTAAAGCAGTGTGAGGAAAAAGCCGTTCTGAAAACCCGCAAATTGCGCACGGATACGACGGTTGTGGAATCCGATATCCATCACCCGACAGACGCTACGCTGTTGCAAGATGGCGTAAAAGTCATCACTCGAACGATTCAGAAAATCCGGAAAGTCGCCTCCCACACTGTTCAAGGCTTTGAAGATCGTACGGCAGAAATCAAGGAAAAGATTCTGTCCATCGCGAAAGTTCTACGTCGCCGCACCCGTGAATCTTGGGAAGAAGTTGACCGGATCACTGGGAGCGTAATCGAAGTAGCCGAGAACGTTGTGAACAAGGCGCAAACCGTTATCGAGAAACTGCAAGACAAGGGCAAAGCTGCTCTTCGACAAAGTAAAACCAAACTGACCGAGGCGGTCACGCTAACCGGCAAGTTGTTGGAACAAGCCAAACAGGTCGTTTCCGGCAATCGAATCATCGCAGATCGGATCGTCAGTTTCTTTGACCCGGAAGCAAGACCGATTAAGAAAGGTAAGCTGGCCAAAGGAACTGAGTTCGGCTACAAGGTGCGAATCGACGAGACGGAAAGCGGCTTTGTGACCGGCTACGCTGTCTACGAGGGGAACCCCTCGGATGATGAACTGCTCGTTCCCGCTGTACAGGCGCATATCAAGCAATTCGGCAAAGCGCCGCAAGCTGTAGCGACCGACCGCGGTTTCTCAAGCAAGAAGAACGAAACGGCCATTACCGAACTTGGTGTGAAGCGAGCTAGCTTGCCGCGAAAGGGCAAAAAAGGCATTGCCCGATCCGAGTACGAAAACGAATTATGGTTCAAAGACTTGCAGCGTTACCGTGCAGCTGGAGAAGCGAAGATTAGTCTTCTCAAGCGGAAGTACGGTTTGAACCGCAGCAGGTATCGGGGCTTTGTCGGCTCAAAATGCTGGGTCGGCTTCGGGATTCTGACCCACAACCTGCAAAGAGCGGCAAAAATGCTCCAAAACTAACATGGAAACCGATCATTAGGGAAAGTTCCCCCTCACAACCCAGCCAGCAACCCGAAACTATTTTTGAAAATCGACTTTTTCAGGAGCAACTAATTAAATAAATAACGGAAGTTACCGTGAAAACACTAAAGACCGTCGATGAAAAGACCACTTGTGAAGTAAACTCAGGCTCGTTGTCGTATTCAACGGCGATCGGCACACTGCTTAGCGAAGACGGCACTGCACACGAAAGGACCAGCGCCTGAGCCATCACTCCCTCGATCCCCATCGCCATAACGATTCCAAAGCCTACGGCGGGTCCGATCAGCAGCCGGAGCACATTGGCCAGCATGACGTCCGAGAAATTAAGCTTCCACTTCATGCTGCCAAGTTGAACACCCAATGTTATCAAAGCCGTGGCAATAAAAGCATTTGAGATATAATTGATCGGTGCATAGATCGGTCCCGGTACGGGAATATCCAATCCTTTCATTAAAAACGCCAAGGGAATGATATAAATGACCGGAAGCGTCATAATCGTTCGAAGCGTTTTTCTCATATCGTTGCGCTTCGAAGCATTAACGGAGTAAATTCCATATGTATTCGGCAGCAAGCTTTGCATCATCATGATGATAATTTGAATCGACAGCGTAAAAGGGTCCCCTACAAACACAAGTTGATTGAGCGGAACCCCGTAGTTTGCGCTATTGTAGAAAATAACGGTATTGCGCATGGCCGGGATCATGCCCCCTTGGTAGCGGCGGAGGCGGATCACGATCTCGGCCAGGATAAACATCAATGAAAAAAACAGAAAGAAAAAGAGCAGCGTTTGCCCTAGTATGACTAAAGATATCGATGATTCGTAAAGCATTTTAAAAATAATGGCCGGTGAAAACAAATAAAAATTCAGCTTGGAGAGCGTCTTGATATCCAGCTTGAATGCGCGGTAAAAAACAACGCCGACCGCGATCATCACCGTTAATGGAACGACGTTGTTCAATAAAATATACCAAAAATAACTCATGCAGGCGCTGACCCCCGATGCCCTTCCATAAATGGCTTACTTATCTTTGCTGATTTGGATCAGGTCGTCAGCCACTTTTTCTATATCCAGATTCTCATCATGACCGCTGTAGTAGGTACGGAGGTCGCCTTTACCGTCCACCAGCAAAAATAAGTTGCCGTGCGTATAGGTCTCGCCCCCCGGATCCTTAACGACCATCACGCCATAATCGCTGGCCAGCTTGATTACCTCATCCTGGTTGCCGCGCAAAAAATACCAGCCCCGGTAATCCGCGTGGTACCGCTGCGAGAATTCTTTTAAGCGCTCAGGCGTATCTCTGTCCGGATCGAATGTAATCGACATAAGAACCGTTTTGTCCGGAAAAGCGCCCTTCTTGATCAGAACGTCCTGAATCTTGGAAAGCGTATAAGTTGTCGGAATACATACATCCGGACAGGTGGAGAAATAAAAATAAATGAGCTTCGCTTTTCCAGCCGTATCCGCCAGCGAGACCTGCTTCCCATCCAGATTTTCCAGCGTAAATTCCGGCGCTTTTTTGAGTACGCCTATTTCTTGCTCCGGCCCTTTGAGCAGCATATAGGCAAAGGTAGCGATCAGGCCGATCAATAATACCACAACGATGATTTTAAAGCCGTTTTTTTGCATGATACCCACCCTTTCTTCTATAAAAAATAAATCCCAGGCCCCAGGTGCCATGGGATTATAACTTCAACCCAGTACGTATATGACGATTACGGTAGAGGGGTCGTGCTGATCACCATTGCAATAAACAACAGGATCAAATAATTAATGGAGAAAATAAACGTTTTTTTCGCCCACTGCACTTCGTCTTCGGCCTTAAATCCATTCAGGCTTATAAAAGCCCAATACAGCCCCAAAACAGTTGCAGCGTAGAAATAAAGCGACCCGACATAACCGAAAAGATAGAGCAGCAGAGAAAACGGAACGAGCAGGACGATGTAGCGAATCATCGCCATCTTGGTAATATACGTCCCTTTCACCACCGGAAGCAAAGGAAATCCGGCAGCGCGATACTCTTCCATCCGACGGATGCCGAGCGCCCAGAAGTGCGGCGGCTGCCATAGGAACAAAATGCCGAACAAAACAATAGCTCCGGCATCGAGCTGCGGGTTGACGGCGCAATAGCCGATGACCGGAGGAACCGCTCCGGAGAAGCTGCCGACAACCGTACTCCATACCGAGGTCCGTTTAAACCAGGCCGTATAAATCCACACGTAGACGAACAGTCCGATGAGACCAAGCAGCGCCGCGATCGGATTAGCCAAAAACCAAAGCACAGACAGTCCGATAATTCCCAAAGTGATGCCGTACCACAGTACCGTTTGAGGAGAAATCCTTCCGGCAGCCAAAGCCCTCTTCTGCGTCCGTTCCATTTTGGTGTCCATATCGCGATCCAGATAGTTATTGAGCACACAACCGGAAGCCATCACGAGCGCGGTTCCAAGCAGTGTGAATATCAGTTTCATCCAATCGACATGCCAGCCTGATGCGACCCAAAAGCCGCCAAAGGCCGTAATGGAGTTGGAAAACAATATACCCGGCTTGGCCAGTTGAACAAAATCCTTCCAGCTTGCAGATTCGCTCGCCGGTGATTCAACCGCAGCAGCCGCCTCCGTACCCAGCTCCAAGGTTACCTGTTCCTTCACTTGATTAAACCTCCTCGTGCGAAGAGTCTTTAGTGAGTCCTTGATTCTTCACGCATAAACATCCCCTTAATAATAACAACCTGCAGACCAATTGACAACAAACAGACCCAGGTGTTCAAAATATTGTCGAAACCGGCGAAGGGTAGAATATTTTAGTACCGGGAGGAAAAAATCAAAAAGGGGTATGGCTAACAAAGGAAGATAAAATGAGAAAAGGAGACGGCATTTGCACCATCTCCAGGAGTAAAAGTACTATAAACAAGCTACGCCCTATCACTTGGGAGCGAACAGCGGATTTCGGTTGAAAACTTCTGAGCGCAGGAAGGTCCACGCTTCCTTAAGCAGCGCTTCGATTTCGTAGACGCGAACCCCAAGCACGCTGACCGCTAAGCCGAATTTGTAGGTCAAGCTTATGCCGTAGTATAGCCCGGGGCGCAAGGAATCTTGCTGTGCCAACCGTTCGCGCAATGCTTCTGCCACGTTTGCGTTGACCCTTTCCGAGAATAAATACAGCGTTCCCGTATGAGTGTGAGAATCCCAGCGCGCGATTTGCCGCGGTACTTGCAGCTGAGGCTCCACACGCTGCTTCGTGCTGAAAATTAACTCGTTTCCATACCGGACCGTCAATCGGCTCTGATACCGCTCATAATGAAACACTTCTCCGCGATGCGTCCGGCCCGGGCAAACGATATCACTAAGGAATAAAGACGCTCCCTCTTCCATCTGAACCGTCATGTCGCTCGCAAACGATGCATCCTTGTACAGCATCAAGGGCTCAGGCATGTACTCCACGTAAGCCCCGCGGTGAAGAGACAGGCTCTGGCTCTGTGCACTCGGGTTCAGTCGGGCGCCGCCGTCCTTCTTCGAAGGATGCACCTTCGTATAAGACTGATTCGTCACGAAAACATTCGTGTTCTCGCCGAATCGCCAAACCAGCTCATACCGGTCCCCCGCCATTACGCCGGGAGACGCATCCATGAGGTATACACCAAGCTGCCCTTCGAACGGGAAGGTTTTGGCAATTTTTAACGGATAAGCATGGGTATGGCGTTGAAGCTGCGTGCTTCCGCCTTTCGCCGTAAATTCGGCGTTAACGGAACCGGTCACCTCAGGCATGGCTGTATTGATGCTCGACCCAATGGACGATGTCGTCCAGCCCTTGGCCGTCGAACAGATTGGAGAACACGAACGGCTTGTCGCCGCGCATCCGGATCGTATCCTCCTCCATCACCTTTAATGAGGCGCCTACGTGAGGGGCCAAGTCAATCTTGTTAATGATCAGCATATCCGAGCGGATGATGCCGGGTCCGCCTTTGCGCGGAATTTTCTCTCCCTGCGCCACGTCGATAATATAGATGAAGCGATCCACCAGTTCGGGGCTGAAGGCCGCCGCCAGATTATCCCCTCCGCTTTCGATGAAAATGATATCGAGACGGGAAAACCGGCGTTCCAGTTCTTCAATCGCTTCAAAATTCATCGATGCATCCTCGCGAATCGCCGTATGCGGGCATCCGCCCGTTTCCACGCCGATAATACGTTCGGGCGGCAGCGCCTCGGAACGAATCAGGATGTCTGCATCTTCCTTCGTATAAATATCGTTGGTGATGACCGCAATGCTGTATCGTTCGTTCAGCTTTCTGGCCAGACGCTCTACAAGCGCCGTTTTGCCGGAGCCGACGGGACCTCCGATTCCGATCCGCAGCGGACGCTCCAAGGACCTTTTCTCCGGCGTTTCCCAATGATGGTGATGATGCACTCCTCCCTGACACATAGCAAAGCCCTCCTTCAAATAATACGTAATGGATATATCGAATATCATGGCATTAAGACATGAACAACCGCGAATACAAGCTCTCGTGACGCATCATGGCAATATCCGCATAAGGAACGCTTCCGAAGCCGTCCTCTATCGGGTCCAGCGTCTCACACTGCCGCCAAGCCGCCTGAATGGACGGAACCAACGCTGCGAGCAGCCGCTGACCGTCCGTTTGACCGATGGACATCAGCCGCAGTCCGCTGTTGATGCAAGTCATCACGGAAGCGTATAAATACCCTTCAGCCGCCATGGTCAGAGGAATCCCAAGCCGCAGGCTGATCCAACCGTGAATGAGCGGATGGGTACCGATGCACTTCCCCGACGTGACAGCTTCATTCAGCGGCTCCCACCCAAGCTGCGGATACATAGCACGGACGAGCTGATACAGCCTGCGCCCCATTTTGGCTGCGCCGTCCCTCGTCTCCATCGCTGCCCGCTGGACATGCTGCGTCTTGTCAACGAGCCAAAGCTCCTCCCAGCGCTGCTCAGGGGCAAGCGTGTAGACGGCCTTGACGGCTAACGCATCAACCGGCGCCCAGCTGTGAAACAGCATGCTCTCAATGTACTCCTGCAGCTGGTGCAGTCCTGCGATTCTGCCCTCCTGCACCATCGTCTCCAAACCGAACGAATGGGAGAACCCCCCGATCGGCAACGCCGAGTCCAATAGCTGCGTATAGGCAAGCCATGATAATGTCTGGCTGTTCTCCATGCCGCGGCTGCCTCCTTGCTCATAAGCCTACATGATTAAAATAAAAAGTAACGCTGTGCCATCGGCAGCTCGCTGACGGGTTCACAGCTAATGACTTTCCCGTCGACCTTCACTTCATAAGTCTCGGGATTGACGTCGATCAAAGGGGTTTCACCGTTGTGAATCATATCCCTTTTGGTAATGCTGCGGCAGCCGCGCACCGGCTCAATCCGCTTTTGAAGACCGAGCTGATGATGCACTCCCGCGTCGTAAGCCGCTTGGGAAACGAACGTCACGCAGCGATTCAGCGCCCGGCCGTAAGCACCGAACATCGGCCTTCCGAAAACGGGCTGCGGCGTAGGTATCGAAGCGTTCGGGTCACCCATTTGCGCGTAAGCGATCATCCCGCCTTTCAGCACCATATCCGGCTTTACGCCGAAGAATGCCGGGCTCCACACCACCAGGTCCGCCAGCTTCCCGGGTTCCACCGAACCGACCAAATGCGAGATGCCGTGCGTAATCGCCGGGTTGATCGTATACTTGGCCACATAACGCTTGATGCGGAAATTATCGTTGTCCTTGGGCGAAGCATCCTGCTCGCCCGGCGCGGCCAAATATCCGCGTTGCTTCTTCATTTTGTCCGCCGTCTGCCACGTCCGGGTGATAACCTCGCCCACCCTGCCCATAGCTTGAGAATCCGAGCTAATGATGCTGAACACGCCAAGATCGTGAAGAATGTCTTCGGCAGCGATCGTCTCCGGCCGGATTCTGGAATCGGCGAAGGCGACGTCCTCGGGAATACGGCTGTCCAGATGGTGGCATACCATCAGCATGTCGAGATGTTCTTCCACGGTGTTCACCGTATAGGGACGTGTCGGGTTAGTGGATGAAGGCAGCACGTTCAATTCGGAAGCGATGCGGATGATATCCGGCGCATGGCCCCCGCCCGCGCCTTCCGTATGGTACGTATGAATGGTACGTCCGCCGATCGCCTTGATCGTATCTTCCACAAATCCGGATTCGTTGAGCGTATCCGTATGAATCGCCACCTGAATATCGTAGCGGTCGGCTACGTTCAGGCAGGCGTCGATCGCAGCAGGGGTCGTTCCCCAATCTTCATGTAGTTTGAGTCCGATAGCTCCCGCCTCCACCTGCTCGATCAAGGGCCCGGGAAACGAGGCATTGCCTTTGCCGGTGAAGCCAAGGTTCATCGGGAACGCCTCCGCCGCCTCAAGCATCCGGTGCATGTGCCATGCGCCGGGCGTGCACGTTGTGGCGCTCGTCCCCGCCGCAGGCCCGGTGCCTCCTCCGATCATGGTCGTTATTCCTGACGCCAGCGCCGTCTCGATCTGCTGCGGGCAGATATAATGGATATGCGTGTCGATGCCGCCGGCCGTGATAATCTTGCCTTCGCCCGCTATCACTTCTGTCGAAGCCCCGACAATCATGTTCGGATGCACACCATCCATCAGATCCGGATTACCCGCTTTGCCTATGCCGACAATGATACCGTCTTTGATCCCGATATCGGCTTTCACAATCCCGCTGTGATCAATAATCACCGCATTCGTAATGAGGGTATCGAGCACACCTTGATTGCGCGTATGCCGGCTCGATTGCCCCATACCGTCGCGAATCACCTTTCCCCCGCCGAATTTGCATTCCTCGCCATAGACGGTGAAATCGCGTTCAATTTCCGCCCACAGATCCGTATCCGCCAGCCTGACGGCATCCCCGACGGTGGGTCCGAACATAAGGGCGTACGATTTTCGATCCATCTCAGCCACCTAGAGGCCCTCCTCCCACTCGGTCAGATTTATGCGAATCGGTTCCGGAAGATGACCCCGCCGCACTTTCCCTTTGGATAATCCGTTCAAACCGTAGGAAAGCTTCTCACCCCCCAGTTCGACGAGCTTGACGGGCTTTTCCTCTCCCGGCTCGAACCGGACGGCCGTGCCCGCGGGGATATCCAACCGCATGCCGAACGCTTGCTGCCGATCAAATCGAAGTGCGCGGTTCACTTCAAAAAAATGGTAATGCGATCCTACTTGAACAGGCCGATCTCCGGTATTGATGACGATGAGGTCCGATTTTTCTTTCCCCGCGTTCAACTCGATCGATCCGGCTTTTACCCGATATTCTCCAGGTACCATAGCCATTCCCCTCTCTTCGAGATCATTAATGATATTGAAATACGGCTAATATGAATGTCATGGATCAAGCGCCCGTTAGCGCCGGATCGGCTGATGAACTGTGACCAGCTTCGTCCCGTCCGGAAACGTCGCCTCCACCTGCACTTCATGAATCATCTCCGGAACGCCTTCCATGACTTGCCCGGCTTTCAAAATCGTGGTGCCAAACTGCATGAGTTGGGCCACCGTCATGCCATCCCGGGCGCCCTCCATAATTTCCGAGGTAATCAGCGCCACGCTTTCGGGGTAGTTCAGCTTGACGCCGCGGGCAAGCCGCCTGCGGGCCACGTCGGCCGCCACGGTAATGAGCAGCTTTTCCTTCTCCCTTTCCGTCAGGTACATGTTACACCTCCTAAAAACACGAATATTACCGTCTCAATAGGTTTATTATATTCGCGATTTGTGCGAGTGTAAATATTTTATGTAAATTTTTATTACATAAATCCAGAATGAAAATATGTATTTTACCTTTTTTTTACTTGAATTGAAATATAAAATCTTACATTATCGGCTTATTCACAGCAAAAATTTTAATAACCTCAAAATTATGTTATTTATATTGACACTCAAATGACATTTGAATATGATTAGGCATGTAGCTCACAAAATCCAAAATTTGGGGGAGTGAATCAAATGAAACCAATTCAGAAAAGTTTATCAGTTCTCATGACCGTCAGTCTCTCGCTCGCTGTATTGTTAGCTGGCTGCGCCTCGGGGTCCGCTCCGGCGACAGCCCCGGACTCCGGAACCGCACCCGGAACCAGCTCGGAAGCCCCTAAGGATAGCGGCGACAACACCGTTCCCGTAGGCGTGCTTCACTCCTTGACAGGTACCATGTCCATCAGTGAAGTATCCGTTCGCGACTCTACAATCATGGCGATCGAGGAAATTAATCAGGCGGGCGGCGTGCTGGGCAAGCAGCTCAAACCCATCGTGGAAGATGGAGCATCCGACTGGCCGACATTCGCCGAGAAAACGAAGAAATTGCTGCAGAAGGATAAAGCCGTCGTCATCTTCGGCGGTTGGACATCGGCCAGCCGCAAGGCGGTTCTTCCCGTTGTGGAGCAAAATAAAGGACTTTTCTTCTATCCGGTTCAATATGAGGGCCTGGAGGCATCCCCTAATATTTTCTACACCGGAGCGACGACGAACCAACAAATTGTACCGGCGGTTACGTGGCTGCTGCAGAACAAAGGCAAGAAGTTCTTCCTGCTCGGCTCCGACTATGTCTTTCCGAGAACGGCTAACAAAATCATCAAGGAACAGCTGAAGGCGGAGGGCGGCACGCTGATCGCAGAAGAATACACGCCACTCGGACATACCGATTACAATACGATCATCAGCAAAATCAAGAAGGATAAGCCGGACGTTGTATTCAACACATTGAACGGCGACAGCAACGTGGCCTTCTTCAAACAGCTGAAAGACGCGGGCATTACCGCCCAGGACCTAACCACGTTGTCTGTCAGCGTGGCCGAAGAAGAAATCCGCGGCATCGGAGCCTCCGTGCTCGAGGGCCATTACGCGGCGTGGAATTATTTTCAAACCACGAATACCCCCGAGAATACCAAATTCGTGGAAGCATACAAAGCCAAATACGGCAATGACCGCGTAACGGGCGACCCAATCGAGGCAGGCTATTTCGGCGTCTATCTTTGGGCCGAAGCCGTGAAGAAAGCCGGGTCCTTCCAGGCGGATAAAGTCAGGGAAGCGGCCAAAGGACTTGAGTTCAACGCTCCGGGCGGTAAAGTAAAGATCGACGGCGACAATCAGCATGTCTACAAAACGGTGCGCATCGGTCAAATCCAGGCGGACGGACAGTTCAAAGAGGTGTGGAACTCCGGGCAACCGGTCAAGCCGGATCCGTTCCTTACCACCTACCCATGGGGAGCGGAAGTGACGAAGAAATAAAAACCTCCAACGGTAATCATTCTAAAATGAACGTCCCTATTTCATATTTCTCCGAATCCAAATTCCGCTTTTCTGTTGTTTTAACGATATCGGGGACTGCCTGAAGGCAGTCCTCTGTTTTCCGACATACACTCCTTGTCAAGGAAAGGGAGGTTATTCCATGAGCTTGCTCCTGCTTCAATTGTTCAACGGCATTTCGCTCAGCTCCATTTTGCTTTTGATCGCACTCGGGCTTGCCATCACCTTCGGCTTGATGAACATCATCAACATGGCTCACGGCGAATTCATCATGATCGGCGCCTATATGGCCTATATGATTCAGCAGCTGTTCCAAAAAGCGCTGCCGCCTTCGGCTTTCGGCTATTATTTCGTGCTTTCGCTGTTTGTGGCTTTTGCCGTTGCGGCGGCCATCGGCTGGCTGCTCGAGAAAGCGCTGATCCGCTACCTGTACGGCCGTCCGCTCGACAGCCTGCTGGCGACATGGGGCGTCAGCCTTGTGCTGCAGCAGTTGGCCCGGACTATCTTCGGCGCCCCGAACGTTGCCGTGAAAGCCCCGGAGTGGCTCGAAGGCGGCCTTGCGCTCACCGCCGAATTGACCCTTCCTTATAAACGATTGTTTATTATCGGCCTCGTCATCGTTTGCATGACGGCAATATACCTTTACTTGTACCATACCCGGGGCGGCCGCAGCATGCAGGCCGTCATGCAGAACCGAAGCATGGCCTCCTGCCTCGGCATTTCAACCCAGCGGATCGACGGCCTCGGATTCGCCCTTGGCTCCGGCATGGCCGGTATCGCCGGCTGTGCACTGACCCTGCTCGGGCCGATCGGTCCTTCGATTGGGACCTATTACATCGTCGACGCTTTTATGGTCGTTGTTCTCGGGGGCATCGGCAAGCTGATCGGCACGGTGGCAGGAGCGCTCGGCATCGGAGTCCTGAGCACGGCATTCGAGTATACCACCAGCGCCACCCTCGGGAAGGTCATTGTGTTCACGCTGATTATTGCGTTCCTGCAGTGGAAGCCGTCCGGACTCGCCACCATGAAATCACGGGCGCTTGATTAATGCTGCGGCCCATAGGCCGCCCCCGCAACAAACCAAGCAAAGGAGTGCTGGACCATGACTTTGTTGTCCATCAGCAATACGAAAATAAAAATTGCCCTCAGTCTCGTCTTACTTGCCGTCATGCTGCTTTCGCCTATGTTTTTATCGGAATTCCGGCTCGGGCTGCTGGGTAAATTTCTCGCCTTCGCCATTCTGGCCATGGGGCTTGACCTGATCTGGGGCTATACGGGCATTCTCAGCCTGGGACACGGCGTATATTTCGGACTCGGCGCCTATGGCATGGCGATGCATCTGAAGCTCGCCGCCTCCCAGGGCGGGCTGCCGGATTTTATGTCGTGGAGCGGCGTTGAAACACTTCCGTGGTTTTGGGTGCCGTTTCAATCCGCAGGCGCGGCGGTAGCGCTGGCTTTGATCGTGCCGATGGCGGTCGCCTTCGTGCTCGGTTACCTCACGTTCCGCAATCGGATCCGCGGTGCTTTTTTCTCCATTTTGTCCCAAGCGCTTGTGATCATCACCGTCACTCTATTCGTCGGTCAACAGGGATGGATCGGCGGAACGAACGGGTTGACCGGCTTCGATACCTTCTTGGGGCTGAAGCTCGGCGAGTCTTCCACGAAGCTTGCGCTCTACTATGTCACGGTAGTCGTTCTGGGCCTCACGCTGCTGCTCTGCCTGTGGCTCGCCGGGAGCCGCCTCGGCAAAATATTGGTTGCCGTGCGCGATGCCGAGAACCGCGTCCGCTTCATCGGCTACAATCCCGTAGCCTATAAAGTGTTCATATACTGCGTCTCCGCAGGGCTGGCCGGGCTGGCAGGGATGCTGTTCATCCTGCAGGAAGGCATCATCTCTCCGGCACAGATGGGCATCGTTCCCTCCATCGAAATGGTCCTCTGGGTAGCGGTCGGCGGCCGTGCCACCATCTACGGAGCCGTCATCGGAGCTATCGCCGCCAATGCCGCCAAAACGACGTTCAGCGAAGCTTATCCGGAATGGTGGCCGATTATAATGGGGGCCATGTTTATCGTCGTTACCCTTTTCCTGCCCAAAGGTATTGTCGGAACCCTCAAGGATTTGTTTGAAAAATGGGGCCGGAGCAGACAGGCACTCGCGCCAACAGCAGCCGTTCCCGCTCCCGGACCGCTGGGCTACACCGAACTCGAAAAACCGCAATAAGGAGGTAATGGCGATGCCGTATAACGAAACTTCACCCAGAATAAACGCACGGACTCCGATTATCCGCGTGGAGGAGCTGGAGGTCAGCTTTGACGGATTCAAAGCCATTCGCGGACTGAACTTTTCTCTTGAAGCCGGTGAGCTCCGGTTTTTGATAGGCCCTAATGGCGCCGGCAAAACGACGCTTCTCGACGTGCTCTGCGGCAAGGTTAAACCGTCCAAAGGCAAGGTGCTGTTCAAAGGACAAACCGATTTGTCCAAATACCAGGAGCACCAAATCGCTCAGCTGGGCATCGGCAGGAAGTTTCAAGCTCCTTCGATCTTCGGGACGCTGACAGTGGAGGAAAATATGCTGTTGTCCATGCGCCAGAAGCGCGGTCTGCTCAGTACGCTGCTCGCGAAGACGACAAAGGAGCAGCGCTCCAGGCTTCAGCAGGATCTGGAGATGATCGGTCTGGCGGGCAAGGCTAAAGATAAGGCAGGCTCGCTCTCTCACGGTGAAAAGCAGTGGCTCGAGATTGGCATGCTGCTCATTCAGGAGCCGGAGCTGCTGCTTCTCGACGAGCCGGCGGCCGGCATGACCGACAGCGAGACGGAAAAAACCGGCGAGCTGCTGCACCGCATCAACAGCCGTCAAACCGTGGTCGTGGTGGAGCACGACATGGAATTCGTGCGCCGATTCGCCAAAACGGTGACCGTCATGCATGAAGGTACCGTACTTCGCGAAGGATCGATGCAGGATATTCAGGAAGACGATAAAGTGGCCGAAGTTTATCTGGGAAAGCGGGGCGAACGGCATGATTGAAGCTGACGGGAAATTGGAGCTGACAGGCCTTGAAGCCGGGTATGGCGAAAGCATGATCCTGCGGGATGTGTCGCTGAAAGTAGAGCCCGGCCAGGTCGTGTGTCTTATGGGACGCAACGGCGTAGGCAAAACGACACTGATGAAAACGATCATGGGCCTAATCAAGCCGAAGAAGGGAACGATCCGCTACGCCGGACACGATTATACGTCCCGATCGCCGGATCGCCGTGCGCGGGCGGGAATCGGTTATGTTCCGCAGGGCCGGGACATCTTCCCGCAGCTCACCGTAGAGCAAAATCTCCTGCTGGGACTGGAGGCCGCGAGCGCCAAGGTACGTAAAGCGGGCATTCCGGAATCGGTATATGAGAAATTCCCTGTGCTGAAGGAAATGCTGTACCGCAAAGGCGGGGACCTGAGCGGCGGTCAGCAGCAGCAGTTGTCCATCGCCCGCGCGCTCGTTTCCGAGCCGAAGCTTCTCCTGCTTGACGAACCGATGGAAGGCATCCAGCCGTCCATCGTGCTGGATATCGAATGCGTAATCGAATCGATTAAGGACGACAAGCAGATGGCTGTACTGCTGGTCGAACAAAGCCTGACATTCGCAACAAGCATCGCCGACTATTGCTATGTGCTGGATAAGGGCACCATCGTCGCCGAGGGAAGCTCCGATACGCTTAGTGAGGAGCAGGTGCGCAGGCACCTGGCCGTATGAACCGCGGGAAGATTTGACCCGCGGGTCTTTTTTATCCCTTGCTCATTGTTGGCGCCATCATCTGCCGGCGGCTTATGTCTCAATCAAGCGGGAGGGGTAACGGACTGATGGTCCGCTGCTCCTCCTTGCTTTTTGGATTTATCAAAACAATCCTTATCATGTGTCACCAAACTACAGCCTACTCCATACAATGGATTGTGCATGAGCCTAAGCCCGCGAAGCAAGAAGTAATCCCACTCCGATATGGCTGTTCTGCAACGAAAATCAGCCGGACGCCCGTTACCTTTATTCCTTCCCGTTAGGCCAGTTCCAGGTAATGAAGTCCGCCCGCCACTGACGGGCCTGTTTCGGGAACGATTGCTTCTTCCCCTTTCGGGGCTGGTGTCTGTCTATGATTTAGCATGAATCCAGCAGCAAAGCTGCGAGCATCTGAAGGAGGTTTTATTCAACTATGTACAGCAATCCTAATAAAACAGGTGTAAGTCCCTATGGCGGTTACGGCATTCCGAACTACGGTCCCGCTCCTGCGGCGGTACAGCCTAACGTCCAGCCATTGCTGCAGGCGAACGTTCCGGCGGCCACACTTGGCGTTCAGCAATGGAGTCAGCCCAACGTTCAAGCCGGGGGACTGATTTCTCCGTTGGGCGCGCCGTCCGCCGCACCTATAGGAGCACCGGGGTCTATGGGGCAGCTCCCGCTCGAGCAATCTTTCATCGAGAATATATTGCGCCTGAATCTTGGCAAAATCGGTACGTTCTACATGACTTACGAGAACAACTCTCAATGGAACGCCAAAATCTTCAAGGGCAGAATTGAAGCGGCCGGCCGTGACCACATCATTATCAGCGATCCACAGACGGGAACGCGCTATCTGCTTCTGATGGTCAACCTCGATTATGTTACCTTCGACGAGGAGCTTCAGTATACTTATCCGTACACGGCACCTGCACCTTCGGCCCGATAAACCGGAGCCAGGGGATTGTCCCATAAGTCGTTATGACTGCGGGGCGGTCCCCTGGCTGTTTGGTTTGGGCATAAGAAAAAACCGTTCTTCTTATAATATAGCTCCAATGGAGACTTCTTCACACAAGTACTAACCGGCGTTGGCCCGGGTCTTCGTTTCCTGTCCCGATGATTCAGGCAGCTTCTTTTTTTTAAAAACTAAATCTATATCCCTATCAAAACAATGAGCCGATTCATATCCTACACTATCAAATAAAGGAGGCATAAATATGAAAAATCGAAAATTAGGCAAAGGGGCAATCCAACTAAGCTCCATAAGCGGCAAGAGAAAGAAAATCAAAAAGCGTAGAAATACAAGCGATGCTCACGGTACTCGAGTAATTCGAAAAACCAAAGGGGCTCATAATTACAAAAAAAGTAAGCGAAAGTCGCATGGCATTCATAACTCCCAAGGCTCCCAAGGTATACAGGACGTCGAATACGGTTATCAGGGTACTCCAGGCTATCAAGACTCCAATCGTACCCGGGGTGCCCACGGCACGCAGGGGGTTCAAGGAGGAAGGAGCACACGCGACTTTCACGGCTCCCAAGGTCCGCAAAGCAACCAGGACGTTTATTACGGCTATCAGGGCATTCCAGGATACCAAGGCACGCGAAACAATCAGGATGGATATTACGGTTACCCGGCCAATCCGGGCTCCCAAGGTCCACAGAACACTCAGGACGTCTATTACGGCTACCAAGGCACTCCTGGCTACCAGGGCGCTCCTGGCTATCAAGACTCCCGCCGTACCCAAGGCACTTCAGGCACCCACCGTACCCGAGGTGCCCGGGGTACCCGCAGCACTCAAGGCGTTCAGCGTAACAAAGGCTAGACATTATAAGGTTGTGGAGTCGGCGCAGAGGGCGCTTTCTCATCAGAGGCTGCCATTAGGCTGAATTTCAGCACAGCAGCCGGCGTTGAGGCGTGAACCGGGGATCGTGCGACCAGTACAGCTGTGCACGAAAGTGCAGATCCGGATAAGAGCCTGGCCATTGGCCAGGTTTTTCATAACTTATAAACAGGAGAAGTTACCGCTGGAGCTGCCTGTTCGGCATATCGTTATTCAGACCATATGCTTAACGTCAATTCCTTAAACCGGGATGCTACCGTCTCCGCAGGGGAGAACATCAGCCCGGCTGGATCGCCACCGAAAAAATAACATGGGGGACAGGCATAAGGGAATGAATATTATGCACAACAATGTGAATACCGTGATGGATGAAGATGTTATCGATACCCCTGTCATCCAGCAAAATCTTCGCAGAATCACAACGGATCTAACGGATAATTAACGGCTCCATCAAATCGTTATCCATAACCACATGTTGGCCGTGCTCGGACACATTATCCTTCCCCTTCATGCTTCCGGGGATATGAAAAAAACTGTACCGGCCCCAAACCGCCGGTACAGTTCAATATGGGATTTACGATATAGTCCAGTAAAAAAAATGCCTACTCCAGATTGGCATGTCGGCCAAACATGGTTCCGGAGTCCAATCCCTTCTTCTCCATCAGCTTCAATATGACGGCATCGCAAAATAATAACAGCGTCTGCTCGAATAAAGCTCCCATCGGCTGGATGGTGATGTAGCCCCCGTCCGACCGGTCTTTGGGCGAACCCGGCAATTTCACGATGATATCCGATAAAGTCCCGATGGTCGAATCCGGGGAAATCGTGATCGTCGCGACGGTTCCCTCCAGGCTTTTGGCTTTCTGAGCCATAGGCACCAAGCTTTTCGTCTCTCCCGAACCGGAACCGATGATGAACAGGTCCCCTTTTTCCAGGTTGGGAGTTACGGTTTCGCCAACGACATAAGCTTCAAAGCCCATTTGCATCAGCCGCATCGCGAAGGACTTCATCATCAGTCCGGACCGGCCTGCTCCAGCCACGAAAATTTTCCTGGATTCAAGGATTCCTTTCGACAGCTTTTCCGCTTGTTCATCGGCGATAAGGTTTACCGAACGCTCCAACTCTTGAATGATCTTGGCAAAATACTGCGTCGTTTGCATAATGCTTATGCACCTTGCTTGATCAATTTTTGCATTTCGGCTGCTGCCGCCTTTTTATCTTCTTGTCCGGTAATCCCGCCGCCTACAATAACCAGATCCGGCTGCGCTTTGATCACTTCCGGCAATGTGCTCAGCTTGATGCCGCCTGCAATCGCCGTTTTGGCGTTTTTGACCACACGCTTGATTTTCTTCAGGTCTTCAAAGGAGTTTTGTCCGACGGCCTGAAGATCGTACCCTGTGTGTACGCAAATGTAGTCTACGCCCATAGCGTCGAGTTCTTTGGCGCGTCCTTCGATGTCTTTAATGCCGATCATGTCGACCAGGATTTGTTTCTTTTGTTTTCTCGCCTCTTCTACAGCACCCTTGATGCTCATATCTTCAGCTGCCGCCAGTACCGTAATGATGTCTGCGCCCGCCTCGGAAGCTTTCATCACTTCATATCCGGCTGCATCCATAATTTTCAGGTCGGCCAATACCGTCAAGGAAGGGAAGGCTTCCTTGATTTCTTTTACCGCTCTTAATCCTTCATTGATCACAACCGGCGTACCGATTTCTACAATATCGATATGCTCCTGCACTTCGGCTACCAGCTGCTTTGCTCCAGGAATATCTACCAGGTCCAATGCTAATTGTAATTTCATTTTTCTTCTCTCCTCTAACCATTTTGTTTTTTAATTTTCATGGCAGCTATAATATATTATTTTGCCCTTAGTTCGCTGCATTAACCTGCTTAATGAATTCCTTCATCAGCTGCGGAAGATCGTTCCAGGCATGACCGGAAACCAGATTGCGGTCAACGTGGAAACGCGTCTCGATATATTTTGCACCCGCTGCTTCCACTTCCGGACGGCAAGCGAAGTAGGCTGTCATTTCGCGGCCTTTAATCTCATCGGCGATAACGGATAACGCCTGGCTGGCATGGCACAGAATCATAATCGGTTTATCCTGCTTGAAGAAGTGGCTTGCGATCCGGGCAAAATCTTTATGAAGGCGAATATGCTCGGGAGCTCGTCCGCCCGGAATGATCAAGGCATCGAATTCTTCCGGATTAATGTTCTCGAATGAAGCGTGAGCCTCAATATTGTATCCTTTTTTCTCGGTAAAGGTTTGCCAGTCTTCAAAATCGTGAACTACCGTAGCCAGTACTTTTTTATCTGTAGGGGAAGCGATGACCACCTCGTATCCCTCTTCCAAACAGCGATAATAAGGATAGTATACTTCTAATGCTTCTACAGCATCTCCAGTTAAAATCAATACTTTTTTGGACATTTGTTTCACTCTCCTTTATCATAATAACTACAATGTACATTTTATATCGCGGGAAGAGATTAAAGAAGAATGCACTTTTTTGTGCGCTGGTTACAAAAAAGTTACTATTAAAAGATTAGGAGAATACGATGTCGGATCTAAGAAAAGAAATTTTAGATAAAATCAATAACGGCGATTTCAATTGCGAAAAAGAATTAACTTTGGCGATTATCAGCGGAAAGTGGAAAATCACCATCCTCTGGCATTTGGGAAGAGAGGGCGCTCACCGCTTCAGCGAGCTTCAAAGACTTTTCCCAAAAATTACGCATAAAATGCTGACGAGCCAGCTGAAGGAATTGATCGATGACGGAATTGTCCATCGCGAGGTGTTTCCTGAAGTGCCTCCAAGAGTAGAATACTCGATGACCGAGCTTGGGATGACGCTGATGCCGATTATTGAAATGATGTATGAATGGGGCAAAAAGAGAATCAAGGATATCCAAAATTCAGAGCATATCATCAGGTCTTCCGGCTCATCCAACTGAAAAAAGTTGACCGGCCCCCAAGGGTCCGGTCAACTTTTTCTCAGATTGGCATCCATGATCCATTCATTTATGCCTGTACAGGGACTTTGCTTTTTTCCACGGCGTGCCCGCCAAACTCATTTCTTAAAGCAGCCACCACTTTGCCTGTAAAGGTATCTTGATCCAAGGAGCGGTAGCGCATCAATAAAGACATGGCAATGACCGGCGTGGCTGTCTGAAGATCCAGGGCTTCCTCCACCGTCCACTTCCCTTCTCCGGAGGAATGCATCACACCCTTAATCTCATCCAGCCTGGCATCCTTCGAAAATGCGCGTTCGGTCAATTCCATTAGCCATGACCGGATCACGGACCCGTGATTCCATACTCTGGCCACCTGCTCATAATCAAAGTCGAACCCGCTTTTCTCAAGGACTTCGAAGCCTTCTCCGATGGCCGCCATCATTCCGTATTCAATCCCGTTATGGACCATTTTCAGATAATGGCCGCTGCCGGCTTTGCCAGCATACAGGTACCCGTTTTCCACTGCAGTATCACGGAAGACCGGCTCCACCACGCGCCATGCTTCAGGGTCGCCACCAACCATATAGCATGCCCCATGACGGGCTCCTTCCATTCCTCCGGAAGTCCCGGCATCCATAAAATAGATTCCGGCTTGCTTCAGCTGATTGTATCGGCGGATGGATTCCTTATAGTGTGAATTTCCCGCCTCGATGACAATATCGCCTTTGGTCAAAAACGGTGTAAGCTCATCCAGTACGGAGTCCACCACGGCATGAGGAACCATGATCCAGATGATCCTTGGCAGCTGTAATGAATGAACGAGCTGCTCCAGGCTTTCCGCACCTTGAGCACCATATGCTTGAAGCTTTTTTACGGCATCTGTATTCAAATCGAACGCCACGACTTCATGTTTGCGGTCGATCAGATTTTGACCCAAATTGAATCCCATTTTACCTAAACCGACTAATCCGATTTTCATGCGATTCCTACCTCCTGTCTTAGCTTTCCCTATTCGCGTAATTATATTGCAGCCAGCTTATACAACTCCCGGGCTTCCGGTGTTTCGTCATGCCACCAGTGAAATCCCTGCTCTTCCAATAGAGCATCAGCCATGGCCGGACCAAACGAACCGGCAGGATAAACATGAAGCGGCAGGAGATTTTCTTCGAAGGCCTCGACAAGGGGCTGAACCCATTTCCATGCCAATTCGACCTCTTCCCAGTGGGCGAAAAACGTCGCATCGCCTTTCAAAGCATCGAATAAAAGCAGTTCATACGCTTCCGGCATCTGATCGGACGGCACCGAGAAATCCAAGGTGACCGGCTCCATCCGTCCGTTTTTCAATGGATTCCTGCCGTTGAGCTGCAGCGTAATTTTTTCATCCGGATTGATTTGAATTGTCAACAGGTTAGGCATCCGGTCTGCATCCGCGTTCTGTTCCTTTAATCTGTCTTTGAACTCAAGGACGATCCGTGTAGACTTTTCCTTCATGCGTTTTCCCGTCCGAATATAAATGGGGACGTCCTTCCAGAAAAATTCGTCAATCCATAACCGGGCGGCGACAAATGTATCGGTCATCGAGGCGGCATCCACTCCGGGTTCATCCCGATAGGCAGGGACGGCTTGACCGTGAATTTCCCCCGCTCCATACTGACCGCGCACTACGTGCCGGGCCGCCTCCGTTTTGCATATCGGCCGGAGAGACTTCAACAGGCTGCTCTTTTGCTTACGGACATTTTGTTCCGTGACGGGAGTCGGCAGATGCATAGCCGTCATCATCAGCAGCTGCAGCATGTGATTTTGAAACATATCCCGGATCGCTCCGGCGCCTTCATAGTAACCGGCCCTCTCCTCTACACCCACCGTTTCGCTGGCGGTAATCTGAATATTGGCAATGTATTGATTGCTCCAAAGCGCCTTCAGAACAGGATTCGCCGGAATTAGGGTTTCCAGGTTCTGAACCATTGGCTTGCCGAGGTAATGATCGATGCGATAAATTTCGTCTTCCTCAAAAGCCTGATTCAGCTTGGCGTTCAGCTTCCGGGCCGACGGCAAATCATGTCCGAACGGTTTCTCGATAATAAGACGTTTCCAGCCTCTGCCGCTCCCCAAGCCGCTCTCCTTGATATTCAAGGCGATCACGTCAAAAAATTCGGGCGCAACCGACAGATAGAACATCCGGTTCTCCGGAATGTTGAGCTCCTTTTCTCTTTCTTCAATCCGCTTAAGCAGTTTCCGGTATCCCTCCGGTTTCGTCACATCCATATCCAAATAACGGAAGTTCCGGAGAAATGGCTCTACCTGGGAGCGGTCTTCAGGCTTACGCCTTGAAAAAGTGTGCAGCGATTGTTCGACATAGGCCTGAAATTCCTCATCCGACAACGGCTTGCGTCCCAGGTTAATGACCGAAAAAGCTTGCGGCAGCTTTTGCTCCAGAAACAGGTTGTACAGCGCCGGGAATAATTTTCTTTTGGCCAAATCACCGGTCGAACCAAACAACACAAAGGTCATGGCATCCATGGATTTCACCTTCTTTTTTCTGATTTTCGTGTAAAAAACAGCTTTCCGGGCCATTTCTTGTTTCGGAAAAATAAGTCCTCACTATAGTAAGCGAGGACTAAGATCATGTTTCAGCCTTGCGTATGGAGTCTGTAACCCATCCGCTTGAACAGAAGCCGGCGATTAAGCCTGTTTGATCAATGCTTGCATTTCGGCTGCTGCCGCTTTTTTATCTTCTTGTCCGGTAATCCCGCCGCCTACAATAACCAGATCCGGCTGCGCTTTGATCACTTCCGGCAATGTGCTCAGCTTGATGCCGCCTGCAATCGCCGTTTTGGCGTTTTTGACCACACGCTTGATTTTCTTCAGGTCTTCAAAGGAGTTTTGTCCGACGGCCTGAAGATCGTACCCAGTGTGTACGCAAATGTAGTCTACGCCCATAGCGTCGAGTTCTTTGGCGCGTCCTTCGATGTCTTTAATGCCGATCATGTCGACCAGGATTTGTTTCTTTTGCTTTCTCGCCTCTTCTACAGCGCCTTTGATGCTCATATCTTCAGCTGCCGCAAGCACCGTAATGATGTCTGCGCCCGCCTCGGATGCTTTCATCACTTCATATCCGGCTGCATCCATAATTTTCAGGTCGGCCAATACCGTCAAGGAAGGGAAGGCTTCCTTGATTTCTTTTACCGCTCTTAATCCTTCATTGATCACAACCGGCGTACCGATTTCTACAATATCGATATGCTCCTGCACTTCGGCTACCAGCTGCTTTGCTCCAGGAATATCTACCAGGTCCAATGCTAATTGTAACTTCATTTCTGCTTCTCTCCTTATGTCTATATAATTTTTGGTTTGTAAGCCAAAACAAGATAAGATGGCGAATCTGTTCATTTGCAGCCCCGGCCAGGAACCATAATGCCTTGTCTTTATTGAAGACAGCTTTATTGTAGGTCCGTTCTTTCAAAAAAGGAAGTACGCACTTTTAAGTAGTGAAGTAACAAATAGGATACTTTTGGCCTATAACAGCAGTTCTCCATGCCTTGGCAAAATCTGCGGGGCTTTATTACCGCAGAGCCTTGGCCCGTCATTTCGGCTTGTACCCGCTTGACATATGAGTCTTCAATACTTATGATACAACTATCATTGTTACCGATCAGTAACATCCTAAATGGTGGCCTCATTGAACCGTTTCGGATATTTGGAAAGCCCAGCGGCGCAGGAGACATGTTGAATGACAAACCTCAATGCAAAAAAGCCGAAACCGGCCTTCTCAAAAAGAAAACGAGTGCCGAGCGCTCAAGCCCAGGAATATATCCTTCAGGCCGCCGGTGAGCTGTTCTACAAAGAAGGCATCCGTGCGGTAAGTGTGGATTCTGTTGTGGAACAGGCAGGCATGAATAAAATGACCCTTTATCGTCAATTTTCCTCCAAAAATGAACTGATTCTGGCCTATTTGGACAGGCAAAGCAAGCAGTTTTGGGAGGAATGGGAAGCAAGCCTTGCGAAGCATCCTCATCAGCCAAGACGTCAAATCATTCAATTGTTTACGGATTTGGCCGATAAATCATCCGTTATCGGTTATCGCGGGTGCTGTTTCAGCCATATCGCCACAGAATTTCCCGATCCTGAGCATCCCGCCCGCCAATTGGTTTTTGCTCACAAAAAGGCAGTTATTCAGAAGCTCGTGGAGTTAACAAAAGCGATGAATGCACCCGATCCGGAGATTTTAGCCCATTCACTGGCCCTTTGGATCGAGGGTGCTTACGCGGCCAGCCAAACCTTCGGGGCCGACAGCGACACCATCCGGATGCTTCCCGTCATCGTAGAGAAGCTGCTGGATGAAGCCGCACCACATTAACGATGAAAGAAGATGAGAACATATGACTGGTGTAAACAACCAACTGGAGTTAGCGACATTTGCAGGCGGCTGCTTCTGGTGTATGGTCAAGCCGTTTGACGAACAGCCGGGCATTGTCAAGATCGTGTCGGGCTATACAGGCGGTCATGTAGAGTACCCGACCTATGAGGAAGTATGTTCGAATACGACGGGGCACTATGAGGCTGTCCAAATTACATTCGATCCAACGCTCTTTCCCTACGAACGGTTACTGGAGCTGTTCTGGCAGCAGATCGATCCCACAGATGTATCGGCATAAACATGCACATATTGTTGATGTACAAAATAATATTAAAAAAGCAAGGAAATCTATTGATCTATCAATGAATTTTGAGAGATTGATAGATTTTTTTCTTTTAAATGATTGTACATATTGTTCTCTTGGATTAAGATGGAATTATTATAGATCATATTGTTGGGTGTGAGCGAATTTATGTACACAAATGTAGTGCCTATTGAAGAGACCCAAAGATTTAAGTTTGCGGTGGACACTGTTTGGATAGATTGGTTTACGAAAAAAAATGGCGAACAAGTTAAAAAGCAAATGGCGATCATCTGCCTTCGTGATGTGGAAAAAAACGCGGATATTGTACACCCTATAACCGACTACATATTATCTCAATATAAATCGAAATCGTATAACACTCAGAGGAAGCATGCCAAGAATGTCACCATGTTTCTTAACCATATTCTCTTGAATAAAAGAACCTTTCATATCAAATCGTTAATGGATTTAAAACTTTCACACGGGACACGATTCTTAAATTATTTAACGGAGGAAGGCAGACAACTTGGAACAGTGAAGGATGCTGAACGTACTCTTACCAATTTCTATGTTTGGCTTGCTAAGAACAATATCACTCCCCATATATTATTGTCTAACTTTCCCAAGAAACCGACTTATCACGGAACTTTCTATTATGAGTCCCCGTTTGATGCTATCTATCCATCTCGTTCAGCGTCGAATGTAGAGCATGTTTTTCCGCTTGCTTACATTCCCCTGTTATTTGAAATAGCTATCTGTGTTACACCCAGAATTGTTTTGGGCCTATATTTCCAACTATTCGGAGGATTAAGGGTCGGCGAAGTTGTTAATTTAAAAAGAGCGAGTTTGCAAAGAAAGTTGGCAACCGGCGATCTTCTGATTAAGATTGAAACCAATTCATTCAGAACGAACATCAAGGATTCATCGGGATCAAACTATGTTAAAAAGCCACGACCGCAAAGAATTTATCAAATTAAGGATTGGCTCGATCAATTACTCCAGGATCACTTGGAGATGTATAAACCTAACGATGGTTCCGGCGCGCTATTTGTAAACAAAAATGGGAGTGCGATGACCGGTAGAAGCTATAGACAGTATTTCGATAAGTTAAAAAGAACTTTCATCCAATATTTAAGACAGTATGGTGGGTCTGAGGATAAAATCCTCGCGAATCATTTAAGCACTACAAGCTGGTCAACGCATATTGGTCGAGGCACATTTACCAATATGCTCGCTGAACATGCGGAAAGTCCATTAGATGTGGCCTTTCCAAGAGGGGATAAAAGCTTGGAATCCTCGTTGGCATACATGTCTAAGACTGAAAGAATGAGGAAAAAATCGAGGCTAAGTTGGCTTATATGCATGAATATTATGTCCCCCGGTTGATTGAACGGAACAAAAATAATACCAATAAACAATAGGAGTTCTGGTATGAGCGTTGATACTTCGAAATATTTACCTTTCATGGAATTTTGTAAACAAATTCCGATTTCATATTCTAGAGCTCGCAAGTGGTTAAAAAACGGGGTTATCACGGATAACGATTATATTTTTGTAAGCCATAGATGTTACATCAAAATTGATTCTATCCCTAAGATAAGGGAACGATCAGGTTATAAGGATGTAGATTTAACCGGATACATTAGCCTACCAGAAACGGTAAAGATTTTTAAGAGAGTTAGGCCAGAAACAAACCACCACAATGTCAGTTATTGGATCAGTGCAAACAAGTTAACGAAAGTCCTGAAGTGGGGGAATAAAATTTACTTGGAGGAAGAAGAAGTCATAACATTTTCAAAAGAATTAACTTATATAGGCGATCCTCGCTATATTACTGGTGTAGAAATTGTTAATGAATACCCCTTTTCTGATAAGGGGCTTAAAAGCCTATGTGATCCATTCTTCCCGGGAGCCAAGGTGTTAACCGGTGGGGGCTCTCGAATTTTAATACCACGCGAAGAATGGGAAGCTTTTATAAGTACCCATGATATTGTGAAATGCGGGAAGTCATGGATTAGACCAAAGCATACCCTGACTGTTCTTGAGCTGACCAAAAGATTGAAGAAAACGAGAAAAGTAGTGAAGAAACTTCTCGAAAACAATGAATTTCCTAATATGATTGTATACAAAAAATATGGAACATTCATACCGATACAGGACGTAGAAGCATACGAGAAGCGACAAGAACGACCTGCTTATACCAAAGATATAGCTATTCGAGAATTTACCAAGGCGATAATTGCTTCTTCATCTCAACACCTTAAGGAAACGGTCAGATTATTTCTAGATTTTGGCCACAAGAAAATTATTGCATGTAAAAGCAGTAGCCCGGAACGAATAAAGGATTTGGCAGAAAACTCATTACCAAAAACTTTTGTAACTTTAATTCTGCAGTCCCGAAGGGAAATTTACGAACTATCTAGTGAGGAGCTACAAACAATCTTAAATTCCAGCAATGCTCCGATGCGTTCAAATGACTTCTTTGTACAGTTTCTGAGGTACTGTTATGCCAATAAAGATATTAAGCCGGAAAAAGACCTTTACATTGTCCCAAATAAACCGAAATCTGATGATGGGAAAGAGATCTACTCTCCAGAGATATACCATGAATTTTATGTGTATGTTCAGGACATCCAAAATCATTTACCAAGGGCCATCAATAGTGCGTATTATGCCAACATGTGGCTTTATACCATCATGCATCTTTCCGACGTATGGAGAGCTTCTGACATCGTTAACCATTTACCCTCATTGGAATTGGATGGTCTTGGTATTGGTGATTTTGCTTGGTTTGAAAAAAACAGGCTGACTATTCGCCAATGCCAGATACTTGTACACCAAGTACATTTGAAAACAAAATCCAAAGTGACTGGAAAAACAGGTGCCTTACTTTCATTCTTCGTCCCTCCGGATTTATTGGAATGTATGGCAACATCAATGGTTTTATCTGAATTACATAGAAGGATGTCCAAGAATAAAAATAATAGTCATATTCTGTTATCAACTTTCAAAGAAGGTCGAACAATTAGTACGGTTCCAAAGAAATTTCACTTACGTTTTTTTGAAGAAAGACCTCATTTAAAGGTATTCAGAAGCTTGATGATGAATCGATCCACCATGACATATCTTTTTTACGGAATCACGGAGGAGAATAATAAGGACTCGGATCTGGCACTTGAGCTCATCCAGCATGTACGATCCCATACAGACCAGAATACAAGCGCAATTTATGTCAAAGCAACGAATAAAGATGGTACTATAAATAGGGTATCCTATAATCTGTGCAGGCGGGGACATTTTGGATGGCTCTACAATTATATGATTATGGCCGCTGCACAGTCATTCGATGGCAGACAGACATTAGAAGATCGGACACAAGCCATTGAACTGTTAAGAAAGGACATATCGCTATGGCAAACAGAAAGATGGGCCGAATTTTTTAATACCGTTCGTCACAGAAGAAAAACGATTATGCAGATGCTTTATCGCCTTTCAAGGGAAGACCTTATTAAGATTATCGTTCAAGTATATATGGGGAAAATGCCATCTAAATCAGATTGCGGTCAATGTCTTGCGCACCCTAAATGCTCATACCCGAGAAGATCAACTTGCTTTGGCTGCGAATGGTTTATACCTCAGTATTTTATATTAATAGAAGCAAACAATGAAATAGAACGGCTTATTAAATCAATTAAAGAATGCGAGTACAGCGCTTTAATTGATCGGGATACGGGATATATCCTGCATCTTCTTGATATCATTGAGCAAGCCATAGAATATTTAGGTGATGAATTTGTTATGCAATTTTTGAATTTACCAGCGCTGGAAACGCAACTTGAAGAGATTGCCCATCTTATTTCTTCCGAGAAAATATAATGGTGGTATTTATGCAAATACGAAGAACTGTCAATACTTTGGGAAATCATAGATTAGATGTTGTTGAGGATATTCAATTCCATGACTATAAGAGGAAAGATTATGAAGAAGCTTTTTATAATTTGAAAGAGGCAGGATATCTTGTCGCTGATTCCTTTGATGATATTTGTGGAAAATGACATCGGAAAGTGCTGACCGTTATTTTTCAATGAAGTTTGGTCTTGAAGTATATCGAGAACTTAATCTGGCTCTAAAAGGATTTATATTGATTCGCCGAATAAGCGGAAAATCACCAAGAACATGCAAAAGAGAATGTAATCTGCTGAAAGCTATAATCCTCAAGACTCAGAACTTTACAGATTTGAATGAACTCGAGAAATTTTTACATTCAACCTCAAAACCGAACGCTTGGTACATGGCCTGTACACTTCAAAATTTTATAAATTTCCACCCAATTAAAGATGCTGAAAAGATTATTGAAATATGCAATCTTATCACGAGGGCCCATCACGATAACAGGGACTTGCCCGATTTTGAAGAAGTGCTCCAGTTTGACGATATAATCAATGACTTCTTTGAACAAGCATGGAATCAGGAACACTTCCCCTTTTTGCCAATATTATTATGGTGGCGAATCACGAATGTGATCCCGATGAGACCAAACGAGTTTTTTCAGATTAAATTTGGCTGCCTTCAGGAGGCCGAGCATTCTCTTTGGTTAACCGTCCCTAGAATTAAGAACAAAAGTACCGATATAAACGAAGTTATTGAGTGGGAATCGATACAAATCGATCACAATATTTTTGAAAGTATTCGATCGTATAAACAGGTTCTGTTAAACTTGCTTGGATATGAGCCCGTTTATTTGTTTCCGTTGGAATATTATCAAAAATATCGAAAAAGACAGGTAAATATGGACGCAAAAAGATTCAATGATGTCCGTTTTTCTTACTTGCTCAAGGAATTTTATAGGGATGTCGTTGAGAGTAAGTTTGAATATCGGCCGGCAAGAGAAATCAAACCTGGTGACACGAAGCATTTTGCTATTATTAATATGGTGCTTCAAGGTTTTAATATGCTATCTGTCGCAAGAATGGCCCATCATGAGCAAATTGAATCTCAAGAGAACTATTTTTATCACGCTGCTCATTTTGCAGACTCTTTTGTTTATCATCTTGCCCGAAAAAGAATGGAAAATAAGATTGCAGAAAAGATGCCAGAAGGATTTCTGGGAAAAAGGAGAACAGCAGTAGATAAAGGAAAAATTTATACTTTGGAAGAACTGGGTGGTAAAAAGAAGATTCCGTATGGCTTTTGTGGAGATGAGTCAAACGATTTCCCAATACATTGTGTTCCGGATTGCAGGGATTGTGAACACTATATATTTAAACCGGCAGTAAACGAAATAAATACGGCAATTTCTTGGCTAGAGAGTCAAAGCTCGATTCTTGATGCAGAAATAAAGACAACGTTACGTTGCATGAAAGAAATAAACCATTCATTAATACAGATTCAAGAAGAGGTTCACAGGATAAAATATGAGGAATCGTATCAATCTTTCTCGAAAAATTTATTGGATTTAATGGATCGAAAAGCGATGGTGGATTCAAGGATAATGGAGTTGGATTGGAATGACGAAGAAGATACAACGGACAAATAATCAAGGCGATAGCCGAAAACGCGGCAGGAAGTCGGATTACAGCGACATGGAACTAAAAAAAATGGCCGTTCAAATAAAAAATGATTTAAAGGGTGCAAAGCTAACGTATAAAGATTTGGAAAGAAGGACCGGAATTGGAAGAAACACATGGAGTCGCAGAATACCGGATACCATAGATGAGTTGAATCGACCCATTCTTCGATCATCTGAAAACAGCGAAATAGATGCTATTTATTTTCCAAACATTTACCAACTATTTCAAGTGCATGGGAAAGATTATAACAAGATTATTTATGAGCTAGAACATTTTCAAGATACTTTTTATCAAATGTATAAAGAAAAGGAGGATTATAAGCAAAAGCTTGAAAAACTAAGCCAATATGAGACAAAATTGAAGGAGCAGGAAGAACAGATTCGCATCCTGAAAATCCAGAAAGAACACTATGAAAAGCAGTACAAGAATATACTTGTTACGAGCGCCTTTCCTCATTTGCGTGAGGAAAACGGGATTAAAAATAACCTTTTGGATTTTAACGCTCATATTGAGAAGCATTCAAATCTGGATGATTTGAAATCACTATTTATTACCAATGATAAGAATACAATTCCGGAAGCTAATGCAACAAATGAACATTTTGAACGGCTCAAGAAAAGAAATAAACGGCTGTTTAATAAGAAGGAAAAATAAGGAGGAAATTTCTGTGACAGAGAGCAAATTGGAGAAAGCTACGTTCGCGGGCGGATGTTTTTGGTGTATGGTTCAACCTTTTGAAGAGTTGCCCGGAATCGTGAAGATCGTTTCAGGCTACACCGGTGGCCACAAGGAAAATCCGACCTATGAAGAGGTTTGTTCGGAAACTACGGGGCATACCGAAGCTGTGCAAATTACATTTGATCCCGAATTATTCCCATATGAGAAGTTATTGCAAATCTATTGGCAACAAATTGATCCTACCGATTCAGGCGGGCAATTTTTTGACCGTGGCTCATCGTACAGAACTGCAATCTTTTATCATACAGATGAACAGAAAAGGCTGGCGGAGGCTTCAAAAAAAGCACTTGAGGAAAGTGGGCGGTTTAATAAACCAATCGTTACCGAAATTGTACCTGCTGCAAGGTTTTATCCCGCGGAGGATTATCACCAGGATTACCATAAGAAGAATTCCTACCGGTACAAAATGTATCGTCAAGGTTCGGGAAGGGATACATTTCTAAAGGAACATTGGAGGCTTCATAAAAATGAACAACAATTAAGAAATAGCCTCTCTCCTGTTCAATTTGAAGTGACTCAAAACAATGCAACAGAGCCACCTTTTCGAAACGAATATTGGAATCATAAGGAGGAAGGCATTTATGTCGATATTGTATCTGGTGAGCCGTTATTCAGTTCTTTAGATAAATTCGATTCGGGTTGCGGCTGGCCGAGTTTTACAAAACCATTACGTCACTCCAATATTACAGAACATCTTGATACCAGCCATGGTATGATTCGTACCGAGGTGCGAAGCAGAAACGGAGATTCCCATCTGGGGCATGTCTTCGAAGACGGTCCTAGGGACAAAGGCGGATTACGTTATTGCATCAATTCAGCGGCACTTCGTTTTATTCCTAAGGAAAAATTGGAAACGGAAGGATACGGAGAATACGCTCACTTGTTTGACATTACGTCTTCAAACGAATAACACAAATGAACTCTATCCGCGGGAGTGTAAATATTTTTGTGTAAGTTATCCTAACGTTAAAATCGTACTTACTATTAACACTACACAGCAGGATAGGGCTATACTGGAAAGAAACCTGAGTGGTTGTTCAGTATGCCCTGAATCCGTGACAAACTTAAGTCCACTCCGCCAGAGAGGGCAGTATATGGAAAAAAGTAATCGGAAATCCCCCCATCAGCTAAAGATTCGTGATGAAAACAAATCTACAAATGACAGAATCCATCAAGCAAGGCATGCTCAATAAGCCTTGCTGTTTACGGTAAGGCCGGAACAGGGAAGAGCAGTTTGGGTTGGTCTGGATGGCGAAAAATGGATTCAGGCAAACGCTTGGTACACTCGTCGTACGGTCTGAAACCAGGGACTGTATCGCCCAAAATTGAAAATCGTTTGACGAGCGTGTCGGCTGACTCTAGCCGCGATGTACACGATGTTTTGAATCACGGTGCGGATGCGGCGACGTTGTACGCCTCCCCGAATCGGAGCATCGTCTTGGCGCAAGCTTTCCTGCCCCATGATGCGGAGCAGGTTGTAAGCGAACACCCCCGCGTGCAAAACCAGATCGTTGGTATCGAATTTGCCGGCGGGCAGTCGCTCCAAATCCAGATCCGTCTTCAGCTCACTATGAAATTGTTCGCTCGTGCCGTGATCGCGATACAACTCGATGACACGCCACGGCGAGCAGGTAAGAGAAGTCCAATAGACGTTCACTTCAATTTCCGGGAACAGGAGCATCTGACCTTCACGGTCGATCGTCCGTACGATCACTTGAAACACTTGACGAAGGGCTTGATCGAAGCCTTTTTCGGGAAAGGCGATCACGCCCATGTATTCCGTCTTGCCGGGGCGCTGCTCACAGGCCATGCCCTTGTCTTCGGCGATCCGTAGCCAACTTTCCTTGGATGTATTGCGCAGATTGACCTTGATGATATAATCGACCTCTGGCTCAGCATGACACACCTGCAGATTTTCCAGACTGTCGTGAGCGGAATCCATCCGCACGAGAAGGCGCTCTTTCGTGATGCGCCGGGCATACTGGATGCTTTCGCGCAGAAAATCAGCGCCATCCTTCTGACTGTGCGTGCTGCCTTCCCGAAGCTGCACATTCACGCTATACCCCTCCTGTCCGAGGTAGGCGAAAATGGGGGCGTAGCCGAACGTGCCTTTGTAGGTCAACGAAACACCCTCTTTTTTCGTACCGGAGTTATCGAACGGAGAGACATCGATATCCAGCGGAATCACCGTATGCTCGCCTGCTGTCCCCCCTGTGTCAGAATAGTTGTCGTACCCCTCAATTGAAAGTATAGTGAGGATAACAAGGACGAGGTGGGAGACAATGAACCAAGTGAATCAGGAATTGAAGCAGAGAGTCGTGCAACGAATGATGCCACCGAATAATGAATCGGTCAGCCAGTTAGCCAAAGAGTACGGGATATCTGAAACAGCGCTGTATAAGTGGAAGAAAGCGGCGAAGGCCCAAGGAACGATCATGCCGACAGGTGCACAATCTACAGAGCGATGGAGCACTCGAGATAAGTTTGCCATCGTGGTAGAAACAGCAGCATTAAGTGAGATTGAGTTGGCGGAATACTGTCGTGCCAAAGGGCTGTACGTCGAGCAAGTGGAAGCCTGGCGCGATGCTTGTATGAACGCCAATGGCGGGATCGCCGAGCAAGCGAGCAAGCTGCAAAAGGATCTCCGAACGAAAGAACAAGAAGTAAAGGCCCTAAGCCGCGAGCTTCAACGAAAGGAAGCGGCATTGGCCGAAACCGCAGCCTTACTGGTGTTGCGAAAAAAGGCCCAGGCGATCTGGGGGGACCAAGGGGACGAATGATCAGTGCCCCGGATCGTCAGCTAGCTGTATCACTGATTGAAGAAGCTGTTCAGGCCGGTGCAAGGGAACACCTCGCCTGTAAGGAGCTTGGACTGACCCAGAGAACCCTGCAGCGTTGGCGTCAGCATAAGATTAGCGAAGATAGGCGTCCTTATGCCAAGCGTCCTGAGCCCGTCCATAAGCTCAGCGAGGAAGAAGAACAACAGATTCTGGACGTCATCCATCAGCCTGAGTTTAAGAGCCTCCCCCCGAGTCAAATCGTTCCCGCCCTTGCCGATCAGGGAACCTATATTGCTTCGGAGTCTAGTTTTTATCGTGTGATGCACAAACACAAACAACAGCAACATCGTGGAAGAAGCAAGAAAAGAACCACCAAGCCGCTGACAAGCCACTGTGCTACTGGAGCTAACCAAGTCTGGATGTGGGATATTACGTGGATGCCAGGGCCCGTTAAAGGTCTGTTCTTCTACCTCTACCTGGTGCTAGATTTATATAGTCGCAAAATTGTCGGTTGGGAGATTTGGGAAGAAGAATCGGCCGAGCATGCGAGTCAGTTAATACGCAGAACGGTGCTTAGCGAGCAGTGTGTCATTCGCCAGCAGCCCCTTGTGCTGCACTCGGACAATGGCAGTCCGATGAAGGGGGCAACCTTATTGGAAACGCTATATAGCTTAGGCATCACGCCTTCCAGAAGTCGGCCCCGAGTCAGCAATGACAATCCCTATGCGGAGTCCATCTTCCGGACGTGCAAATACCGTCCAGAATACCCGGAGCAAGGGTTTAAAGACCGCACCGAGGCCCGTGAATGGGTGCTGCGTTTTGTACGATGGTACAACCACGAGCATCGCCACAGCGGGCTCAATTTCCTCACGCCCAGCCAGAGGCATAAAGGACAAGAGGAACAAGTATTTGAGAAGCGACGGCAGGTTTATGAAGCTGCGAAAGCCCTGCATCCAGGTCGCTGGTCAGGGGATACACGGGATTGGAGTCTAAAAGAAGAAGTATGGCTTAATCCGGAAAAAGCGACGCTTATTCAAGCTGTGCAGAAGACGCAATGATAGCTAACTTAATTTTATTAAATCGCGACAACTATCTTGACAAATACCGTGTCAGTCCGGTTACAGGTGCTTTTACGTTTCGAATCAGATCGGCGGATTCTTGAAGCAGGATCTCGTTCCAGTTGGCATTCATCGTTTGAGCTGCGGCATCCAGACGCTGACGGAGCGTCGGGCTTGACGGCACCTTGCGGACACCGAGGCAGGTTTGGAATACGGGATCTTTTCGGAAAGGTTCGATGTGGTCGAAGTCGCTTTTGCCTTGGCAAAGCAAGCCAAGATAGCTGGTCATGACATCGCCATGACTGTGAATCGGGTTCTCCATTCCTTTCACGGTGGAGCGATTGAGACGCTGCGGCAATCGGGTATGGGAAAGCAAGGCGCCGACGGTGGCCAGGCCAGCATGCGTAGTCAACAGAATTTCCTTAGATTGGGTGAATTGGATTCTCATATGTAGCACCTCGCAGGTGAAAGTGGATCATTCATGGTTCCTTTAAAATTCACCATCGGAGATGCGATTTCCTTTCTTTTTCTTCTTTTTCACAGAAGAACTATCACGGATTCAGGGGTTAAATGAATTTTCTTATTTTATCCAGCTTTAACACTTAAGGACTATACTTTGGATAGGTAAAAAGAAGGACAGGAGTAATGACAATGAATCTGGATCATTTGCGCGTGTTTTATATCGCAGCAACCAAACGGAATTTTTCAGAAACTGCAAAAATACTTCATCTTTCCCAGCCCTCGGTCAGTTTGCAAATCCAGCAGCTGGAGGAAGCCTTGAAAGTCAAGTTATTTGAAAGGACGACAAGAACAATCAAATTGACCGATTATGGAAAAGTTCTGCTGAGATACGCGGAGAGAATCTTTCAACTCGTTCATGACGCGGAAAAGGAACTGACAGTACTTTCAAATTCCATTCATGGCGATTTATTTATAGGGGCCAGCACAACGATCGGAGAACATATTCTTCCGTATGTGCTGGGAATATTTAAGCTCGACTATCCCAAGGTTAACCTGCGGATGAAAATCGGCAATTCCCTCCATATCGTGGAGCAATTATTGAAGCAGGAGATTCATATCGGTTTCGTGGAAGCTCCGGTATCTAACCCGGAAATTGAAAGTTACCCTTTTCTTGAGGACGAGCTGGTTGTCATCAGTTCCACACAAAATCAGCACCCCCTGCTCGCTAGTAAAGGGGTGCTGACACCTCATGATTTATTTTCGCTGCCTCTCATCCTAAGAGAGCCTGGTTCCGGAACACGCCAGGTCATTAACGAAAGCCTGAGGAAGATCGATTTGAATCCTGAAGAATTAAATGTGGTTTTGGAATTGGGCAACACCGAATCGGTGAAAGCCGCGGTCGAATCGGGAATAGGTTTCTCCATTTTGTCGAGATTCGCAATTCGTAAAGAACTGCAATTGAAGACATTGCAAATTCTTAAGATCAAGGGAATCCATTTGCGTCGAAATTTTTGTTAACGCCGAATGTAAAATTAAGAATATAGCCGGAATAAAATTTTAGAATAGTCTCGAATCTCTCGATATAATAGGGTGCGCAACTTTGTGTCGAGGGAGAGGCTTAGTAGTGAATTTTGAGAGAAAGGAAGAAATGTTCTGGGTGATTCAAGACTTAAAGAAGAAGGGATGGAGCATTACCGCTATCGCCGACGAGTTGCAGATCAGTTGGCCTACAGCGAAAAAGTATACGAAGGAAATCCCTAAGAAACAAACCCGGCCGGCTCGGGGAAGCAAGCTCGATCCATATAAGGCGTATATCAGGCAGCGAATCGAGGAAGGCACGACCAATTGCGAGGTTCTGTTCGATGAGCTGCGAGCCAAGGGCTATACCGGCGGAAAAACGATTCTCAAAGATTATGTGCAAGGGTTTCGGAGTGCACCGAGAAAACAGGGGGTTCCGCGCTATGAAACAGCGCCGGGAGAACAGGCGCAAGTGGATTGGATGGATTGCGGCATTCAAAATTTCGAAGGGAAACGCCGACGGATTTATGGATTTATCATGACGATGGGTTATTCACGAAAACGGTATGTATGTTTCACGGATACCATGAAGATGGACAGTTTCCTGCGCTGCATGAGACAAGCCTTCGAGTACTTTGGAGGCATACCAAAAAAAGTGCTCTTTGACAACATGAAAACCGTGGTCCAGAAACGATTGCTCAAAGAAGTCGTCCTGACAAGCGTCTTCGCGGATTTTGCACACTACTATGGGTTCCAGGTGGATGTATGCAAACCGGGGAAACCACGAACCAAAGGCAAAGTTGAAAATTCGGTCAAATATGTTCGCCAAAACTTCTTGCAACGCAAGCATGAACCGGCGCTGGAAGCTTGGAACCAAGATGCGCTGCAGTGGCTGGAGACGGTAGCAAACGCCAAACCCAATGCCACAACCGGTGTGCCGCCGGAGGAACGTTTTCAGGACGAAATCAAGGCCTTGTCGCCTATCAGCGGTATCGCCCCCTATGTGGTGGCGAAATGGGAAAAGCGGCTGGTGTGGGACGGCTACATATCGGTTAAATCCAAGAAATATACGGTTCCAAGTCATTTGGGTCTAAAAGAAGTTCGTATTCGTTGGATCGATTCCGATCATTTCGAAGTGTGGGATCACGAACAAAAAATCACGACATACCGGATCAACGAAGAGACGGGTAAAACGACCATTTATCGACCGGAGCATCTGCCGAAATTAAAAGGAGCTCTTGAAGAAGGGGACTATGGTTTGGCGACCTCCCCACACGTTCAGAAAGCTCCTGAGGTAGAAACTCGCTCCCTTGATTATTACGAGTTAATCGGAGAGGAGGAATTTCTGGTATGCAAGCCTTGATCGAACTCCAGCAGCGTTGCGCTCAGTTGGGCTGGAAATCCATTGCCCATCGGCTCGACGCCTTGCTTGAAGAGGCTTCTGCCAACAGTATATCATATGCTGAATTTTTAGGCAGCCTCTTGCATGTGGAAGAAAACCACAAACAAGAAGCATCATGGAACCGAAGAGTCCGAAATGCTCGTTTTCCTTTCGTAAAGACGTTAACCGAATTCGACTTTGCCGCGCAAACCAGTGTGGATGAACGCCGGATTCGCGATTTAATCGCTCGCTCGTTTTATAGGGAGGGCCATAATCTGATGTTTCTGGGACCTCCGGGGGTAGGAAAGTCGCACCTTAGCGTGGCCATCGCGCTAGAGGCTATCCATCAGGGACAGACCGCGTTATTTGTGCGTGCGGATGAATTCATGGAAGCTGCAAGAGAAGCAGCCGAATGCAGGCAAGTTCCGAAATTCCTCCGGAGTTATGCAAGGCCTACGATACTGATCCTGGACGAAGTTGGCTATGCCCCTTTTGATGCGACGAGTGCCCAGATCCTGTTCCAAGTTATATCTAAGCGCTACGAACGTGGGTCGATCATCATCACATCCAACAAGTCATACAGCGAATGGGGCGAGATGCTGGGTAGTCCCGTGCTGGCGACGGCTATACTGGACCGCCTCTTACACCACAGCTCGGTCTTTAATATGCGCGGGGATTCCTATCGTTTGAAAGAAAAGATACGCGCCGGCGTACTGCCATCTTCAACAAAAGCTCCACGACGTTCGGGAGGTGGCGAAGGATGAAGAGAAAGCGTCCGATGATCGCCATTACGATCTACATTGCGGAGAAGGTATAGAGCTTTATATTGGAAATACGCCTATCCCTGGCCGACTGGAGATGGATCGGGATTGGTACGTCATCCTGCATGATGTACGCTTTAATCTACGTTCGTCGGAAAAGTATATGGTGAGTTCTAAATTCCGGATTTCAGGCTCTCCTCCGGCTGACCTCCCGGCCGCGCGCCGCCGAGTAAGGGACAAGGGGGCTAGCCCCCTTGTCCCTTACTCCATATTGACTAAATCCTAAAAAAATAACCCGGCTAAAAATTAAATTTTTATTCCGGCCTTGACATTTTTATTTGGTCCTCGATAAAACGATGTCGCAATCCCTTGCCGCATACACCTTTATGGAATATGTGCGTGTAAAATTCGGCGGAATGTAATATTAATAAAATAGAGCATTTTATTAAAGGAACTTATAAAAAAGCTGTATAATTTAAACAATGAACTTTCGCGGAGCCAAAAAAGGCCGGATGATCACACGTCCAACCTTTTGCGCAATTATATAATCCTAGGGTCGAGTTTTATTTGATTTATTGCTCCGGAAGGAATTTTCCCTTGCAGTGCAGTCAGCAATTGAGTGGCGCTGGAGACAGCCAATCTTTCCCTTGCTTCAATGGTGCCAGTGCCAATGTGAGGGGTAAATACCGTCTTCTGTCCTTGTCTTAAAAGTGCTTCGGCAATATACGACGGACGGTTCTTGATAATCGTATCTTCAAACTCAAAAACATCTGCAGCGTATCCCCGCAAACGGCCCTGCTCTAAAGCTTCCGCTACGGCTTGCTCATTCACGATCGATCCCCGGCTGATATTGATTAAAAAGCTATCCTTCTTCATCAATTCGAGCTCTTCCCGGTCAATCAGATGATGGTTTTCCGGCCGGAGATCGACAGCCACTACCACATAATCATTTTCGCTGAGCAGTGCGGGCAATTCGATATACCTCGCTCCCGGATGATCTTCCATTTCCGGAAATCTGCGAACATCATAATAGGATATCTCAACGCCAAAGCCTTTGGCGCGCTTTGCGATCGCCCGGCCGATGGCACCAAATCCGATGATCCCCAACTTGGAATGATGAAAGTCGCGGCCTAGACAATGAACCGCATGCCAACCTTTAAATTCCCTGTTGCGCACATGACGGTCGCCGGCTAAAATATTGCGGGAAACCGATAGGAGCAATCCGATCGCCAAATCCGCCGTAGATTCCGTCAGCGCATCGGGATTAATCGTCACCAGTATATTGTGCCTGGTACAAGCTTCCACATCAATATTATCGAACCCTTTACCGAAACTGCTGATCACCCGCACGTTCGGGCAGCTTTGCAGAATTTCCTCATCAATGGTGTCGCATACGAAAGCGAGCACCGCATCAGCCTTCTTGGCTCTAGCGATAAAGGTTTCTTTGGATAAAGGCTCTATCCCGTCGTAATAATCGACTTCACAATACTCTTTAATCATATCAACACCGATTTGCGGCATCCAGTGTGAAATAAACACCCTTGGTCTGCTCATCTGTTTGTACCATTCTCCCCAAACAATAATTTTCTGCGAATCATATTCCCGAACGCGTCGACCAACTGCACCATCACAAACACAACCGCAAGAATCGCAAGAACATCTTGGTACTGCATGATCCGCAGAGAAGCGATTAATTGAAAGCCGATTCCGCCCGCGCCGATCATGCCGACGACCGTCGAGGCGCGGAAATTGTATTCCCACCGGTACAAAGTAAAGTCAATGCAATGGCTTACTATCTGAGGGATTACGCTGAAGACGATGACATGAAAACGCGATCCACCCGAAGACTCAACCGCCTCGATCAAGCCGGTGTCCACTTTTTCGATCGCTTCCGCATAAAACTTCCCGAGCATCCCGGCCGAATGGATTCCCAGCGCGAGAATTCCCGGAAGAATTCCGAAGCCGACGGAAGCCACAAAGATAATCGCCATGATAAGTTCAGGAATCGTCCGCAACGCGTTAAATATGCCTTTGGCCATATAGCGAACCGAGGGATGGAGCGATGTTTTTTCCGCCGCCAAAAAGCTGAGAGGAAACGATAAGAAAACGGCAAGAATCGTAGCCATAACACTCATTACAAGAGTTTCCACGATCGCTTTCCCCAATGTGGGCACAACGGCGAAATTGGGCGGAAACATTTCTCCGACAGTCGATATGAAATTGCTTAGCGTTCTGCTGTTAGCAAGCGAGTCCCAACTGACATTCAAGGTGTAAAACAAGGAGCCTAGGATTAACACCGCTCCGATCAGGATAATGAAAAACCATCCGTTCATCAAGACTGATCCGCTGTGCGATTTGATAGAAGCAGCCGACGCTTTGATTACACTCATTGTACCTTCTCCAGATCGATGCCAAGCAATTTTACCATATCGCGAATGACATCAAAATCTTTATCAGTAATCGGCACGAAACCTTCGGTTTTTAACGGCTTGAGGACATCTTTGTCCTTCAAATCGTACAGCGCCTTTTTAATCGATTCTTTCAATTGCGGATCGAGTTCACTGTTCATGGCCCATGGATAATTTGGATACGGCTTGGATACTTCGATGACCTTCACCTTGTTTTTATCAATAGTGCCTTTTTCCACGAGGGAATCAAAGATCGGTTTGCTGAGCCCGCCGGCCTCGGCATTGCCGTTTTGCACAGCTTTCGCTACAGCGTCGTGTGCTCCGACAAACTGTTGTTTGTAGTCTTTTTCCGCTTCCAAACCGGCATTTTTAATCATTTCCTTCGGGATCATATGGCTTGAGGTGGAGGCAGCATCTCCGAAAGCGACAGTTTTCCCTTTGATGTCGCTTAATTGGGCGATACCCGTATTCGCTCCTGCGATGACTACCGCGTTATAAGTGGGCGCCCCTTTATCGAGCTTGGCGGCGAACGGCTCGACATTTTCCATCTTTTGCTTGAGCAGTACATAAGATAGAGGCCCGAAATAAGCAACCTCGATATGCCCTTTGCGCATCGCTTCGATCATCGAAGAATAGTCGGTCGTTACGACGAGTTCGATTTCTTTATTTAAAGTTTTCGCCAAATAATTCCTTAATCCTTCATTGTTTTTGATTACCGTGGAAGGTGATTCGTCGGGCAGAAGAGCTATCCTCAATTTTGCTGGGTTCGGATCAATCCCCGATTTTGCCGCTCCTGCCGCAGACTTCTCCCCGCCGCAACCGGACAACAGAGAAATCAATAATGTCGTGATGATTGCCAATACTCCTGTTTTTTTCATGTCCGCTTCCCTCCATTATACTTGAACTAGTTCTCTTTTCAGTAACGATCGATTAGGCTTCCGTATTTCGTTTTGCACAAACTTTTCCCCATATATCCGGGCTAAGTCTTGCTCCCGCATTACCTGGGGGTTGCCGTCAAAAAGCACTTTTCCGCTGTGAATGCCGATGATCCGATGGCCATACTCTACTGCGTATTCGAGTTGATGCAGGTTACAAATGACCAGCGTTCCTTTGCTTTCGTTGATGTTCCGCAAAATATCGAGGATTTCCCGGCTGATGACCGGATCCAAGTTGGAGACCGGCTCATCCGCGAGAATCACATCGGGTTTCTGCACCAGCACCCTGGCGATACCCACTCTTTGTTTTTGCCCCCCGCTCAATTTCTCAACACGCGTGTAAATTTTGTCCTTTAAACCCACCAGTTCAATCGCTTCTTCCGCGATCTTTTTTTCTTCCTTGGTGAAAAAAATGTTCCAAAACGATTTGGTTCCCAGCAGGCCGATCAGCACATTCTGCATCACGGTCAAATTCCCGATGACGTTGAAATTCTGAAAAATAAAACCTACTTTTTGACGGATCTTGTGAAGGTTTTTTTTGCACACCTCGATGTCATGGACCCTAACCTTTCCGCTGGTAGGCGCCATCAAGCCATTCAGGCATCTCATCAAGGTTGATTTCCCCGCGCCGCTGGAACCCAGAATGACAACAAACTCACCCTGGGAAACTTGAAAACTGATATGATCCAGCACCAGGTGGTCAAATTTCTTCGTGACATTTTCCACTTCCAATACCATGTTGTCACCTCCCCTTGTTTCTTATATTCACATACATATATCAATGGAGTATTAAATTGTGTTAATTCATGATTAAATAATAATTGGAATTTGCAATGCGATTAATTAAATTTGTTAATAAATCAAACAAAAAAGGAACCCATTGAAGGGGCTGTTGACAAATTGCTTTTTGAGTGAACCGTGTAGAATTTATTCTACACGGCTGCCGTCGAGGCAGCCTTTATGTGCGCCCGGCATGGGCGTTATCTATAGGGTTCAAGTCCCGAATGGCGAAGGCAGTAGTAGCCATTAGCTTAAGGCAAGGGTCTCTACCGCGAGGTAGAATCTGAAGGAAGCCGGTGGCAAATCTCCGGCCCGAGGAATACGAAAATTCCCTTTCCCGTTTGGTATAATACATCTCGTAAATGGATTTTAATTTTTGTGGAGCCTGATGCCATGCCGCGCTACCGGCGAATGCACCAGGTTTTTTCTTTAGCGTCTCCAAATAATGATTCAGATCAAGCCGCCACTCATGGCTGCCGATCAGTCGCAGATGCTCCGCCACCTGAGTTTCCCGGTAAAAACAAAGGATACGGGTAGAATACACCTTGATCATGACCGACTCGCCCACCAAATGATCCGGTACCGAGTAACGGTTCTGATCCGCCACGATCGTCGCATACTTGTCCACCCGTCCGTAGAGTACGCGAGCGGCATCAAACGCGGGCAGGGCAGGGAGAAGGGAAGGGCGTTCCTGTTCCAGTCGCTCGCTTGCCGTCTGACCATCCAGTTCGGTTTGCGGTTTTTGGTTGCGTCGGGTGCACACCTCCTGCAGATACTGATTCGCTTCCTCCAAGGAGTCGAATTCGTCCCGAAAGGCGAATGCTTTCCGGCGCACGACCTCCACACTGCGCTCCACGTGCCCCTTTTCGTTTCCGCTGCGAATATTGCAAAACCGGAATTGAAAGCCATAATACAGCGACAATTGTAGCAACCCTTGAGTCGGCTCTTTCTCAGTCCCAACAAACTGCTTGACCGCCACCTTCATGTTATCATAGACCATCGTCCGATATACGCCGCCAATATGCTGCAAGAATAAGGCATGGGCTTCCTGGAAGCATTCTGTCGTTTGTTTGGTGAACAAGTACGCAAAGCGGTAGTTTCCATAAGCGGACGTAAAGACCGCCATCTGAAACGTTTGCAGCTTGCCCTTGATTTTAAGTTTCACTTCACCCCAATCGAATTCACAGATCTCCCCAGCCTCATATATGGCCTTGATGAACGCTTCCTTCGGTTTACGTTCCATTCCGCGGATCGTCCGAAGCACCGTGCTGTAACTGATTTCTATCCCTTCGGCTTCCAGCGCCTCAAAGATGTCCATCGCCTTCTTTTGTTGCTTTCGTTGTCCTTGGTTTCGCTTCACTTCATTTTCATCCAGATGTGCTTGGATCTTTTCTGCAATTTCATCGGTCAGTTTCCGTTTCGGTCGAATCCCTGTGTTGTACTTCGGGGCGGTGGTCAGAGCATCAATCATGGCTTGAATATCTACCGCGTCATTCCCCTCTGTGAGTAACTGCCTTCTCCTTTCTTCATATTGGTGAATGTACTTTCCAACCGTTTCACGGTGAACTCCGGTCAATCTCGCAATCTCCCGGCGCGACCTCCCTTCATGGATGTACATCATTAAAATCTTCTGCATCATGCTCATTGTCATCATTCTCCCCCGGCCCCCACTTGTCGAATTGTTCTCCAAGTAGGTTTATCGGCTGTGGCCGGTTTTTCAATGATTACGGTGGCCTATTTTTAAGTTATCATATACAAAATGTAAATTTTAATCACATTAGGAAGTAAGCCGGGTTTACTTCTTTTCTTTATACCTGATTTCAATAATATATCTAGAATTTTACTTTTCAGTTCTTTGTTTTTATATTTGCTACCAAAAACATTTCGCAGCCATCGGAGCAACTCATAAAAGTGCTTTAAGTTATCATCATCATTGGGATTACATGGAATTCCACCATTTAAACTTCCAGAAACAGCGCCATTTTGCATATCTACTCGAATGTTTAGGTTAAATTCTTTCATTGATTAGGTTAGTCCTTTCATCCTTTTAATATTCTTCAGGGAGCAAGATGGTAACCACGAGACCTTCTTTCGAGTTTGGCCCGTAATCGTCAACGATAAGCCATACATCCTCATAAATGCCGGGATAAAGAAAAGCAGATTCGGTCGCGATCAATTCTCCATTACCGTTTGTAATATCGAAACTATCTCCTTCGGCTGCATGTGCTACTGTGAAATAGTCATAAGAGTCTGCCACAAAACGGTCGAGAGCGATTCTAAAGAGCATGTCTGTTGTCACTTCTGGCAGTTCCATTGCTGCGACGCCTCTTGTTTGAAGTAATCCTGAATCCGTGACAAACTTAAGTCCACTCCGCCAGAGAGGGCAGTATATGGAAAAAAGTAATCGGAAATCCCCCCATCAGCTAAAGATTCGTGATGAAAACAAATCTACAAATGACAGAATCCATCAAGCAAGGCATGCTCAATAAGCCTTGCTGTTTACGGTAAGGCCGGAACAGGGAAGAGCAGTTTGGGTTGGTCTGGATGGCGAAAAATGGATTCAGGCAAACGCTTGGTACACTCGTCGTACGGTCTGAAACCAGGGACTGTATCGCCCAAAATTGAAAATCGTTTGACGAGCGTGTCGGCTGACTCTAGCCGCGATGTACACGATGTTTTGAATCACGGTGCGGATGCGGCGACGTTGTACGCCTCCCCGAATCGGAGCATCGTCTTGGCGCAAGCTTTCCTGCCCCATGATGCGGAGCAGGTTGTAAGCGAACACCCCCGCGTGCAAAACCAGATCGTTGGTATCGAATTTGCCGGCGGGCAGTCGCTCCAAATCCAGATCCGTCTTCAGCTCACTATGAAATTGTTCGCTCGTGCCGTGATCGCGATACAACTCGATGACACGCCACGGCGAGCAGGTAAGAGAAGTCCAATAGACGTTCACTTCAATTTCCGGGAACAGGAGCATCTGACCTTCACGGTCGATCGTCCGTACGATCACTTGAAACACTTGACGAAGGGCTTGATCGAAGCCTTTTTCGGGAAAGGCGATCACGCCCATGTATTCCGTCTTGCCGGGGCGCTGCTCACAGGCCATGCCCTTGTCTTCGGCGATCCGTAGCCAACTTTCCTTGGATGTATTGCGCAGATTGACCTTGATGATATAATCGACCTCTGGCTCAGCATGACACACCTGCAGATTTTCCAGACTGTCGTGAGCGGAATCCATCCGCACGAGAAGGCGCTCTTTCGTGATGCGCCGGGCATACTGGATGCTTTCGCGCAGAAAATCAGCGCCATCCTTCTGACTGTGCGTGCTGCCTTCCCGAAGCTGCACATTCACGCTATACCCCTCCTGTCCGAGGTAGGCGAAAATGGGGGCGTAGCCGAACGTGCCTTTGTAGGTCAACGAAACACCCTCTTTTTTCGTACCGGAGTTATCGAACGGAGAGACATCGATATCCAGCGGAATCACCGTATGCTCGCCTGCTGTCAGTCCGGTTACAGGTGCTTTTACGTTTCGAATCAGATCGGCGGATTCTTGAAGCAGGATCTCGTTCCAGTTGGCATTCATCGTTTGAGCTGCGGCATCCAGACGCTGACGGAGCGTCGGGCTTGACGGCACCTTGCGGACACCGAGGCAGGTTTGGAATACGGGATCTTTTCGGAAAGGTTCGATGTGGTCGAAGTCGCTTTTGCCTTGGCAAAGCAAGCCAAGATAGCTGGTCATGACATCGCCATGACTGTGAATCGGGTTCTCCATTCCTTTCACGGTGGAGCGATTGAGACGCTGCGGCAATCGGGTATGGGAAAGCAAGGCGCCGACGGTGGCCAGGCCAGCATGCGTAGTCAACAGAATTTCCTTAGATTGGGTGAATTGGATTCTCATATGTAGCACCTCGCAGGTGAAAGTGGATCATTCATGGTTCCTTTAAAATTCACCATCGGAGATGCGATTTCCTTTCTTTTTCTTCTTTTTCACAGAAGAACTATCACGGATTCAGGTATGCGTCAAACAGTCCCCACCTTCAACCGGCCGAAGCCGCGTGAGACAATGAAGGCAACCGAACGCCCAAGGAGGTTGCCTCATGACGAAAAAAGAACAGCTACGGCAGCAGTGGCATGCGCGTATCGCCGAGTACCGGGCCAGCGGCCTGACCTTGAAAGCCTGGTGCGCGGCCCACGACTGCACGGTCGATCAAATGAAATACTGGCTCTACAAATCCAGGAAATGCGCGCCTTCCATCTCGACCGTCTCCTCCACGCCAACCCCGGCGACACACTTTGTTCCGCTGGCCGTGGTCGACGAGGGAAAGCGCGCGCCGCTCGTCCTTCGCGTCGGTCCGGCCCAGATCGAACTTCACGCCGGCTTCGACCCCCGGTTGCTTCGCGAAGTCGTGCATGCGCTGGCGGAGGCGGTGTCATGCTGACGCTTCCGAATCCCGAGAACGTCTATTTGGCCTGCGGATCTACGGATTTGCGCAAGTCCATCGACTCTTTGGCCGCTCTCGTGCAGGAGGGCTTCGGCCTGGATCCGTTCGCGCCCAGCCTCTTTGTGTTCTGCAACCGCCAGCGCGACAAGCTCAAGATTCTGCTCTGGGATCACAACGGTTTCTGGCTGCTATATCGGCGGTTGGAGCGCGGAACGTTTCAGTGGCCGACCGGCTGCGAAGGAACGGTCACCGTCTCCAGTCGCGAATTGCGCTGGCTGCTGGACGGGCTGACGCTTACGCAGCGTATGGCGCATCCGCCGGTGCGGGTCCAAGCTGTCATGTAGCAGGATTTGTTTTCGATTTTTCGTCTTATTTCCCGGCAGGAACGGCCTACGGGATGTCGAAGTTGGAGGGTATGGAAAATCGAGCGAAAACCCCTGCCACAACCGAAGACCTGTTGCGGCAAAACGCCAGGCTGGAACAACAAGTCGCGGAACTGTCCGCCAGGCTGCGCTGGTACGAGGAACAGTTCCGGCTGGCGCAGCACCGGCGTTTCGCCTCCTCCAGCGAACAAACGCATCCGGATCAACTGACGCTGTTCAACGAAGCCGAAGCGGAGGCCGATCCGAAGGCACCCGAGCCGACGGTCGAAACGGTGACCGTTCAGCGGCGGAAGAAAGCCAAAGGCGAACGGGAAGCGAAACTGGCGAACCTGCCGGTCGAAACGATCCACTACACGCTGGACGAAACGGAAGGCGTCTGCCCGGATTGCGCCGGGCCGCTGCATGCGATGAGCACGGAAGTGCGGCGGGAACTGAAGATCATTCCGGCGCAGGTGAGCGTCGTCGAGCATGTACGCCACGTGTACAGTTGCCGCTGTTGCGAGCAAACGGGCGTGCGCACCCCAGTCGTGACCGCACCCATGCCGGCCCCGGCGTTGCCGGGCAGTCTGGCGTCGCCCTCCATGCTGGCGCACGTGATCCATCAGAAATACGTGAACAGCTTGCCGCTCTACCGGCAGGAAGAACAGTTCCGGCAATGGGGCATCGACCTGTCGCGGCAGACGATGGCCAATTGGCTGATCGCCGCCAGTGAGCGGTGGCTCGTTCCCTTGTACGATCTCTTCCATGCCAAGCTTCTGGCGCAAGATCATGTCCATGCGGATGAAACGACGCTGCAGGTCCTGCGGGAGCCGGGCCGATCCGCGCAAGCGAAATCGTACCTGTGGCTGTATCGCACCGGGCGCGGAGCCGAGCTCGACGTGGTGCTGTACGACTACCGGACTGGACGCGGCAGTGAACATCCGGAGGCCTTTCTGGCCGGATTCACGGGGTACTTGCAGACGGACGGCTACAGCGGATATGCCAGGCTCAAGGGGGTTACGCAGTTGGGCTGCTGGGCGCATGCGCGGCGCAAATTTCACGAAGCCGTGCAGGCGGCGCCGCCGGCGCAACGCGCCCAAACCGCCGCGGCGGAAGGGTTGGCCTTGTGCAATGCGCTGTTTGAAGTCGAACGCCGCTGGAAGGAGGCGACGGCGGAGGAGCGCCATGCAGCCCGCCTGGAGGAAAGCCAGCCGATTCTGGATCGGATGGCGGCTTGGCTTGAGGGCCAACGCGCGCGCGTGTTGCCCAAAGGGCTGCTCGGAACGGCGATCACCTACTGCACGAACCAGTGGCCGAAGCTCACCGCCTTTTTGCAGGACGGCCGGCTGGAGATCGACAACAACCGCAGCGAACGGGCGATCAAGCCGACGGTGATCGGCCGAAAAAACTTCTTGTTCAGCAACACGCCGCGCGGAGCGAAGGCCAGTGCGGTGTTGTACAGCATCGTCGAAACGGCGAAAGCGAACCGGCTGAAACCGGAGGCTTATTTGCAGTACCTGTTCGAGCAACTGCCGCAGTTGTCGAACCCGCGAGACGCTGCCGCTCTGGAGAAGTTGGCTCCGTGGTCCCCCGCATTGCCGATCACCTGTCGCCTGTTCTGACGTTGTGCCTCGAACCGCTCTGACTGCTCAGTCAGGGCTCTTTGGCGTTCCGTCCGGTTCGGTGCTCTCGCGCACACGTTTCGTTCCTATTCTCGCAGGCTGGAGACGCTTTGACCAGGTGTGCTGGATTTGACGCTTACGTTGTTCAGTTCTGTCTGTTTGGATAAAGGGAGCAAATAGCTCCCTATTTCTCATACTCATAAGAACCCAAGCGTTAATTTCTGGAGGTTTGGGACAGCGCCCCCAAGATTATGCCGACAGTTCGGCTTTCAATCGATTCATTAAGAAAGTGGCTAGCTGCACAGCAGCCCCTTTAATTGGTTTAAAAATTAAGGCTCAATCTCAAAATCAGTGCTTGACAATTAGCCGAACATCCGATGTCGGTTGCATTCGATCAGAATGCCAGCCTTATAGCGACTGCGATTTCGTGTAAAGTAGTGGCGGCGCTGAAAGGCTTTGATGCGATTGTGGCGGCCTTCTACAGTCGCATTTGTCCAGCGGCATTGATGGTAGTTAACGATCTCCTCTTTCCAGTTGCGCATGGTCTTCAGGGTGCTTTGGACGGCGGGGTGATCAATCCGATCGCCCTGCTCACACCAACGCTCAAATCCCAATTGGGCAATGGCAAGATTCGGCGAGCAGTTGTACCACGTCGTAAATGCTTCTTTCCATTCCCACACGCCGCGCAGTAGAGGGGAGTAATGGAGCAGCGTTTCCAAACGTTCGCGGCTTTTTTCATCAAGCGACTCCGCTGGCGGATTGAGCAACCGATGGTTCGCTTTCAGATAAGCCTTCGCCCGTGGCGACAGGGTGTTCTGCACGGTTTTCCGAACCGCCTGCACGCTTTCGATGACGTAACCGTGAACATGAAAACGATCGGCAATGCGAATCGCTTTTGGAAAACACTCGCGAATCCACGTGTGATACGCCTGAGCTAAATCCATGACCACCGCCTTCGGGTTCAACAGCAGGAAGCCAGGATGCTCTTGCGAATACGCCCGCAGTTCCTCCAGCTTTCGACCGGGCAGCAAGTCCAGCATCGTCTCGCCTTTGAGGTTGTGAATGCCGGTGTTATACGTATGGCCTTTCTTGATGGCAAAGTCGTCGATCCCCAGAACCAATCCGGACGTTTCTTGCGCTTCTTCCCAGACACGTTCGTAGATCCGCTCGCACTCCACTGGCACCGCCTCGTTATGCATGCGCTGTACGGTACTGGCCGGTGTTTGCTGCATCCGGGCGCTATGCGCGGCCGTGGACCCCAGCGCTTGTTCGACCGTCTGGGAGCGAAAGAGTCGGCTGTAGCGCTGCTTGGGACCGACAAATTCGTACGCCCACACAAATCCGGCTTCACAGCGCGTACAATACATCCGAATCGACGGCACGTGCAGGTAGGTTTGCTTTTCGAATACGGAAAGATGCCGGACGATCCGCGGTTCATTTCTTCCCTTGCGGACGACATGTTCAATGGACTTACAGCATGGACAGCATTGCTTGGCGTCCACGGGTAGAGCTTCTATGTGAAGTTCATCGGCATCGATGGACAGAATTTGTTTAATTTTCAGCTCTGGTAAGTCGAGCATTTCATTGATATACTGAGTTTGCATCTGTTTATTCCTCTTTGTTGTTGGGTAGGACTTACAACAATACAGGATTAGCAGATGTTTTTCCATATTTAGCCTTCGATCAATTCGTCAAGCACTGATTTCGGTTTTGAACCAAAATTAATTTATTCATTTTAGCTTAACATCATTATTGTCTTAGGAAATGTTAATTTCTGATACTTTTCCGCCCATTTTGTCAATCAATAATCCGTGAACTTGAACATCAGATGGCATCAACGGATGTTGACGAATCATTTTGACACTTTTCTGTATACCTTCAGTTGAAGTTTTGCTGCCCTCTAGCCATTCACTTAACTTGATGCCAGGAAAGTCTGGCGTGCAATGTTCAAAAAGATAATTGATTGTTCGTAATTTCTCTTTTAATTCTTCGTTTCCATATATTTTTTTAAGTAATTCTTGTCTTTCCGCTTTATTGACCGAGTCATCTTTTTTCCCGAATACAAAAATTTCCTTAACTTTTTCTTCATAAACGGCAATCATTATAGCTCGCATTACATCGCTGAAATGTTGTGAAATAACTGGCCCATCTATTTGCAGGATCAACATGTTATTCGGATGGATATTGACCGCCTGTTGTAATAAGTGTTCCATATTATCTTCCATTCCAATCACAAATAATGCTTTTTTGTTTTCAACTGAATTCATAGGATTACCCCCCCTTAGTTTTGGGCATTTATACCAATGAACAAACGAATTTAGAACAGAAACAACCGAACAACGAACCTGATTCGTACATAGCCGTCAGTATTATTTATAATAATTTGTTTGTTAAATCATCTGAGAGCCGAAAGACCATGATTCGTTCTCCAGTTCTTGTGCTAATGTCGGTATGAAAATTCACGACTTCAAGACCGGTAATATTAAAAATAATCTCTTTAAGATCCTCGATACCTGATTCCACCAAACTTGTTCGGGTGTTTTTTATAGATAAAATCCCTTCTTTATCTTTACAAAGGGTGTATTCTGCCGGGGTCAGTATCCCGCGCAAAGTAACAATAATCATATCCCGTAGAATATCGGATTTAACCGTTAGAGAACCGCGTCCAAGATACTCTTTTTCCCAATGAGTTAAAGCTCTGCTTACTTCAGCTTCAATCATACCTTTTGATTTATCCATATCGTTTTCTCCCCAATAATTTTTGGTACATAACGGCAATCACATGTTTAATGACCAACTTTTCCAGTATCCTTTTGGATCCAGGTTTGCAAGCCGTACCCATCCGTTTTGAACCTTTTGGCGGAACATATGATCATGATCCAGCAATCGCTCCACATACTCCTGGGGTGCTTCAATGAGAATCAGCAAACGCAGAGAAGCATGATAGAACTCATGATCCGATTTCATCACAGACTGCCAGGGAAGTCCAGTTAACAAGTCGCTCGCATTTCCTTGCATGACGCCGATTCCGGCAGTAACGGTTTGAGTTGCCTTATTTCCGCTTCCATAATAATGCGGCGCTACGGTAGACGAATAATACTGAAGGTTTATCCATTGAGCCACCGTCGCTGGCCCAGTAATAATGTTCGCAAGCAACGTACCATCATGATCCTTCTGCCAGTCATAACTGTGTAGAAAAACTCTTCCGTCCAAATTGCACTCCTTAGTAAGCCGGCGACTTCCAATGATAAATGCAGCGTTTCGTGCGAGTCCCCATTCAGGGCGCATTTCACTCCAATCTTCCGCAAAACGTTGCATCTCGGTCGTCGCCTTTTCTAAACGAGGTGCGAGATTGGGTAATTTCGATAATTGCTCTTTATTTACACGTTCCGTAACCTTTGGCAATGCGGCACAAATTCGGTCAAATGCATTTTGGGCCGCATTTGAGAGTTTGGGAACATATACCCAACGTAATTCATTAATGGTCGTGATATGCTCGGCAGCCACGAATACTGTCTCTTCCGGAATTACAATCCCTTTGTGTGCCAAGGTATTCCTTACGTTTGGAAGGTTACACAAGCTGGCTAGAACTCGTGCGTTAAATCGGCCCGATGCCCCTCCACAAGCACCACAGTCTAACGAGGAAGCATATGGATTGTTGGTGCTGTGACTACCATGACCGCAAATCACTACTAATGGAGCAAAGTGATCGGTTAGCCCCATCATTTTCAGCGCTTGCTGGACGTAATGCACCTTCTCTTCTTCAGAAAAACCAACCGGGAGTTCCGTTTCAGATTGCACATAATCCAACGATAGCTCCGTAGAAGGTTTACGCAACCATGTTTGTCGAATCTGTTGGAATACGCGACCTGCTTCCCGCGGGAAAAGGCTGCGCCCCAACATCTGAAGGCTAAGCCAGGGACCGCTTATCTCCGGCAACAATAAGCTTGTAAGCAGGTTTTGTTTCATCATTTGAAACGTATGGTTAAGTGAGTTTACCGACTGCAGACGTTGTAGATATCGATTGGATTCAAATTCGGAAGCAAGCTCCTTTACTTTGCACTGCGGTTCGAGAATAACCGGTAAGGAGAAATGGCTATGTTTGCTCCCAAGTTCAACCGTCTCAATAGGCAATCCGAAAAAACCGGCAACTCCATACGTTGCAAAAGGACCTTCTTTTTCAAGTGCGCGCCGAAAAGGCTCTGAACGCGTATCAATACAAAAAGCAAATTGTGCCATTACAGACTTTACATCGTTTGATACACATGGTCTTGATGAGATCTTTACTTTCAATTGATCTTCGTATGTTTGTTCCCACGCTTCCAGCCAAATCCGTCTTCGGAGTATATCATCAAAACGATACGCAAGGGTCAAACGCGCTTTTTGCTCCGAAGAAGACAACATTGACCATTCTTCAATGGAAGTATCCCCCCAGTGAACCCACGCCGCGATCAACGGAATCAGCCGTAATACATCTTCCGATTTTGGCTTGATTAAAGGCAGATAAGGTGTTATAAATGCCCGTTCCATAGTAATGCGAACGGCCAAATATTCCAATAAAAGTGACTTTTCTTCGATTGATTGCTGAGAACGCCATAGCATCATTCCCGCCCATCCAGGCAAAGAAAGCAAATGTGCCTCAAGATACTTCTGTATGTGTGGTTGGGAAATTTCAAGCGCCGACAGAGCCTCCAATAAAGCCTCGTGTGCCTCTTGCGGACATTTACTTAATTGCTTGCGTTGCGATGGAAGAAGTGCCGGATCGTACTGAACAAGGCGGCGCCAGGTGCGAAAGAACCCTTCCTTGCGACTGGGCATGGACCAGGCTGCCTGAGACTCGTCTAGGTACAATTTACACCATTTAATTACGTGGTGATCCAGATAACTGGCCACATTGACGCCTTGTTGCCGTTCCACACGAAAACTCAAGGTTTGTATCGGTTGTTCCTCAAAAAACTGCAATGTCAGATGGCTCAGTTTCTTCGCCAAGACCGTTAATTCCGGTGCTTCTAGAACGTTGGCAGGTAGATTATCCAACCGAAGCGCGGCGCGACAGAATTTCTCAACGACGTCTCTTGGCAAATCAAGAGATTGTGAATCAAGCCAATGTCGGAAATTTGTTTCAAGATATTCCGGATCAATTTCCCCTCGATTCTTCGCGTCCTTCAGAATAGAAACATTAGGATATATATCTACATCGCAAACGGCTTTGAACCAACGTGCGACCTGTTCGAATGGTTGCTCTTCCATCCCCGCCCAGGGATGACGGGCTGCAAATACTGAGATCGGTCCCAAGGGTGCGATGACTCGACTTGCGGACTTAACCAAATCGTGAATAGCGGGTTTAGAATCGGGAATCAGACCTTGATCAAATTGATCCGTTATTGCGGCTACCTCTTCCAATTCTGATTGTTCGAGTAATGTTAATGATTCGGTCATTTCTTATTCCCTCCTTTAGACATACTCAAAACAAGAAACTTTGGATGGCTTTCGACCGAATTGGGATGAGGTTCACTCAATCGTACGAGCCATAGATACAACGCAGCAAAAGAGGTGGAAGAATGATGGCGAGTTGACCAAAAACAACAGCATTGCCGGTTAGTAAAATAAATAGAACCAAGATGAGCAATGTTGCAGACGGAAGTACTACTTCCGAAACGGTGCCATGCAATAGATCTTTGAAAGCTGCATGGATGATGTTAAAAACGATTGTCACTCCAGCTATTAGAAAAAAGCCAACAAATCGCCCAATATGTCCGTGCCCCGAAGTTACAAGCTGTGTCCATGCAATTGACACGGACCATCCCAGAAGTAGTGCGCTAATGAAGTCATGACCCGTTCCATTGTCATTTATCCAATAACAGAACCCCACTGCCAGACCTAAAAGACCCCCTGCCGTATTCCATATAAGTGGCGAATGGCGGGTTGTAGGATTAGTTCTCTTATTGTGATGAACAACTGAACCTGCCTGCAAAAAAAGGGTGGATTTAAACAGGCCATGTAACACTGCATGAATGATAGCTGCCAAATAAGCACCTAATGCACATTGAATCAGCATGAAGCCCATCTGGGCAATCGTAGAACCGACTAACTGACGTTTATAGTCAACCTGGACCAAAATCATTCCTGTTCCTAGCAAAACGGAGAAACCCGAAAGAACGATCAAAAAGATTTGGGCTAAATCGCCGCTAAATAGCGGTGCGAATCGAGTCAGTAGTATTCCACCGGCATTCACTATACCCGCATGCATCACTGCGGAGACAGGCGTTGGAGCAACGACTGAGTCCAGTAACCAGCGTTGAAAAGGATACTGCGCGGCAGGAATCGCCACTGCGAACACCAGCAGCAAATTTATACCGGTTTTCTCCCACGAGCCAAGGTTCATTAGACTGTCTTTGGCAAGTACAAATGATAGCTGCCAGTGTCCAGTTGCTTTTGCGAGCCAGATGATGGCCAACAACATCATTAGCCAACTAAGCGTCAACAATTGCCTGGAACGCGCGATCGCAGTTTTAGCTGCTTGCCACTCTTTATTTAAACTTATGAGCCATGTGATTCCTAACAGAGTGAATCCCCAGAAAACCATAAGCCAACGAAGATCATCGCTTAACCAGGCGACTGAGGCAGAACCTGTAGTGAAGGTGAAGAGCGCAAAATATTTTCTGTAATTACGGTCACCAAGCAAATAACGAATGGAATAACGCTGTATTACAAAACCAATGATGAGGACAAATAATGCTGTCAACCAAGCCAGGGGATCAAGGTGCCAGGGGCCATAAATCTTATTCGTTTTGAAAGCAACAAGATTCAACAGCGACATTAAGGGTGATAATCCATATATGCCAACATGGAAACGAACAAATTTTAAGGGAACGCGCGGATGCAGCATAAAAAGCGCGCTAAATAATGAAAGCGAAAGGGTTACAAAAAAGGTTATCGTTAATGAATTAGAATTCAGCAAAGTTAACATCTGACTTCCTCCAATGATCCAGGAAACTGTTTATTCCATCACACACATTTGAATTTTTTCAACAAAAAAACCGACAAATCCAGAATTTAATGGCCGCTTTTAACGCCATTAAATTCCGAAAATTGTCGGTTTACTATCAACTAACCAATATTGGTTTTTTGAAAAGTCTACCTTGTTTTTTTCAAACAAAATAATACCACTTGATTAATGTTCTGTCAAGAACGCGCGATGACTCAGTTAAAATGTCACTAAATAGGTATCGGTTCACGCACGACGAAATGTTACCGAAGGGATGTGTTTTGAAACTGAGTATAAAAACGTGACGTGAAGTGATCCGTTCCTTGGCTGATCAATACAAGAGAGCGAAAACGCGTAATGAGAAGTCAGCAATTCTAGACAACGCCGTGAATGTGCTTGGATGTCATCGCAAGGATGCCATACGCGTTCTTGCAAACTTGAAACGTAAACGGCCATTGGCCTACCAGGAAGCAATGCCTGTCATACAACGCGTATGGGAAGCGCTGGATTATCCCTGTGCCGAGCGGCTGCATCCTGTTCTGCTTGAGACGGCTCAGATCCTTTGCGCTTCGTCAAGGTCACCTGTTTCTGAACGACACTATCGTATCGCAATTGCAGGGGATTAGTCGTGCCACACTGGCACGAAGGTAATACGCGTTCCGGTCACCCAAGGCCAAACCGACTGTGAGCAAACGGAAGCCTCTTGCCGAACTTCGCGCGCAGGTCCTCATGATCGCCTATGATTGGTATAAGACGCGTCCGGGCGCGTTGAAAATCGATATGGTCGAGCACAACGGCGGAACGTTGCACGGGCACTTCGCCTAACCTTAACAGTGACAGATGTCGTCTCCGGCTACACCCGCAGACGCGCGCTGTTGGGCAAATCCCAACTCACAGTGCTTCGCAAGCTTAAGAAAATCATCGCGGAGTGGCCCCTGCAACCTTGGGTGATCTCGGTGATAACGGCCAAGAGTTTTTAAACGCTCATTTGAAAACCTTTTGCGCTTCTAACAACATCCGGTTCACCCGTAGCCGACCTTATCGTAAAAATGACAATGCTCACGTGGAGCAGAAAAACGGATTCCTTGTCCGCCAATTGTGACCGGTACAATCATATTAATGAAGGAACAGAGATTCCTCGGAAATGTACATAATTAATTATTATGCTACGAATTATGTACATATTTTATTTATGTACAGTTAATAATGAATAATAAAACCTAGGAAATTAAATTAAATGGATAATATAAAATACTTATGTACATTCATTTTATGGAGATATCCCTATGACGGCGGCCAGTTCGCCGACCGCGGCGATTCCTACCGGACGGCTATCTTTTATCATAATGAAGAGCAAAAGCAATTGGCCGAGCAATCCAAGCAGCAGCTTGCGGCAAGCGGCCGTTTTCAAAAACCGATCGTAACACAGATTTTGCCGGCCAAACCGTTCTATCCCGCAGAAGACTATCATCAGGACTATTACAAGACGAATCCGGTTCGCTATAAAGCTTATTTTGCAGCTTCCGGCCGGGAGAAATTTATAAGAGAACAGTGGAAAGACCGCAAGAAGGACGAGGAACTGAAACAGCGCCTCACGCCGCTCCAATATGAGGTGACGCAGAACAACGGTACGGAACCCCCGTTCCGCAATGAGTTTTGGAACCATAAAGAAGAGGGACTTTACGTCGATATCGTATCGGGCGAACCTTTATTCAGCTCGCTGGACAAATTCGATTCGGCCTGCGGCTGGCCCTCCTTCACCAAGCCTATAGAAAAAAGCCGTGTAACGGAGCATATCGATGTCTCCCACAACATGATTCGTGTGGAAATTCGCAGCCAGGAGGCGGATTCTCATCTCGGTCATGTGTTCGAAGACGGGCCTGAACCAACCGGCTTGCGCTACTGTATCAACTCCGCGGCCCTTCGTTTTATACCGGTGGAACGTTTGGAAGAAGAAGGGTATGGCCAATACAAGCATTTGTTTAAAAAATAAAGAAGAAGGCTGGGATTCACGGATGTGAACCAGCCTTCTTCCTATTTTCATCGGTTAGGATCGAATCTTCCATAATATTATTTAACCAGCAATCATCAGGAAAAGGGAAGACTGACCAGACCGTAATGAAGCGTTGACACGACCAAACGGTTCCCTACCTCTATGGCGTCCGTAACGGCGCCGCGAATACCGATCGAATACAGCACCGGATTCTCCTGATGGAGCACCATCTTATACAAGCCGCTGCTCGAGCAAGCCAAGATATGCGGTCCCACCTGCACCCATCGATAAAAAAATTTATCATCAAAGCGAATCGTTGAAAATCCGCCCCTCCTGTTGCCCAAAACGAGCTCTCCCTTGGCTGTCACACCAAGCAATCGGCCCTGGCAAACCGACAAAGACGTCACCGGGGAATCCAAGTGAAACTCGTGCCATTGCCCGGTCAAATAATCATAAAAGGCCATCCCTTTGGCATACCCGACAAACAAGAATTGTGGAGAAGACAGCAAATCATATACCGCCCTATTGGGAAAAGCGGACAAATCCCAATGATCGTCGGCCTGCTGTGTTAATCCGATCGCCGTACCCGCAAGGATGGAGCTTCCCTCCAACACCCGATAGCAGGGCATCGTCAGCCCGGTTGGATGCCATGCCCCGCTGCTCCAGGCAAACAACCCCCGATCGGTGGCCGCATAGAGTTTTCCATTCAGCGCTTGCAGGCGGTAGGTCACCGTTCGTTCCGGCAAGCCCGAATTCATAGCCTCCCATTCTCCGTCCGCCGATTGAGCATATGTGCCTTGGCCGAACGTAGCGGCCACAATCCGGTTCTCATCCAGGCGGGCCAAGCAAGAAATGCGCAGAGCAGGGAGGGAGATCTTACTGCCTCCTTCTACCTTCATTGGATAATGGACGGCATCATATAACAATCCCATCGATGTCCCTCCTCTGAAGAGTAATCCGGGTTCAAATGCGTCTTCTCCATTCCGCTGCGAACCCATTCCATGTAATCGACTGCTCCTGCTACGTCCTTTTCGCGAGGATAATAAACCCTCCGCTTACCCGACAGCAATCCGATCCACTCGATTTTGGCCGGAAGATTCCCGAACCCGTTGCAGCTGAACAGCGTCATCATTTGAACGTAGCCGTTCCACAGAGCAGGGTCCTCATTGACCACTATTTTTTGGATATGCAGACCCTCTTTTGTCCATTGGGCAACCTGAAAAATCATCGACAATTCAAGCTGCAGCTCCTGAATGACAGCCGTGAAGCTTTCAAACAGTAACAGCGGCTCCGTATCTTTTGGCTGTGCGGCAAAATATTTCAACAGTTGGTCTGTTACCGCGGCAAGCACCGTCACATAATGAACCTTGGATTGGAATAATCCGGGATTGATTTTCCAACGCTCATAAATGCGCTGCAGGACCGCAGCCGTACTGCGTTGTTTCGGCGGGATGGCGTGGCAGTCGTTCAGAATATGGTTGACCGCATATTGGGCCATCTGCCGCCAGTTTGGGGACGTCGGCTGCTTACCCAGTACATAAATATCGCGATACTCATCCGGGGAGCGCAGCCAGGCCTCGATTTCATAGTCTTTCAACCGGGTTAATACCCCGCCGGGGAGTTTCGCTTGGGATTGCAGCATACCGATTCCCCTCCCTTCATCGCACAGCCAAAGCAAACCGCCGGCCAAATTCTTTGCACTGCTCTTTTTCATCCGCGGACGGGGACAGCTCGATCTTCAGTCCGTCCAGCACAACCTCCGCTCCCCGTTCACGCAGCTTCTCAACTAAAATATCTACCGCTGCACCGACCTGCGCATAGCTTGAGTCGCAGGAGCCGAACACGGCCGCTTTCTTCCCGCTCAGAGAATACTCATCCATCTCCTCATAAAAATCAAGGAATTCGTCCGGGAGCTCGCCGTCCCCCCATGTATATGCACCCAAGATAATGCCGTCGTACGCTTCCAGCTCGTTCGTGTTGGTATCCAGGACAGACTTGACGACAAGCTCCTCCCCCGCCTCACGAATCCCTTCAGCAATCGCGTCCGCCATATCTTCCGTATTCCCCGTCATGCTTGCAAAAACCATAAGAATGTTTGCCATATTGCTATCGTCCTCCTCAGTATTATGCAGTGAGCGTCTGTCAGACCGCTGCGGGCCTGTTATGTAATGAAACGAACTTCATGGTGATAATGATTCTCAATATCACTATGAATAAATGATAATGGTTATCGTTATCATTTGTCAACAAAAAATAGACCCTCCACGGGTCTTTTGAATAACGATTGCGGATAATAATCCACTCCGCATCGATCATCGATATATGAGAGCCAACGGAAGGACTTCCCGAAATTAGTGCTGTTCTTGTGTTCTTTGCCATCCATTCATGGTCGATAAAAAAACGACTTCCCATAATAGCCTATCCACCGCGCAGGCACTTAAAGGAAGTCTCCAGTGGTCCGGTAGACTTTTGTTTTCTTGAAATCATTGGATTTCTCCGGTTTTCGCGGAGTTTCTTTGGCGGAAACGGCTTGATCCGCTTCGAAGCGTTTACGCTCCGTTCGTTCAATCTGAACGATTCTTCCATCGTGTACGACAATTTGCACCGTCCCATACTCTAATCCGTTAATGCTTTGAATGATACGATGTGTCCAAAGCTCATCTACGTCCAGCGGCTTAGCCATGGTTACCAACCTCCGTCTTATTTATATTACCGGCTCCTGTGTTTTGAGTTGGGAAGAACTGTTGACTCTGTGACAGTTCTTCCTCCATGGGCGGTTTAAATGTGTACCGGCATAGGATCAATCTTGAGGCCGTTCTCCAGCGTGACGTTGCTCTCTTCATTAAACAGATAAATACGGTGAATCAAAACCTGTACCTGATCTCCAGGATGGAGTGTCGGCAGCTCCAAGGAACGATAGCCGAACAGCTTTTCGCCATGCACTTCGACTTCCACCTGCCAATTCGTACCCCTGAAATATACATTCCTTACTACGCCGTCTTCCGCAGCGAAAGGAAAAGCCATTTCTTTCGGCAGTCCAATCTCGATAAATTCGGGACGAATGATCGCTTGCGCTTCCTGCAGCGCTTGAGTTTCAAATCCTTTAAATTTCGATATATCGCTCAGCTGGTTTGATTCGCCTATGAAGCTGGCGACGAATGGTGTGCGAGGCTGCTTATAGATTTCAATCGGAGTGCCCTGCTGCTCCAGACGGCCTTGGTTAATGATCAGCATCTGATCGGCTACCTCGACCGCTTCTTCCTGGTCATGGGTTACGAAGATGGTCGTAATTCCGACGCGGTTGATCATCTCTTTTAACCAGGTACGCAGTTCTTTGCGCACTTTAGCGTCGATGGCGGCAAACGGTTCATCAAGGAGCAGCAGCTGCGGCTCGGGGGCTATCGCTCTGGCAAAGGCTACTCTCTGGCGCTGGCCTCCGGACAACTGGTGGGGAAGCCTTTTTTCCATCCCTTTCAAGCCGGTTAGCTCAATCAGCTCATTCACCCGTGCCTTAATCTGTGCCTTCGTCCGCTTCTGTACGGTTAATCCGAACGCAATATTGTCGAACACGTTCATATGCCGGAACAGCGCATAGTTTTGAAATACAAAACCAATCCCCCGTTCCTGCGGCGGCAGGGAATTCACTTTCTTTCCAAGAAACAGGATGTCTCCCTCATCCGGCTCCTCCAGTCCGGCCAGCATGCGAAGAATCGTTGTTTTCCCTCCGCCGCTGGGACCCAGCAAGCCAATCAGCTTTCCCTTTTCAATCTCGAAGCTGACATCTTTGGTGGCTACAAAACTGCCAAAGCTTTTCGTCAAGTGTTTGGCCACGATATGCATGCGGATTACTTCCCTTCTATACCCGGCTGGTGTTGATATTTCCATTCGATTATACTTTTCAAAATAAGCGTCACCAGAGCCAGCAGTACTAACAGCGATGCCATGGCAAAAGCCCCTGCAAAATTGTATTCGTTATACAAAATTTGAATATGCAGCGGCATGGTATTCGTCGATCCCCTGATGTGACCGGAAACGACCGATACCGCGCCAAATTCTCCCATCGCCCTGGCGTTACATAGAATGATTCCGTACAGCAAACCCCATTTGATATTCGGCAGGGTGATTTTCCAGAAGATTCTCCAGCCTTTGGCACCGAGCGTGACAGCCGCCTCTTCCTCTTGTGTGCCTTGGGACTGCATAAGAGGAATAAGTTCCCTGGCTACGAACGGGAAGGTAACGAATACGGTAGCCAAGACGATTCCCGGCAGCGCAAAGACGATTTTGATATCGTGCTCTTCAAGCCAAGGGCCGAACCATCCGTTAGAGCCGTACAGCAGGATGTAGATCAAGCCCGCAATCACAGGGGATACGGCAAAAGGAAGATCAATTAATGTGATTAGGACGTTCTTGCCTTTAAATTTAAATTTCGTAATGGCCCAGGCGGCCGCAATTCCGAATACGAGGTTAGCCGGCACTGCAATGGCCGCCACGGTAAGGGTCAAGCGGATAGCGGAAGCGGCGTCCGGATCAACCAAAGCCGCAGAGTAGACTTCCCATCCCTTGCGAAAAGCCTCCACAAATACGCTGATTAACGGCAATATTAATAGAAATCCAAGAAACATCGTTGCGACAGCAATCAGTATCCATCTGACCAGCGGGGATTCCGTGATATGCCGGGGTCTGGAGCCGGCTGTCGGATTTGACTTTACGGTGGTGGTTACATAGCCAGCCATAGCTTACTCCTCCTCTTCCCTTATGCCGTCGTCGTATGCCGATTCGTTCGCCACTGCAAGTAATTGATGACAAGAAGCATCAAAAAGGAGATGACCAGCATGACCAAGGCAATCGCTGTCGCACCTGCGTAATCGTACTGCTCCAGCTTCGTCATGATAAGAAGAGGGGCAATTTCCGTTTTCATCGGCATGTTGCCGGAGATGAACACTACCGAACCATACTCTCCCACTGCTCTTGCGAACGCCAGCGTAAATCCGGTTAATAACGGCGGCAGCAATTCGGGAAAAATGACCTTGCGAAACGTCCGCCATCGTTTGGCTCCCAAGCTGACAGCCGCTTCTTCCACTTCCTTTTCCAACTCTTCAATGACCGGTTGAACCGTCCTTACAACGAACGGAATGCCGATAAAGGTAAGAGCCAGCATTATACCTAATGGAGTGAATGCAATTTTGATTCCCATCGGTTCCAGCAGGCTTCCAACCCAGCCGTTTTGTGAATAGATCGTCGTCAGCGCTATACCAGCCACTGCCGTTGGCAGAGCAAACGGCAGATCAACCAGAGCGTCTAAAAATCGCCTGCCTGGAAACGTATAGCGGACAAGAACCCATGCCACAATAAATCCAAACACCGTGTTAATGAATGCGGCCCCAAGCGCTGTTCCAAAGCTGATTTTATAAGAGGCGACTACTCGCGGATCGGTAACCGTCTGCCAAAATTGCTCCCAGCCCATTCCGGATGTGTTGATAAATATGGCCGACAATGGAAAAAGTACGATCAAGCTTAGATACGTTACAGTAAAACCCATGGATAGACCAAATCCCGGGATAATACTGCGTTTTTTCAAACTCTTTGCCATGGGTCTTTCTCTCCTCATGCCGAACCTTGACCGGACAACTTCCAGTGGAAATTGTCCGTCAGGATTCACCTATTTCATTACGGTTTGTAAATCTGGTCAAACAAACCACCATCGGCAAAATGTGTTTTTTGAGCTTTTTGCCAGCCCCCGAAGAGCGGGTCATCAATCGTAATCAGGTTGATTTTCGGGAATTGGTTTTCATATTGTTTGGCTACGGACTCCAAACGTGGACGATAATAGTTTTTGGCCGCGATATTTTGCCCTTCTTCCGAATACAAATACTCCAAGTAAGCTTGTGCCACTTCACGTGTGCCTTTCTTATCGACGACTTTATCCACTACAGCTACCGGCGGTTCAGCCAGAATGCTCATGGATGGAACTACAATTTCGAATTTATCCTCACCGAACTCGTTAATGGAAAGGAAGGCTTCGTTCTCCCAGGCAAGCAGTACGTCGCCGATTCCGCGCTGAACAAAGGTTGTTGTGGAATCCCGTGCGCCGGAGTCCAGCACCGGAACGTTCTTATACAGCTTCTCTATGAATTCTTTCGCTTTGGCTTCGTCATTATTGTTTTTATAGTAGGCATATCCATAAGCGGCCAAATGGTTCCAGCGCGCGCCTCCTGACGTTTTCGGATTCGGCGTGATGACCTGCACGCCGGGCTTAATCAGATCGTCCCAGTCCTTAATTCCTTTAGGGTTACCCTTTTTCACAAGAAATACAATGGTGGAAGTGTAGGGTGAACTGTTGTTTTCCAGCTTGCTCTGCCAGCCTTCTTGGATGAGTCCTTTTTGTTGAATCGCATCAATATCATAAGCCAGCGCCAAGGTTACGACATCGGCTTCCAAACCGTCGATGACCGACCGGCCTTGTTTGCCGGAGCCGCCATGCGATTGTTTAAAGGTAACCGTTTGATTGGTTGTATCCTTCCAATGCTTGGCGAAGGCTTTGTTATATTCCTGATACAGCTCGCGCGTAGGATCGTAAGATACGTTCAGCAGCTCGACCGGAGGTTTGGCAGAAGCCTCGGGTTTGTTTTCTCCGCCTGCCGGGGCCGTACCGCCGCTTGCCCCGTTATTGGTAGAGCCGGTGCTTCCGCATGCCGTAAGTCCTACTAAGGATAAGGCTAATACGCTAATCATGGAAAATTTGCCGAAAGACCGGATCACACCATTTTTTCTCGAATTACTCATAAGGAAACCCCTCCTGTTTTATAAGTATTGCTTATACTGAGATGATCATTGAAAAATCCGGAAGCTTATGCCAAAATGGATAGAAGTGCTTTACCGTTCCGGTTTTTAACTTATAATTCCGATAAACTTACTCAATTATAGGAAGTATATTAGCACCCGTGTAAATGGGTGTCAATCCTTTTTTTCAACGAAAGGAGCCCGATTTTTTAATCCTATCGTATGAATTTGATTTAAAAAACGCGATAAAATCCGTCTTTTTTCCAAAAAAATATCAAGTGGACAAAACCGGAAGGATCTTTTGCATGACAGATTTTCCAGGCCCGTGATTGCAAGCGTCTGTGCATTAGCCTATTCGCAAATTATTTCTTCCTATTTATAATTCAGGATGTATCGATCAGGCGAAAAAACGTTCGTCTTTAGTATTCAACTTTTTTCAACAATGGAAAAAACTATTGGTAAAAATGATGATTCTTTTATTTTTTTTCCCTTTATTGCAACTTTAAATCAATTGTAAAAACAAAAAAAGACCACGCAATCCTCTGCAAAAGAAGGATAACGGGTCGTCGGTGTTGACTTATTCGTTGAATTGCCATACTGCGTTGATTCTAACTGCCGTTCAGAAACGCCCGATCATCAATCGTGGACATCCTTCAGCAGCTTCCAAACCGGATCTGTCAGTAAAGTTTTATCCGCACTCAAATACTGCCCGGCAAACGCGCGAACCGGGTCGCCGGCATAAAACCGCTCATACAGCTCGTGCCTGGCGCCAAGCGGACTGCCAATCAAATCCCACGCCAGTTTGAACAACTGCACTTTCTTCTCCGCGCCCACTGTAGCGCCTTCAAAATACAAATCCAGCAGGTGGGCAATAGGCCCTTGAAATTCAGCAAGCGAGGATGGCGTCTGTACGAATCCCCCGCCGCCGATTTGCTGCAAAATATCGATGACCCGGGGGTAAAACCTCGTGCCAAGACTTCTTGCCGTATCCAGATACGTGGACTTCGGCACCAGAATTCCCGCTTCATCGGGCTGGGCCTGTATTTCCGAGGCAATTAACAGCGCCTTGATCGTATCGATCTGGGTCAAAAGCTCTCCCAGTTTCTCCTGAATGTGCAAAAACCCGTTCACGCCAATGGTTTCCGCCATCGCAAAGGCGACGCCCGTCACAAATTCCAGTTTGGCCGCAAACCTGACGACCGTTTGATGGAACGCAAGCGCATTGGCCGTCTTATTCGTACGCAGCTCCCAGACCGCCTCGGCATCTCCATACAGAAGAACCCTCTCCCAAGGAACGAGCACATCGTCAAACAGCAGGACGGCGTCCATTTCGTCATACCTGGAGCTGAGGATATGTTCCTTTTCCCTTGGATCCGCGAACGATTCGCGGCATACGATATGCAGACCGGCAGAATCCGCCGGCACGATCAAAGCATGAGCGTGCTTGCCGTAATCATTCATCAGCCGGTGAAAGGAGAAGATCAGAAAATCATGGGTATAGGGCGCTCCGGTCGCAATCATTTTTGCACCGCGCAGGACGATGCCTTCGCTCGTTTCCTTCACCACATGCAGGTAGCGCTCGGCAATTTTTTTGTCATTCAGCCCTTTGGATCGGTCGATTTACGGATCGAGCAGCGACGTGGTCAAAAACAGATCGCGGTCCCGCGCCGTTTGATAGTATGCAGAGATTTTGTCCGCAAACCGGTTGTCGAGCCGCGACAATCGCTCCCGGCTCCCGTACCATCCGGTGACCATGGAACGGGCATAATCGGAGAGTCGGCTCATGACGCCATGCGTTTCCCGGGCCCAGTAATAGAAGGCCCTGCTGCGTGAGGATAAGTCCTGCAGCGTATAAGGCACAAGAAACGAGCTGTGCGCATATTTTCCCGTCTCATTCACCGGAAAACCGATTTCATTGCGTGTACGAGGGTCATCCAATAAATCGAATAACCCGCTGATGATCTTTAATGTTCCGTTAAAGGCCGGATGCTCGTGCAGCTTATCAACCTTTTTTCCTTCCAGCCATACGTTCCGGTTGTCTTGTAAACTGTCTATAAACCTTTTTCCCCGTGAAAGCATTGATGACGGTTCTCCTTTTTTTCTACAAGTAAGTGCCTAATACATCGCAAAATGCAGTTAAATAGTGACGATCTGTGGAATCGAACCGTCCAAAACGCGGACTGTCAATATCAAGTACCCCAATGATTTGCCCGCCGCTCAGCAAAGGAACGACAATTTCCGAATTCGAAGCGCTGTCACAAGCGATGTGCCCCGGAAATTGATGAACGTCATCGACGACAACGGTCTCCTCAAGGCTTACTGCGGTTCCGCAAACGCCCTTGCCGACGGGAATGCGAACGCATGCGGGCAATCCCTGAAAAGGGCCGAGCACCAATTCGCCGTCTTCCAGCAAATAAAAGCCGACCCAATTGATATCGTCCAGAAACTGGCGGAGCAGAGCCGCCGCATTAGCCAGATTGGCAATACGGTTAGGCTCTCCTTCCACAAGCTCTTTCAGCTGGCGCAGCAGCAAGGCATAGCTTTCCTCTCGCGTATCCGGATAAGTCACTTTCGTAAACATGAAACCACCTCGTCATCCCGGTCAAGATTGGCTAATTCGCAATGCCTGCTCCAGATCATACAGAATATCGTCAATGGCTTCCGTCCCAACGGACAGCCGGATGAGTCCCGGCGTAACCCCGGTTGCCAGCTGTTCCGCTTCATTAAGCTGCTGATGCGTCGTGCTGGCCGGATGAATAATTAACGACTTGGAATCTCCCACATTGGCTAAATGGGAGAACAGCTGCACCGCATGAATCAGCTTTTTGCCGGCCTCAACCCCGCCTTTAATGCCAAAGCTCAAGATGGCCCCTTGACCTTTAGGCAAATATTTTTGCGCCAGTGCATAGGAAGCGTGGCTCTCGAGTCCGGGATAGGTTACCCACTCGACGGATTCGTGGTTTTCAAGGAATCGGGCGACGGCAAGGGCGTTCTGGCTGTGCCGCTCCAGACGGAGATGCAGCGTTTCCGTGCCCTGCAGCAGCAGGAACGAGTTGAACGGAGACAGTGCGGCGCCAAGATCCCGCAGCAATTGGACGCGCGCTTTAATAATATAAGCTAGCGGACCGGCCGCTTCCGTATACACGAGACCGTTGTAGCTCGAATCCGGCTCCGTCAGTCCCGGGAACTTGCCGCTGGCTGCCCAATCGAATCGGCCGGAATCCACGATGACCCCTCCGATGGAGTTGCCGTGGCCCCCGATAAATTTGGTTGCCGAATGCACAACAATGTCCGCGCCGAAATCGATGGGGCGCAGCAAATAAGGGCTTGGGAAGGTATTATCCACAATCAGCGGTATGCCGTGCTCATGCGCAATGGCCGCAACCGCTTCGATATCCAGCACATCCCCCTTGGGATTGCCGATCGTTTCCGCGAAGATAGCCTTTGTTTTATCGGTAATCGCGCTTCGGAAATTCTCCGTATTGCTCGGGTCGACGAATTTCACCTGAATGCCCAGCTTAGGCAATGTCGTCGAGAACAAATTATACGTTCCGCCGTACAAGCTTGACGCCGAAACGATCTCATCTCCGGCAGAAGCGATATTCAAAATCGAATACGTGATGGCGGCCTGACCGGATGCGACGCCCAGCGCTCCGGCCCCGCCTTCCAGCAGAGCAATCCGCTGTTCGAACACATCGGTGGTGGGATTGGTCACGCGCGTATAAATATTGCCCGTCTCCTGCAAGCCGAACAGGCTTGCCGCATGATCCGTATCTTTAAAAACGTAAGATGTGGTCTGGTAAATGGGTACCGCACGCGACAGTGTAGCAGGGTCAACCTGCTGTCCCCCATGAACGGCTAACGTTTCCGGCTGAAGCTGTCTTTCTTCTGACATACATATAACCTCCTCAAAATGGTGTGGGATATCCCTGTTCCGTCATCATATTTTATATTCATGATAAATGCCGTTCAGAAACCAGCTGCCCGTGTGGTGAAGCTTGAGGCGGGCCGGATCATGAAGCGTGTGGATGCGTACATTTCTCCAATGCCGGTCCAGATTGTACTTTTGATCCATCGATGCGGATCCGGCAACTTCAAACAAAGCGTTCGTCACCTCAATGGCAACTTCCGTTGCAAAATATTTGGCGGAGTCCACCGCCAACGTGGCCCGGCCCGCACTTTCGGCGTTCAGCTCCTGCTCCGCCTCATCGATCAATCGGGCGGCTTTCTCCAGGAGAGCCTCCGCCGCATGCAGACGTATGCCAAGCTCTCCGAACCTGCGGATTTGATCGGGATCATCCGAGGCTCGCTCCAGTCCGCTCTTCAGCGGGGGCCGGGTCTTTTCCCTGACGAACCAGGCGGCGTCCGCCAGCGCCGCCTGCGCGATGCCGACGTCGATGGCGGCATGCATGATTTGCCCGAATGCCGCGAAAATTTGTGGCGGCTCGAAAATTTTCCAATGCGGCAAAATATGAGCTTGGGGCACCTCCACATCGCGAAGAATGACGCTTCCGCTTGCCGTCGTGCGCTGGCCGACTCCGCTCCAGTCATCAATTACGGTGACGCCTTCTGCATGACGGGGGACCATGGCCGTAATCCGTTTATTCGATTCGTCCAATGCGGAGACGGGTATCCAGTGGGAGTACAGCGCGCCTGTGGCATAATACTTCGTTCCGGATAAACGGTATCCTCCTTTTCCATCGCTTTTTAACCTGGTCGACATTTCGTTATAGCTCTTCAAGCCCCGCTCGGCAAGCGCGTTTCCAAACTGCGCCCCCTTTAACACTTCGCTGAAGAAAAACGCCTTCTGCTCCTCTGTTCCGACCAGCTCCACTGTCTTTACGAAAAAATGATGGTTTTGCGGAATTTGTCCTAAAGATCCGTCCGCTGCGGAAATGATTTTGAATATCTCGGTCAGCGTGAAGACGGATATACCGGGACCACCGTACGCTTTAGGCACCATTAGCCCCAGTAGCCCGCTTGCGGCAAGCTGCTTCAACTGCTCAAAGGGCAGCTGCCTGTAGCGGTCACGGTCGGATTCGCCGTCCTTGATCCATGCCGCATACGATTTGGCGGCTTCGAGGGCCTCCTTGTCACCGGAGAGAATATGAGCCGGTGGCCGGTCGGTGAAGAAGCTGCGGGGAACATCGGCCAGCGCATAAGGCGATACCGGCTCCATACCGGGCAGTTCAATCTGTCCCGACTCGATGAGTAAACGCGCTGCATGAAACCGCTGCGCGTCCAACGCATCCTTCACCCCCGCATTCCGGGCGAGAAACCGGCGCGAAAACAAAAATTGTTTATACCGCTCCAGCGCTTCCAGCTTCTCGGTTGTAGGCTCCAAATCGAGCTGTGCGTGCAGGTTCGCGGAATACGCAACTTCTACGGCTGTCTCCGGTATACCCATTTCTCTGGCGATCAACCGGTTGGCCTCGGCCCTGTGCCCGATAGCCCACTGAGAAGCCGCAATGGCATGAGCCAATACCCGGTCCGCGGCCGCCTGCTGTTCGGCGGACAAACCGGCAGGTATCGTCAAGACCTGCACCTTGGCCGCAGAGAGGAATCCTTCCCATTGATCCGCACCTCGATGAAACCCTTCTAAAGGTCGTGCCCCAAGCCAATTCTGAAGCGCGAATCCCGAAATGCCGCTTACCAGGACGGCATCCGCCTCCCCGCGGAGCAGCGCCTCCATGACGCGCCGTGTGACGGCACCCCGGTCTGCAGCCTTTCCCGTATCCGTTCCCAGATCCTTTAAGGACACATCGTTCCGGGCTATTCCGGCACCGTACAGGGCAGATTCCAGATCATGCATCGCGGCCGCCCTCCACAGCTCATCGAAGGTTTCCTGCGCATAAGGAACTCCGATCACGGCCCCTCGAAGATCTTCAAGCTTGCGCCGTTTGGAATCGGGAAAAACCAGAATATAATCACGCCGGTCTTGTATGGAAATACCCGCGATGGTACGGTCGTCTTCCTGCAAAATGGAGCCGATCGCCGAGAATGCATTTTCGTATCGAATGGAGAATGCTTCCTCCGAATGATCCCCAACCGTGAGCTCACCGCGTTCAGGCGCGTAGGTTAACAGGATGCCCCGGCGTCTAAAATCGACCTGGAGCTCCCCGATCTGCCACGCCAGTCCCAGCGCGCCGGGTATCGGATCATTCAATTTCGCCTGCGTATGAAGTTGAATGGACATTTGGCATACGGCCCCCTTAAGTCAAAGACGTTGTTGTTGTCCGGCGGTATACGGAACCCGGATGCCCTTCCGGGAGCTGAACCGTCCCTTTTCCAAACAACCGCTCACGAAGAGTCGTTTCTTCATAGTTTTCCCTGAACAGCTTGCGTTTTTGAAGCTCGGGGACGACCAACTCCACAAAATCCTGCAGCGTGCCGGGAGAAAGGAACTGGGATACGTTGAAGCCGTCGATGCCGGCCTCCTCCACCCAATACTGCAAACGATCAGCTACCTCCTCGGCCGTACCGACAACGAACAAGCCCCGGCCGCCTATCGTGCCAAGAGTTTTCACCACTTCGCGGACCTTCAATTTCTTCGGACTGTGCTTCGTGAACTGGGCGGCCGAAGTCTGTCCGTGATCGGTCTCCACATACTCCAGATCGTCCTCCGGATCATATGCGGACAAATCGTAGCCGCTTCCCCCTCCGTAATGGGCAAGCACGCCCTCTACACTGTATAATCGGGCGTATTCCTCATATTTCCGCTGCGCTTCTTCCTTCGTCCGGCCGACAATCGTCGCAACCCCGGCAAACAGCTTGATATGTTCAGGATTGCGGCCGAACGCGCGGGCCTGCCGACGGATATCCTCGCCATACTGCCGCAGCCTGTCGACCGTCCCTCCTCCCAGGAACACCGCTTCCGCATGCTTTGCGGCGAAGGCCCGGCCACGGGCCGAGGTGCCGGCCTGATAGATGACCGGCGTTCGCTGAAGGGACGGCTGGCTTAAATGGGGGCCCGGAACCTTGAAATATTTTCCCTCATGATGAATGAAGTGAACTTTATCAGGATCCGTGTAGATCTGCTTTTGCACATCCCGGATCACGGCATCGTCCTCCCAACTGCCTTCCCACAGCTTATAACTCACATCCATATACTCTTCTGCGATTTCGTACCGCTCGTCATGACGCACCATATGCTCCAGCCCAAAATTTCTGGCGGCACTGGGCAAGTACGAGGTGACCACATTCCACGCGATTCGTCCCTTGGTCAAGTGATCCAGCGTAGACATTCGCCGTGCATGACCAAACGGATGCTCATAGGTGGTAGAGGAAGTAACGGCAAAGCCCAAATGCTTGGTCACGAGCGCCATGGGCGGGACGACGAAGAACGGATCGTTGCAAGGAATTTGCACGGATTCGCGCAGCGCCGTTTCGTCTCCCTGCTTATATACGTCGTAAACGCCGACCACATCCGCAAGAAACAATGCATCAAACTTGCCCCGTTCAAGCAGCTGAGCCAGCTCCGTCCAATAAGTTATATCCGTGTACCGGTGCCGGGTGTTATCCGGATGACGCCATAAGCCGTGTGCCAGATGACCGACGCAGTTCATTTCGAAGGCGTTCAAATGCATTTTTTTGGGCATCGTACACACTCTCCTTACAGCCGTTTATCCAATTTGCGTACAATCAGGTTACCCGTAAATTGAAAGATTTGCACAAACAGCACCATAATGATGATCGTGACGAACATGACGTCGGTCTGATAACGATAATATCCGTAGCGGATGGCAAAATCGCCGATACCGCCCCCGCCCACCAGACCGGCCACAGTGGAATAGGACAGAAAGCTGACCGTTACAATCGTAATCGAATTGGCAATGCCCGAACGGGCCTCCGTATACAGGACCTTCCAGACGATCTGGAACTTATTGGCCCCCATCGACTCGGCGGCCTCCACCACTCCGCGGTTGACTTCAAGCAGGATTTGTTCAATAAACCGCGCAAAATAAGGAACCGCATTGATGATCATCGGCACGGTAGCCGCCGTCGTGCCAAGCGCGGTGCCGACGATCAGTCTTGTAAACGGGATGATGGCGATCATCAGAATAAGGAATGGAAAGGAACGGATTAGATTGACAATGCCGTTTAAGATCACATAAAACCGCGGAGCCTTCAAAAACGATCCCGGTCGGGTAAGAAACAGCACCGTGCCAAGCGGCGTACCGATAGCAACCGCAATCGGAATGGTCAAAACAAGCATATAGAACGTTTCTCCGATCGCCTTCAGAAGCTCCGGCCAAGCATAAATAACGTTATCAAGCATAGGCCGCTTCCCTCGTTTCCAAGGAAATTTCATTCTTGAACAAGTACTGGGCGATCGGAGATTTGGGAGCGATGTTGCTTTCGCGCAGATTAAACTTCTCGACCACCCGTCCATGTTCCATGACGGCTACTTTGTTGCATATGGCTTTGACCACGTTCATTTCATGAGTCACGATGACGATGGTAATGCCAAGCTTCTCATTAATTTCCTTGAGTGACGCCAGAATACTTCCCGTCGTTTGCGGATCGACGGAAGAGGTCGGTTCGTCACACAACAAAATTTTCGGTTTATTGGCCAGCGCCCGGGCAATAGCGACCCGCTGCTTCTGCCCCCGCTTAATTTGGCCGGATAGGTCTTGGCCTTATCCAACAAACCCACCATCTCCAGGCATTCCTCAATGCGCTGTTTGCGCTGCTCCGTTGGCACCTTGGCGATTTCCAGCGGGAACGAAACGTTGTCGTACACATTCAGATTGTTCAGCAAATTGAAATGCTGAAAGATCATGCCGATGGAAAGGCGTCTCTTGCGCAGTTCCCGGAGAGATAGCTGGGTTAAATCTTCCCCATTCACCAGTACAGAGCCCTCATCGGGTCTTTCCAGCAAGTTGATCATTCGAAGCAGCGTAGATTTTCCTGCCCCGCTGAATCCGATCAGACCATAAATATCTCTTTCCTCCACCTTCAAGGATACGGAGGAAACCGCTTGAAGCGGACCTGTGGGAGTCGTGAACGTCTTGCCGACATTTTGAAAATGGATCATGGTTACCTCTCCTTTCGCGTGATCGGGTTAAGCTTATTTATTCAAATCGTCAAGAAATAGAATCGCGTCCCCGTATTTCGATGTATAGTAATCTTTAACCGCCTTGCTTTGGAAGGCTTTCTGCAATGCCTTGACCTTCGGTGAGCCAATCAGGTCGTTACGAACCGCTACAATCGATTTGTAAGGCAATCCTTCTCCGGTTTCGACCGCCAAGGAATCCTTTTTGGGATTCAGACCGATCTGAACCGCCGTACCGGCAAACAAGAATCCTACATCCACATCATCCAGCGTACGCTGCAGCATCAGCTGATCCACTTCCTTGAACTTAAAGTTATGCGGATTGTCGGTGATGTCCTTCAGGCTTGCATGGATGACTTCCACGCCATCCCTCAGCTTCAACAGACCCAGGTCGCGCAGCATGAACAACGCGCGTCCGTTATTGGCCAGGTCGACCGGTATGCCGATGGTTGCACCGTCAGGCACTTCATCAAACGACTTGTATTTTTTCGAGTACAGCCCTGAAGGAGTGAATATGGTGTAGAACGCACGTGAAATATTTTTTAATCCATGATCGGCAACAAACTGATTAAAGTAAGCCTCGTGCTGGAAAAAGTTTGTGTCGGCCTGACCGTCATTCACCATTTTGTTCGGTTGAATAATATCGTTGACCACCACATGCTCAAGGATATAGCCGTCTTTGGCCAATTCTTCCTTTAGAATTGCGGCGATTTCCCCACTAAACCCGCTATCGCTCATAATATGCTTAATGACTTTGTCCTCGGATTTCCCGGCTCCCGCTTCGGTTTGCGAACCTGTTGTCGATGATGCAGGCCCGGCCGTATTCCCGCAGGCGGCAGTCAGGGAAAGCAATAGGGATATCATGATCAATGTAATGACCCTTTTCACGACATATGACACTCCTTATCCTGTTTTTTGCGTATGCATTCGTATGAAAAAGAAAAGACATCCCGTTCCTTATGTACTTTAAGGATGGATGTCTCCAGTGAACTGGTCGGCATTGAATATGGGGGTGGGATAAGCATCTTTATTGCGGTATTGCGCAGCAGGATGATGATCAGGGAGCCGTTTGTTTCCCTGTCCGAACAATTTTTCGCGCAGTGTCCCTTCTTCGTAATCCAGCTTGTAAATGCCACGTCTCTGCAGCTCGGGTACGACCAAATCAATGAATTCACGCAAGCTTCCCGGTGTGATGAGATGGGCTAGATTAAATCCGTCGATGCCGGTTAGCTCCATCTTCTCCTGCATATGGTCAGCAACCTCCTGAGGTGTTCCGGCGAACACCCAGCCTTGACCGCCCAGTGTACCGATCCTGTCCATGACTTCTTTGACCGTCAGCTTTTTGGGAGCAAAAGTCGTGAATTGGGCCGCTCTTGTCTGTCCATGATTCGTATTTTTGTATTCCAGATACGAGTCCGGATCGTACGCAGACAAATCATAACCGCTAGATCCGGCGAATTGCGCCAGAGCCGCCTCCCGACTCCACAGTGATGCATACTGTTCGAACTTTAGTTGTGCCTCTTCCTTCGTTTCGGCTACAATGACATTCAATCCCGTGAACATTTTGATGCTTTGCGGATCCCGGCCCAGCTTCTCGGCCTGATTGCGTATGTCCTCCACATAAAACCTCAAAGCCTCCGGCGTCTGTCCGCCGACAAATACGCATTCCGCGTGCTTTGCCGCAAAAGCTCTTCCCCGCTCCGAGCTGCCGGCCTGGTAAATCACAGGCGTGCGCTGCGGCGACGGTTCGCTTAGATGGGGCCCGGGTACTTTAAAATAGGTCCCTGCATGATGAATTTTACGGACTTTGTTCGGGTCCGTATATATATTGCGGTCGACATCACGCACTACCGCATCCTCGTCCCAGCTTCCTTCCCACAGCTTGTAGACAACTTGCAGAAATTCGTCCGCCAGCTCATAGCGTTCATCGTGTTTAATCATTTCATCCAGGCCGTAATTTTTGGCTGCATTAGGCAAATAAGAGGTGACAATATTCCATGCCAACCGGCCTTGGGTCAAATGATCGAGCGTCGAGAACCTTCTGGCATGGGCATACGGGTGTTCGTAGGTGGTCGTTACCGTGACCGCAAAGGAAAGGTGCTTGGTGACCAAAGCCATTGCCGGCACAATTAAAGCGGGATCGTTCAAAGGAACCTGCACCCCGTCGCGAATGGCCGGAGCACCGCTTTGCCGATATACATCGTAGATGCCTGCAACATCAGCCAGGAATAAAGCGTCGAATTTCCCCCTTTCCAGCAGTTGGGCGATGTCCACCCAATATTCCAGATCCTTGTAACGATGCCTTTGATTATCGGGATGCTTCCACAGGCCGTGAGAATTGTGCATGGCACAGTTCATATCGAATGCATTCATTAAAATATGTTTCCCCATCCTCACGCCTCCTTCAATAATCTGGTATTATATGTTATATTTGTATTGTCCTGGGGTTTATATTAATACCTTATTTCCGATGTGTCAAGTAGGAATTTTATTTGCAAATAACTCCGTTTACTCTTATCGCTTATCCAAATATCTGGCTAAACGACTGCCGCTAATCTGAATCACACAAACTAAAACGATCATTACAAAAACGGTAGCGAGCATAATATCCGGTTGATAACGGTAATAACCATTGCGAACGGCAAAATCCCCGAGTCCACCCGCGCCAACAACACCGGCTATGGTAGAATAAGATATTAAAAGAATAATAATATTAGATAAGCTAACCACGATTCCTGATCTTGCTTCAACAAACATCACTTTCCATACAATTTGAAATATATTGGCTCCCATTGAAATAGAAGCTTCGATGACCCCCTTGTTTACTTCCACCAATGATTGTTCTATTAATCTGGCGAAGTATGGAATAATAGCGATCGAAAGCGGTACAGCAGCAGGGACCGTCCCGACGGATGTACCTACTAACAGCCGAGTAAACGGAATCACGGCTACAATTAAAATTAATAAAGGAAATGCGTTAACTAAATTAACGAATGAATTGAGAAGATTGAATAGATAGGATTGCTCCAGCAATTGCCCTTTTCTTGTTAAAAACAGAATGGTTCCTAAGGGAATTCCAAATATGATACCGGACGCTACCGAAATTCCTACCATGATTGCCGTTTCCTTGGCGGCTTCCATAATATCAGGGAGTTGTTGTATGATGTTGTCAAGCATTTAATTTCATCCTTTTGCCCTTATTCAAAATTAATTTAGCAATTTCAGACTTTGGATCATATTGCTGATCGGATAAAGTAAATTCCTCCAAAATGCTCCCTTTTTCCATTACGGCTACTTTATTGCAAATTTTTCTCACTACATCCATCTCATGCGTAACGATCACCATGGTTATATTTAGCTCCTGATTAATTTTCTTCAGAAAAGCCAGAATGCTTTCCGTTGTCTGGGGATCTAAAGCGGATGTAGGCTCATCGCACAATAAAATTTTGGGATTCGTTGCCAAGGCCCTCGCAATGGCAACTCTTTGTTTCTGACCTCCGCTTAAGCTGGATGGATATTGATCTGCTTTATCCTCCAATTGAACAATGGAAAGGCATTCTTCGATTATATTTTTACGTTTAACTCCTGGTATTCCGGCAATTTCTAATGGGAAAGATACGTTGTCATAAACGGTTTTATTATGAATCAGGTTGAAATGTTGAAATATCATGGAAATCGATTGCCTTGTATGCCGCAATTCTTTCTTTTTTAAAGTCATGATATTTTTTCCTTCGATGAGAACCTCTCCTTCATCGGGTTTTTCAAGAAGGTTAATGGTACGGAGCAGAGTCGACTTTCCCGCCCCGCTGAAACCGATAATCCCATAGATATCCCCTTTTTCTACATTCAACGATACGGATTTAATCGCTTCAAAGGTTACGCCCTTTTTAACTTTATATATTTTCTTTATGTTTTTTAATTGTATCATTTCATGACCGACCTCCTTTATTCAAATACAGGAATAATATCCCCCTCAAATGTTGTCTCAATAAATTTTTTAACATCCGGTGAATGCAGGACGGTTTTTAATTTTTCAATTTTTTCGTCATTTTGGTTATCGGCTCTGGTAGTAATAACGCCAATAAATTCAGATGTCGAATCTTCCGCCAGTAGCGCATCTTTTAAATGAAGCCCCACAGCGGTTTGATAACCGCCTAATATAAACGCCAGATCTACATCATCCAGAGATTTGGCCGACATCCCTTGATCCAGTTCCACAATTTTGAAATTTCTCTTGTTTTCAATGATATCTTTTTTGGTAGCCGATAATCCTACCCCTTCTTTTAATTTGATGAATCCATGTTGTGCCAGGAAATCAAGCGCTCTTCCGTTATTGGAAGGGTCTTGCGGTATACTGATTGTTGCCCCGTCGGGAATATCGTTTATGTTTTTATAACGGTTAGAATAAAGTCCGGAAGGCCAAGCCAACACAATAAATTGCTGCAACCAATTGAGTCCCGTGTTGTTTGTTGTAGGATTCCATGTAAGGAATATGCTGAAAAGCGTTGGCATCCACACTTTTATCATTCACGAGTTCATTCGGCTGAATAATGTCATTTACAAATTGGATTTTTAAATCGATACCTTGCTCTTTCAACTTGGGTTGTATATATTCGAGTATTTCCGGAAAACCATTAAACGAAGGATTCGTTGCTATCACTAATGTATTCCCTTTTTCTTCACCAGCATTAGTGGCTGCCTGCCCGCAGCCGCTTACCAGAACCATCAAGCTAATGATTAAACTAAAAAACGAAATTCTTTTCATGTTCTCCTCCAAAAACTTCTGTTATTTTTTGTAAATCTTTTTTTCGGGATGGTGCATCTTTTAGTTCCATAGATCATCCGTAATTCCTACAAGTTTTTTCCCGATCATTTCACGCGCGATATGATTAGACGGCCCCATGGCGATACCTGCGCGGGCATCCCGGTATAACCTCTCCAGCGTTCCTTCGCGGTAGCCGAATCCTCCGCTTACATCAAGTCCAATTTGGGCAATCTCGTTTGCTGCATCGGAAGCCAATACTTTAAATTCAAGCAAACTGCTTTTCAGTTCTTCCGGAGCGTATTTTTCTCCGCTTTCCAGCCATTCATCCAGTTGTAAAGCCAAATCTTTCTGCCAGGCCTGCAGGCCGGCCGTTAAAATTTTCGCTTTTGCCAATTGACTGCGAATAATTTGATAATCACTTAATGCCTTATTCACGTCTTGATGGACTTTCCGCTTGGCGTAAGCGAGTGTTTCGTCCAAAATCCCGATAACCGTTTTGAACAATTTCCTTTCCCTCGCCTTCTTCGCCTAAACGATCCTTTTCATCTACATAAACATCCCGAAGACGAAGCGAAGAGCTGTGATTTCCACGCACTCCCATTGCGGACCATTCTCCGGGTTCTATCCCTTCTTGATGGCCATCCACGATAAAATAGGTGATGTCATCCGGCGATTTGGCATTTGGCGTTTTCGTCTGGAATACATAAAAATCCGCAAATCCGCTGCTCGTAGTAAAAGACTTTTGTGAATTAATAATATAACCGTTATCCTTTCTTGCGGCTTCACTCAGGTTGTACCAGTAATGGCCTCCGGTCGCTCCTTCGCTGGTCGAAGTCGTTCCGAACTTTCCGCTGCGGACAGGTTTCAACCAACGTTCCCACTGCTCCTCATTTCCGTGGGCGTATATCGTACGGGCTGCCTCAACATGCATGGTGTAGATTAATGCGGTGGAGGGGCATGCCTTCGCAATTTCCTGTACAGCAATCCCAAAGGCCGAATAGTTTAATCCCCATCCCCCCAATTTTTCCGGCAGTAAAATGCCGTTAAATCCCTCCTTCGCAAGAGCGGCAATATTTTCACTTGGAAATTCTTTATTTCTATCAATACGATCTGCATTGGGGCGGATCACTTGTTCCACAATTTTACGAATGTTTTCACGTACTTCATCGAGTATCAACGCGGCATTGTTTTTATTTTCAGAAATAATTCCCGACATAAGGCTGCAAGCCTCCTTTTATAAAATTTCTCTGGCAAACCGTACCTGCTCCGTACTTTTGGCGTTAAGCGTCCTCAGATTGTCCCTCAATGTTCCGTTTTCAACATATTCCGTCCTTGCCAACCCGTGTTTTTGTAAAATCGGCACCACCAGCTCCACAAACTCTTCCAACGAACCGGGCATATAGGCCGGGCTTAAGAGAAAGCCGTCCCCTTCCACTTCGTTCATTGTCTCTTCCATCCAATCGGCTACTTGCTCCGGCGATCCAACCAACTGGGGAGTCATGACGCCTCGGCCGTGTAACATCCCTGCCTCACGAATGGTTGCATTTGCAGAGCTGCTGTGTTTATAAGCGTCAATCATTCCCTGAATCCCCGGCACTTTTAAATCGGCAATGAATTCGTCAAGACCGTGTTTGGATAAATCGTAGCCCAAGTGTCCGGACAAGATCGTTACCCCCGCTTCGGCCGGAACGAGAGCATTGTGGAGTGCGGCTTTGGCACGGGCGATGTCCTCCGTCTCTCCAACAAACACTTGCAATCCAAAACAAACCCTGACATCATCCGGGTCGCGCCCAACTTTCACTGCCTCTTCTTTTAAACGATGATAATAAACCTTCATGGCTTCGCGATCGGGCTGAAGGGTAAAAATAAGCTCAGCGTGCTTGGTCCCGCGTGTCGATTGACCCGCCTGAAGGATGACGGGGCGCCCTTGCGGGGAACGATCAATATTCAGCGGGCCTTTGCACCTAAACCATTTCCCTTCGTGGTGAATCGGATGCACTTTTTCCGGATCGGCAAAGATGTTATTTTCTGCATCCATCACGATCGCATCCGGCTCCCAGCTTTCCCATAACTTGTAACATACCTCCATATACTCATCCACCCGATCATAGCGCTGATCGTGGGATAAATGGTATTGTTCGACATTCAACCCAAGGTTTTCGGATGCATTCTTATGAAAAGCGGTGACGACATTCCAGCCGACACGTCCGCGTGACAGGTGATCCAGCGTGGCCAGTTTTCGCGCAAGAATGTATGGCGGATAACCCGCCACCGAGAACGTCATGGTCAGGCCAATATGTTGGGTGACCGCACCCATAAATGACATCAAGACCGACGGTTCATAGCACGGCACTTGCGAAGCGTAGCGCACGGCACTTTTGTAGCTGTTCTCATACTCGGAATAAATGCCTTCCGTATCGGCAAAAAATACGGCATCGAATTTGCCTCTTTCGGCGATGCGGGCAATCTCCTGCCAAATCTCCGGACGATTCCATTGAAAAGCATTCGTCATCGTCATATTCCGCGGATGTTTCCACGTTGCGCTGCTGTGATGAGTGACAGGCGGCATCATATACTGGAGCAAGTGCATTTTCTTTTTCATGAGTTATTTCCCTTCTAGAATTGTAAGGAAAAACGATTTCGATATTGGCGTCCCGGGTGGTGGTCCGGTAATTGGTCATAGCCGAATAAGTTTTTCCGGAAAGTACCTTCCTCATAATCTTTACGGACAAGACCCCGCGATTGTAAGACCGGAATCACATGATCCACAAAGTCTTCAAATGTACCGGGCGTTACCGCATAAGCGATATTAAAGCCGTCAACTCCCGTTTCATCTATCCATTGTTCCATGATGTCAGCAATTCTTTCCGGTGTGCCTACGCCTACCAGGCCCATTCCCCCGACCCCTACGAAGTCGGCAACCTCTCCTATGGTCCATTGCTTGTTTGGGTCGATTTTCGTAAATGTTTCAATCGCAGAATGAATCGCATCATTTTTTACATATTGAATTTTGTCATCCGGGGCGTATCCGGCAAAGTCTACACCGGTCCACCCTCCGAATAACGCCAGGCTGCCTTCATAACTGACATAGCTTTGATACTCACGGAACTTCGCTTCCGCTTCTTCTTGTGTACGTCCAACAATGGGGGTAAATAAGGAAAGAATCTTGATTTCCTCCGGATTGCGGCCGGCCTTTTTGGTCTCTTCACGCAATGCCTGCACAAATGTTTTGCCGATTTGTTCGGTTGGAACGCTAATAAACACAAGTTCGGCATGTTTAGCTGCAAATTGGCGGCCTCTTTTGGAAGCACCCGCTTGAAAAATGACCGGTGTCCTTTGTGGTGAAGGTTCGCATAAGTGTGCTCCGGGCACCTTATAATATTTTCCTTCATGTCGAATATCGTGTACTTTCCCGGGATCGGTATAAAGCTTTTGTTCTTTATCCAATACGACAGCATCGTCCTCCCAGCTGCCTTCCCAAAGTTTATAAACAACCTCCATATATTCATCAGCAATTTCATAGCGTTCATCATGGTTGATTTGTTGATCCAGCCCAATATTAACCGCAGCACTGTTCAAATAAGAAGTAACGATATTCCAGCCGATACGCCCTTTGGTCAGATGATCCAGCGTAGACATACGCCTTGCAAAAATGTAAGGATGCTCATAGCTTGTGGAGGCCGTAAGTCCAAAACCTAAATGTTTTGTCACTTGGGCCATGATAGGCACGACAAAGGCCGGATCATTAACGGGAACCTGTGCGCCCTGGCGTACCGCCGGGTCACGCGACCCCCGGTAAACATCATAGGTGCCTAACACATCGGCAAGAAAGATGGCGTCAAATCGTCCCCTTTCCAAAACCTTGGCTAAATGGGTCCAATATTCCGCATCTTTATAGGTTGATGATTTGTCCTTCGGATGTGACCATAGACCCGGAGATTGATGTCCTGCGCAATTCATATCAAAAGCGTTCAAATATATTCTTTTTTTTGTCATGTCCATTTCCTCCCGGCTATTTTCATTCTATGGATCTGCAGTTTGACCATATTTATCAGGAATAAGCGCTCGGGATTGGATATTCCCCGGTTAACAGCCATTTCCCGATATTTTTTCGCTTATATTCAATCGGGTTATGAAGAGAATGAAGACGAACATTTCGCCAGAACCGATCGAAGTTATTTTTTCTTGTCGCGGAGCGCGCCCCCATGACTTCAAAAATATTGCTTGTCACATTTAGCGCCACCTTTGTGCCAAAAGCATTGGCCGCACCTGTAAACAGAACCGTTTCCCCCCGTTCCTCCGCAGTCAGCGACCGGTCTTTCGCCCAAGCTTCGTCTACTTTTTCACCGGCTTTTTCTACCAGCTGCACGGCCGCTTGAACATCAATCCAAAAATCGCCATAACGACGTTGAATAAACGGATCATCTATCGCCTGTTTATAATCGGTCAGGTACCAGGGGCGCGATTTGGAAAGGGTATAATTCCTTGCTTCTTCCAATGCCCCTTCCGCACTTCCTACAAAAACATTGGCCAAAATAATTTGTGAAAGGATAGCATCCAAAGTAAAGAAAGCAGTACCTTCGGATTCGGATTTATCTAAAACTTCCTCCTCTTCCACTACTACATTATCAAAGGAAACGGAACCGCTGTCCGTTTGCCTTTGACCAATCCCATCCCAATCGTTATTCACCGTTACACCTTTTCGGGCAGTTGGAATCATCCCTGCATACGCTTTTCCATCCTCGGGATTTTCCCACAAAATTAACAGACGGTCCGAATCCCGGGAGCCGGTACTAAATGTGTTGTAGCCGTTCAGAATAAAACGGTCGCCTTCTTTTTTTCCAATTAAAGTAGGCTCGATGGGATTAAACGAATTTCCCCAAAACCAATTGTTTTTCGCCGATTCCGTATAAAAAAACTCCTTTTGTTTTGCCGTGCCCGCAAAATGCGGTGTGACTAAATGCAAAAAATGATAGCCGTATAAGTGAGCAAGCGAAGCATCGGTTTTTGCCAATTCACGAACGATGCGGAGCACCAGAGACCAGGGCTGCCCTTCGCCGCCGTATTCCGCAGGAATTAAAATGGTTAGCAGTCCGCTTTTTCGCAACGCATCCCGCTGTTCTTTAGCAGTACCACCGGCTAGATCGCGTTCTGGCGCATCTTTTGCAAACTCTTTGGCAAGTAAAGCTGCTTTTTGCAGGAAGACATCCGGTTCTTTGACTACAGTCGTTTTCATGGTTCTCCCTCTTTCTCGTATATTTTATTTTATAGACATCATCAATGGATCATCGCGCAATGGCCTGCATTGCAAAAATTTCTCCATTAAAAAAGAGGATTTCAATTCAAGCCATGCTTTGAATTGAAATCCTCTAGTCGTCTAGTCGGCATTTTTTGAAATTATACTAAATTAATTAATCCTATGTGTCAAGTAGGGATACTTCTTGAAAATGGATGCTGTTCCTAGTAAAATTTGTTCCAAGCCAACGGGCGGTTTCTTGCAGAAACCGACCTTTTGGCGACCGGCCCAAAGTTTTGGACAATGGATTCGAGGAGGGAAACAGGTGGAAAAAGACATGAACAAGCGTTTTTCTTTGGAAGAAAAAACTCGTTTGCTTTGGAATGCTTGGCAGGAAGACAAAACCATAAAGGAGCTGGCTTCAGAGCTCGGCGTCCGTCCGGAACAGATTGCCCGGTGGAAACGCGACATTTGCGATCAATTGAAAAAATCCATGGATAACGCCGGCTGCGAAACCAATGAACAGACCGATGCAGAGAAATTAACCGCCCAGCTTGAATGGCTGAAGAAAGCATTGGCCTCCCACCTGTCCCGTAAGGAAAGAGCGGAACTGATCGACAGGTCTCCGGATGCCCTGCCCCTAAGTACGCAAACCCGGCTGCTCGGATTAAACAGGTCCAGCTTATATTACCGGCCCGTTCCCCGGAAGGAATTGATCAAGAAGAGAGTGGCGGAGGTGCAAAGCCTTTACCCGTATTGGGGTTCCCGGCGGATCGCCAAGGCGCTTCAGCGGGAGGGTTTGAATGCAAACCGCTCAACGATTCAACGGTACATGCAGGAGACGGCCCCTGAAATCTCCGTGACAACCACGGCGCCCGGCCAGGATAAACGCAGTCTGGAATACAGCTTGTACGCCTATTTGAACCAACGCGCCAATCAAAGCTCTGCAAATGAAATCCTGGAAATGGATATCCCTGCGGTCCGCATGCAATATGGCTGGATGGATATTTATGGCGGCTACCACTAATCGATTGTCTAAAATTTTAATACCGTCTTGTAATATTGGAGCAGTTTCATACCATTGACTTTATTCTTTTTTATCGAACCGGATCTTTATGATAAAAAAATAAAATGGAAAAAGCGCCGAACAATGCGGAAAAAATGACGACGACGCCTACCATTTCGGAATCATTTTTATCCTTGTCTGAAACGATATTGACTACATATACTGTCTTTTTGTCATACAGCGATGCTTTACCTCCATCCAGTCCATTCATAAGATTATCGACTGTAATCTTGTCCAGCTTCACAAGCTCTTTCCCTTTGTCCGGTTGAGGCTTGGCGGGTTGAACGCCGCGGTTTGACGGAGCTTTGTCAGTGATCGAGATAGCTTGTGTCTTGTCATCGTATATAGGGTATGGATGTCACCTGAAAAATGCATTACTGATCGAAATGCCGCCTTGGAATCAAGTTAAGCCGGCCTCAAGCTTGACATCTCGAACTAGTTTATGCAATACTCCGTTACAATACAGGAGGCCTAACTATGAACAAAGATCAAATCCGATGGATCTTCTTCGATCTTGGGGAAACGCTGATCGACGAATCAGCACCCATATCCGAAAGTATCCGTCAATTTACCGAGCAAGCCGCTCTTTTGGGCTATACATTTCGCCCCGATCAAGTACAAGCCGCTCTGCAGGAGGCTTACCGGAAGTTCGCCCCATTTCCGATGCGCAGTGTGATGGAGGCATGGGTTCCCTCGGAAGAGCATCGGGCGCAAATCAAGCGGGGCATGACGTACCGGAAAAATATGGAGCGCCCATTTCCGTCGGCCTTGACCCTCCTACAGTCCTTGTCTCGACAGTACCGTATCGGCATCATTGCCAATCAGGGGCCCGGCACGCCTGCAAGACTGGAAACCTACGGCTTCTCTCCTTATATCTCCGTTTGCTGTGCATCGGCCGAGGCGGGCATGGAAAAGCCCGATCCCCGCTTTTTCCTCATGGCTCTGGAACAAGCGCAGTGCCGGCCGAAGCAGGCGGTCATGATCGGCGACCGGATCGATAACGATATCATCCCCGCCAAGCGTCTGGGCATGAGCGCGATCTGGGTCCGGCAGGGAGACGCGCGCTTTCAGCCCATTCCCGCTGGAGCTGAAGCCCCGGACGCCATCTGCGAAACGATTGATGAAATACCGGCTTTGTTTATACCGTAAGTCCGCATACCGAACCGAAGCGACGGTAAGACGGTAGATTCCTAGAATGTTGTACTGCAAACGAATAAGCGTATTCGAAAAAAACTCGAATACGCTTATTCGTTCAAGTGGTGAAAAATGTATCATCGTCCCTCTCATTTTAAAACAGTAATTTATAAATTACATACCCTATAAGCAATATTAAAATTAAAATTCCGGTGCCTTTCCATCCCAAACCGCCAACGAGATCAGCTAAATTTCCAAATTCAGCACGATTTACTCCATCACTAAACGCACCAGCAGGATTTTTTTTCTACGACTGACCAATTAACTAACAAGGATTTCCAAAGCCTCTGTCGAAATAGTTAATAGCTAAATTTGACGGAGGTTTTCGTTGATGCCCTTACCCAAAAATCGCGTTATCCCGGAAAAGAAAATTTACTTTCGTGCGGAGGTTCAACATTGTCCTCATTGCGGGACGAAGCTCAAGCGACATCATACCGCTTGGAAGAAAAACATCATCACGTTGAACGGCGTTATCCAAGTATGGAACATGGCATATCACTGCCCGAATGTCGACTGCGCTTATCCAAAAGCCTACTACAAATCGGTCGAAGCCGATTCGTTGTGCATGAAACATACCTCTTACGGTTTCGATGTGCTGGCGTTGGTCGGCCAGTTGCGATTCAAGCATCATATGACCATTACGGAAATTACCGAGGAGTTAAATTGCCGCGGGGTTGCCACCTCAGAGCGGAACTCTCAAAGACTGTACGAACGATATTTGACCTTGCTCCGTGCCAGTGTAACGGATCACGTGAAGGACGTTCTAAAGCAAGTCGTTCAAGACAATGGTGGCATCATGATCTCCATGGACGGCGTGCAACCGGAGAAAGGGAATGAGACGCTGTATGTCATTCGAGAAGTCTTCAGCGGTACCATTCTGGCCGCTCAAAACCTAAAAAGCGGCTCGGCTGAGGAATTGAAGAAGCTCATCACGCCGATCATCGAGTTAGGCTTTCCAATCATCGGCATCGTGACGGATGGGCAGCAGTCCATCCGCATATCCATGGAGTCGTTGTTGCCGGATGTTCCCTATCAGTACTGCCAGTACCATTACCTCAAGGACATCGCCAAACCAGTTGTCGACTTGGACCGCAAGCTCAAAACCGGGATCAAGAAAAGCCTCCGCGGAATCCGTGAGATCGAAAAGAAAATTGAGAACGACGATTCGGCAGAAGCCGAAGTTGCCAAAGATTACGTCGCAGCTGTTCGTTCGTTGTTGCTCGAAGATGGAAACCCGCCGCTAGATCTGCCGGGGATTCGGATTTACGAGAATGCACAAGCCATTCAGGCTTCCCTCCAAAGATGCCTGGATAAAAAAGGGGACCTCGCTGCTGAAAAACGTCGTCAGAATATTTAATAAACTTAAAGAATTTCAGCAAGCCTACGAAGAGGTCAAGCGTTGGGCGCTGCCGCTCAATCACGTGGCCGATATCCTGAATCCCGACGCGGATAAAAGCAGTGATTCGGTTCGGTTTCATCTACAGCATCTGCTTCAATGGGTCGAACAAGCTTACACCGAAGAGTACGACAAGCCGATGGTTGCCAACTTGATGAGCTATACCAAAGGATTTTGGAAAGGCTTGTTTACTTGCTACGATCATCCCCACGTTCCGCGAACCAACAACGATCACGAGCGGTTTTTTCGCCGTACCAAGACCCGCCACCGGCGTATGACCGGGTTACGAAGCTGGAACGAATACATTCTCCGCAGCGGCGAAATGGTCGTGTTCGTCGACGATGCGCTTCAGCAAAAAGACCTTGTGAAACGGCTCCAAAACGTGAAGTACCAAACCTTCCAAGCGGAACGTCAACGTTGGGCATCTCGTTTGTCGGAAGGAGCTAAACGAAGACGTTTCAGAAGCAATCCAGAAAAATACCTTCAAAACGCTGAAAATAAATATTGTGCGTTAATTGGTCAGTCGTAGTTTTTTTTAATTCTTCTCGTCTTAAACGTTCTCTTGTTTCTTCAGGCGATTCTTTACGAGAGTCCAAATTACCCGCCTCCTGATAATAACCTGCCCTTTTCTTCACTGCGAGCAGCTTGTTTTTCTTTCATTATAGAATATACTTCTACAACTATTCCCAAATACCTTGTTAAGCGATTTGATTTTATACTAATAATGTTTGATTGCCGCATATCTTTTGTCTATACCAAATCAAACGGAGTAGCGTAGTATAAATCATATCTCATAAAGGGGGTTGACAACATATGGCAAAGAATCGCAAAAAAAGAGTTATCGTCGTTAAATTAAAACCAGGTGAAAAAGCTATCGTGGTTTGTAAAGATCATCGTCATCGCGACTAATTAGCAGGTATTGCGGCAGCACCCCGTCCTAAGTCCTAATGCGGGGTGCTTATTAATTTGCGTGTTCATCACCCTCAATCAAACAAGGCATCTATATGCCGTTTATCTGCGACATAAAGATGCCTTGTGTATAAATCCGAATAAGCCGGTCTTGATAAAGATGAACCCTTACAGCTTTTTTTCTTTTTTACAATGATGAGCTGAGGACAGGGCTTTTTTCTCTAAACGACTTCGCGGCCTCCACCATATTTTTGAGCGATGCAATCGTTTCATCCATGCCCCTCGTTTTTAGTCCGCAATCCGGATTGATCCAGAACAATTCAGGATCTAAAACCGACAGGGATCGGTCGATCATATGAACCATTTCTTTCACATCAGGGACTCTTGGACTATGAATATCATATACGCCCAGACCGATGCCATGATCGTACGTGTGCTCTTCAAAGCTGTGCAGCAATTCTCCGTGACTCCGCGAGGTTTCGATGGAAATGACATCGGCATCCAATTCGCGAATCGAGTCGATGATGTCGTGAAACTCGCAATAGCACATATGTGTGTGGATTTGTGTTGTGTTTTTGACGGTCGCTGTGGCCAAGCGGAAAGAGAGCACAGCCCAATCCAGGTAATGCTGCCAGTCCTGTCTTTTGATCGGCAAACCTTCCCGCAAAGCAGGTTCATCGACTTGGATCATTTCAATCCCGGCTTTCTCCAATGCCTCAACTTCCTGACGCAGAGCCAGCGCAATTTGATAAGCCACCTTCTCGCGAGGAATATCATCTCTCACAAACGACCAGTTTAATATCGTGATGGGGCCGGTAAGCATTCCTTTCACCGGCTTGTTCGTCAACGATTGGGCGTACACCGTTTCTTCGACGGTCATCGGCTTGATGAATTCCACATCGCCGTAAATGACAGGCGGCTTGACGCACCGTGAACCGTAGGATTGAACCCAACCGTTTTGCGTAAAGAAAAATCCGCCCAGCTTCTCTCCGAAAAATTCTACCATATCCGTTCTTTCAAACTCTCCATGGACAAGCACATCCAGTCCGATTTCTTCCTGAAGGTTAATCCACAGCCGAATCTGCTCTTGAATAAATGTCTTGTACTGCTCTTCGGTCCACTCGCCGGTTCTCCATTTTTTGCGGGCTTGTCTAACCTCAGAGGTTTGCGGGAAGCTTCCAATCGTTGTGGTTGGCAGGATCGGAAGATTCCATTTGTTTTGCTGAAGAATTCGCCGTTCTGCAAAAGTACCCGCTCTTGCCGATGGCTGTTGATCGATCCGCTCTACCATTTCCTGAATGTGTTCCTTTTTTCTGGAGGAGGATGCATTGATTTCGCGAAGCGCTTGTTGATTTTTTTCAAGTTCGCGTGCGATCGGTTCGGAATCTTTATCTGCCACGGCCTTGGTCAGCAAAACAATCTCATCAAGCTTTTCATTGGCGAAAGCCAAGACTTGCCGAATTTCAGAACCAAGCTTGGTTTCCTGCCCGGTAGTGACAGGAACATGAAGCAGGCTGCAGGAAGGCTGAATGATCATTCTTTCATAAGGAACGTACTGGGACAACGTATTCAGCAATGTCAGCTTGGACTGCAAATCGGCAGCCCAAATGTTGCGCCCGTCGATCAGACCTGCGCCGAGCACCTTATCCTTTGGAAATCCATGCTTGGCCATATGCTGCATGTTCCGGTCGTAACCGTGCACCAGATCCAGTCCGATTCCTTGCACCGGCAGCGAAACCGTCGCTTCATAGTGCTCTACGGCATCAAAATAGGTTTGAAGCATAATATTCAGCCCCGGCGCCGCTTCATGCAGTTGCTTATAAATATGAGTTATCCGATCCATATCTTCAGACAATGAGCTGACTAAAACAGGTTCATCGATTTGCACCCACCTTACGCCTTCTTGCTCCAGTTCCCTCAGGATTTGAGCATACAATGGGAGGAACAATGCAATCAGCTCGTCCCATTGCCCGGACTTATACCCTTTGGATAGTTTTAAAAACGTATACAGCCCGATCAGTACCGGCTTCCCGTCAATGCCCAGCTTTTGCTTTGCTTCCCGATAGGCTTGAAGCGGCTTGTTGATGGTAAGCACCGGGGTAATATCATTCAATTCCGGTACAATGTAGTGATAATTCGTATTGAACCACTTGGTCATTTCGCAAGCAGGAGCCCCTTTGCTGCCTCTGGCCATAGCATAATAGGTGGAAAGGGAAACAACGCCGCCAGGGTAGTTAAACCGTTTGGGTACAATTCCGAACATTGCCGCCGTATCCAGCATATGGTCGTACAAAGAAAAATCATTGACCGGAATAAGGTCGATTCCTTTTTCCTGCTGGAGTTTGAGATGATTCAACCGCAGTTCTTCTATCTTCTTTTCAAATTCAGACTCCTGAATCTTGTTTGCCCACAAGGCTTCCAGCAACTTTTTCCATTCTCTGTTCACTCCAATTCTTGGATACCCCAAGTTACTGCTTTTCAACGAATCCATTCGGTCACCCTCCATTTTCATATTGCTTTTAAATTCCATGCAAAAAAGGCATCTTTCCCTTGGGTTAAAAAGGGTAAAGATGCCCCTCGTTTGTAAAAACGGTGGCTACCATTTTTAACACCTCCCTATCTCCCGTAGGTAAAAACAGTGCTGTCAGAACAGGCAGGTCTCCTGGCTCCAGAATCATGGTCAAAACGCGCCTTCCCAATCCGAAGATCAGTGGCATATCCGCGTTGACTCCTCTGTTACAGTGGCGGGACCGCGTCGGCATTTCACCGAACTTCCCTTTTAAGCTCCGGAACCGTTTGAAACGGACCGGAGCACCTATTCCCACAATATAAAATTGTTGCTCGTAAAATAATACATTACAAATAGTATTTATGCAACAGTCGAGGATGGTTTAGAATGGTAATGCCACAAGAGCACAGCGGCAAAAGCAAATAAAATGACAAGCATGATGAGGATACAGCACAATTCAATGAGCCTCAGCTTCCATAAGCATTTGCGGTTCATCTCCATCTTGCTTGCTCCCTCCCTCATTTATAAATATACGTTTACCTATTCCTGCCATATAAGTTTTAACGAAGGAAGGAGAAAAAAAGTTCCACATGAATCCGCAGCCTTTTTCATACGGTTGAACACGGTAAAATCGATTCGATCAACAAAGAGCTTGTCAGACCGCATCGATTCATGTTATTATACTGTTTGTGTCCGAGACACAACATTGCTAATGTGTGGAGCCGTGGTGTAGAGGCCTAACATGCCTGCCTGTCACGCAGGAGATCGCGGGTTCGAATCCCGTCGGCTCCGCCATGAATTTACATCCCATATCATCTTACATAGCCTAAAGAACACTGAGCAGAACGACATGTCTGCTCTTTTTGTATTCTTCAAGGAGCGTGAGAGTATGACCCGCCGCGGACGTTTCGCACCAACTCCATCCGGACTGCTTCATATCGGCAATGCCTTCACCGCCCTCGCCGCATGGCTGCAAATGCGCCAAGCCGGAGGAGAATTTGTGTTGCGCATCGAAGACATCGATAAAGCCCGCTCCCGTCCCGCCTACGCCGAGCAGCTTCAGGACGACCTGCTTTGGCTGGGCATCGATTGGGATGAAGGCCCGCGCGTCGGCGGTCCCTGCGCGCCTTATGAGCAAAGCCGGCGTGAATCCCTTTACGAGGAGGCGCTTGAGCAGCTGCAGCAAGCCGGACGGCTGTACCCGTGCTATTGCAGCCGCAGCGAGCTGGCGGCGATCGGCAGCGCGCCTCATGGGCTGGCATCCGAAGGCGCCACCTATCCCGGTTTATGCCGTTCGCTTTCGCCCGCGGAGCGGCAGGCAAGAGCCGCGAAGAAAACGCCTGCCCTGCGGTTCATCATGCCGCCGCACGAGCTGCGGTTCTACGATGCGGTAGCCGGGCCGCAAACCTGCGCGGGCGAAGCGCTCAGCGACTTTGTCGTCAAGCGCGCCGACGGCATGTTCAGCTACCAGCTCGCCGTGACGGTCGACGATGCCGCCATGGGCATCACCGACGTGCTGCGCGGGGCCGATCTGCTTGACTCGACGCCAAGGCAGCTGGCACTCTACGAAGCGCTGGGACTCCGGGCACCGGATTTTGCCCATGTTCCCCTGCTGGTCGATGCAAGCGGCCGGCGTCTGTCCAAGCGCGACAGCGCGCTTACGCTTGCTGCACTGCGAAGTGCGCAGGTTCCGCCCGAACGCCTGCTGGGAGCCTTGGCCCATCTGGCCGGTTGGATCGATCGCCCGGAACCTTTAACCGCCCGGGAGCTTATACCGGTCTTCGGACCTGTCCGGACGGCAAGCGGCCGATTAACCGTCAGTGAGCAGCTTCGGCACTGGCTCACAGCGGGCTAAGCCTGCTTGTGAGCTGTCCTTGGCATGACTTATTCGGACATCTTGTGATGCCCGGTGTGCACATGCGGTTCCTCCGGGGCTTTGGGCTGATCCTTATAAGACGAACCCATGATCACTAGAGAAAACAAAGCGATGGTAACACAAACGGTAAGAATGGATCCGGTTTTCATCTTTTCCCTATTGGGTTCAGTTCCTTGTAAAATTCCCGCTTCCTGCTTCATGGTCCGATGGAGAAGGAGCACAGCGATGACAAAAAGCAGCGTTAAGAAAAAGCTCATGGGAAGCAAGAAGTCGGGAGACAGCATAGAGCCAAGCATCGCCCCCATCATCCCGCTCATGACTCCGGCCATGAGCCCGTCCAGGACGGCCATCGCATGGAATGGCATTCCCAGCATCACCCCGCCGCCCACCCCAACGATCATGGCAAGCATACAGTTGATGGAAAAGCTCTGATCGGCTCCAAGTACGGTACCTGTAATGAGTCCTGTCATCGAGCCAATGAGCATGGCAGCCATCATGCCGGTCGTGCAGGACAGCTTTTGCCGGATACTTAACACGGTCAGGTAGGTTACTGCTGTCAGAGCAATGAGAATGGAAAATACAAGTACTTGAATGATGATATTCATACGGCATCCCTCTTTCCTGTCCTGATGGGATTGTGGTCAATCGTGAATCGGACAGCTCCTGAACCCAAGCTGTCCGATTTATTCCGTTCAGCCGTGATGATGTCCGCAGGAGCAAGCGTCATGGGAATGCGGCAGCTTCCAGAGCGGATTGTTGCAATACTTGGGATCAGCACCAACCATGCTCATGAACAAATGATGATAGTTCTCGCAGATTTTCAGCTCCGCAAGCACCCAATCCTCCGGATCGTTGGCGTAATGCTTCCAGTAATCGCCGGCCACGTTAATTCCCGGTACGGCCGGAATCCAGGATTCGGTCAGCAGCAGGTCCGGATCGCCGTATTTAGCGGCAATGTTGCGAATGTCCGGATCATCCAGCGCCATCAGGCGTCCGTCCTGAATGATGGTTTCGGTTCCTCCTCCGACCATTTCGCACGTCATTGTCGCAAAGTAGAGATGCAGATGCCAGTGTCCGACAGGCAGCCCCATTTTGGCCGCTTCACGTTCCGTCGAGCTTGAAATAATCGTTCCAAAGCCCATATGAATAACGCCGCTGCGCATGCGTTCATAGAGGCAGTTCAGCCAGCCCTGGAGAAACCCTCTTCTCGGACGGTGAATATGAGGGTTCGTACCTATGGACGCTTCCCACCAACGAAGAAGTCCTTTGTCCGGAAAACCGGGGTACTGAAGATGACGGGTTTCATCCTGCAGCTTGCGAAGCTTGTCTCCGAATTCCCCGCCTTCATGGATGTCGGTAATCCTGCCGTCCTCCACTTTCAATTGGACCCAAGGAACCGGACCGATATGGTTGCTCGTGCCCGCAATGACACCGCTTGCATCTTCCTTCGGAAGATACATCCATGGTCTGCCCAGAACATGCCCCGGGAGATACGTTTTCCCGAAATTCTTGTTTTGCGACCAGAACCTGTCGACCAGATCGGGATTGAAAAACTCGCGTTTGCTGTCATAATAGGCGTCATGATTGGTATAGCTCAAATCGGTGCCTTCCGGATCCGTAATACGGATTCTCCTGGCGTTTCGGATCCTGTCCCATGTCCATTTGTCGATGGCATCGATAATTTCATAGGCAATCGTATGCGCCGGAGTCGCGGTGAGCTCAGGCGTAATGAATGGCATCCGCTGGATTTTGATGTTCGCGTCGCACAAGACGGGACCGCCATAACCCCAGAGGAGCTTGTCATACTTGCCTTCCTTCTCGATCTGCTCCCATTCGTCCATCCATTCGGCCAGCTCCTTCGTCCGGGCCAAATAGTACTCTACTTCGTTATGTCCCTTCCATGTTGGAATCGGACCTTTGTCCGCCATTACAACTTCATACTTGGTGTTATATTTTTCGAGTATCCGTTTGCAAGCTTCAATAACCATAGGATCATGCCAGTTATCCGCACGCAGCAACACGCGTTCGCCCGGCTGCAAATCCCATGCGGCATGAAGTCCCTGACTGTATGGACGTTTAGCCACCTCATCCAGATAAGGAAGTAAATCATCCACGCTTTTTACCTCTACAAACGGCGGGCAGCGCGGAGGATATTTTTCAATAAGGGGTGGAGTTGTAAAATTCGGTTTTCCTTGCAGCATGACATTCGCTCCTCTATTCGTTTTTGGTTGAATTAATCCATTCGATGCTTCAATAAACGCGTCTCCAGCAGCTTGACCGAGCTGGTGATGGCCATACCCATCATAACAATCACGATAATCCCCACAAATACGCGATCGATATTAAAGTTAGCCGAGGACTGCGCTACAAAATAACCGATCCCGCCTGTCGAGACAAACATTTCGGCGGCGATGACTCCAACAAGCGATTGACCGATACCGACTCTGAGACCGGAAACAATTTGCGGCAGCGAGCCGGGAAGAGCAACCGTAATAAAGGTCTGAATGGCGGAAGCGCCGAAGCACCCGGCCACCCGGGTCAGGTTCGGATCCAGATTCCGCACGCCGGTCATGGTATTCAGAATGATCGGAAATACCCCTGCGATAAACACAACGAGAACCTTGCTGGAAAAGCCTACTCCCACCCAAAGCGTGATCAAGGGCAGCAGCACAATACGCGGTGTACCCAGCATCGCCGTCAAAAAGGGATCGAGCGCTTTACCCAGAGGCCGGTACCATCCCATAAGCAGTCCGACGAATATGCCTAGAACAGCCGCCAGCCCAAATCCGACAAAGAAGTTGCCCAGCGTAAAAAGCAGATTATCGAGCAAAACTCCGCTTTGCGTCAATTGATAGCCGACTTTTATGATTCGAATCGGCGAGCTTAGGAAAATCGGGTTGATCACACCGCTACGGTACAGCATTTCCCAAACAGCAAGAACAACGACGACCGTCATGGCCCCGATATGATTCAACAGGAATCCGTCTGAACGTTTGCGCTTCCCGGGTCCGACCTTGCGGTTGTCTTGAGCCTCGGATCGTGTATTCCTGTCCGGCGGTTTCATAGAGCCATAGGATTCGGAAGCGCTTTCCCTTATCTTTATGCTGTTCAATGGGTTTTCCTCCTTTGGTTACAAAGTGATGATCTTCATCCGCTGCTTTTCCCTTTCCTTTTCCGATACGATAAGTCCCCAAATGTGCTTTTCGTATTCCAAAAATTCAGGACTTCTTTTGATCTCTAAAGGACGAGGGCGAGGAAGATGAATATCTACCGTCTCGCAAACGGTTCCCGGTCTTGCGGTCATCACAACGACGCGGTCCGACAAATACACGGCTTCGCCAATATCATGCGTCACAAAGATGATCGTTTGTTTCGTCTCTTTCCAAATCCGAAGCAGCTCCAGCTGCATAAATTCGCGGGTTTGCGCGTCCAAGGCACCCAAAGGCTCATCTAACAGCATCAGGCTGGGTTCTATGGCAAGCGCTCTGGCTACGTTGACCCTCTGCTGCATGCCTCCCGACAGCTGGTTCGGATAATGATGTTCAAACGCTTCCAGGCCTACCAGCTTCAACAGTTCCCTTCCCTTGGCCATGCGTTCGTTTTTGGGTACACCGGCTAACTCGAGGCCGTAAACCACATTTTCCAAAGAGGTACGCCATGGAAACAGCGATGCCTGCTGAAAAACGACGCCGCGATCCCGTCCGGTTCCCTTGATGGGCTGACCGTTCAAATAGATCTTTCCGTCACTGACATGCTGTATGCCGGCAATGGCGCCAAGCATTGTTGATTTCCCGCAGCCGCTGGGCCCGACAATGCATACAAACTCGCCTTCATTCACGGTCATGTTGAAGCCGGATACGGCCGTAATTTCTTCTCCATTCTTAAGCGGATAGGTAATGGATACATTATCCGTATGCAGCTTGGCTAATGCGGTCATGTGCACTCCTCCTTGCCTGTTTTCCGGGAAAACAGCTATTTCTTATACAGGCTGTCGATCCAGCCGGACTCATCCAATGCTTTGACCAGGCTGTTATCGACGATATCCGACGGCTTCATCGTTCTGACAGCCTCGCTATCCGAGTTGTCTAAAAAGAACTGCACGGACTTATCCGATACATAAGGCTTTTTGGGAAGCGTGCCCACATTGACATCATAGGTTTTCTGCGCTAAAGCCGGATCGTCAATTCCGGTCCATTTGCTAATCGATTTAATGGCGGCCTCTTTATGGTTAACAATGTAAGCATTGGCTTCAATCAACGAAGCTACAACCGCATTCGCCAGCTCAGGATTTTTGTCATAATAGTCCTTTAACATCACCACACCTGAATTGAGCACTTCTTTATCTTTAAAGTCGTACAATTGGGGATAGCCCATCTCATCCATTTTGAATGACGTCGGAGGCGCCGCTACATAAAACGCTCCTTCGCCTTTCAAGAAAGCCGCTGTACGGTCACCCTCGCCGCCCATATTCAGCAGCTTGACGTCCGTTTTTGGTGTCAATCCGTTTTCCTTGATAAAAAATTTCGCCAAGTGGTCATATAGCGAACCCTCTGCCGCCGTAATCATGGTTTTGCCTTTCAGGTCTTTGGCAATATTGGCTTTTTCGGCTGACTTTTGGCCATAGATATAAAGTACGGTCCGATCGGAAACGGCAGACAGGATCACGGAATCCACTCCGGCTGCCTTGGCTTTTCCTACCGGATCGACCCCGGTTAATCCTACTTGAATCGCTCCGCTGTTCAAGGTTTCCTGAACCTTTGGAGTTCCCGCGATATAAATCAGGTCCGCTTTTACCCCATATTTTTCAAAAATTCCAGTGTCCTTGGCGATCCACAAGGGAAGCATGGACGCGCCTTGCGTCGGATATCCGATTTTGATGCTTACCGGTTTATCAAGAGACTTCGGAGCATTCGAAGGTTGAGCATTGGCGGAGGGGTTTTCGGAAGGTTCGGCTTTGCTGCCGTTCTGGGAAGAATCTGCAGTCGAACCGCAACCTGACAAAATCATACCAAGGCTTAACAATATAAGCAGAATCCATTGGTTTGTTCTCATTTTCTCACCTCATCGAAAAATTAAAGGGCTTACATTTTTCTTGGTTTACATTGTGCTTGCTTATTCCACCAACCCCATCCCCTGAAAGGCGAACATTTAGTAACCGCTTTCAAAATAATGAGTACATCCGAAATTTTTGCTTGCCCTCCTTCCCTTAAACTTATAAATTAAAGATAACAAATAAAAAATTATAAGAAAAATATCCATTTCGTTAAGGATTTATATGCAATAGATATAAACATGCAGGAAACCGCGTATCAACAACGACTTAAAGCAAAAGGGCGTGCCGCTATGGATATTCGACAACTCCGATACTTCCTTGCCATTGTCGAGGAAGGCAAGATCTCGCAAGCCGCAAGACGCTTACACATCGCGCAACCGCCGCTGAGCCAGCAGCTGAAACTGCTGGAAACCGAAATGGGTGTCACGCTGCTGGAGAGAAATACGCGCAGGCTCACGACCACCGAGGCTGGAAAATTACTGTACGACCGGGCAAAAATAATACTCGAACTTGTAAACGGTACCATGGAAGAAATCAAGGAATTGAGCGAGGGAGTGCGGGGAACGTTAGCCATCGGCACGATTGCTTCTCTGGGCGCCAAGCTTTTACCGGAACGAATTCATGATTTTCAAAAGCGGTATCCGGAGGTGCGCTTCCAGGTATGGGAGGGGGACCCCAATCGGGTGATGGAATTGCTCGAGAATCGGATTATTGAGCTCGGCATCGTCAGACTGCCCGTCGATAACGGAATGTTCAATATGATCAACCTGCCTGCGGAGCCTCTCGTTGCAGCCATGAGCCGCCATTGGAACATTGGGGATAATCAACCGTACGTAAAGCTGTCCGATCTGGAAAACAAGCCGCTGATGCTGCTCCGAAGACAGCAGGGCACCTCGATGTATCATCATCGGATGTACATCATGGATCTGGTGGAAGACGCCTGCCGGGAAGCCGGATTCGAACCCAAAATCATCTGTGAAAGCAACGACATCATGACGCTGCTAACCTGGGCCAATCATGATGTAGGCATTACCATCGTCCCCCAATCCGCTATGAACCTCATTCCGAATGCAGGGCTTCAATTCAAAGAGATCATAGAACCTTCCATTATGTCAAGGCCTTCCGCCATCATCTGGTTGAAGGGACGGTACCTTTCGACCACATCGAAAAAATTTCTGGAATATTTTCCATTGGACAAGCCCTGCCTGGAACAGTAGCCGTGCAGTATAAAGGGCAGCCTGCCGTTGAAAAACACGGCAGCCGCCCACCTGCGGATCTTCTTCTCTTCTGGGCGACGATGAACCAAAAAGGTCGAGTAAGAGAGCAAGTATAGCCCTCTACTCGATCTTTTCAGTTTGGTAACGAAAAGTTAAGAAAACAGGGCCGTCCCTGCGTAGTTAAAAACTACTTATGGGACAGCCCCAATGATGCAAATGACTGTTCATCATAACAGCAGCAGATCGGCCTGCTCTTTCTTCAACTGCAGGGCCGATTTCATCGCTTCTTTACGCACCAGTTCACGTACGGCTTGAGTATTCTCGGCAAAGAATGAGTCGCATCTGCTCAAGCTGTACAATGCTTTTTTGGCAGCCTCGCAGGCCATCTTTTCACTTTGCAATAAATAATAACAAATGCTGTAGCAGTCATTTTCGTGTTTCTTTAAAAATGATATGCGATCCTTTATTTCCATAAACAGATCATCCCTAACATATCTTACTTACTTCATTATTTTAAGGGGTTTTCATTTGCTGGATAGTACTATTTTCTTCTAGTACCCATAATGAAGTATACAGAAGCAATATAAATAAAAGGTAAACAAAAGCTAAACGATTTCTTAACTTTAAGCCGCCGCTCTTTTGCAATTTACAGCCTTAGCGTTTCGTTTAGAGGGTAACTATAACCAATACATATCACTGGGGTTGATCTTATGAAAAAAGCGGCTCTGGATGACGCCGAATGAATCACAGGCCGAATCTTGCATTCGGATGAGGATTTTGATAGACAAAGTCACCTCATTCGTGTTATAGTTCAATAAATTCATGTTACATAATGCAATGCGACGACCGCCAACGGGCAAGTAGCATGGATTGACGCAAACGAATTGCATACATACTGAATCAGGTGCCTTTGCGACAGCAAAGGGTAACAGGGAATCGGGTGCAAATCCCGAGCGGTCCCGCCACTGTATTCGGGGAGTTTCTCCCAGCATGTCACTCGATCATCCATCGGGGAAGACGGGAGAACACGACGATCCGAGAGCCAGGAGACCTACCTGATTTATGCACCCCAAGGCCTTCGAGGAAAGGAGTGGTGTACGAACGATAAAAGCGACGATCACGCCAGGCTGATCTTGTCGTCTATTGATGCGTACCCCTAACCAATCCTGCAGGATTGGTTTTTTTGAGTTTTACAACGATTTGCCAGGGAGGAAATGTACAATGATTTCTAAAAAAGCAATAAGCACACTGTTGTTGGTCTCCGGATTTACCCTGTACCTGACTGTCAGCGATCCTCAGTCCGCCTATGCCATGCATATTATGGAAGGCTTTCTTCCCTACGGATGGGCGATCTTCTGGTGGGCCGTGTTTATTCCGTTCTTCATTCTCGGGCTGCGGTCCTTGATGAGAATTACGAGAGAAACACCGGAGCTAAAAATTATGCTGGGAGTAGCCGGTGCTTTCATCCTCGTTCTGTCGGCGCTGAAAATTCCTTCCGTGACGGGAAGCAGCTCGCATCCGACGGGAACAGGTCTCGGCGCTGTCATGTTCGGACCGCTGCCCATGAGCGTGCTGGGCTCCATCGTCCTGCTGTTTCAAGCTCTGCTGCTTGCCCATGGCGGGTTGACCACTCTTGGAGCCAACGCCTTCTCTATGGCTGTTGCCGGCCCCATGATCGGTTATGCCGCTTACCGGTGGATGATCAAATCGACGGGAAAACAAACGCTGTCGATCTTTACGGCGGCGGCGCTGGCCAACCTGTCTACGTATGTCGTCACTTCCATTCAACTGGCATTGGCGTTCCCGGCAGAGAGCGGCGGCATTTTGGCTTCATTCGTAAAATTCGGGGGCATTTTTGCGATCACTCAAATCCCTTTGGCCATCAGCGAAGGACTTCTTACGGTACTGATCTGGAACTGGCTGAAAGCCAACAGTTCGGAAGAATTATCGATTTTACAGCGTAAAATGAAAGGAGCATAACTCTCATGTCCCATCGGAAAACGAACCTTCTCATCCTGATTGCCGTCGTCTTGTTGGCTGTTCTTCCGCTCCTGTTCGTCAACGGCGAATTCGGCGGAGCAGACGGTGTCGCTGAAGAAATGATCACCGAGATTCATCCTGCTTATGAACCCTGGTTTGCTCCGCTGATGGAGCCTCCGGCAGAGACCGAAAGCATGCTGTTTGCGCTGCAGGCCGCCATTGGCGCCGGTTTTATCGGCTTTGCCTTCGGATGGTTCAAGGGTAGAGCCTCCAAATCCAAAACCACATGATCAAGCTGATCGATACATTTTCTTACACCAACAGGCTGCGCTCCGTTTCCCCGATGTGGAAAAGCGGATTCGCAGCCGTTCTGATGGTGCTGTCTTATTTGTCCCATCCTGTGACCCAGATGATGATCGTCGGCTGGCTGTTCGTCTGGATAACCTTGTACGCCCGGATTCCCGTCAAAGCGTACAGCCTGCTGATCGGAGCCTCCTGCCTGTTTTATGCGGCCAGTCTGCCGGCTATTGTCATCGAGTTTACATCCGCCGGCCCGGTTTCGCCCGATGGAATGATCCTCTTTACGTTTGCGCGGTGGACGTCTTATGTTACAGAAGCGGGCATTTACGAAGCGGGCAGCTTGCTGGCCCGGATCATCGCATGCTTATCCTGCCTGGCCTTTGTCATGCTGACGACGCCTATGTCCGAGCTGTTTCAGGTGATGAAAAAATGGCGTGTACCTTCTCTGGTGCTGGAATTGATGATAATCATGTACCGCTTTCTCTTCGTACTTTCGGATACGGCACAACAGATGTATACGGCTCAGAGAGCCCGCGGCGGCCAGACCGGCTTCTACCGCAGGCTGAACGATACGGCAGTCCTGATCGTCCGGTTGTTCGGCAAGTCGATGCATCGGTACCAAGGGCTTTCGCAGGGCTTGGTAACCAGAGGCTTTGCCGACAGCATTCAAATGGCGCCGGTTCAAGCCGCTCCCCTGCCCTTTCGTTATATATGGGAAAGCCGTATCGGAGTGATTTTATTACTGCTAATCGAGCTGTGGCTTCGCTGGGGGGAAATGCTGTGAAATCCATTATGGAGGCTTACGATGTACGCTACAGCTACCCGGGAACTCAAGCCGAAGCGCTTCAGGGCTTGACCATGAGCCTGCCCGAAGGCAAGAAAACTGCCATTTGCGGCCATAACGGGTCGGGCAAATCGACCTTGTTCCTGCATGCGGTCGGCATTCACCGCCCGGCTTCCGGAAGGATGCACTGGAAAGGCGCTCCCATGTCCTATCGTGCGGATGATCTCAAAAAGCTGCGGCAGCAAGTCGGACTGGTGTTCCAGGACCCGGAACAGCAGTTGATTTTGAGTACGCCGTATGAAGATATTTCCTACGGTCTTCGCAATGCCGGGGTACCCGAGCATGAGATGATCCGGCGCATCCAACATATTCTTGGTACCATGGGTCTGGAGCATTTGGCTAATACACCTATTCATCACTTAAGCCTCGGTCAAAAAAAGCGTGTCGCCCTGGCCGGCGTGATGGTCCTCAAGCCCGAGCTGCTGCTGCTGGACGAACCGACCGCTTACCTGGACCGCTCATCCGAGCAGCGGCTGGTGGAGGAATTGGACCGCATTCATGCCCAAGGCACCACTGTCGTGATGGCCACGCACGATATGAATTTGGCCTATGCATGGGCGGACTGGGTCCTGGTGATGGACAAAGGGAAGTGTTTGCTGGAAGGCACGCCTTTCGAGGTGTTTGAACAGGAAGACTTGATCCTGTCGCTCGGTCTGGAACCGCCTTTGTTGCTGCAGGTTTGGTCCAGTTTACCCGAACACGTGCGTGAGGAAAGTATTCCTCCCCGCAGCATGGCTGAGCTGAAGGAGCTTATGAAACAATTGTAAGCATGGGAAAGAGCCGGTTCCCTTGCTTCAGATAGGCTTTGCTGAACGGTACCTGAATCCCCGGATGATCTTTGATGTGTTCGGTGACCAGACCGCGGGCTCCTATCCAATCGCTTTCCATTGGTTCTTCCGACAATACCGGAATGTCCCCTCGTTTGGCGGCTTGTTCCAATATTGCTTTTATTGGGGCTAAGCCGCTGCCCCCGCCATGCAAACTATTTGTCAACGCTTTTATTAGGATTTTTTATAATTAATTGCAGAGGATTGTCCAGAAATGTGGTAAAGTAAGATGATCGAAGTATATCAGAGTGATGTTTAAATGAGGAAATGTTCTGGTTACGATATCTTCGCATTCTTCAAATTCATGTTGGATATCCATAGCCTTTGGTCTTTCAGAATGATGGTCTCCGCGGCTTTCCGTTTTCCTGTCTTTTGGATACTCAATACTGAGCAAACCGAAAGTTATCCATATGCTCCTCACAACGGCCACCCCCTTATTTTTGTTAACCCCTTTGAGGATTTATACGAAATTATACCAAATGACTTTCTAAAAATAGCTTATCTGTGATTTTTCTCATATGATCAAAGCCGAATTTCATTTATGATCGATGTATAAATCAAAAAGGCGGTGGATGCTATGTTATGTTCCAAAATTCTTGTCGCTTATGACGGTTCCGATCAAGCGGAGAAGGCACTGCTTAAAGCCGTTGAATTGGCTAAACTTAATGAGCAAATCGAGATCCTAGTGCTGCATGTCGTCTCTCCTTCCGCTCCTTATACGGGCTATGAGTATATTCCATCTCCGGATATCATTGAGCTGGTCATGAAGCAGGGCAGTAAAACCTTGCAGCAAGCTGAAAAGGTCTTAGCAGGGATCCCCAACAAATGGAACAAAGCTTTACATAAGGGCTATCCCGCCGAGACCATTCTCGATTACGCCAAAACATCCGGCTGCGATTTGATCGTCATAGGAAGCAGAGGGCTCAGCGGGCTGAAGGAATTATTTCTGGGCAGTGTCAGCCACAATGTCGTTCAGCATTCCCCGGTTCCCGTTTTAGTAGTAAAATAAACCATCGTCTAATCTGATACAAAAAGAGCCAAACCTTGGTAAAATGAAAGTGCGAGCAACCATATTTATTAAAGTGGGCGGCGATGAACCAAAAAGGTCGAGTAAGAGAGTACGTATAGCCCCCTACTCGACCTTTTTTTCTGTATGGAAACGAGAAGTTAAGAAAACAGGGCCGTCCCTGCGTAGTTAAAAACTACTTATGGGACGGCCCCATTTACTTTACCCCATGTTATTTACCCTGCCTTGATTTGTTTGCTCCTTAACTGTCCGCAAGCGGCATCAATATCGGTCCCGTGTTCCAGCCGGACGCTGCAGCTCACGCCTTGTTTTTTCAGTGTGTCATAGAACGCCCGTATCGATTCCCGCTCGCTTCTCTGATATTGACTGTGTTCATCCACCGGATTGTAAGGAATTAAATTCACATTCACGAGCTGCCGCCGATGTGCGATCAGGTCGGCCAGCTCCAGCGCATGCTCCGTCCGGTCGTTTACATCCTTGAGCAGAATATACTCCAGCGTAATCCGCCGTTTCGTTCTTTCCAGATAATAATCAATGGACTGCATTAATTTTTCGATCGGAACGGCGCGATTAATTTTCATGATCCGCGTCCGCAGCTCATTGTTTGGCGCATGCAGCGAGATCGCCAGGTTCACCTGCAACTGGGCATCGGTAAATTCGACAATCTTATCGGCAAGACCGCTGGTCGATACGGTAATATGTCTCGGGCCGATCGCCAGTCCCTTGTGATCTTTAATCACGGTCAAGAAATTCACCAGGTTCTTGAAATTGTCAAACGGCTCGCCAATGCCCATCACCACCACGTGGCTCACTCGTTCATCCCGCTTCGCCTGATCCAGATAAAGCTGCACCTTCATGATCTGTTCCACAATTTCGCCGCCGGAGAGATCGCGGCTTTTGGCCAATAGCCCGCTTGCACAAAAGCTGCATCCGATATTGCAGCCTACTTGGGTGGTGACGCAAACCGACAAACCGAATTTATGTCTCATCAATACCGTTTCAATCAGGTTGCCGTCGCTTAGCTTGAACAAAAACTTGACCGTTCCATCCGCTGATTCCTGCCTGGTATGTTCGGTTAAGGTTTGGATGACAAAATGATCCGCTAATAGTTGAATACACTCTTTATTGACATCTGTCATTTCTGAGAAGTCCGTTACCCGCTTCCTGTACAGCCAATCCCAGACCTGTGCCGCGCGAGACTTTTTGTGGCCGTGCTCCATAAGCCATGCCGTCAGTTGATCCAATGTCAAACCATATATGGATGCTTTATTCATTGCCTGCCCTCTTTTCAAAACGATAATTCAGCTCTCTTCTGCTTCAGCGGCCGAATGGCTTATAGCCTGTTTATTATTGTCCCAAATCTTTTTCATGAAAACAAGAGAGCCGGGCAGCAAATTTCTCCTTAACTGAATTGGCTTATATGACCGGGCCGTCGGAAGCTCAAGCCCGGCCGCTCAAATACCATTACGATGCGATTAAGATTGTACCTCTTTCAGCAGCGCCATGATTCCCTCAAACTGGGGCAACTCGCCGGGGATGATCTTCTTTAGCCGCCCCTCCCCGTCGATCAGAAAGGTAGCCGGCAATCCGACGACCCCGTAACGACCGGCAGCTTCACCGCCCGGATCCAGCAGGATAGGGAACTTTAACCCGTGCTTCGACACGAATTCGGCGGCGCTTCCTCTGGACTCGCCTACATTGACGGCAATCACCTCGACGCCGGAAAGTCCGCTGAGATATGCGGTATTCATTCTTGGCATTTCACTTACACAGGGTTCGCACCACGAACCCCAGAAATTCAGCAGGACGCCCTTGCCCCGGTAATCGGACAAGCTCACTGCGCTTCCGTCCAGAGCGGTGGCCGTGAAATCAGGAGCCATTTTTCCTATCCGTAATGACGAGGAGGATTCAGAGCGGTTCTGAAGCAGCGCATATACCAGGGCCAGTACAATAAGGACAATGACGGAAAAGCTGACCCATTTTCTCCACGCTGTTATCATGGGGCCCTCCTGCTTATTCATCGGGATTCCTGTTCGAATGGACATACAGGCTCGAAAATGCCGCTTGCAGGCTGGAGGAACCCGCCGCTCTCCCGAACGAAACGGTCTTTTCTTCCTTTACGATGTGTCCATTTTTCAAAAATACGACGGAATCAGCCGCCAGCTCCGCTACCTGCAGCTGATGTGTGGAAAATACCACGGTATGTCCCTCCTGCTTGGCGAACCTCACCAGCTCAACGAACGAATCCATCCAGTAAGGGTCAAGACCGTTTGTAGGCTCATCCATAATCAGCAAAGGCGGCTTGGCGAGCAGGGCTTGCGCGAACAGTAACCGCTGACGCATTCCCTTAGAGAACGAGGAGACGGATTTGCGTCTCACCTCGATTAATCCCACGAGCTCAAGAACTTCCCTGACCCTGGACATCGGCACTTTGCGAAGCGACGCCCAGAAGGCTAAAGTTTCTTCGGCCGACAGCCCTTGACCGAATAAATAATCATCCGGCATATAACCGATTTGTTCCGCATATTTCAGGCGGTTGTGCCGCCATTGAAGACCGTTAACCTCAATCGTGCCGCGGGTCGGCTGAAGAATTCCCGTAATCATTCGCAGCAGGGTGCTTTTCCCTGCGCCATTGCCTCCGCACAGCGCGAGCACCTGCCCCTGGCGAAGCGACATATCGATCGAATGGATAATCGTTTGGCCTCCGATATCCTTACCAATCCCCTTCAGCTTCAATACGTCCTCACCCACGCGAGCGCCCCCTCTCCCAAATCAGGTTTGCCAGGCTTACAGATACGATAACCCAAGCTGTACATATCAGAATGAACACCCATGTGCCTGAAGGCTTCCCGATCCAGCTCACCCATTGGTAATACTCGGGTCCCAGCGCCGCGCCTCCCCCGAGCTTAACGATAACGAACAGCCTCACGATTTCCGCCGGATTTACCAACGTCAGCGCCGTCAAAGCTGGCTTAATCCACAGATAAGGCAGCAATCCGAGTGCTGCGACCAGCAAGGTGGGCCAGCCTATGACGGCAAAGAACCAGATCGCCACGCCGATCGTTAGCGCCTGCCACCGGTTTTTGGCCACGGTACCTATACATATCGCAGCCGCTAAGAATAAGACCACTAGCCCAAAAGAGAAGGCCAAAAAAAGCCCGAAGGTGACAGCGTCCAGACCGTTTCCGAGCAGCGCGCCTATAATGCCCGTCACTCCGTACCCGAAAGCTACGATGGTCATCAGAACAGAGGTTAATCCGACATATTTACCCCACAGGAACGAAAACGTCGTGAGAGGATACGTGGACAAGAGCTGCCAGCTTCCTTCTTCTTTTTCCGCCGTTAGAGAGAATGAGCCGAGCAGCAGCGTCATGAGCGGCAGCAAATACAAAATCAGATTCAGCATGGAAGCCGTGGAGCTGGAATAGCCCTGCATGAAATTTTGCGTATTAATCAGAAGCAGAGATAAGCTGAAAAGAGTAAAAAGGGCCATAAAGGAGTAGGCCCAAGGGTTACGGAATCCAAGCTTTACTTCTCTCAAGGCGATATGAAGTACGTTCATTTGCCATGCATTCCTTTATCTCCGCCGCTCATGCCTCCGTTTGTCTCGGAATGGGCATTTTTGTTATGGTCTCCTCCCATATCCATCATTCCCTTGTTTCGCTCCCAGGAATGTGCGGCCAAATCGGCAGCGGACATCAGCTTGCCCTTTTTTTGACTGTCAATAAATTGCTGTGCTTCGGCTTTATCTTTAAATGAATAAATGCCATAGGCCATTGGCGACTTAAAGGAAGGATCGTACACATACGTGGCCTCTTCATATTTAATCCATTCTTTGTTATTGTAATCCCTGACAAATTGAGCACCGATCTCAGCATCGGCGTTTTGCTTCTTCCATTCGTTCATGCAGCCCAAATCATCGAATTTATAGGTTTTCCCTTCTTTGGAGATCAATTGCACGGCGAAGGCATCGTCTTTCACCTGCATATTGCAAATCGTGCATTTATCCGTCGCTTCATTAATCGGCTGCGCCTGGTACTTAGGTTGTCCGCAGCCGGACAGAACAGCTACAAGCAAGAGTACAAAGATCAGAAATCCCGTTTTTTTCATCCTCTTCTAACCCCCAAATAATAAATAGTGAACACTGCCGCAAATAAAAGCATGATCCCCAGCGCAAGCGTATCGGACGAACCCGGGTAGGAAGAACGGGCAGCCTCGGTACGAAAATCCGGCTTGAGGTATGGTGCCTTGTCTTTCGTCCATTCTTCTTTGCCCGCCGTATTGAGGCTTTCCAGAAAAAGAAGACCCGGCGACTGGAAAAATAGCTGAAAGGCAGGCGTTGCCGATGTTAATCTTTGAAAAAACGGATTGATCGCATAAGCAAGATCGCTGTATCCGTCTCCGTTCGTATCGAGACCGCGGAACGCCTCCCAATAGTTTCCTTCAAAGGTGTTGTTCTTGCTCCCGTTCGCTTCCGCTTCAATCACATTGCCGATAAAACGGTTGGCCGTGAAACGATTCCCTTCCGACTCCAGAAATTGCACGCCAACGAAGTTTTGCAAAACGTCATTGTTCTGAAATTCATTGCGGTTCGATTTCTCCACATAAAGACCGACCCGGTTGCCCTCAACCCTATTGTTGAATATGCGGGACGTGTGAACATCGTAGAAAAGCAGCCCCTGCGAGTTGACGTTCTCACTTTGCTTCACGAAAGTGTTATCCCGAACTACGGCGTCCTTCACTCCCATGATCATGGCGCCCGTAACGTTGAAAGCTCCTTGGTTGCCGCTGATCTCCGTGCCGTCGATGTACATGCTGTGAATGCCGTATCTGGAGTGTTCGAAGCGGTTGCCGTTTATATAATTGCGGTGACTGTTTTCCATATAAATGCCGTCATTCATGCTGCTGATGACGTTCCCGACGATTCGGTTGTCATGGGAGTTGAGCAGATCGATGCCGTTTCGCCGATCCGACAGCTTGCCGCCGTCCGGCCGGTCACGGCCTGTCCAACGAATGCCGGAATCGAGAATCTCATGACGACCGCTGTCCCGGATGACGATTCCGTAGGACGCGGTTTGAATATCCAGACTTTCGAGGGTAGCGCCATTTGCTGTAATAAGCACGGCGGCCGTATCCTCCCTGCCATGGTGTACAATCCGCAGCCCTTGCAAAACAACGCCCTCAGCCTGTATCCTGATGGTCGGCACCGATGCATCGCTTCTCAGCTGAACATCGCCATCAGCGATAATCCGTATCGGTTTATTCAACGTTACGGAACCGTTATAAATGCCTGCCGGCAGCTTAACCGTCCCGCCGCTTGGTGTCTCATCAATCCGCTGCTGCAAAGACCGTTCCTCCGTAAGGGCGGAGCTATACGCCGAATCGGTTCGAAAAAAAACGATACTAAGAACAGTGAAGATGGTCATCCCCAAGACAATCCCCTGCTTTAAGATCTTGGAGGGCATCATGACACGATTAGCTCCTTCTTCATCGTCATATGACACTCCCCTTGCTGCAGATGATTGTAAATGTTGTATGAACCAGCCCTTTCGAACGTTATCTCCATCTCTTCCATAACGTCCGACATCATTTTCCCCATCTTGCTTCCCCCTTCCTTGCGGATTTCCAACTTTATTGTATTCCTTTCTATTTTTTAAAGCATGACTCAACCGGGCTATTCACATGAAACATTGTGTGAACAAACACAAGTCTATGAAAAAAATAGCGATACCTAAGAACTCGGTATCGCTAATCCATCAGTGAGCTTCCGCACTATACTTTTTTGCTTTGGCCGACAAGCCTTTGATATCCCTGAACCCAACGTATTTCTTGCTGTCCTCGTCCCAGATTCGGAAACGAAGGGACCGCAAGCTGGTTCGTAAAGTGATCGTCTGTACATCTTGTAATCTGTGGTTTGAATGATGAGCCCGCTCCAAATAGTAGTTAGGCACCCTTGGGCTCAGGTGATGAATGTGATGAAAACCGATATTCCCGGTTATCCAGTGCAGGACTCTGGGAAGCTTGTAGAACGAACTGCCTTGTAAGGCTGCTTTTACATAATCCCAATTTTCATCGGTTTCATAATAGGCTTCCTCAAACTGGTGCTGTACATAGAAGAGCCAGATTCCGGCTATTCCTGATACAAGAAAAATCGGGCCTTGAACAAGGAGAAACTGCTGCCAACCAATAGTCCAGCAGAGCAAGCCTGCAAGTCCGGCAATGCTGATGTTCGTGATATACGTATTGATCCGTTCCTTCATCCCGGCGCGTTTGCGGTTAAAACGATAATCAATGAGGAAAATGTAGATCGGGCCGAGCCCAAACATGAAGAGAGGATTCCGGTACAAACGATAGACTAGGCGTTTTAGCCATGACGCGGACAAATACTCCGCCACCGTTAGCGTCCAAATATCTCCCGTTCCACGCTTACTCAAGTTGCCGCTGGTCGCATGATGGACCGTGTGAGTGTGTCTCCATTGGTAATAGGGGCAGCAGGTAAGGATACCGGTTATTGTTCCTACCATTTCATTAGCCATCCGGTTTTTGAAAAAGGATTTATGGCAGCAATCGTGAAAAATGATGAAAATCCGGACCAGAAATCCGCCGGCAACCACAGCCGCCGCAAGCGTAAGCCAATAAGAAATGGAAAGACTCCAATAAGCAAGGTACCAAAGCAGAAAAAACGGCCCCAGCGTATTGATGATCTGCCATACACTGTAATTCGTATGCGGTCTTTCGTAAGGTGCAATATCTTCCCGCCAACTTTGTCCCTCGTGTTGTGAGCTTGAAATAATGATCCCTCTCTCTTCATCTCAAAATGTCTATTTGTGATAGGGTTGAATTTCATTTCTTCAGGAGAATAATACAACCCCCAAACTACATAATACGCTAGATTTCGTATAAAGTTTCAACTTTTTTCTAATGCGGGCTTAAAAATATTGATTGGTGATTATTGGAAGAGATATAATTTTTATAAGAATCATTTGTTTTCTGCATCATTGGACAGGAGGGGATCTCCGTGGAGCTCCGGCAATTGCAATATTTTCTTACTGTAGCCGAAGAGCTGAATTTCAGCCGCGCGGCGGAACGTCTTCAAATCACGCAGCCACCTTTGAGCTTACAAATTCAACATTTGGAGAGGGAATTAGGCGTTCTGCTATTTTACCGAAATAATCGGCATGTGGAATTAACTGATGCCGGGAAAGTCTTTGCAGACGAGGTTCGCAAAATGCTGGACTACCTGCGGCGTGCCATAGAAAATACGAAACGTACCCATCACGGTGAAATCGGCAAGCTAACGGTCGGCTTTGTCGGTTCTGCCACTTACGACATTCTCCCCATGGTTCTGCGGGAGTTCCGCAGTCTGTACCCGGATGTCCAAGTGCATCTTCTTGAACTGCCGACACCTAAGCAAATCGAAGCGCTGCGAGAAGATGAAATCGATGTAGGGGTGTTAAGACCGCCCGTTCATGACGAAAACATACGTACCGAAATCGTTTCGTCCGTCCCCTGTGTGTTGGCCGTGCCAAAGCAGCATCCGCTGGTGAATAAAAAGGACATTTCACTTACCGATCTCGCCCCCTACCCCTTTGTCATGTTATCCAGAAAAACGTGGGCAGGTCTTTATGATGAAATTCTGGGTTTATGCAGCCCTACCATTCAGCAGGAAGCCTTCGAGTTTCAAACCGTGATCGGTTTAGTCGCAGCGGGTATGGGGATCGCCGTAGTTCCCCAATCGGCCATGAATTTGCATACTCAGGACGTGGAATACATTGATCTCAACAATCAATTTCCTGCAGCTTCCATGGGTGTGTCGTGGCGACGGAACGATCAATCCCCTTTGGTGAAAGCATTTATCAAGATCGCGATGGAAACGGGTTGAATTCTTTATTTTTGAATTTGAATATTTGCTGCCAGATATCTTCTGCTTTGGGCGGCATAGTGCTCGGCAGACGATCGCAATGACTTCCACTCCTGCTCCGTTAATTCCCGTACAACTTTACCCGGATTACCCATCACTAAGGTTCTTGGAGGGATGACTTTACCTTGCGTAATCAGGGTGTTTGCAGCGATCAAGACTTGTTCGCCGATCACCGCATGGTTCATAATCGTTGAACCCATGCCAATCAATGCGCCATCTTTAATCGTACATCCGTGCAGGATGACGTTGTGGCCAACAGTGACTTCATTACCCACGTTAAGGGGAACATTGGCGTCTACATGGAGAATGCTCCCGTCCTGAATATTGGACCTTTCTCCAATGACAATGGGGGCGTTGTCTCCCCTGATCACCGCATTAAACCATACGCTGGACTCTTTACCTATCTTGATATTCCCGATCAACTGCGCTCCAGGGGCAATATACACGGTTGAATCCAACTCGGGATGATGATTCTCCAACGGAAAAATCATAGGGTCCTCTCCCTCCTTATTTTAAAATTTGACTTCCTAAGCAGATTGATAAACGGCTTCAACCAAGTCAATACGATCAATGGAGGAAAACCCTTTTTACCGGGTTTCCCTCCGAGCCGTTTGGATAATTTTTTCCACCAAGGCTTTCGCATCATTGGCTTCAATGGTTGTTAATTGAATCCGGCAAAAGGGCTTCTCTCTGCATTGTAAACAACGTCTGAAGCAATCGACGACTACAACGCTCACCTCATCCCGGTAATCCCGTTGAAGCATGTCTATGGCTTCGCCGCTCCCTGCCGATTTGATGTTCCGTTCACAAAACTTGGCCACCCTCATGCCCGCTGCTCCTGTCTGTTCCTGTTATAGAGGATTCACGGGAGGGGTTTCTCTTCCTCTTGATCGTAAAAGGTAAATTGGATATCCAGGGTGCGAAGGTAGGTTTGAAGACCGGCGTCCTGGATCGGGATGATATAGGCGGGCTCCCCGGATTCATTGTGATGGGAATGCCATAATCCCGGAGGCGTCACGAAAGCCTTTCCTGTTTCCCAATCCACACGAACGGGATCGATGATCTTGGCGGTAACGGGGTCAATCTTATCGCCGACCAGCGTATACGTCCCCGGGGCGGCATAGGCTACGAAATCGAGAGCCACCGACTTGTGACTGTGCGGAGCCTGATTGGCTCCCACGGGAACGATGCCAAACATGGCCCAAAGCACATGCGTAATCGTTAAAGTCTGGTCAAATTTCCGGTTGTTTAACAAAATGGAAATCCGGTTCTTTTCATGCGCGTCCGGTGCATCAGTCACTTCTTTCAATTTCGCATTGGCTTCTTCCGCCGTAAAGAGGACCGGCGTGAATCGCGGTTCCGTCGCTTTAGCCCCAAGATAATCGAGAAGCGGGGTATCGAGAATGTAATAGATCGTCGTATCTTCCGTCGCGGTATGCCGGCTGTTCGATCCGGAAGGAAGCGTCATGAAATCGCCTTTCTTCCAGCTGATCGTCTTCCCGTTTAACTCCGTTCTGCCGGCACCCGAAATCACATAGTATAATTCACTGGTTGCGTTGGGGTGTGTCGTGATGGAATCTCCAGCATTGATTCGAATGAAATGGGCGAGAAGCGACGGACTCGTTGCCGGATATTCCGTTCTCAATTCGCTGGAAAGATCCAGCTTAACGATACGGGTTGCGCCTGAATTATACAAGTCGGGAGGGAATTCTTTGACGGGTATCGGACTGATGACACCGCTTCCAATCGGGTCCGCCGCGGTACTATATTCATAGAACCGGGCATCCCCCGTCCAATTTTCATTCAAGGTACCGATGGATAAATTTCCTGGCTGTGCAGTTTTAGACATATACAAAACCTCCTGCCATTTTTTGATAATCCTATCGTACCTTTATTCAGAAAAATTGTACAATATATAATTTGTATCATGATGATATGCTTGCTGTATAACTACTCAGCCGGAAGTCAGACGTTGTCCTTCAACCCCCTACCCTTTCCCTCGGAAAATGAAAGTCAAAATCGCAGCCTTGATCCGCTTGAAGAACATGCCGTCGATACAACCACTTATAGCCCGTATCTGTAAATTGCGGCGGACTCCAGCTTTCTTTTCTCCTGGTCAGCTCTTCTTCTGAAACAAGCAGCTCGAGAGATCCTCTTTCCGCGTCCAGCTCGATCCAATCTCCATCCTTCACCAGCCCGATAGGCCCGCCTACCACCGCTTCCGGTGCAATGTGGAGAACCACCGTGCCAAATGCCGTACCGCTCATTCTGCAATCCGACAGCCTCAGCATGTCTCTGACGCCTTGTTTGAGCAATTTCTGAGGGATAGGTAGCATCCCCGCCTCCGGCATACCCGGCGCCCCTACAGGACCGGCATGTTGAAGCACAAGGATGCTATCCGGAGTCACCTCTAAATCCGGATCATGGATGCGCTGTTCCATATCCTCGATGGATGTAAAGACGACAGCCTGACCCTTATGCTTCAGCAGCTTCTTGTCGATCACAGCCTTCGGCTTGATGATCGCTCCGTCGGGAGCCAGATTCCCCCGCAGCACGGCAATTCCGCCGTTAGGATGTAATGGCGCCTTCAAAGACTTGATAATATGACTATAGTGAGGCTTCGACTGTACATCCTTCAGATTGTCCTTAAGCGTTTTTCCGGTAACCGTCAATTCATCCAGATGCAAAAGAGGAGACAATTCTTTCAGGACTGCCGGAACCCCGCCGGCATAATAAAAATCCTGCATTTGATACTCGCCTGCCGGTCTTAAATTGGCGATAAACGGCGTGGTTTGACTCAACGCTTCAAAACGGTCCAATGTAAGTCCGATCCCCAGCCTTCTGGCGATCGCGATCAAATGAATAACGGCATTGGAAGATCCCCCGACAGCCATCAGGGTACGAATGGCATTATCGAAAGCTTTTTCCGTCATGATATCCGATGGCCGGATATGCTCTTGGACGAGCCGGACAATCGCCTTACCGGTTTCCTTGGCAAGTCTCATCCGCTCATGGACGGTGGCCGGGGCCGCCGCTCCACCCGGCAGCATCATTCCGAGCGCCTCGGAACAAGCCGCCATGGTGCTCGCCGATCCCATCACCATACAGTGTCCCGCTGTCGGAGCAAGCTGTGCATTGATTTCATTGATCTCTTCTTCACTGACGGTTCCGGCTTTATACTCCTGCCAAAAGAACCGGCAATCCGAGCAGGCGCCAAGCGTTTTTCCATTATACTCTCCATTGTTCATCGGACCGCCGGTAAACATAATGGCGGGCTTATTGGCACTGGCGGCTCCCATCAGCTGGGCGGGAGTCATTTTATCGCATCCGCCGATCAGCACTACTCCGTCAATAGGCTGAGCCGTGATCATCTCCTCGGTATCCATGGCCGCCAAGTTCCGATAAAGCATGGTCGTCGGACTCGTAAACATTTCTCCTATCGAAATCGTAGGGAACTCAAGCGGAATCCCCCCGGCCATAATGACACCTTGCTTTATTGCATCCACCATAGGCTGGATGTGACTGTGACACCGGTTAATCTCACTAAAGGTATTGCAAATGCCAATGACCGGTTTGTCAAAATCCTGTTCGTCATAACCCAGATGCCGCTGAAACGCCATTCGTATGAAATGACTGAAGCCGGAATCGCCATAAGATGTATTCGTTTTCACAAATGAATCCCTCCTCATGCAAACGAAAGTTTTATGATACGCGCCATGCCTTTATATCCTGAAAAGCCGGCCAGCAATATAAACTGGTCGGCTTCTATATCATTATTCATGGACTGATTATTTTATTATTCAACAAGCTTCACCCGCAGCCCATGTTCCCCAAGCACTTCAAGCATGGCGGCCTTCGCTTCTTCCTCATCCGGACCGTGGACATGAAGCTCATGTTCTCCGGAATCCGTAAGGGTGGTATACAATCCGAGAAGGCTTTTGGCATCGACAAATTTATTATTATACTTTAATACAATAGAAGATTTGAATTGATTTGCGGCTTGGACTATCCTAACAATAGTTTCTGTATGAGTCGCCATTACCGTTACCTCCCCAATAAAATGAAATTGATCAATCTTTCAAGACCTACCCTTCCACTCCCGTGCCTGTGTTCCGCTGAACAAATTGAAGAAGCTCACGATCCGGTCCGTAGAAGAAAATGGTCTTTCCCCCGTCTGGAGCAGGTTGAGGTTGTTCGCTGTTGAATTGAATGCCTTTTTGGCGGTAATAGTTCATCGCTTCTTCCATATTGTCCACCGTAAAAGCCAAATGATTGACGATTCCCTTAACGGAGTAATCCCCCTGCGGCTCGCGATCCTGAATCAGCTCGATCTCAAAGCCCGGCTGATTTTCGTGATATAGGAAAGCCATTTCCCGTACAGGGTTTTGTCCTTTGAGCCGCAGCTTATATCCGAACATATCCCTGTAATACGCGATGGACCTTTCCAGATCGGTAACGATAATCGCTACATGCTCCGCTTTTTTTATCATGTTCTTTTTTCTCCTTATCCAGGGTTTTGTGAATTGCTGCTCCAATGCTTTAAGACAGTTTAATCGTACAATCGCCGAGCGTTTGTTCTCCCCATAATAGAGCCAGCCGGTCGCCGTCGGAAACAGGCCCTACTCCCTCCGGGGTCCCGGTAAAAATAATATCCCCTTCACCAAGTCCAAAATGAAGCGCAGAATAATCGACGAGCGTCTGCAGATCAAAAATCATATTTTGAATATTGCCGACCTGAACCTGCTCCCCATTCTTCAAGAGAGCAAAATTGGTAGTTTTACACCCTTCTACACCCGGGAAAGCAATAAATTTAGTCAGCACCGCAGAATTGGGAAAGCCTTTAGCCAAGAGCCAAGGATAGCTTTTTTTCTTCAGCTCGTTTTGGACATCGCGCAAAGTAAAGTCGATGCCGACAGCCATGCCGTCCACAATATCGTCTACTTTGATGCCTTTTTCATAGGGTCTGCCTATCCGAATGACCAACTCGACTTCAAAATGAATGGATCCGCGATCCCCCGGCAGGATGACCTCCTGTCCCTTCGCTTCTACGAGTGCGTGCGTAGGTTTGGAAAACAGAAAAGGGGCTGTGGGGACTTCATTTTGTAATTCCTTTGCATGTAAAGCGTAATTGCGTCCGACACAATAAATGTTTCGAATCGAGTTCATATCGATTACACCTCTTCATCCTTTATAACTTCATTTATGATGGCGGCATCAATACATTCATACCAATGCTTTGAAACAGATGAAAGCAATTGGAAACGATAGTTCAACATTATCACAGGGTTCATTCGTTGTAAACGCTTGATTTTCCTTGAAAAACCAAACACAAAAATCCCCTTCAGGCAACCGAATCGCATCGTTATGGCCGATGTCCTTCTTGGATACCTCAAGGGGAATGAATCTACAGCGGATAGGAGCGGTTTATTTCACGAAACGGACGCGCGCTGTCAGCGGCTGGAATTCCTTATCTCCCGGTTCCGCCGTTTTCTTGCCGAAAGGCAGTTGTGCAATAAGATTCCATTGCTGCGGAATAGTCCATGTTTGTTTGACATCCCCGTCAATCAAGGGATTATAGTGCTGCAGACTGGCGCCGAGGCCTTCCGCATCCAGGGCGGTCCAGATCACGAATTGAAGCATACCTGATGACTGGTGAGACCAGAGAGGAAAGTTGTCTTTATAGGTTGGAAACTGATTTTGCAGCGAATCGATGACGGTCTGGTCCTCGAAGAAAAGGACGGTTCCATATCCGTTGCGGAACCCGTTGATCCGCTGCTCGGTTGCCGAGAAGTCTCCGGTCACGATTTTGCGCAGCGCTTCCTTCGTGATGTCCCAAAGCCTGTTATGATGGTCACCGAACAATACGACAACGCGGGCACTTTGGCTGTTGAACGCGGAGGGCGTATGTTTTACCGCTTCATTCACGATTTCCTGAATACGTACATCGGGTACGGGAGACGCTTTGCTAATGCCATAAATGCTCCGGCGATGTTGGACTGCCGTTAAAAATTCGTTCGCCTTGACTTCAAGGGCCATCGGTAAATTCCTCCTTGGTAGTTATCCTTCATAATCTGACCAAGCGCAGGCTTTACTATTCATCAAGATTTGGCAGTTCATCGTCACGCCGCAATGCTATTCCACCCCGTTAACCAAAGGAACGGAAGGCTTATTCAGGGCTTGTAAATCCAATCCTGAAGATCAAAATCCTTCTTGATAATCCCATTATCGAACAAATATTTTTTGGTGCCTTCAAGCAGCTTCAAGCCATCCTCGGGCAAATCCTCCACAGGCCATTCGCCAATGTCAAAGGAGGCTTTCACAACGTCGACCGGATAACCGGACGATTCGGCATAAAGCTGGTAAAACTCTTCGGCGTTCGACTGAACTTCTTTCGCCGCCCTTTGGCGAATCCCGTTCCACACTTTGACGAATTCAGGGTTTCTCGAAAGATAGTCCTCGCTGACAACACTGACGCTGGAACCGCGAAGATCCGGATGGTTCTTCGCTTCATCAATCGCTTTGTAGCCTTTGCTGATGACCAGCGGACCAAAGCCTGTCGGATAAGCATAGGCTTCAATATCGCCGCGGGCCAACGCCGCTTCGGCGTCCGCCGGAAGCAAATGAACGACCTTGATATCTTTATCCAGCCCTTTCTCAAGAAGCAGGCCTCTGACATAACGGCTCATATATGAACCGTCGGCGGTAGCGATTTTCTTGCCTTTCAGATCTTCCACGATTTGAGGGCCATCCTTCTTGGCTACAAGCCAGGCATTCATGCCGGATTGACTAATATTAATCAGCTTGGTCTTCAGCCCGACGGAACGGGCATTAATCGCAGGCGTATCCCCATAAATGCCTACATCCAGTGCTCCAGAAGCAAGGGCTTCGTTCAGGTTCGGTCCGTTCGGAAACGATTTAATGGTAATCTCGGTCACACCGTGTTTTTTTAATTCCGATTCCAGATATCCTTTTTTCTGCGCCCAGCCTTCCACCCCGGTAATGGTTCCCTTGTTATTTGGAGAAATATAACCGATACGCAGCGTCGGTTCGAGCGAGGTCCCGGATTCCTTCGTTGAAGCTTGACCGGAGGTTCCGCCTGCCTCGGGCGCTTCCGGCGCTTTGGTGCCGGAAGTTCCGCATCCAACAAGGGCAAAAGCAAATACGGCAGTAAGAAGCAATGTAAAAGTCCATTGTTTACGGAATGGTTTCATTTTCATTTCGATAACCCCTTGTCTGTCTCTTTCTAATGGCTGTGCATACGTTTGAATAAAATATAAGATTCGTCTTCAGAAGCGGTGGATTTGGCTCCTTTATTCCAGCCCACGTCTTTACGATAGCTGCCCAGCAAACCGCCATGGATCAGCTCCGATTCATTCAAATCGGCGTCCCGTTCCGCGAACGGCGCTACGTATAAAGCATCCGCGGGGCAGTACAATTCGCACATAAAGCAGCTTTGGCAATCGGATTTCCGTGCGATGACAGGGACGCCGTCCGGTTCGGTTGCCGGATCGAATACGTTCGTCGGGCAAACGGTTACGCACTGGTTGCAGTTGACGCAGCGGTCTTTATTCAGGATTTCGATCACTAGATCGCAGCCTCCTTTTTAGGGTATTCCGAATATTCGGATAATGGTTTGACCCACAGTTGGTCCAGGCCTCCACTGATCAAACGATAATGCTGATTGGGGTCAGAACCCGGATAATCCTCCCGCCGGTGCATTCCGCGCGTCTCGCGGCGAACGCTCGCGCTGGCAAACATCCAGCGGGCTGTTGCTGTCATCGCTGCCGCTTCCCTGATCCGGACGATATCGCCGCCGTCTGTTTGGACCCCGCGTTTCAATTCGTTCCAGACATGGTTGAGGCGCTGAAGTCCCTTCTCCAGGCCAGCTCCCGTTCTAAACCAATTACGGTCGTATGGAAACACTTCGTTCTGGACAGCCTGAATAATCTCTTTGGTATCCGCAGCTCCTTTTTGTCCCGTTGTAACGGTCACAACTCCTGTCCGTTCGGATACTCTTTGCGCATTGCGCCTGGAAGCGTGAATCCCCTGCTTCAGCGCATAGCGAGCCGCCCCCTCGCCCGACCAATATCCTGAAGACATAGCCCAAGCTGCATTATGGCTTCCGCCGCCGGTAAACCCTCCGCATATCAATTCACGCGTTGCCGCATCCCCGGCTGCATACAGTCCCGGCACTTTGGTCGCACAGGTTTCATCAACAACGTGAATCCCGCCCGTTCCGCGCACCGTTCCTTCGAATCTTAGCGAGACAGGAAACTTCTGTGTGAACGGATCAATGCCAAGCCGGTCGAAGGAGAGAAAAAAGTTCGGCTGGGCCTTGCGCATCGTCCGCTTAAGCTCGTCATCCGCTTTATCCAGCCGCGCATAAACCGGCTGCGTGAGCAGTGTTCGCGCAATGACCGAACGGCCGCGCTGTGAACCTGCGCCTTCGATGACCCGGCCGTCTTCATAATAAAAGGTAGCCCAGGTATAGAAGGCTGACTTGGTCACCGGGGAGAACGCAGGGCACAAAGAGTAGGCCGTCGAGAACTCCATTCCTGAAAAATCGGCGCCTGCTTCACCAGCCATGAGGTACCCGTCCCCCGTCAGTACATTCGTACCCAGCGCCTTGCTCAGAAAAGCACAGCCGCCTGTAGCGATGATCACTGCCGCGGCGTCGACACGCCACGACTGCTTCGTCTGAATATGGGTTCCTACGGCTCCGGCAACGCCATGCTCATCGGCAAGAAGCTCTAACGCCGGGCTGTGATCGAGGATTCGCACCCCTGCCTTCTTCACCTGTTTTCTCATCAGCTTCATATATTCCGGCCCTTGAAGGGCTATTGCGCTGGGAAACTCCCTTGTCATCGGTAGGAAACGGGTATCCCCAATCCGCAACTTGATTCATATTGATATACGTACGATCAAGCACCCGCTTCATCCAGCCTCGGTCGGCCAAATAGCCCCCCAGGGCTTCCCGGCTTTTCATCGCAGTCTCCTGCTCCTGAGGCGTCGGGTTCACATACCACACGCCTGTACCGGACGGGGCCGTAGCTCCGCTCGTCCCGCAGTACCCTTTGTCAACCAGTATGACCTTGGCTCCTTCTTTCGCTGCCGCAACCGCCGCCCATGTGCCGGCCGGTCCTCCGCCGATCACCAAAACATCCGCACTAAGATGGACATCATATCCGCTCATTGTAATCCCGCCTTTATTGTAATAAGATTTTTTATGTGAATAAAAAAGCCCGCAGTGAACTTCCAGCTCCCCTGGTTCTTTCAATAACAGCCGGTCTAACATCCGTTATTCCAAATGAGCGAACCTGCCGCTATCCGGCGGAGCAGGCGGATCTTGGCCTCCATGACCACGCTCTGGCGATCGGCACAACACGGCCCATTTCTTTCATGACCATCGCTTCTTCCTCCTGTTCTACGCTTTATTCGCGAAGTTATGGTGCCACTGAAGCAGCCGCCGTTCGAGAAACTTGGTGACAAGATCAGAGCATTTGCCCAGCAGTGCATATAAGATGACACACAAGACGACGACATCCATCCGCATGAACTCGCGGGCATGGGAGGCCATGTAGCCAATGCCGGAATCGGCGGCTATCGTCTCTGCAACAATCAGCGTGATCCACATGATGCCTAGAGAAAACCGCACGCCAAGCAAAATATGGGAGAGAGCCCCCGGCAGGATGACATGGGTGAACAAGGAGACTCCTTTTAAGCCGTAAACGCGTCCCATTTCGATTAACCCCGGATCTACGGAACGAATACCGTGAAAGGTGTTCAGGTAGATCGGAAAGGCGACGCCTAGGGATACAAGAAACAGCTTTGACGTTTCACCAATTCCAAACCAAAGAATGACCAAAGGAATAAGAGCCAAATGCGGAATGGTGCGGAGCATCTGGACGGTTGTATCGATAAACCGTTCCGCCACCGGAAACAGCCCGTTCAACAAACCGATAAGGAAAGCAATACTTCCGCCGATGATAAATCCCAGAAAAGCCCTCTGGGTGCTGGAACTTACATATTCCAGCAGCGTTCCGTCCAGCACGACCTCGATCAGCGCCTCCACTACCTCAAGCGGAGTCGGAAGGATGCGCTGTGAAAGAAATCCTGTGACGCCGAGCACTTGCCACACGGCCAATATAAGAACCGGCAGTACCCAGGGCTGCCAGACGGTTGTGAACTTGCGTTCTGTCATATTCCATCCTCTCCTGGTTTAAAATCGTGTTGATAAAAACAAAGCGACTTCCTACCTTTTTAGTAACAACCTAAAAAGGTGGAAGTCGCCTCTGCGTCGGGTGGACTTACTGATGTTGTCATTATAATAAACAATTCTTATTGACTAACTCGGATTAATATGTTGACATTAATATATCACCCCGCTCACAGACAGTCAATATTTTTTTAACAGCAGCGGAATCCATCCGCTTCAATGCGGTACCGAAACCCTTTTAACACCATACCGCCGCCCTGCAGCCCGCCTTTATTTTCGATTCAGCAGATGGCTTGTTTCAGAATTCGTCAAAAAGTAGTAATATAGAACTTGGCAAGCATGACTTAGGAATGGATGAACAGGTTCAGACTAAGGAAAAGAGACTAGATTTTTTGGAGGGTAGTTCGTGAACAAGACGAATGATTTAATGACTGATGCCATGGAAATGCTGGCGGCAACCAGCCGGACCTTTTACATACCGATCAGCGGTTTGGTTCCCGGTTTAAAGGAAGCGGTAGCCTCTGCTTATTTATGTATGCGGGCGATTGATGAGATCGAAGACCATCCGGAGATGGCCCCTGATGTGAAAATCAAGCTGCTGCTCGGGATAAGCAAACACCTGCATGAGCCTACCGAGCTGGAGTCTCTTTTCTCTCCATATCGTCATACTTTAGATGATGTTACTCTGCGTATTAGCGATTGGGTAAGTCTGTGCCCGCCTTCTATTGCGCCGCGCGTCCTGCAAGGTACGGCGACCATGTCGGAGCAAATGGCCGAGTGGGTGGGCAGAGATTGGAATATACGAACGGAAGAGGATTTGGATTACTACACATACTGCGTGGCCGGAGCGGTTGGGGAACTTCTTTCCGACCTGTGGATGTGGTATGACGGTACCGAAACGGATCGCGCCAAATCAGTAGCCTTCGGCCGCGGCCTTCAGGCTGTAAATATTCTTCGCAACCGTATTGAGGATTCCACCAGAGGCGTGAACTTTTTCCCCGATCATTGGGGCATGGATGAAATGTTCGTCTATACCAAGCGCAATCTGAAACTGGCCGATGAGTATATCGCAGATATTCAGCCCGGTCCGATTCTCAATTTTTGCAGTATTCCGCTGGCACTAGCCCATGCTACCGTCCAGGCTCTGAGCGCCGGTGAAAGCAAGCTGAACCGGGCCGCAGTATTGGAAATCGTAAGCAGGCTGACCGGAGGAGCAAAAGCCTAGAGACTCATTCATATCGGAGAACGGAAGAGCGCGGGCCCGATGCCCGCACCCGCCATATGATGCTCCGGATGATATTTCCCGGTCAATATTCCCCTTAGGAAATTAACAGATAGAAAGCCATAAGATGGGATGCGGAATCCGAGCTGACACGCGGGTCGTCGGATTCCTGAATTTCACCGGCAACGCTGCGTTCCGAATGTCGAACCGCACAGCCGCGGCCCATCTTTGGGAAACCGCCACCTGTCTCACTTTTTCCTCTTATAATAAACGAGCAAGCTATGCCGTAAGGCCCACACAGAACCTCCGGACAAGTTCCCCCGGGACGTCCGCCACCGACGGATTGCCGCCGCTAATTATTCAACCGCTGTACAAAAACTTGAACAATGACCTCTCCAGCTGTACACCTGCGTAAACACCAATAACTCCCATAAATTGTTGAAGATGATGGCTTCACGATCATTTCCGCCCCTTGTCTCTTTAAATCTTTTTTATTTCAAGTTAACAATGTTATACATCTCCGTTAACAGCCTTCTGACAAATGCTATTTATAATATATAAAAAAAGTGTAGGAGAGAGTCAGATGAAAAAAGGATTCTTGATCATGAGTTTGGCGGCATTACTGATCTCCGGCGGCTGCGGCACAAGCGGACAGCCTTCCTCTACGCAAGGAGCGCAAGCCACTCCGCAAACAGAGCCGGTTCCGGAAGCAACCAACCCGGTTTCCGGAAAGCTGTCGTTCTATACTTCCCAGCCGGAAGGCGATGTGACCAAGCTGATTGCCGAATTCAACAAGAAATACCCTGATGTTCAAGTCACAAGCTTCCGGTCCGGAACGGAAGAAGTGACCGCCAAAATTGCGGCGGAAAACCAAGCCGGAAAAGTGCAGGCGGACGTACTTTTGCTGGCTGATTCCGTAACCTTCGAAGGCTTAAAGAAGCAGGATCTGCTGTTATCCTACAAATCGCCGGAATTATCTAAAATTCCAAAGGATTTTACAGATCCGGATGGAATGTATTCCGGCACGAAGGTCATGGCCACCGTGCTTGCGATCAATACACAAAAGGCAGCAACCCCGCCGTCCTCTTGGAAAGCGCTGGCTGCCGCCGAGACCAGGGATGCCGACATCATGCCAAGTCCGCTCTATTCCGGCGCCGCCGCATATAATGTGGGCGTCTTTACCCGCACCGAAGGATTCGGATGGGATTATTTCAAAGGCTTGAAAGCAAACAACATTGCCGTTGTCAAAGGGAATGGAGCCGTTCTGAACGCCGTAGCGAGCGGTGAAAAATCGTACGGCATGGTCGTTGATTATCTTGTAGCCCGCGAGAAGGCCAAGGGTGCTCCCGTCGATTTGATCTACCCCGCGGAAGGTGTACCTGTGATTACCGAACCGATCGGAATTATGAAACAAACGGCAAACGAAAAGGCGGCTAAAGCTTTCGTCGATTTTGTTCTGTCCGAGGAAGGCCAAAAATTAGCCTCCGATATCGGATACACGCCGATTCGCGAAGGCATTCCGGCGCCGCAAGGATTAAAGAGCATCTCCGAACTTAAAGTCATCTCCTCGGATATTTCCCAATTGACCAACGACCGCGACTCGGATAAAAAACAGTTTACAGAATTGTTCGGACAATAAGAAGCGGAGATTATCCATCATGATCGATTCGAAAAACGTTCAGCTGGCAAGGGAGGAAATCGGGGAACCCTCCCCCTCCTCTCTTCCTTCCTTTCGCTTACTAAACGAGCGGCTGTTCTGCTGGCCATTCTTTCTCTTCTCGTGTTCTTTATCGTGCCTATAGCAAAATTAATAGGGTTAAGCGCGCAGAGCAGCACCGGTTTTTCGCTGGAACATTATGCGGATATTTTACGGCAGGAACGGTTATGGAAGACGTTGAAGGATACGTTTATTATCGTAGCAGGTTCCTCTTCGGTATCTATTCTGTTAGGCGTCCTAGCCGCGTGGGTGATGGCTTACACCGACCTAAGACATAAAAAAGCGCTGCATATGGCAATGATGCTTTCCTTTATACTTCCTTCCTACGTGTTGACGTTATCCTGGTCTTCCTTCATGGGCACCCAGGGGATCGCCGCACATGTACTGCAATGGTTTAACCCCAATGCCAAGCCATGGAGCATGTACAGCTACGGCGGAATTATTTTCGTCATGGGCATTCATCATTTCCCCCTGGTTTATCTTTTGACCGTTGACGTGCTGAAGAAAATTCCCCGTGATTTGGAATGGGCGACAAGGGCCGGCGGGGCGGGAAAGCTGAAGACATTTTGTCTGATCACGCTTCCCTTGGCCTTACCCGGATTGACGGCGGGAGGACTGCTTGTATTCTTATCCTCCTTGGACAATTTCGGAATCCCGGCTTTTCTCGGCATTCCGAAAAACATATCCGTATTAAGCACGCTGATTTATGAGGAAATCGTCGGCTTTGGCCCCTCCGCCTTTGCAAGAGGAGCGGTATTATCCGTTATGCTGGGAATGATCGCCGTCATTGTCACCCTTCTGCAATGGCTTGCCGTCAGAAAAATCAAAACGGCGGATACCGTTATGATCGATAACCATCCGCGCTACTCGCTTGGAAAGCACCGGACATGGATAACTGCCGCCGTTTGGGCTTTTCTCGCCATGATAACGGTTGTCCCATTGGTTTCCATGGTCGCCACTTCCTTGAAAAAAGCATACGGGCTTCCTTTTCATCCGGCCAATTTGACGCTCTCCAACTACAGATACATTCTGTTTGAAAATCCAAAAGTATGGCAATCGATTCAAAACAGCCTGATGCTTTCCGTAACAACACTGGCCGTCTGCCTGGTGCTCGGTTCTCTGCTTGCTTATGCCCGGGTGCGCAAGCCTTCATGGATAACCAAATCGGCAGAGTTGGCGGTCGCCGTACCTTACACACTGCCCGGAATTGTATTTGGTTTAGCCATGATTTTTGCCTGGATGGAGCCGATTCCCGGATGGAATCCCGGCATTTACGGCTCGATCCGCATTTTGTTTATCGCTTATGTGTGCCGTTTTCTCATTTTGCAGGTGAGGGCGGGGATCGCTTCCTTTATGCAAATCGATGTTTCGATGGAAGAAGCGGCCCGCATTTTTGGCGCCGGTTTCTGGAGAAAATGGACTTCCATCCTGCTGCCGCTTCTGCTTCCGGGACTGCTTAGCGGCGCGTTTCTTGTCTTTTTGACGGCTTTTACCGAGCTTACCGTGTCTGCATTGTTATGGTCGACAGGCTCTCAAACCATCGGGGTGACCATATTCAACTTTGAGCAGGCCGGCGATACGCTGTACTCAACCGCCCTATCCAGCTTGATTGTCATCATGATCATTGTGGGAATGGCGGTTCTGCACACGCTGAACAAGCGTCAATCCAAAAAAGGAGTTCAGCAGCCATGAGCATTCAATTCATCGAAGTCAGCAAAGCGTTCGGCAGCTTTCAGGCCCTGAAATCTTTAAATTTAACGATAGACAAAGGCGAATTCCTCGCGATTCTGGGCCCTTCCGGCTGCGGGAAGACGACACTCCTGCGGCTGCTCGCAGGCTTTGAACAGCCTTCGACCGGAGAAATCTACATGAATCAGACACTCGTGGCAAAGCCGGGCTACAGCCTGCCACCGGAAAAAAGAAGAATCGGGATGGTATTTCAGGCCTTTGCCCTGTGGCCGCACATGAACGTGGCGGAGCACGTCCGTTTTCCCATCCGTCATCACAAGGAGACGCCATCCCATATCCGGAAAAATGAGCAGCACCGGATCGCCAGCGTCCTGCAAATGGTCGGCTTGCCGGAGCACGGTTCACGTATGCCGCATGAGCTGTCCGGAGGCCAAAAGCAGCGGGTCGCTATCGCAAGAGCCATTGCCGCAGAACCCTCGATTTTGTTGATGGACGAACCGCTCAGCAGTCTGGATGCGATGCTTCGCATGGATATGCGCCGTGAAATCCAGTCCGTCCACAGACAAACCGGAACGGCTGTCGTGTATGTAACGCACGACCAAGGCGAGGCCTTGGCGATGGCGGACCGGATTGTCGTCATGAAGGACGGGAATATCGAACAAGTCGGGACGCCGCAAGATATTTATCTGCGGCCGCAAACGGAATTTGTCGCCAAATTCGTATCCAAAGCCAATCTCATCCGAGGCCGGTGGCATAACGATACGTTCGTACCGGCAGGCTCCGACGGTACCGTGCAATGGAGCGGCAGCCGTGTGGCAAGCTATTTTAAATCGCGCGGTCTATATCCGGCAAGACCGGATCAATTGCTGCCGGGCCCGCCCAATCAGACAGGTATTCAGGGCAAGGTGATGAACGTGCAGTTTCAGGGCAGGGAATTTATTTATCATATTCGTTGCGAGGACGGACAATGGGAAATTTGCTCTCCGCTTCACTTTCAGTTGAACGACAAGGTGTCCATTCAATTAGCGGCCGGCGAACAGCATTTGAAATATAACCATATCGGGGTGTTTGCGTGACGAAAAGGCGAAGTTAATTTGTTCGCTGCAGGATGGGATGCCGTTAGTTCGTCCGGGCGATTCAAAAAATACGTTCTGGTCTTCGCGAGAGGAAGGGGCGACTTGTGCCGGCGAAGAACTCGGCGCTTCGGCATACCCTTGCGGCTTCACCGCTGCTCTTTGCCGGAAGCTCTCTTGCGAGATCTTCGGCTGTCTGTGCTCTTCGCGCGAACGCATCGGTTTCCTCTCTCCTTTCCCGCGACCACCCAAGTCTACAGCGTCAGCCCTTGGCGGCTTTGGATTTTGCCTTGGTGTGGAGGCTCATCCGACTAACACTGCCTCAAATTGGGCTCGTGTACCTTGGCCCGTGCTTTTGCCTCCGGCATCCTTCAGATTCCGCCTCGCGGCGGACGCCCTTGCCCTTGGCTAACGGTAGGCGCTCGCCAGCCCCCGTTCGGGACTCTCACCCTAAAGATGACGCCCATGCCATGCTGGGCGTACACAGCAATAAACCGGAGGCCGATGTCCTCCGGTTTATCATCATGGCGCACTATTTTCGACGACTTCCAAGTAAAAGCCATCCACCTCTTGTTCCGCTTCTCTTAGAAGATCAAGCAATTGATCCGCGTATTCACCCAGATGACGTCTGCTGGCTTCTGGATCTATCCATCGGATCGTCAAGGGGAGCCGTACCCATCCCGTCAGGCAATCCCACAAAGCGTCCAGATTGCTGCCATAGGTGTCGGGCAGCTGCAGTTCTTTTTTTAGAAAGTCGTGTAATTGCTGCCGTTCCTTTATGTGACTTCCTTCTAACTGTACCGTATGCACATGCGTCCTCCCCTTGTTATTTTATCCGGGTAAACGTTCGATAATGATCTGTAGTCTTATAGATGAGCCCATCGTTGGAAAAGACGATCCGGTCGCTGCCGCGGGCTCCCTTTTTATAATTGATATCGGCCTCATACCATATTCTCCCGTTCTTCTTGGGAAGCAAGCCTTCGCGGTTTTGAAATACATCGCCGCCTATGCTTTTGCCGGGCGCGACTTCCGCCAGATTGCCCTTTTGCGGATCCCATCCTAATTTTCTGGCTTCATTCTTGGTAATAAAATTATCCGGAAGCTTACCGTGCTTCGAGATGTATTCCGCAACCTCATCGAAACCGGTTAGTGCTGCAGTTTGCCCCGCCTGATCTTCACGGTCAACTGCAGGTGCACAGCCGCTCAAACCTATGAATAATGAAACGATGAGCACTGTGCAAAGCCATTTCCATAACTTCATCACTTTCCTGCTTTCCCCCAAACTGATTTGATCTTCATTAATAATGTGGCATATTTTGATCATAAAAACAATTTGTGTTTCAAAGATGTCACATCATCATTAAGGATCGCAAAGTCAAAAATAATATTTGACAAAATTGTGAACAGGCGTAGAATGGAAATAAAGTCCAGCGGTAATATGTCAAGTCCCTGATTCGTGGAAATTGGAAATTATTTTGGCCCAAAACGCGATGACTCAGGGAAAAAGGCAACACCAAACTAAACCCAGTCGAAAATCGAGTTAATTACCAGATTTTAACTGGGAATCCGTGAAGGACTTTGGCAAAGGAGGCGTTAATCCTTCGCAGTTGTCACCTTCCTTCCAGGCGTGTAGAGTTGGCCGTTGCGTAGCAGCACATCGACCAGACGCACAAGTTTTCTTGCCGTTAAGACGAGGGCGCGTTTGTGTTGATGCTTAGGCACTTCAACGTACTTCTTCCGGTAATACTCGCCGAATTCCGGTTCGCGGTTTTTCACCGAGTTGGCAGCTTCAACAAGGTAATAACGAAGGAATCGGTTGCCGGAACGAATGCGTTTGGTATCTTCGGCCTCAAAGCCCCCGGACTGATGTTTACGCCATGTCAGGCCTGCATATTTAGCTACGGCGGCCTGATCGCTAAAGCGTTCGATGTCGCCGATCTCCGCCAGAATGCCGGCGGCGTACACCCGGTCGATGCCCGGAATGGAGCGCAGGCACTGAGCGCCGGGGATGCCAGCCAGAATGCGTTCGATCGCCTTGTCCAGCTCTTTCAGTTGGCTCTGAATACTCCGGATGGCCTGTATGGAAGTGCCGAGAACCAGATCAATGGAATCCTCTACGACCTTTGAAAGGCGGTAGGACGCTCGTGCAGCCTTCTGGATGCAGCGGGCGACATGCTCCGGGTCAGGGAAACGGTTCTTTCCCTTCTCCTTGAGATAGTCGGCCAAGTCGGCGACTTCCATGTCGGCAATCTCATCGAGGCTGAACTTTTCCGAGAGCATCTCCATGATGGCGTGGCCGAAAACGGAGCTGTCGACTTCGGAACGAAACGCATTGCATTTGTAGAACAGATTCTGCAGGAAGTACTGCTTCTCGCGTGTCAGGTTGTGAACCAGATGGTACCGCATGCGCGTCAGGCGCTGAAGCGCGATGTACTGCTCCTGCATGACGATGGTCGTCGTGAGACGGCCGAAGCGCAGGCGTTCGGCGATGATCCAGGCATCGATCCGATCGGTCTTGTCCATATCCGCGTAGGCTTCCCGGAACTTGTTGATAAGCTTCGGGTTGATCGTGAACACCTTGGTTTTCCGCTCTTGAAGCGAGGCATCCTCATGCAGGTACATAGCCGGATGCCAGCTATAGACCGAGGTTGCTTCAAGGCCGATATGGATTTCGGAAGCCGGCAGCTTGTCCGCAGCAGCCACGATGCGGTCGCGCAGATGCGAGGCACCGTGCAGATTGTTTTCTACCTTGAGCGTTTCAAGCGTATCGCCTTCCGGATTCATGAAACACGCTTCCAGTTCTTCTGAACTGACGTCAATACCGACAAATAATTTCAAGGGTGATCCCTCCCTTCTGGATTCGGGATTTAGGGAATTGGACTCTTCGGGATGCCCCCAGCGCGCTCGCCGATCAGTCACCCTCGCATATGAGAACTTCCTTCGGTCCATGAGCTGCCTCGAAGCTGCTATCTTCGAGCATGGGTTGCCGAAGGGGACAGCCAGCGGGTAAGAAGTTCAAACGAGTGCTGGGGAAACAGACTTTAGATGTAGTCGAACTACAGGAGTGAGACGAATTTCCCCAAATGACCCTAAGCTCATTGTCTGGGAACATCACGAAAAGTCCAAGACCCTAATTGTATTTTTTAAAGTTGTCAAAGAGCGGTTTTCTCTCTGGACCCCGACTTCCGCTCCTTGCCCTTCGGGCTGCGGTGCGGGTCGGCTACGTCCACCATAGTTTCACTGCAGATTAACTGGAAATTCTTCAAAAAGAAGATTCTAAACATACTATACGAGGAGTGAAGATCATGAACGAACCTCAACCGAAAGCGATGAAATTCACCAACACCGTTTCGGCCGCATCCGCCATTTTAGGGTTTATCGTTATTATTATGAGCTTCTTTGTAAGCGGTATCCAAACGGAATATCTTTTATTCAGCGGCATAGGCGTTATCGTCTCGTCTGTATTCGTGTATCTTTTCGGCTTAGTCCTGGGTCTGATGGAGAATGCGGCCCACGAAAGCAGCCGAAGCCTTTCCACCTCGAAAAAAAGGGCTACCCCAAGTCATTAAGACGGGGCGCCCTCTTTTCTTGTTAATGGATATGGTCTCCAAACGACATGACCCATATGGTCCCGAGTACAATGATAATGGCCATGAAAATACCATAAAAAATATTAATGAGCTGCGATTTTCGATCCTCACCCTCATTGACATGCATGAACATGAATAATTGAAGTCCGGCTTGGATTACCGCCAAAGTGCCGATAATCCACATAATGGTATGAAACGGCAAGGATGTTTTTAAGGCCACGCCGGCTGCGGCAAAGGTGAGCACCAAGGATAATATAAATCCAAAGACATGCCCCAAGGGAAAGCCTTTCGCTTTGTTATCCATTTAAGCCACCATCCCTTTTAAATACACGAATGTAAAGATAAAGATCCAGACGACATCCAGAAAATGCCAGTACAAGCCGATAATAAATGTTTTTCGAGCCGTTACCGGAGTCAAGCCTCTTTGCAGAAGCTGAATAATGATCATGATCCCCCAGCCGATCCCCAAGGTCACGTGCGCACCGTGAGTTCCGAGCAGAACGAAAAAGCTGGACAGGAAGGCGCTCGTTTGCATGGTGGCGCCCAAATGAACGTAGTGGATGAATTCGTTCACTTCCATATAGAGAAACCCGATCCCCAGCAGGAAAGTAACTGCCAGCCAACCGATCAAGCCTTTGAGATGATTTCGGCGCATTTCGAAGATAGCTAAACCGCAGGTAAAGCTGCTGGTCAACAGCAATAGGGTTTGAATCATGACTTCTTTGATCATAATAATGTCCTGATGGGTCGGACCCCCTGCATACCGTTCGTAAAGCACGCCGTACACACCGAAAAGCGTCGAGAACAAGACGATCTCAGCCCCGAGGAAAATCCAGAATCCGAGAACATTCATCCGGTTTTGTGCGGTTTGATATTCCAAAGGCTGCGTTGTGTTGACATTAGCCGACATACCGGTTCACCTCTCCTTCCCTGTTTCTCCAAGCCTGCTCCGTCATTTCAATTTCTTCCTTATGCACGTGATAACCGTCGTCGTAGTCGAAAGAGCGGACGATCATTCCGACAATAATGCCTACAGCCGCAACTGCCGCCGCCATGTGCCATTCGAATACCAGAAAGAATCCGGTAATGCCGAACACCACGCACATGATAAACGGAAGTCCCGTATTGCTGGGCATATGAATCTCTTCAATTTCCTCTTTTTTAAGTGTCAGGCCTACGTTGTTCTTTTTCATATGCCAGAAGGCATCCTGTGTCGTTACTTCCGGAAGCTTGGTGAAATTATAATGCTGAACCGGCGAAGCGGTAGCCCACTCCAGTGTTCTCGCATCCCACGGGTCACTGGATACGTTGCGGTCCGCATAGCGAATACTCCAGTAAATGTTATAACAGAAGACGGCAAAACCTATCGCCAGGATCACGGAGCCGATCGCCGACACCAGGAACAGCGGAGCGAAGCCCGATTCCGCCGAGTAAGTGTAAGCCCGTCTTACCGCACCGTCCAAACCAAGGAAGAACATCGGAAAGAACGTAATATTGAAGCCGATGACAAACAGCCAGAAGTGCCATTTGCCGATTTTTTCATTCAGCATGTGACCGAACATTTTGGGCCACCAGTAGTATAGGCCGGCAAATACGGCAAATACTACACCTGGAATCAGAACGTAATGGAAATGCGCGACCAGAAAAAGCGTATTATGATACTGATAGTCGGCCGCACCCATGCCCAGCATCACGCCCGTGACCCCGCCGATCACAAAGCAGGGTATAAAAGCCAGCGCCCACAGCATCGCGGTCGTCATTTTGATGCGGCCTTTGCGCATCGTAAACAACCAGTTAAACATTTTGACGCCTGTCGGAACGGCAATCAGCATCGTCGTAATCGAGAAGAACGAGTTGACCAACGCTCCCGCGCCCATGGTGTAAAAGTGGTGCACCCACACGACCATACTGAGAATGGCAATCCCCAGAATGGAAAATACCATCGATTTATAGCCATAAAGCGTTTTGCGGGAGAAGGTCGCAATGACTTCGGAGAAGATTCCGAACGCCGGGAGTATGACAATATATACTTCCGGGTGAGCCCAAAGCCAGAACAGGTTCGCCCACAGCATATCCAGACCGCCGCCGGATAAGGTAAAGAAATGGGTGCCGTACAACCGGTCGAACGTCATCAGGGCAAGCGCCACCGTAAAGATCGGGAAGGCAGCCACAATGATTACGGATGTGATTAATGTCGTCCAGGTGAACATCGGCATTTTCATTAAAGTCATGCCTTTGGTTCTCATTTTGAGAATGGTGACGATAAAATTGATCCCTGTCATCAGCGTGCCGATCCCTGCGATCTGCAGAGCAATGGCATAATAGTTGTTGCCTATGCCGGGACTGAATTCTTTACCCGCAAGGGGGAAGTAGGAAGTCCATCCCGCATCGGGAGATCCGCCGATTACAAACGAGATGTTAAACAGCATCGCACCGCTGAAGAACAGCCAGAAGCTCCAGGCGTTCAATTGCGGGAAAGCCACATCCCTCGCTCCGATTTGCAGAGGAATAATGACGTTCATCAATCCGATCAGGAACGGCATCGCCATGAATAGAATCATAATCACACCGTGCGTCGTAAAAATTTCGTTGTAATGCTGAGCGTTCAAAAACTGCAATTCCGGCCTGGACGTTTGCGCCTTCATTAACAAGCCGTCCATGCCTCCGCGGAAAAACATCAGAACAGCGGAGATGATATACATAATTCCGATCCGTTTATGGTCGACGGTGGTCAGCCATTCCTTCCACAGCCATCTCCACCTTTTGAGATAAGTCAGTGTTGCGACAATCCCGATTATGGTCAAAAGAATGGCAATCTGAGAACCTAGAATTAACGGATCCCCCGTTATAAAAAACTCATCCCATTTAATGCCCATGATGCCCACCTCCGTCGGTGATACTCTGTTCTTTCTGCTCTACAGGACTGGTTTCTTTGTTCCCGGGATTACCTTTGTTCCCGGTGTTATCTATGTTCCCTGCGTTCCCTTTGCCTTTGTTCTGATAATTATCTTCTTCCTCAAACACTTTGCCCTGATAACCGTGATACCTGTACAGCTCAGGATGGGTGTACGTCAAGGAATCGGGCTCCGCATGGTTAACCCATTCCAGATGCGTATTGGAAAAAGTCAATCGTCCCAAATGAGTCGGTCTCAACAGCTCTTCATATTTTTCTTCCGTCAGCTTCGGAGCGGTATTGGCGACATCCTTTACCCATTGGTCAAAATCCTCTTGGGTTTGAGCCAACACCTCAAATTCCATATCCGCATATCCCCGGCCGTTGAAGTTGGTGTTCCGGCCTAAATACGAACCGGGATGATCCGCGACAAGATACAATTGCGTCTGCATTTTGCCCATCGTATATTTTTGTCCGCCTAAAGCCGGAACCCAGAAAGACTGCATGGTGCTGGCCGACGTTAATTTAAACAAAATAGGCGTATCCTCCGGTATATTGACATAGTTGACGGTCTCGATCCCCTGCTCCGGATAGCTGAAGATCCATTTCCAATCCGCCGAGGTGACATGAATCGTAATCGGCTTTTTTTCCTCATAGCCCTTGGGGACTTCCTCCAAATCATACAGCGTTGTTACCGTAGGGATCGTCAAGGCGACAACGATGAGGATCGGAATCGCGGTCCAAATGACCTCAAGCAGCGTACTGCCGTGCTCCTCCGGCGGCTCATAATCTTTATTTTCAGGCCTCTCGCGATATTTCCACACAATATAACCGAACAGCCCGAACACGACGACAACGACAAGCAGCATCCAAATCAATGACCAGTTAATCAGCTCCATAATGCTTCTGGCCACAGGTCCCTGGGGTTGAAAAACAACCAGATTCGGTTCGCAGCCGCTTAGCAGCACAACCAAAATGATTGCCAGTGGAGAAAATAGTAGCTTGCGGTAATTCATGGTGGCTCATCTCCTTTCAGAAACAGAGATTGCGAAAAATTTCACAATCTGTTCAAAATCTTTGTGATTCATTTCACTTGATAACTAGATCATAGCACGGCCTTTTCAAGGAAAGTGTTACAGATCGGTTAAAACTGTGACAAATCCGGGAATTTACTTGTTTCATAAAAATTCTGAAGGGAGCCAAACCGCTCGAGAAAACGCCGTGTTCATTCGGATCGCCAAAACGGCAAAAAGACATCCTCTCAGGGATGCCTTTATTCTCAAATAGCCATATCAATCTACAGGTGTATATAACCCGGATCGTTCCTTCATCCATTCGAACAAGTGAGAAACAATGACTTTCAATACGGCATAGCCGGGAACGGCCAAGATCACGCCAAGCACTCCGAATAAGTTGCCTGCCGTTAAAATAACAAAAATGATCGTAATCGGATGAATCTGCAGCGTTTTGCCCATAATTTGCGGAGAGATGAATTTGCCTTCAATTAACTGAACAATGGTCCAGATCACGATCATTTTCAGCAGCATGACCGGTGAAGTCACCGTGGCCACGATCAGAGCCGGTGTGATGGCAATCGCCGGACCCAAATAAGGTACGATACTCGTACAGGCCGCTACGATCGCCAGGACAAGGGAATATTCCAAACCGATAATGCGGTAGCCCACGTATAATAAGAAGCCGATGCAGCAGCTGACGATGATCTGTCCCCGGATATAAGAACTGATCTGATTATTCATCTCGATCATCACCCGGTGCGTTTCATCGCGAAGCGCTGTAGGTATGAAGCCCAAAATATATTGTGGGAGCTTTCGTCCGTCCTTCAGCAGATAAAACAATATAAACGGTACGATAATGACAGCGAGAATGGTTTCCGTTACAGCCCCCACAAAGCTTCCGATACTCGCTCCCGCACGATTCACAATTGCGGAAACTCTGGATGACAGGCTGTTCATCCAGTCGGTTGAGCTCGTACCCAGCGTTTGCTGAAGCTGATTGAAAATCGGACTGCCTATGAGCTGCCTGAACCTGGTTTCGAACTCTTTGCTGTATCTGGGGATGTTATCCATCAGCCCGAGTACTTGTTCGCGGATAAGCGGTACAACCGTCACCAGGAGCAGGGTAATCCCACAAATAATGACCAGATACAGAAGGAAGATCGCATAAACCCGTTTGATCCTCTTTCTCTCCATCCAATTGACAATAGGATTGAGTAAATAAAAGGCGATTCCTGTGAGGAGAAGCGGAAGCAGCACGGTCTTGACCAGCACAACGAGAGGCGCGAATACGTAAGGGATTTTGTTTAGTACCAAAATGTTTAAGCCGATCAAAAGCAAGATCATTAAAAACAAGACGAATTTATTATTTAGAAAGAAACGTCTAAACGTATTCGTCCTATGACGCGGATCCCCCATGCGGTTTAATCCTCCTGACTATTCGGCAATGGTTAACTGCGGCATTCACTTTCTACATAGAATAACTTTTATTTGAGGAAAGAACAAGCAACAATTCACAAGAGCCGGAAAGCAGCATGAAATGTGCATAACTTCCATTGTGGATATGTTAGTATGTTTCAAAAAAACGAACCACAGCCTCTATAGATCAGATGTTAATTTTGTGGATAAGCCTGTGGATAATGCAGCTTAAAACCCGTTATTTCTCCATAAAACAAACAGACCGCCCCAAAAGGGACGGCCTCGACAGCTATCATTTTAGACCAATGGGTTTATATGCTCACGACCGGGCCTGATCCGATGATTCCATCGGCTGCCGGATCAATCATGCGGTTTGGTTGGGCATCTGGGCATCGCCTGATTACCCCGACTTCCTCTCGGTTTTCCATTTCCATTTATCGAGGGTCATCGCGGAACCCGACATGGAAGGAACCATATGAAAGCGAACGGCCAGCATAGTCCCGAACACAATCAAAATCATGCCCGTCGCGACAAAAATCCAATGAATATTAACGAACATCCCCATGCCGCCTCCAAGCAGCGGTCCGATCATCGATCCCAATTGATTCGCGCTCTGGGTAAAACCGAACGACCTTCCACGAAAGTCCGGGTCCGTACTGCGAACAGCAAGAGTATTGACCGAAGGCACCACCGCAGCGATAAATAAGCCGAACAGGAACTGAATAACCGTAAAAAGCCATAACTGCTGGACGAAATATTGCAGGCAGACGACCCCGCCTCCGATAATCAAGCCCAGATGCAGCACCGTCCGGTAGCCGTATTTCTCTCCAACCTTCCCCCAATACGGTGAAGCGATAATACCTGCAATCCCAATAAGAGAAAAAATAATGCCGGAGGTCAGTACGGTGCCTTGCAAGTTGCCTTGAAGATCGGCAATATGAAGCGCCAGCATAGGCTGGATCATATTGATGCATAACTGAAAAACGACAAGCACGGACAACAATTGAAGAAATGTGCGGTTGCGCACAGCCATTCTGAAGCTGTCGGCCAGTTTGACACTTTCACCGGGAGCCGCTTTGCCTGTTTCCTTTATCCAGATGAGCACCGCTACCGTTGCGAGGAAGATGATGGAGGCGGAAACGACAAATGACATCCGCATTCCAAACCAGTTGGCAAGCAGCCCGCCGAACAAGGGACCGATAATCCCTCCCGTCATCGTTCCCGCCTGCATCAAACCAAGAGAGAAGCCCATCTTGTTCTCCGGAACGCTTGAAGCTACGATAGCCATGGAAGCCGGGACGAACCCTCCCACAAAACCGTGTAATAAACGGGCTCCCATAAGCTCCCATGGATTGGTTACGAGCGCGAACAGCGCATAAACGATTGCAAGAGAGAAGCCTGCCCGTATGACCATTCGCCGTTTCCCGTATTTATCCGCCATGGAGCCCCAGAACGGAGCCATGACCGCACCTACCAGGAACGATGATGAATAGATCACACCGGCCCACAAATGAACATTGCCCTGCTCCACACCCAAATCAAACAGAAACAAAGGCAGGAACGGCACCGCCATCGTATAGCTGGAACTGCAAAAAAGCACTCCTATCCACAAAATGATTAACGTTCGTTTCCATGATTCCAACATACTTCACTTCCGATTTTATAAATTGATGGACTATAATGCAAAACCCAAACCAACAGATCCAGCGATGGTTTTTGGAACTGGATCAGTATATTCCCCTCTATATTTCTATATCTTTTCAAAAGAAATTGCGTTTCTATAGTTTATGCTAACTCGAACTGTAAAAAGAAGCCATGGATATCCTTACTATGAATCATGGACAATATTACTTTTTTAGGTAAATGCAAAAAAACCGAAAGAGACCACCTTTATCCAGGTGTTTCATCTTTCGGCTCATCAGAAATTCGTTGATGTATTTTTTTCAACCCCTTCGGAAAGTATAAAAACAGCACTTGAGGAATACGCCGCTTTTCGGGCATACTGCTAAAATAAGGTCAGGCCTGGTGAACGCTCCGTCAAATTACGCTCCAGCCTCACTCATTTTTGCCAAATGGTTTATAAGAAAAAACAAATTTGATTGGACAGAAATAATATCTCCGTCATTCTCTATATATAGTTTGAGGGGCGAGAATGTCGGAAAGGCAAGAGGGGCTTGTATGAGTTGATCGACATAAGGGGCAGACGAACTTTTCATTTCGACCTTCCCCTTTTTGATCATGGTATCGTTCCCTTTCATTGACTTCATTCGTTAAGGAGGAGATTTGAATGGCTGATGTATTGTTTCGTGTAGATTTAAACAAACCGATGGAGGAGCAGGAGACTCCCGGGCATAACCGCTGGCATCCCGATATCCCGGCCACCGTGTCAGTCAATCCGGGAACGGAATTTCGCATGGAGTGCAAAGACTGGACGGATGGTCAAATTCAGAACAACGACGATCCGTCTGATATTCGGGATGTGAATTTGCATCGCGTACACGTGTTAAGCGGACCGGTCTGGGTCAACGGTGCGGAGCCGGGAGATTTGCTTGTTGTGGACATTCTGGATATAGGTACCTTTGCGGAGTCGCAATGGGGATTTAACGGCATTTTTGCCAAGCAAAACGGCGGCGGGTTTCTGACGGATCATTACCCTGATGCGGCGAAATCGATATGGGATTTCCACGGGATTTACGCTACCTCCCGCCATATACCGGGCGTTAAGTTTGCCGGAATTTTACATCCCGGATTAATCGGAACCGCCCCTTCCCATGCCTTGCTGGATAAATGGAACAAACGGGAAAAGGAGCTTGTTGCTAAGAATCCTGACCGAGTGCCCGGATTAGCTAACCTGCCTTCACCGGATAGCGCTGTACTCGGCTCGCTGAAGGGGGAGAAATTCAACCGGATTGCCCGGGAAGCGGCGCGTACGGTTCCGCCTCGGGAGCATGGCGGCAACTGTGACATTAAAAATCTGTCCAAGGGCACGCGAATTTATTTCCCCGTCTTCGTTGACGGTGCCAAGCTTTCATTAGGCGATCTTCATTTTTCACAAGGGGATGGTGAGATCTCCTTCTGCGGCGGCATCGAAATGGCCGGTTGGGTGGATCTCCATGTCGATCTCATCAAAGGAGGGATGGCCAAATACAATATCATCGAAAATCCCGTATTTAAGCCTGGGCCGGTTGATCCTCATTACTCGGAGTTTCTCGTATTCGAGGGCATTTCCGTCCATGAGACAACGGGGGAGCAGCATTACCTTGACGCCCACATCGCGTACCGCCGAGCGTGCTTGAACGCTATCGACTATCTGAAAACGACAATGGGCTTAACCGGCGAACAAGCTTACATGCTGCTCAGTACGGCCCCGGTTGAAGGCCGGATCAGCGGTATCGTCGATGTTCCGAATGCCTGCTGCACCCTTTGGATACCGACCTCCATCTTTGACAGGGATATTCTCCCCAGTTAGTAAGGTTGTAGGAGGAAAGCAAAACCAATCGTGAATGCGCGGGGCACCATCCGATGGGTAGCCCCTTTGCTCCACCGATGAACAGGCTCAAGAGGAGATGACGATATGCCGCAATATGAGTTTGTATGTCAAAACTGTGGACCGTTCGTACAGTGGATGAGCATGAGCAGCGTCAAGGAAAGTATTCCTTGTGTCACCTGCGACAATCCAGCCAATCGGATGTATACGCCGCCCGGTGTTATTCTGACGCCTTATGCGCTGCGCCGCCGTGTGGAACAAAGTGCAGTACCGAAGGTGGTCAGGCGGGAACAGGACGCTCATCACCATGGACACAGCCACAACCATTCCCCGCATCGCCAAGGAGGCCATCATCACACAGCAAACCGTCCCTGGATGGCGGGACATTAACGTGCTGTAAAGCTGAAAATCAGCGCAGCAGAGAGCGAAAAAGTAAAATCGTCGGCTGATAAGTTGAATTTCAGCGTAACAGCCAGCAGCAAAGTAAAATGGCCACTTGTAAGGTTGATTTTCAGCGCAGTGGCCAGTGTGCGGCTCGAACCGAGGGTCGTGATCTGTAAGCGGCTTAGCGGCTGGAACCCATGCCCATCCCTCCCAATGCAGTTTAGATAAGGGCCGGCAGCCGGGTTTTTCTTAAAAGACGAGCATAAAAAAGCTTAAGCACTTCTTGGATGAGGAGCTTAAGCTTTTTTCATTTGGAGTTTAATCAAAATATGGAATTGCCGTTTAAAAAGTTTACAAATCCGATCGGATAGTGATAGTGTAAAATATTACATTACAGGAGGGAATGACAGATGAGTATGAAAAAGAACAACGTAGGCCTGACACTTAAAAAAGAGGAAATTGAAGAGATTCATATGCCCAGCAATACGGGACTTCCGTTTATCATGTGCGTGGTGTTCGGCATTACCGGATTCTTTCTGGTATTCGAATGGCACATGGCGGCGGCAGTTGCGGCTGTAGGCATACTCGCTCCGATTTGCAGAGGAATAATGACGTTCATCAATCCGATCAGGAACGGCATCGCCATGAATAGAATCATAATCACACCGTGCGTCGTAAAAATTTCGTTGTAATGCTGAGCGTTCAAAAACTGCAATTCCGGCCTGGACGTTTGCGCTTTCATTAACAAGCCGTCCATGCCTCCGCGGAAAAACATCAGAACAGCGGAGATGATATACATAATTCCGATCCGTTTATGGTCGACGGTGGTCAGCCATTCCTTCCACAGCCATCTCCACCTTTTGAGATAAGTCAGTGTTGCGACAATCCCGATTATGGTCAAAAGAATGGCAATCTGAGAACCTAGAATTAACGGATCCCCCGTTATAAAAAACTCATCCCATTTAATGCCCATGATGCCCACCTCCGTCGGTGTTACTCTGTTCTTTCTGCTCTACAGGACTGGTTTCTTTGTTCCCGGGATTACCTTTGTTCCCGGTGTTATCTATGTTCCCTGCGTTCCCTTTGCCTTTGTTCTGATAATTATCTTCTTCCTCAAACACTTTGCCCTGATAACCGTGATACCTGTACAGCTCAGGATGGGTGTACGTCAAGGAATCGGGCTCCGCATGGTTAACCCATTCCAGATGCGTATTGGAAAAAGTCAATCGTCCCAAATGAGTCGGTCTCAACAGCTTCCAAACGTTACTTCGTTTTGGACGGGGTCGATCCCCGGATGATTAATTTACCCGGAAGTTCAATGGTTTCCGCGGGGGATTGATCGCCCATAATCCGCTTAAGCACACGCTCCATGGCATTGACACCGATTTCATAGGTAGGCTGTGCAATGGTTGTAATTCCGGGAGGAATGACCGGAGCCCAGTCCAGATCGTCAAAACAGGCTACTGCAATATCCTCAGGGATCCGGAGCCCCTTCTGCTGCAGGACGTTCAGTATTTTCAGCTGCATGACACCGTTTACCGCAAACAATAATCGGAATTGGCCCTGGGAGCTTGACAGATAGGCCTCAAGCTTTTGCTCCAATTGTCCATTCTCCCGGAAATCAACGACATAAACATCCGTGATGCTGGGATGGTTCGCTTGTGCAAGAAACTGGTGAAAGGTGTTGGAGCGTTCGTTGCGTGAACTCACCTTCTCAACCGGCTGTGTAAAGAACGCTATTCTTTCATATCCTTGCTGCAGGAAAAAACGCATGGCTTCCGTGGTGGCTTGAACATTATTCGTAACGACCGTATCAAAGCCGAGCTCCGGCATTTTACGGTCAACCAGTACGACCGGCGTTTGTTCCTCAGCCAGTTCGTGCAAGTACTCATTATTGTGGCCGGTTGAATTGATGATCAATCCGTCAATCCGATGGGCTTGAAGCATCATGATGTATTCCTTTTCCTTCACCGGGTCATTATCTGTATTGCACACCATCAGGCTGTATCCATGCTTCGTGCAAACATCCTCCACGCCGCGTAATATCGAAGTCGAAAAAGGGTTGGTGATATCGGCGACAATCATCCCGATGGAGAAGCTGCGATCCCGTTTTAGCCCGCGCGCCATCCGGTTTGGTCTGTATTTCAGATCGGCAATCGTTTGTTCAATTCTTTTGCGGGTTTGTTCCGATATCGAATCGAATTGCCCGCTTAAATATCGCGATATGGTCGTCTTGGATACGCCCGCCTCACGTGCCACATCACCGATTGTCGACCGGTGGGATTGTTGTTTAAACGGTTTAGAAAGGCTCTTCACTGAGTTCACCAACTTTACGATAGCCATGATGTAACCGGTTTACGGAACCGGTTACATTTCCTATCTTATTTTCTTTCCGTTTATTTGTCAACCCATATTTTTGACTCCCGTTGCTATAATAGAATAAGCCCCCTATGTTAAGGGAGCTTTTGTTGGGTACCGAGTTTGTGATGCATTTTGTATCAGCGGCAAACTGTTTTTAGAAATTAGATGATAAAGCCTCTGGAAACAATGACCAGGAGAATGAAAAGAACAAGAATCACTCCAATACCAATACCAAAACCTCCGCAACTAAAACCACCACCAACAAAACTCATTGATCAGCACCTCCTTGCTCTAATATCACTACATCAACAAGTTATGAACGGATAACAAAATATGATTGGACATATGAACTATTTTTTTAAAACAAGAACAAGTCCGCCCTAAAAGTTCATATAGTGGATTAACCCGAATGCCTGCCTTTGACCTTTGATCAGCATAGGCACACTACTTTTGGAGGATGTGTTCAAATGAAAGCTGTTATAGCCATCATCGGAGAAGGCCGGTTGGCTGCCCTCGTGATCGACGAATTGTCGGAGCACTGCAAAATCGTTCATCAGACCGATTTGAACAGAGGGGTGCCAAGAGCAGCTGAACTCGTTCTGGTGATCCGGGATGACCGGCATACCTTCGATGATCACCAGTCGGAAGAGATCCTGCAGCAGGCCGGGATACCTTGCCTCTACGGTTCCGTTTCGTTGGATGAGGGGGTAGTCGGACCGTTTGTTTATCCGGGCAGACCGGGGTGCTCCGTGTGTGCGCAGACCCGTCGTTATATGGCGGGAAGCGGCGAATCCAACGCAATGACAAATTTATTCAATAGGCCGCCGCTGTCCGGGGAGATCCCCCGCAAAACAAGAAGTTCCCCTGCAGGATTGCTTCATACGGCCCGCCTGTTTGTTTTAGAAACGATGAGAATACTGCAGAGAAGCCAAGCTTATACAAAAGAACATATGTATATCATTAACCTTGAGACGCTAAAGAGCTCGCGGCATTTCTTTCTGCCTGACCCGTTGTGCCCCGTATGCGGCCGGTTGCCTGACGATTCATCCGCTGGAGCCCGAATTTCACTGCAGCCCCGACCCAAGATAAGAGACGGAAGTTATCGCTGCCATCCGATAGAGGTGCTGAAAGATGTTCTGGACAAAGACTATCTGGACTCCAGAACAGGGCTATTGAATGCAAAAATGCATGATCTCATCTCGCCCTTTGCTTCTGTAACTGTGAATTTACCGACGTTCACTACGAGAGACGAGGTCGCTGGGGGACGGAGCCACTCTTATGCGAAAAGTGAATGGACCGCCATTCTGGAGGGGTTGGAGCGCCGGTGCGGATTGGCCCCCCACGGTAAACAAACCGTAATCTGCGACAGCTTTAACCGTCTTGCCGATCAAGCCGTCGATCCCGCCAAGGTGGGCTTATACACCCGGGAACAATACGCTCGGCCCGATTTCCCTTTCGAGCCTTTTGACCCTGACAGCTCGATGAATTGGGTATGGGGTTATTCGTTTTTGCACGAGCGGCCCATTCTTGTTCCGGAGTCTCTAGCCTATTATAGCCCGATCTACGGCGGCAGTTTTGTGCAAGAAGGGTCCAACGGATGCGCTTTAGGGGGAAGCATAGAGGAAGCCATTTTCTACGGAATGCTGGAAGTGGTTGAACGGGACTCGTTCCTGATGACCTGGTATGCCAGGCTGGCTGTCCCCCGCCTTGACCTCTATTCCGCGAATGACCAAGAACTGCAGATGATGATCCAAAGGATACAGGCTGTCGCAGGATATGATATTCACTTATTTAACATCACGATGGAGAATGGAATTCCAAGCATTTGGGCATTGGCGAAAACCGGGGATCCGGAGAAGATGAATATCATCTGTGCGGCCAGTGCTCATATAGATCCGATACGGGCGGCAAAAAGTGCGGTTCACGAATTGGCCGGCCTGATGTGCATTCTTCAGAAAACATTTAATGCACGTCGGGAGGAATGCTTGAACATGTTCCTTGATTCCTATCGAGTGCAGCAAATGGAGGACCATGTCATGCTGTACAGTTTGCCTCAGGCGGAAGAACGGCTGCACTTCTTGTTAGATACCCATCGTCCGCTGCGTACATTTGATGAGGAATTTAAGCGAAAGGACAGTCCCCCGGATCTGACCGATGATCTAAAGGGCTTGATTCACGTGTTTCGCCGGCTGAACCTCGATGTGATTGTAGTAGACCAGTCATCCCCGGAAACCGTGCGAAACGGACTGTACTGCGTCAAAGTGCTGATTCCGGGCATGCTGCCGATGACGTTCGGACATCACCTTACCCGCTTGTCAGGGCTGGAAAGAGTGCTTAGGGTGCCTATGGAACTCGGGTATGCGAAGCAACCGCTAACGCCTGAACAGCTTAATCCGTATCCGCATCCTTTTGTATAAGTCGCTGCCTGAACGAGCTGTCCTTCTTACAAACCGATAGCGTCGTCTTACTAACTTCGATAGGCTGAATGTATTCACGCCATCATTCCTTTATAAGCTTTAAATCCCCTATCTTGCCTTCGGCATCGGCTTTTGCTCCTTGTACTGCAGCTCGTACAGCCGATAATAGTAGCCGCGCTGGGCAAGCAGCTGGTAATGATTGCCAATCTCGCGGACCTTGCCCTTATGCATGACAATAATCTGATCGGCGTGCTGGATCGTGGACAACCGGTGGGCAACGATCAGCGTGGTTCGGCCGGCCGAGATATTGTGCAGCGCATCCTGGACGACCAGCTCCGTCTCCGTATCGATATTGGAGGTGGCCTCGTCAAGAATAAGGATCTGCGGACGGAACGCAATGGCGCGGGCGAAAGACAGCAGCTGGCGCTGACCGAGCGACAGGTTGATTCCGCGCTCTCCCAGCATGGTCTTGTAGCCTGACGGAAGAGCACGGATGTAATCGTCCATATGCACCATGCGGGCCGCCTCGACCACCTGCTCATCGGTAATGTCTTCCTGGTTCAAGCGAATGTTCGAAGCAATATCGCCCGTAAACAGAAAAACATCCTGCTGCACGATGCTGATCGCCCTCCGCAGATCGTCCAAGGGAAGCTCTCGGATATCGATGCCGTCCAGCTTGATGCTGCCCTTCTGTATATCATAAAACCGGTTGATCAGCTGGATGATCGAGCTCTTGCCCGCTCCGGTAGCGCCAACGAACGCGACGGTCTGTCCCGGTTCAATCGTAAAGCTGACATCCTTCAGCACCCATTCGCCTTCATTATAAGCGAACCAAACATGCTCGAACGCGATTTCACCGCGAATCTTCTGCGGAAGCTTCTTCGGCTGTGCGCTATCCACAATCGCGGGTTTCTCATCCAGCATATCGAAAATCCGCTCCGCCCCGACCATCGCCGTCTGAATTTGGTTATATTTTTCCGCGAGGCTCATGAGCGGCTGGAAAAACTGCCTTACGTAATGGGTAAACGCATATACAATCCCGAAGGTAATCTCTCCGTCGATCACGCTCGCACCGCCATACCACAGCAGCAGCGCAATGGCCAGGTTGCCGAGCAAGCCGATGGCCGGCTGGAAAATCGAGTTGATTACCGTTCCTCGCATCCCCGCTTGGTAATGCTCCGTATTATGCTGGTTGAACTGCTGCCCCTGCCGTTCTTCACGAATGAACAGCTGCGTGATCCGAATGCCGGACAAATTTTCGGCCAGAAACGAGTTCAACCGGGACAAGAGGGCCCTCGTCCGCCGCTGTGCATCCCTGATCACGGAACGATACCAGAAGGTCAGCACGGCGAGAAACGGCAGCACCGTGAAGGACAGCAGCGCCAATTCCACGCTGAGCTGCAGCATAACAATGACAATTCCGATAAGCACGATGACGTCCTTGATCAGATTGACGACCACCTGGGAGTATAATTGGTTGAGCGACTCGGTGTCCTGCGTCACACGCACCACCAGCCGGCCTACCGGGTTCCGGTCAAAATAAGACATCGACATCCGGCTTAAATGATGAAATAGCTGCTCCCGGATATTAAAAATAATCGTTTGGCCGATATACTGCAGCAGGTTGCTTTGAAGATAACTCAGCAGCGCGGCACCAACGACCGCAGTAAGGAATACGGCCCCCAAAAGAAAGAAGCCGGTATAATCCTGGCTGCGGAACGTTTCCATTGCCGTTGAATCCAACGGCTCGGCGCTCAGGGTCGCGCCTGCCGCCCGAATCGCAGGCCTGCCGCCCTCCTCCGTTATCGCGGCCTGCTCCTGCCCTTCCCGGAGCCAGCCGGCAACCAGCCAATCCTTGCCCTCGATGCGGACGATTTGAGCTTTCTCCGTACCTGGAGGCATAGCAGCCGCGGCGGCTTCCGCTTCTTCAGGCTCCAGACGCACATAGGCTTTTCCGTTCCATTCCGTCACGCTGCCGTATGCTTCGAAGAGCTCCGACCGGGAAGCTTCTGCCGACAGCATCGGTTTATGTAACCCGTTGATGTGTCCGTCAATGGCCACTTTAAGGAGATAAGGCCGCGCAAGGTCGGCGACCACAATTAAAAAAGACAGGAAAATACAAAACAGCACCATTCGCCAATACGGCTTGGCATAAGAGAGCAGCCGGACCAGCAGTTGTCTGTCTTTAAATGTTTTGACGTCTTTCTCTACATGAATATTCATGCACCCGTACCTCCCTGAAGCAAAACAGAGGAGCCTTGCCGCCGGGTCTTCACGTCCTGGCGTTCGGCTTCCTGATCTAGGAGCTGTTTATGATACATATCCGCATAGATGCCGTTTAAGGCTAAGAGCTGCTCATGATTGCCTTGCTCGACGATCCGGCCCTCATCCATGACGATAATCCGGTCAGCGTGCTGCACCGAGGAGATCCGGTGACCGATAATAATGGTTGTCCGTTGGTTCATAACGGATTTCAGCCCTTCGAGAATCCGATCCTCCGTAATCGTATCTACAGCAGACAGGCTGTCGTCGAAGATGAGCACCGACGGCTTCTTGATGACCGCCCTGGCGATGCTGACGCGCTGCCGCTGTCCGCCGGACAGCGAAATTCCCCGCTCCCCGAGAGGCGTATCGAACTGATGGGGAAACTCAACGATATTATCATACACCTGTGCGATTTTGGCCGCTTCCGCCACCTGCTCGTCACTGTACGGCTTGGGGTCAAAACCGATATTGTCGCGGATCGTAGAAGAGAACAGGAACTGGTCCTGCGGGACGATGCCAATCTGGCCGCGAAGCGTTTTCAGCGGTATTTCATGGATGTCATGACCGTCGATAAACACCGTGCCCCTGGGCGGATTGTAGAGCCTTACGAGCAGATGCACGAGCGTGCTCTTGCCGCTGCCTACCCTTCCGACGATCGCAAGACTGGAGCCTTTGGGTATCGTCAAGGATATATCCCTCAACGCGGGACGTTTGGCTTCCGGATAGGCGAAGGTCAGATTACGGATCTCAATGTCCCCGTGAATCCGGTCAATCTCCGGTTTGGCGATGACATCATCCACAATATCCGGCTGAGTATTGAAGATTTCGAGCAGCCGAAGCTCGGACGCTTTGCCGCGCTGCAGCAAATTGACCACCTTGCCCAGGTTCTCGATAGGTCCCATGAGCAGCGACAGGTAGGTATTGAAAGCTACGAATTCACCTAGCGTGATGACATCTTTGAGCACCATGATGCCTCCGACGACGACGGAGACCAGAAAGCTGAAGCCTACAATGCCGGCGCTAAGCGCCCCGAACAGCGAATTCGAACGGACGAACCTCCGGTTCATATTGACCGCATGCTGATTGTCTTGGGCAAAAAGCTTTCTCACCGCCTGCTCCTGTACAAATGCCTTAATCACCCGAATACCGGCCGTAAATTCCTGTACACGGCTGGTTAAATCGGAGATGGCCGCCTGCATGTCGGCCGATTGCTGCATGATTTGTTTATTGAAACGGTACGCAAGCAAGCTGAGCAGCGGCAATGGGAGCATCGTAAGCAAAGTCAGCCACGGATTAACGAAACTCACCATGGCTGTAACCGATACGACGATCAGGAAGAGGGCCTCCATGACGTTATAGTACCCCTGCATCGTCACCTCTCGAATGACACCCACATCACTGATGGCGTGGGACATCAGGTCCCCGATCCGGCGATTGTTGAAATATTGGGCCGACAGCTTTTCCCAATGCGCAAACAACTCTCCGCGCACACGCATCTCCAGCTGACGGGATAAACGAAACATGTAAATGCGGGACGCCGAACGGAAGAATGCGATACCTAGACCTGCTGAAGCCATCCATACCGCAAAGTTGACGGCCTGCCCGTAAGTTAGTCCCCCGATTTGCAGGCTATCGGTAAAACGGCCGAGCAGCCATGGAATAATCAGTTGAAGCATGGATGATATGGACAATAATGCAAACCCTATGACATAAGGCCAACGATTGGCCTTAATGTGATCCCAAAAAATATTTTTCCTCTCCATCGGTATCCTCCGGCGGTATGATCATATCTATAGTAAGGTTACCGTGATCGTGATAAAGAAACCATGGATTTCTTTACTACAAACAATGGACTATTCTACTTTTTTAAAATGCCATATATGCAGTTTGGCTCTTCCTCCTTTAATCCAATGATCAAGAGGCTTCCAGAGATTCGAATCATCCTCTGCAGCTTCAGCGCCGGCTCTCGCCTGCTTCATCGAATGGTACTCCTCCTCGCTGAGCCCGTTCCAAATCTCCACAAACAGGTTCGGCTGGTCGGTCCCTTCATACAGCTCCAACTGCTGATGCTGCCGCCTGATTCCATCCGACCACTCAAGATATTTGTTCCTGCAAGCCTCTTCAATCCGGTATTCAACAAAAACGATGTACATTTTTTCACCTGCTTTGCTTTATTTTGTTGAAGAAAATGATACACTAATATTGGTCGGCTGCAATAAACTAATGAAAAAAAGTGTTTGGAGGTTAGACATGGACACCGGAACCCATCTAGTGGTTGGACTTGGACTGGCAGGCCTCGCCTATGTCGACCCCGTCGTTGCCGCCAACCCGTCCGTTGCCACGGCAGTATTAATCGGAACGGTGGCAGGCTCGCAAGCCCCCGATTTAGACACGCTTCTGCGGTTCAAAGGGAATGCCGTGTATATCAAGAATCATCGGGGGTTGTCACACTCGATTCCTGCGCTTTTTATATGGACAGCGCTCATTTCCGGCTTGCTGTGGCTTTTTTTTGACGGCTTGCCCATGGCTCATGTCACGATGTGGGTATTCATCGCCGTTGCCTTTCACGTATTTACGGATTTGTTCAATACCTACGGTACGCAGGCGCTGAGGCCGTTCTCGGACCGCTGGGTGTCATGGAATATTATCCATATTTTCGATCCCGTTATTTTCCTGTCCCACATACTGGCGATATTTTTATGGGCTCTCCAGCTAGCAAGGCCGGAGGTTCTCTTTCCGTTATTGTATGTATTTATTGCCGTCTATTATATATGGAGGTCCTGGGTTCACCACGACCTGGAATCACGGCTTTACAAAAAAGATGCGTCTTACAAGCCCGGCGACCGTTACACGCTGATTCCGACGGTTCATCTGCACCATTGGCAAATCATTAAGCAGGGATCGGATGGCTGGTTCACCCTAGGCGAGTACAAAAATGGTATCATTAAATGGATTGACCGGGTAACCTGTGATAACCATCCCGCCGTCGATGCCTCCAAAAGTCATCCGAATATTGCGTCGTTCCTGTATTTTACCTCTTTCGCCTGCGCGGAAGTCAAAGAGCATCCGTGGGGGTATGAGGTCCGTTGGATGGATGTGAGATACCGGCACCGCAAGCAGTATCCTTTTGTTGCCGTTCTGATGATGGATACCAAGTTCAGGACGCTGGATTCCTATGTCGGCTGGGTCAGCGAATCCCGGCTGGAGAAAAAACTGCGTGTGGACTTGTATTAGGCGTAGGCGTAATATGGAGATGGTGATTCAGATGCTTAATGCGGGGCTTTGGAGGGATTTCCAGCGGAATCGTCGAATTCTTTTTTGATCCACGATAAAAAAGCTCAAGGATTTCTCCTTGAGCTTATATTGATGAAGCTTCTCACTATTAGCGAGCTTGGCCGCCAGCAATGGCTTGCTCGGCGATTTGCACCAGGCGGCGAGTGATGTGGCCACCGATTGCGCCGGTGTCGCGAGTTGCCATATAACCGTAGTAACCGTCTTGAGGAATTTGGATGCCTAATTCTTGGGCTACCTCATACTTTAATTGATCCAATGCCTGAGAAGCTTGTGGCACTACCAAAGCGTTGCTGCTGCGGGATTGTCCTGCGCCCATGTTCAGCACTCCTTTCAATTGAATGATTTCTTTGATGTAATTTTGCAAGCTTGCAAGCTTATTATGTGTTACAGCTTTAGAACTATACGCATCTTTTGAAAAAAACTTTTTAAGTTTCAAATGTTGTTGCGAAAGGCAGGTGTTATGCGTTATGAGTAAAGGGCTCGCATTGTTTTTTGCAATCGTCGGGACGGCCCTGCTGGCGGCCATCAGCTACTTTATGTCGGCGGGAAGACCCTGGATGGCGGTTCTTTTTGCGTTCATTTCATTAGCGTTTATCGGCTCGGGATTTGTAGTAAAAGCAAAGCAGAGAAAATCAAAAGAATAGGAGCCTGCCGGCGGACAAAAACCGTCGTCCGGACAGACTCCTTTATCCAAAAAACTACAGCACCACAAATCCCATTTTTTCTTTGACCTGACGAAGTACCCGGTTTGCTTGCACTTCGGCCTTCTCCTTGCCTTGACGCAAGACCTCATACAGCTCGCCGGATCCTCTGATTTCGGCGTACCGCCGCTGAATCGGCTCAAGCACCGCGACAACGGCTTCGGCTAAATCTTTTTTGAACGGCCCGTAGCCTTGTCCCTCGTACTGCGCTTCGATTTCACTGATCGATTTGCCAGCGCACTGCGAATAAATGCTGATCAGGTTGCTTACTTCCGGCTTGTTTTGCGGGTCGAATTTTACCTCGCGCCCTGAGTCGGTGACGGCACGGCTGATTTTTTTGCGGATCACATCAGGAGCGTCCAGCATGGCGATATAGCTGCCTGCATTCGGATTGCTCTTGCTCATCTTCCTGGAAGCATCGTCAAGTGACATAATGCGCGCTCCCACCTCCGGAATGTAAGGCTTGGGTATGGTGAACGTCTCCCCATAGCGGCCGTTAAATCGTTGGGCCAGATCACGGGTTAGCTCCAAGTGCTGCTTTTGATCGTCACCTACCGGCACCAGATCCGCGTTGTACAGCAAAATATCGGCGGCCATCAGCGACGGATACGTGAACAAGCCCGCGCCCACGGATTCCTTGCCCGCAGATTTGTCTTTGAACTGCGTCATGCGCTCCAGTTCGCCCATATACGTGAGCGTCGTCATCAGCCATCCGAGCTCGGCATGAGCGGTCACCGTCGACTGAAGAAATACCGTCGCCTGCTTAGGATCGATCCCTGCCGCCAAATAAAGCGCCGCGACCGCCTCCGTCTGCTCCTTGAGCGCGGCCGGGTCCTGCGGTACCGTTACGGCATGCAAATCCACCACCATAAAATAACATTCGTGCGAATGCTGAAGCTTGACATAGTTTTGAAGCGCGCCGATATAATTCCCCAGCGTCAGCTGGCCGCTCGGCTGCATCCCTGAAAGTACTCTTAGTTTGGACATGTTTCGTTTGCCTCCCTTTCATTATGCGACCTCATTCCATTGACAATACAAAAAGGCCTTCCGCCGCAAGGGACGAAAGACCGTGGTGCCACCCTAATTCGCTCGACCAGCCATCCGGTATAATAACGCAGGCATAGGACGAGCCTTGATCTCCTGTAACGGGGAGAAGCCGGAACGGCATACAGGTGTACCGGATGCATAGCCATGACTGCCCCGACAGGGGTTCTCCAGCGCACGTTCAACCGTCAGCTCAAGGATCCATTCGTACGGCCGCCGCCCGCCGGTTCACACCTCCCACCGGCTCTCTGGAGGGCTTGACTCCGTCTACTTGTTCCCGTCATCGCTTATTAGAGGTCATTGTACCTAACCGCCATTCCTCTGTCAACCGTAACTCCCAAATTCTTGTCCTATATACGTCTTCTCCGGCATACGATATAATAATTATTACGAAATACAAGGAGACATGACCCGTGCAAACGATTATCACCCGATGGATAACCAACATCCTTGCTGTTCTGTGCATCATGATGCTGTTTCTTATTTATACCCAAAAACAACCCCCCGATCTGTCTTTCATTACAGCCGACAGCATACAAAATTTCAAAACGCTCTTCATCAGCATCATACTCGAGGCGCTGCCTTTCGTTCTCCTTGGGGTCTTCGTCGCGGCCCTGCTTCAGATGTTCGTCTCGGAGCAAACGATCCGCCGCTTGACTCCGAAAAACCCGGTGCTTGGCGTCATCTTCGCCTGCGTAATGGGCATCATCTTCCCGCTGTGCGAATGCGGCATGATCCCGGTCATCCGCCGTCTGGTCCTTAAGGGGATGCCGGTTTACATAGCCGTTGTGTTCATTCTGGCGGGTCCGATCATTAATCCCGTCGTGTACGCTTCGACCTTCATGGCGTTTCGCAGCCGGCCGGAAATCGCTTATTCGCGGATGGCGCTGGCTTTTATTGTGGCCGCGACCATCGGACTGATCATTTACCGTTTTGTCAAGAGCAATCCCATGCGCGGATTCTCCAGCGCTCCGACAGCTCGCGATCACAAGCATGACCATTCCCATGAACACATACATACTCATGAGGACAGTCATCATCACAGTCACGGCCATGAGCACCACCACGCGCACGGGCATGGCCAAAGCCAGACCGGCCGCATGTTTGCCATTCTGGGGCATGCATCCGACGAGTTCTTCGACATGGGCAAATATCTGATTTTCGGCGCGTTTCTCACGGCCGTTATCCAAACCTTTATGTCCAGGGAAAGCCTTGTCACGATCGGAGAAGGAGCCGTCAGCTCCCATCTTTTTATGATGGCGCTTGGTTATGTCCTGTCGCTTTGTTCGACCTCCGACGCTTTTGTGGCCTCGTCCTTTACAACGACCTTTCAGGCCGGATCCCTTCTTACGTTCCTTGTCTTTGGACCGATGCTCGACGTGAAAGGAACGCTTATGCTGTTGTCCGCCTTCAGAGCCAAATTCGTGGCTCTGCTCTCGATATTAATCGTTATTGTCGTACTCGCCGCTTCGCTTTTATTTGAGCGTATCTTTTTCCTATAGCTGCCAATACAGAAACAAGGGGTGTGCGCTGTGAATTCTCGTGTGCTTAGCCTGCATCATCTGGTAAAAGCGGTCATTTTATTAGGTTTCGCCGTCTATATTGCCTATCTCGTCAAAACAGACCTGATCCTGCTGTACATCGCGCCGCGCATGGTCGGCTATGTCAAATGGTCCGCGATCGCATTTTACGCCGTTGCCGCTTATCAATTGTATCGGGGAATAAAAGCCTTTCGCGGGCCGGCGGCGGCCTCCTGCGATTGCGGCCACGACCACCTTCCGTCCCGCTCGCTCTTCAAAAACGCGATCATTTACGGACTGTTTGCTTTCCCTCTGCTGATCGGGTTTCTCCTCCCTGATACAACGCTTGGCAGCAGCCTGGCCGCCAAGAAGGGGATGAACCTGAGCAGCTCGAGCTCCGTCAAAAAGGACGGTCTTGCCTTGGGCAGCGCCTCCGGAGCCGACAGCAGCGAAGCGGATTCCGGTGAGACGAAGACAGAAGACCCCGGCCCCGGCGATTCCGGTACGGTTTCCGGAACTGCAGCGTCGGAAAACGAGATGTTCCCGTCCGACAAATTTACGGAGCAGTATGCCAACTATGCGAAAAAGCTGTATCAGGAAGAGCTGATCCAGGTCAGGGAAGAATTTTTCATTGAAACGTTGACGTCCGTGGATCTGTATCTCGACCGGTTTATCGGCAAGAAGCTGGAAATGACCGGATTTGTCTACCGTCAGGAAGAAATGAAAAACAACCAATTCGTAGTCGGGCGCTTCTCTATTCAATGCTGTTCGGCCGATGCCGCCCCGTTCGGGGTGCTGGCGGAATACGACCGGGCGGCTGCGCTTGCCGACGACAGTTGGGTTACGGTAACAGGGACGATCGGCAAAACCACATTCAACGACATCGAGATTATGGTATTGAAGGTGGAGAAGGTAGCCAAAGCGGAGCCGTCGAAAAATCCTTACGTGTATCCGAACTTCGATTTTGGGGCTTAAGCCCGGAAAATCACTCTGACATAGCACCCAAGTAAAAAAGGGCTCCCCAACCCCCCCGATTCATGGGGTGGTTGGGGAGCCTCGCTTTTTACGCTTGAGGAATATTATGATGCCGATCCATTCCGGGCCAGCGGCTCCAACCGCTGAAGAAGGCTTTTTACGGTTTCCACGGTATCTTTGTAATACGGCCGGTAGCCGTCCAAATCTTTCGTAAAGCGGAGAAACTCCAAACCGATGGCACGAACCTGGCTTACATATTCCGCTTTATCCACCACATAGCCGGCCAGCTTGCGAGGGGGCATATCCTGCCGCTCCTCCACCTCCGTCAGTTCCAATTCATTCTCAGGAAGATGACGGACAATGAAGGAATACGCCCGGCACTCCGGATCGCCGCAGCCGCAGACGAAAAAAGGCACCTGATGCCAGCGCTCCGCATCCGTCCAGCGATTGGGCTCAACGTCCTCATGCATACTTAACAGCAGGGCCGGCAGGCCCACATCCACACAAAGCGGCTCCTCGATCAATATTTCCCCATCGATTTCCATCCGCACATCCGCCTGAATGATCTGTAAATCGGCGTCAAACGACCAGCCGCTGTAAACCAAATGAAAACTCATCTATTCCATCAACCCCCATATGGTGACATTTACCAATTTTTCTTTTGGGTATTATTTTTACCTTGGAACATACTACCTAATGAACGGAGGTGAGATCGATGGGCGCAGGACAATCCCGCAGCAGCAACACTTTAGTAGTTCCTCAAGCTTCTCAGGCTTTGGACCAATTGAAGTATGAAGTTGCTCAAGAGTTGGGCATTCAAATTCCTCAAGACGGGTACTATGGCTTCATGGCAACTCGTGACACCGGAGCAATTGGGGGCCACATCACACGTCGTCTGGTTCAAATTGCCGAGCAGCAGCTTGCAGGCAAATTCACAAGATAATGACTACCCGAATACTTATCAATGGCGGCTCCAGGACGGGGTCGTCTTTTTTCGCTTCATTCTATTATAACGGAAATCTGAATATAAAGAACAGGCCTCCGGGAACGCCGGAAGCCTGTTCTTTATAACGAATAATGGGTTAAAAAAAATATAAAGTCCTGAATCTTAGTCCTACCGCTTCGAGCCGTTATACAAGCTTGCCATATTATAATTCGATTCGAAGATGACGCTTGTACACAACAAATTTTGGCGCATAGCAAACTCAAATTGAATTTCCCCATGCGTCCAGCACTTTAGCTTTAACGATTCTAACGCGGTTTGGCGAAAAGAATGCTGGTGGGTTTCCGACAGTCCGCGTTCGTTTTTCTTCAGTTCCGTCCCCTTCGTTTCCAAAGGAAAATGGCGAATTCCGAATTTACCGATCATGTTATTCCGAATTTGGACGAATACTGTCCCAGAGGTGAGCTGCGCGAGTTCCTCCTTCAACTCGCGGAAAACCAAGTCCAGCTGTCGGGCCAAAGGCAGCTGCTCCAACATCACATTCCTCCTTTCTTTTGAATTAATGGTATATTATGTATTTCTGAGACTGTAGACCTATTATAGGATATTTTAACTATTTATTCAACAGAATTTTACAAAAATTTGATAAAAAATACAGGTACCTCAGTTCCTGTCATAAATCGTCAATCGATATCGCAGATATCGCTATTCAGCTCGATAATGTTTCGGTCCGGATCCAATATGAAGATTTGCGGAAACCCGGCTCTGGGATGCGGCCTGGCGTCGTATTCGATGCCACAGGATTCCAGCCAGGCCAGCGCTTCCTTATAGCTCTTCACCCTCAAAGCCAAATGACCGTCCCGCGTATCGATCCCGCTCTTCCTGATCGTTTCTCCCGGATGAACAATCAAATGCAGCTGCTGACCGCCGCTGCCGACGGCAAACCATGCTCCGGCAAAATCAAACGGAGGACGCTCCAGCTCCTCGAGCCCCAGCACCTCTTTATAGAATGCTTTGGCCCGCTCCAAATCCGTGACGCACAGGCTGACGTGATGTATCGAGTGAATGGACAGCATGTTTTTGCTTTGCCCCCTTTTTTCTTACCGGATATCACTACTATATTTAAAATCTTATTTAATGACAACACTTCTTTCTTCCGAGTCCGGCCATAATAAATGGGACAGTCCACCTAAAGGTAAACTGCCCCATTTATCCAACACTTTACATTTCTACATCACTGGCTAGTATGGTTCTTCTTTTCTTTAAAGCGCTTACTATAGAGATAATCATAATTACAAGCGCAATACCAAATAAAGTACCTGCGATCGGACGTAAAAAGATTTCAAGCATATTTCCGTTAAAAATTCTTAGCGATTGCAATAAAGAAGTTTCCATCAGCCTACCCAAAACAAATGTTAAGATAATGGGTGCCATGGGGACGTCCAATTTTTTCAGCAAATAACCAACGATTCCAAAAACGAACATGACGCCCACACCCCAAAGACTGTTGGTAACAGTATACGACCCCAAAATGGAAATCGCCAAAATAATGGGATACAGCAATTTCTCAGGCACCATCGCGATTTTTGCCCAAAATCCTGCCATGGGTAAATTCATGATCAGCAACAATAGGTTGCCAATAAACATACTCGCAATAATAGCCCAAACAAAATCCGGTTTTTCATGGAATAAAGCCGGCCCCGGTGTAAGTCCATGCATAATAAAGGCCCCTAGTATAATTGCGATCGTTGGAGAACTAGGAATACCCAAGGTGAATAATGGAATAAGGGCTGCGCCACTATAAGAATTATTCGCTGTTTCAGGACCCGCTACCCCTTCAATAGCGCCATTGCCAAACCGGGAAGGGTCTTTGGCAACCTTCTTCTCAACAGAATACGACAGAATGGCTGGAATAACCGAATTGGTTCCTGGAATCAAACCGATCAAAAATCCGATTCCCGTTCCCCTGCTGATTGATTTTAGCGTAGGACTCCATTCACCTTTTCGTGGCAAAATACCTTTAACTTTATATGGTTTTTGGTTTTGGGAAAGCCTCTCCATGCCGAATAAGATTTCGGAAAGCCCAAACAATCCCATCGCAACACATACAAGATCTAAGCCATTAAGAAGATAGGGTTCACCAAAGGTAAACCGATCCGATCCGGAAACCGGATCGATTCCGATTAAGGATAGACTCAATCCGATAAAAGCCGCAATGACTCCCTTGATTAAAGATTTTCCCATTAAACCTACGACGGTAACTAATCCCAATACCATAAGAGCGAAAAATTCCGGCGGACCGAACCTTAGGGCAAATTGTGCCAATGGAGGCCCTATAAAAACAAGCCCTAAAATAGAAATGGTCCCCCCGATAAATGAACCAATGCCTGCCACACCCAAAGCCACGCCTGCTCTCCCTTGTTTGGCCAGGGGATATCCATCAAGACATGTAATGACTGAAGCAGCTTCACCCGGTGTATTGATTAAGACAGAGGTTACTGTACCTCCATACATAGAACCATAATAAATACCGGATAGCATGATAATGGCCGGTACGGGATCCATGCCAAAGGTTAGAGGAATCAGCAAAGCGGTTGCCGTTGTAGGGCCAAGTCCGGGCAGTACGCCCACTAGCATTCCCACGGTAACTCCTACAAAACAATAGATCAGGTTCCACCAGGTAAGCGCCGCCCCAAAACCGTTCATTAATTGCACAAATGAGTCCATTGCGCTCCTCCCTTACCAACCAAAAATATTAACAGGTAATGGAACTTCCATCAATGTAACAAACACTACAAACAATACAACGGAGGTGGTCAAGGAAATGCCCAAAGCTAAATTCCATTTGTATTGGCGGACTAGCACCAAAAATAATAAAACGGTACAGCCGATAACAAAGCCGGTTGTATTCACAATTAGCATAAATATAAGAATCGAAACCGGCACAGACAAAACATTCTTCAAATCTTTCCCCTTCGGGAAAATATCTTTAAACAAGATGACTTCCTTTCGTAAAGAAAGCCAAATATATCCTAAAGCTAGAATGATGAGTACTCCATTTAGCCATATTGGAAAGAACCCCGGTCCCGGCCCATACGCTGTGTAATAACGAAGGGACAGAGATTCCACAAACAATACTCCTGCATAAATCAAAAGGACAAGTCCTCCCCAAACGCCTGCATTTTGCGCTTTCACATCATCACATCCTCTTGAAAAATACTCCCTGATGCTGTCTGCTTAGAGATTATAAACATAACAGGCGCCTGGGAGACCCGGATATTTACTTAATGCCTCTTCGTCCAGCTCGAGTCCAAGCCCCGGCCGATCATTAGGTTCAATATAACCATCTTTGACAATCAGCGGTGACTTGATCATTTCATCTCGAAAAGGATTCACGAGCGCTAAATCAGCTTCATAAATCAAAGCGTTGGGAATAGCGCACAGCAAATGGATATTCGCTGCCGTACTTAACATACTTTGGCTTGTATGAGGAGCCATCGGCAAATGCCACGCTGCCGCCATGTCCGAGATCTTCTTCACTTCTGTAATTCCACCGGCTTTTGTACAGTCAGCTTGCACGATATCGATGGTCCCGGCTTGTAACAGTTCTCGGAATTGATATTTGGTGTAGTGATTTTCTCCTGCAGCAATAGGAATTCGGGTACTCTTTCTTAATTCATGGTACGCTTGGATATTATCAGGTGTAAATGGTTCCTCAAGCCAATAAACATGATTCTCCTCACAAAACTTTACAACCTCTGGCACATCCAATATGTGATATCGCGTAGCAGCATCAACGGCTATATCCAGTTGGGGACCAAATGTTTTGCGTATATGAGAAACACGTTCCGCATCTTTCTTCGGATTTTGGCCCACACGCAGCTTAATCGCGGTATACCCCTGTTCAACATATTTTTGCACTTCTTTTTCCAGGGATTCAAGAGGTTGATAGCCTAAACTGAGTCCGCCTGCATAAGCTCTGATCTTACGCCGTTCACCGCCTAACAGACGATAAACAGGCTGCTGCAGCATTTTTCCTTTGATGTCCCAAAGCGCTATGTCGATACCGCTCATCGCGATGGCCACGGCCGTACCAGCTCCATGAGTAGCTACTTGATGACGATAAATTTTTTCCCAGATTCCCTCTGTGTTAAAAGGCGATTCTCCTATCAAAATAGGGGCTAAACTGCTTCGAATGAGTTCCGCAATTGATGTAGGGCTTAGAGCATGATGAGCCTCGCCGTATCCGATTGTTCCATCACTGCAGGTGATTTTCACGAGGACCAAATCCCTCTTCACCATATTGCCTACCCCGAATCGAAGAGCTATATCATCAAACCTACAAGAAAAAACCATGGCCGTCACTTGTTCGATAACATTGTTTTTGGTCGATGACATTATAAAGGACTCCTTTTATTATTTATGATTTTGGATCACCCTTACTCTCATGTCTCTACAACGCCCTATGGTTTGAATATTTTGGAAAAGGCTTCCGACAATGCTTTTATAAGCGTATCTACTTCTTTATCCAGTTCACTACCCGTTTTCTTTGGGGTGATAAATCCCCCTTCGTGAGCGAACTTCTGGTATGCGTCAGATTGTATGGCTTTATTAAATAATTCCGTTAAACGTTCGCGTATTGCAGGATCCATACCAGCAGGTCCGACGATAAAGCTAATTTGTTTCACGGCACCGGAAGTAAATAAATCGTATCCGCTCTCTTTAAAGGTTGGCACATCAGGCAAACTGTCAATTCGTTTTTCAGCATTAATTGCAATCGCTTTCAGATTACCGTCTTTAATTTGTGACATGCTTTCACTCGGTTTGAGTACAGCTACATCCACATGCCCACCCAAGAGTTGTGTAATAACCAATGCTCCTCCGTCAAAAGGAACATGCTGGAACTGTACATTGGTACTACTGCCTAACATTGCTGCAACAGCGTGGTTTACGTTGTTTGTCCCCGGTGTCGCTACCTTGACTTGATTTGGCTTCGTCTTCATATACTCAACCAATTCTTTCATATTGTTCCAAGGGGCGTCCGCTTTGGAGACCAATACAAGAGGATCTTCCGATATTAAAGCAATATTCGTTAATTTGTCCGATTTCAAAGAAGCTTGTCCAAGAGCAATAACGCTCAAAGTGGAGCTCGTATGCACACCTAAGGTGTATCCGTCAGGCTTGGAAGTCGCTACCTCTGTAATCCCGACAACGCCGTTCCCGCCGGGAGCGTTTTTAACAACCACGCTAATATCCAGTTCATCCTTGAAGATCGCTTGAAGCTTCCGGGCCATTAAATCATTGCCGCCCCCGGCGTTCCAAGGTACAACGATGGTAATGTCCTTTTGAGGGAATTTGTTTCCCTCCTGACTGTTTTTCCCCTTGTCATTTGGAACTGCAGCAGTTTGACCGCCTGTACTCTGAGAATTTTGGCCACAGGCTACCAGCACTAACATACAAATGATACAGAGCGCAGATAATAAATTCCGTTGATTAAACCGCATTGACAAACTCCTCCTTATGGTTTCATATTTATGATCTGATGATATTGGTCAAAGTGCCTAACCCTTCCACGGTAACGGCTACAACATCTCCAGGCTGCACAAATGCCGGTGGGTCGAATTGCAATGCTGTCCCTGCCGGTGTACCCGTAGCAATGACGTCTCCAGGCTCGAGAGTAAGAAATGAAGAGAAATATTCGATGATTTCCGGTATTTTAAATATAAGCCGCGACGTATTGGAGTTTTGCCTGACGATGCCGTTAACTTCCGTCTTTATGGCGAGCGCGCCAGGATCGGCAATCTCTTCTTTAGTAACCAAGAAGGGGCCCATAGGACAAAACGTATCAAGATTTTTACCCCGCATAAGCTGAACGTCTTCTTTGATATAATCGTTTGCTGTAAAGTCGTTGACGATCAGGTATCCGGCAACATGATCCCAAGCATCGGCGGAAGCAACATGTTTTCCGGTCTTACCGATAACAACACCCAGTTCTCCTTCATAAGTAACCTTTCTCTCCAGAGGAACATGTACCGCATCATTCGGACCGACAACGGTGCTATGTGCCTTCATAAATACTTTAAGCGCTGTTGGGGTGTCGAGTTTTCCTCGTACACAAAAATCTTGATAGTTCAAAGCGACTCCAAGGATTTTCCCAGGGCGCGGAATAGGAGCAGTAAGCTTTATGTCGTTTAAAGATCGATACCACGGCCCCGCATGTTTCCCGGCAGCGTCTATAACCCTTTGAACCTTCTCCAACCCTTCCGGATCTTCAAGAATATGAATAATGCTTTCAAATGAAAGGGGGATTCCCAAATCGTTTGAGGCCATCCTTATATCGATTACACTGGAGTTATCCTTAAGCACGCCAATATGATGCTTGTTGTCTCTAGTACCAAACGTAACCAACTTCATGTTGAAACCTCCATCATTAAAATACCGGCCCCAAGAAGTAAGGTTCTAAAGGATCTGTATAGCGGATAGTCTCACCCTTGGTGAGTTCTCCGGAGGCGATGCTTTGTATTTTTTGAAATAATGCTTCTCCTGACGCTTCAATCGTCGATTCACCTGTGATAATGGCGCCCGACGAAAAATCAATACTACGCCATGCTTTACTTGCCGTACGAGGGTTACCTGTGATCATCATGAGCGGAGCCACAACCCCCGTATTCGTAGCCAGCATAGGCGGATCATACGATGGAAGATCTTCACCTCCTAGCTGATAAATAGTAAGCTGGCAGCCTGCTGCGGCGAGGCTCATAGGCAGCGAGAAGGAAGACATCCAGCCATCCATAAAATGCAGACCCTTTTTAGTCGAACGTGCCGCATATTCCAGCACCTCCTGGATAGGCATCGTTCCCGTTTTTTGTATGGCTCCCAATGACTTTTCCTCGATTGTGCTAAGACCGGCTTCAATGTTTGACGGCAAAGGGTTAATCGTACGGATATCTTCCCCGGTAGATCTTGCCGCTTCCTCCACCTCATTTACCATTTCAAGCAGTCGTTTGGCATCACGCTCGTTTACACAGCGTTCAGCAACATCGAGTTCCGCGCCAATGATTTCCACCGTTTCTGAAAATATAGCCGTGCCGCCGGAGGCAATGAGAAGATCCGCAGCTTTACCAAAAGAGGGGTTACCGCTTATTCCGCTTGTCGCATCCGATAATCCGCACTTCACACCGATCGCGAGTTTTCCGATGGGGACAGCCTCCCGTTTAACCATCGAAGCTCCATGGACAAAACGGCGAGCCAAGTCAATTCCATCCTCGACAAGACGTTCAAGACCTCCTGATTTTTCAACCGTCAGCACTTCAACCGGTTTACCGCTTTTGGCGATTTCGTGAGCAATGGTATACGGCTCCAATTCTGCGTAACCGAAGTTTTTCCTTGCTCCGAGTACAATGGTCGCGAAAACGTTTGCATTTTTTGCTAATCCAATGTAAAGTCTGCTGAGTCTTTCGCGATCTTTTTTGTGTCGGCCATTTTCTCCACCCGTCATGATGGTCTTCGTGCCGGCAACATACTGTGTTATCCGGGTTGCCGCAATATTAACAAGACGGCTGGATGGGATAACAAGGACGTAGTTGCGAATCCCTGCCTCGTCCCCCGGACGAACAAATCCTAGAAACTCCATTACCGCTCACCTCCGGCAGCTTGTAAATCTCCGCGTCCGCGAAGTCCTTCAATATTATGCACCCCAACAAGACCACCTATCTTAATAGGGGCTGTTGATCGTCCGATCGGTCGGCCGTATTTTGTAATAATGTCACCTTTATTTATTTCCTGCAGTGCGATTTTATGACCAAATGGGATATCTTCTATGGTTGTAATGGTGAAAAACGGCTGATTTGACGGAGGCTGAACGGTTATAGTTAGGCTCCCTTGGCAATCAATTACGGCAACGGCAACATTATCTTTTTCATGCAGTTGTAACGCTTGAAACACGTTATGCCCCTCCTTCATCTGGCTTTAATGGATTTATGCCTAGTTCCTGGGCAACTTGATTCATTTTTTCAAGAATGGACGGACTCATCGGAATGCCTTTGACTTTTCGTTCCTCCGCGATCTCGCTTGAGTTTTCCCCGGGAAGATATATCCTTTGGTATCCTTCGGCAAGCTCTGAACCAAGGACCATTCCAATCAATTGCTCCATCTTTGCATTCACTTGTTCTATTCCGAAAGGTGAGATATCGATGGCGAACATAAAAGCCCCGACACCAGACGGATTTAGTATTTTATCATACATGCTGTGAAGGTTGGTTCCTATGTTCGCTCCGGTAAGAACGCCTGAAAAAATCTCGGCAAATAGTGCGAGTCCATAACCTTTTGGTCCGCCGACTGGAAGTTGAGAGCCTTCCAAAGCTTCCTTTGGACTTGTCGTTGGCTTGCCGTTTTTATCAAGTGCCCATCCTTCCGGTATACTTTCACCCCGTTCAGCAGCAAGCAATATTTTCCCTTTGGCCACAACCGATGTTGCCATATCGATAACGATAACCTTACCATCTGGGGTCGGAGCGCTAAAACAGATCGGATTCGTGCCTAAAATTGGCTCGCTTCCGCCCCATGGGGGCATATTAGGCGGTGAATTGGTCGTTACAAAACCGACTAGTCCCGCACGTGCCAACATTTTTGCATAATACGAGCATGTTCCAATATGGTTAGTATTTTTGATCCCGGCTGCACCGACAAAATGCGTTTTGGCATGGGAAATCACCTCATTTACCGCCATAAAAGCAGCTGGCTGACCCCACCCATTATTACCGTTAATCAATGAAACCGCACCTTTTCTCCATTCAAGCGCCGGTTTTCCGGAAGCATCCAACACACCCTCCCGAGCAATTCGGATGTATGGAGGAATTCTTAACGCGCCATGAGTTTCAAGGCCATGAAGATCGGCATCAATAAGCGCATCGGAGGTAATTTCGGCATCTTCTGACGAGGTTCCTACAGCCCTAAGAAGACTAGCGTAAAAATTTCTTAAGACTTGAGCCTTAATGATCATAAGCGGCCTCCTACGCAATCCGGTAGCGGTTAATGATGTCTTCATTGATTGTAAAACCAAGCCCAGGTCCTTCAGGGACGCTGACATACCCTTTATCATGTACTACAGGTTCATTGACCAGGTGATCTCTAAACGGATTTTCAGTTTGCTCATATTCCATCCACATGGGCACAGGACGCCACGTATGAGGAGCTGGAGGCAAGGCGGCCATAACATGCAGAGCTGCATGCAGACCTACGGCCGAACCCCATACATGCGGGATCACGCTAATACCGAATGCCTCTGCAATATGAGCTATTTTCTTGGTCTCTGTTATGCCTCCAGCACAACAAACGTCAGGCTGAATAATATCCATGGCGCGTTTTTCGATTATTTCTTTAAACGCATAACGAGTAAATGCATTTTCCCCACCAGCCAACGGAATACAAAGCTTGCTTCGAAGATCGCTATAGGCATTTAAATCGTGTGGAGAAACAGGCTCTTCAAACCACGCAAGACCCATTTGTTCGAATTCCTTACCAAGAAGAAGAGCGTTCGTGAGATTATAGCCATGATTGGCATCGACCATGAGTTCAATTTCTTCACTAAGTGCCTTTCGTACCCGTTCGACACGTTTGATCTCTTCCTTTGGAGGAAGGGCAATCTTCATTTTGATGCCGGTAAAACCTTGTTCTTGATAAGCCAGTGCTTCTTCAATCGACGGGGTTGTAAAGTCTCCCTCCTCCGACATAAAGTATAATCCCGTGGCATAGGCCCGGAAGCTTTTGCGGTGAGCTCCACCCAAAAGCTCATATACCGGACGCTTCAGCGCTTTACCCATAATGTCCCAGAGCGCAATATCAATTGCGCTGATTCCTGCAACACCGAAGCCTTGCGGATCGTAATCCTCTACCCGTTGATACATTTTTTCCCATAAAATATCCGTATCAAACGGGTTGCCCCCCACGACGGTCGGTGCTAGCAACGTATCGACAACTGATTTTGTTATCTCGGCGGGACCATAGGCTTCACCCCAACCTTCAATGCCCTCGTCCGTCGTGACTTTCACCAGCATGGCGTTTTTGGTCTTATACCACCAGCCCCTTGCCGAAGTAAAAGGCTTGTCCATTTTGGTCCTCAGAATATAAGTCGATACTTCTGTAATTTTCATTTCCATACCTCTTTCCATTAGTGTAGTCACTTTTACTGGTGGAAATAGCCACCCATCTTAAGTTCACGCGTGATAAAAGCACCCTGTGGTTGCTTACCACCCCCTTCAGTTACTAAACAATAAAAATTCAATTTGTTGAAATTTAAATATGTAAGAAATTAGAAAAATAAAGCGGTTTCATTTTCTCGTATTGGTTTGGCCATCATTCATCCTGAGTAAAAGGTTTAATGAAGATTAAACCTTTTACTCATTATTCTCTTGTTGGACCAATCGGATGATTTTATGATAGACATCTCTTGTATGATCCCTCATTAATTTCTCTACTAAGTCTGCGTTTTTATCGTTGAGTGCGTCGACAATTTCTTTGTGCTCCCGGATGGAATTTTCAATATCCTGCAGACTGCTGAAAAAGGCCGGATATCGTGTAGAGAAATCCCATAATTCACTGATCATCGTAAATAGACGCTGATTATTGGCATGTTGGTATATACAATCGTGAAAGGCGCGATTAAACTCCCCATACCCTTGTAAATCCTGATTGTGTAAAAAGTTCTTTGAATCTTCTATCATTTGATACAGTGTTTTAATATGTGAATTGGAAAGATGATCCACTGCCAATCGTGATGCCAAGCTTTCCAGATTGATTCTGATTTCAAAAATTTGGCGTATATCGTCTTCCGACATACTGCTTACTGTCGCACCTGAATGTGGGGTTATGGACACATACCCTTCATGTGCAAGTGTTTGGATCGCTTCTCTTACAGGGATCTCGCTCACGTCAAATTGTTTGGCCAAATTAGAAATAATTAATCTTGTGCCGGGACGAAGGACTCCTTTGATGATTTTATCCTGTAAACTTAAATAAACTTTTTCCCTCTTGGTTCTGTATGTTTGGGCCATTGTGCTCTCCTCATAGCTTTTTTACAAATATAAAAATCATATATAATTTTAAAAATAATATATTATTTATGAGAATAATATATCACACACTTGTCCATACAACAATATATTTTTTTGTAAAATCATATATTTTTTTAACAGCGGTATAACGACTCCCCTCCATCAACCCCTTCATTGACGATGGATAACATAACGCCAAAGAAGCAGAACCCTCAACCTGCTGGTTCTGCTTCTTTGTGTACATAGATAACCCTTGGAAATTCCCCCTACTCAGTCAACCGCAGAAATTCCTGCACATCGGCGACGGAGAGGTCCATGGCCTGCTGCCAGAAGTCCGGCTTCCGCAGATCAACGCCAAGGTGCTTATGCGCCAATTCTTCAACGGTCATGCGGCCGGTATCGCGGAGAAGTGCTACATATTGGTCCTCAAAAGCGGCTCCGCGGCGGAGCGCTTCCGCATACAGGCCGGTGCTGAACATATAACCGAACGTGTATGGGAAATTGTAGAAAGGCACTTCCGTAATATAAAAATGCAGTTTTGACGCCCAGAAGTGCGGGTGGTATTGGTCCAGCGCATCACGGAATGCCGTTTTTTGCGCCGAAAGCATCAGCTCGTTCAGGCGGTCCGTGCCGACAAGCCCTTTGCGCCGTTCTTCATAGAACGCGGTTTCGAACAGAAAACGCGCATGAATGTTCATATAAAATGCGACGGAACGCTGAATCTTGTCTTCGAGCAGGGTCAGCCGCGCTTCTTCCGTCTCTGCCGCTTTTACCGCCGCATCGGACACGACCATCTCTGCGAACGTAGACGCCGTCTCCGCCACGTTCATGGCGTATTCCTGGGCCAACGCGGGCAAATCGTTCATCACATGCTGATGATAACCGTGACCCAGCTCATGGGCCAGCGTCGACACGTTCGATGCCGTACCCGCATAAGTCATAAAAATGCGCGTCTCCTTATGGATCGGGAACGAGGTGCAAAATCCGCCGGGCCGTTTGCCTGGACGGTCCTCCGCTTCAATCCACCCGTTCTCGAATGCCTTGACGGCAAAATCGGCCATTTTCGGACTAAAGCGGTGGAACTGCTCCACAATCAGCTGTGCGCCCTCATCATAGCTATAATGGATGCTTCCCTGCCCGACCGGTGCGTCGACATCGTGCCAGCTCAGCTTCCGAACGCCGAACAGCTTCGCTTTCCGTTCCAGATAGCGGACAAAAACGTCTTTGCCGCCTTCTATAACCCCCCACATCGCATCCAGCGTTTCTTTCGACATCCGGTTAATGGCGAGAGGCTCTTTAAGAATCGAGTCCCAGCCGCGGCGCTCGTACAGCTTGATGCGGAAGCCTCCCAGATGGTTGAGCGCATCGGCGCAGTAATCGGCATGCTCCGCCCATCTTTCCTCCCAGCTATGGAAAAGCCTCTCCCTGACGGCGCGGTCCGGGCTGTGCATCTTATTGGCGGCTTGGCCTGCAGACAGCTCGACGACGGCGCCGTTCTCCTCGAACGGTACACGGAACTTGCTGACGGTCGTATTGTACAGCTCCCCCCAGCCATGATATCCGTCGACGGCCAATTCGTTAACCAATGCTTCCTGCTCCGGCGGAAGCTTTTCTGCCGCCAATGCCCTACGCTCCTCAAGAGGATAGGCAATACCCTGAAGCTCCGGGTGCTGCAGCAGCGCTTTCCACTCCACGCTCCCGATTCGGGTCAACAGGTCGTCGAACCGTGTACTGGCGGAAGCATAGGCAGCACCGATAGTTCTGACCTGTCCCGCCAGAATAACCGCCTGCTTGTCGTTCTGATTTTCCGCAGCCAAACAAGCTGTGAATGAATCCGCCTCGCGGATTTTAAGCAGAGCCTTTTGCAGCAGCCCGGCTACTGACGGCAGCGATGCTGCCAAATTCGACGCCTGGCCGGACGCCAGCCTGCCGAGCTCCTGCTCCAAGGCGGCAATATCCGCACGAAGCCCTTCCAAAAACTGCACAAAAGCCTGAGAATGGCTTCCTCCCTCAAAAAAACGATTCAAGTCCCATGTTTGTGGCAATGGACTCCGCATAGGGCAACACCTCACCTTTCGTATTTTATGTATTCCTTTCCATTAAACCATAATTCAGGCTCAGGCCCAAATGTGCGAATGCCCTATTTTTCAGTTGAATTGCAGGCCGCGAATATGATTAAATGGAGTCTAAAGATCTTTAGACTGGAGGGTGCCGCTGTATGAGACCACTTCCCATTTCTCCGGAGACTGCCCAGAGACTGGCCAAGGAACTGAACGTTCCGATCGAGCATTTAATGCATATGCCCCAACACATTTTGATGCAAAAGCTGGCTGAGCTGGCCAAGAAAAAACCGGACGAATCCGCAGCAAAGAACGATGCGCCGGAATCCGGCCGTCCGACCTCGGAGTAGCCCATGATTCCATTTGCCCATACCTGGCCTTATGATCGGATCGGACAAGACGTATATGTACAAAGCTGCCCCTTCTGCCAGGCCCCCAACGTGCTGCTGAAACTCAAAGCGAAAGACCTGGCGGAACTTCGGGAAGGGGTAAAAAAACTGCTCGTCTTCCCGTGCTGCCGAAACAAATTGACTCTGGTTGATGCCGACCAGGACTACCTGCTGGCGGACCGCCCGCTTCGCCGAAACAGCTGAACCGCATTCCCGCTTTTCTTGCGAGGGAAAAGAATAAAAAGCTTAAAGCTCCGACAGACCAGGGTCATGCGGGAGCTTTAAGCTTTTTCGGGCCTCTATTTTTCCTGAACTTCTTCGATATCGAACTCCACCTGATCCGCCAGCATGTTCTCACGGGTAACCGCCCACTGCTCACGGCAGGCATGAATCATCGCCGCATCCATAATACTCTTGTCGTTAATGACGCGGCCAAACCACTTCACAGCCTCCTGATAATTTTTCAAACGCCGGTTTAGTTCCCCCAACAAGTACATCAGCCGGGCGTTATTCATCTCTCCCGTTTCCGTCTCGAATGCGCGGGTATATTCCGCAAGCGCATATTGAAGAAACCGCTTCTCCTGCTCTTCGTCACCCTTCTCGCGATACAGCCAAACGATGTGGTGCAGCAGCCCTGCGGTTACTCTTCCCTGTTCACCCACCGTTTGAGCGCAAAGAAGGGCAAGCTTGAAGCTGTATAAAGCTTCACTCCATGTTCGAACGCCGCCGTAATCCTTGTAGCTCCATTGTGCGGCCACCTTCTCTTGGAACGCCTTTTTTTGGGCGGGCGACAACCGGTCCTTCGAGTTCTCCGTGCTGGCGAAGCCGCATTGGGGACAGATCCGGACCACGTAAAAATTCGGATTGATGTCTTTATAGCGTACGCCAAAATCCGTATCCGTGCCGGCTGCCTTCTTAAAGCTCGGCCGGACGCGAGAAGTATGAAAATGCGTTTCACAATGGGGACAAGCCACTTTCACTTGAAATAACGGTTCGACCATGGATAAATACCCTTCCTTCAATTACTTGAGCTGTTGATAAAATGAAAAGCGGGCCCCTTCAGCCTCTCCAGCACGGCCATCTGCAGATCCGGTTCCCATCCGGTTTCCTGAAGCGCTTTTTTCATGCAGCCGAGCCAGGCTTCAGCCCGCTCGGGCGTAATGGGAAAGGCCATGTGCCTTGCCCGCATCATCGGATGTCCATATTGTTCGGAAAACAACGGAGGTCCTCCGAAAAACTGCGTCAAAAACATATATTGCTTCTCCATCACCGGAGCAATATCTTCCGGAAACAAAGGGGCAAGCAGCGGATGCTCCTGAACCTTCGGATAGAACGCCTCCACCAGCTTCCGGATCCCATCCGCCCCTCCCATCGCTTCATAGAACTCGGACATCAGCGAACGCCTCCCCGTAATCAATAAACTGCGCAATCCTGCAAGGACGCGAACCGTAATCCATGTAGCAAAAAAAGATGCTAATGCATAAGCCTTAGCATCGGATACTGGCCAAAACCCTATACATATGGACATGGGTACATGCTATACATCCTCTTCACCGGAAGACATCAGCGATTCCCTTATGACGAAAACAAAAGCGCATACGAGAATTCCAGCAATTACACCCGACATAAGGATCACTCCTATTCTCATATAGGTACTATTGTACCATAGGATGCCGTACAATTCAGCACCTTATATCCGCTTTCTTGAACATTTCCGAAAATTCAGTATAACGGGCGGGCATGTCTCCACACACCCCTTCATATATCAGAATGACAAGCTTTTTACAGAACAGGAGGTGGGGACCGATGCGTACCAAAGGCTCTTTGATGATCGCGGCGGCGCTTCTCGCCGCTATGCTTGCCTGCTTGATGCTGGCTTTTCCGGCCGAATCCTTTCATGCGTCGCTAAGGGGCATAGCCATTTGGTGGGATGTGCTGTTCCCGGCGCTGTTTCCTTTCTTCGTCATTTCCGAAATCATGCTCGGTGTAGGCATGGTTCATTTTTTCGGCACCCTTTTGGATCCGTTGATGCAGCCTCTGTTCCGCGTGCCGGGCATCGGCGGCTTTGTGATGGCGATGGGCTTTGCCTCCGGTTATCCGATCGGAGCACGACTGACCTCCCAGCTGTGGGAACAGCGGCTTGTCAACCGGGAGGAAGGTGAACGGCTCGTAGCCTTCACGACGTCGTCCGATCCGATTTTCCTGATCGGTGCCGTATCGGTCGGCTTCTTTCACAATGCGGCGCTGGCAACCGTACTTGCCGCCGCGCATTACGGCTCCGCCATTCTGATCGGCCTGCTGATGCGGTTTCACGGCAAGCCTTCATCGGGTAATCCAAGTCAGTCGAGCGCTTTAAGTGCGGGATATTCCGTTCAGAAGTCCCGGACCGGTATTTTGCGCCGTGCCTTTGAGGCCATGCATCACGCCCGGCTCATGGACGGACGCTCTTTGGGAGTCATGCTGCAGCAGGCGATCTACTCCGGGTTAAAGCTTATGTTTGTCGTCGGCGGTCTGGTCGTTTTTTTCTCCGTCGTCATGGAGGTGATGACTTCATCTCATGTAATGGTCTTCTTTTATGCCGCGATCGACTCCGTGCTTCAATTATTCGGCATGCCCCCGACCCTTTCCCAGGCTGTCGTCAATGGATTTTTCGAGGTGACCCTGGGCGCCAAATCGGCCGGGGCCGCAGAAAACATCCCGTTGATGTTCCAAACCGCCATCGCCGCATGGGTTTTATCTTGGGCAGGTCTTTCCGTTCACGCACAAATTGTCAGTATCCTGCATCATACCGACCTTCGCTACATACCTTTTATCGTTGCCCGGTTTATCCACGGCCTGATGGCCGCCGTGCTTGTAATTGTGCTTTGGAAGCCGCTGGGGCCGGACCGCGCGAACCTGACCGCCTTTATCCCCTTACCTGATGTTACGCGTCCCTTGACTACGCTGCTGCAGCACACGCTGCCTGCCGCGGCTCTGACGTTCACCTCGGTACTGGGCCTTCTGCTTCTGCTGTCTTTTGGTTGCTTCATAGGAAAACGATTCATAAAGAGAATGTAATCATTAGAAACCGGAGGAACACCGAAGCCCGGGCTGCTTGATCTGTTGAATTTGTGAAAATTTTGGTTAGAGGTGAAACCATGCATACCAAGTTTCATTCGAAAAGCATTGAACTGCCTCCCGCCATCAACCGATTGTCGGAGTTGGCCTGCAACGTATGGTTCAGTTGGAATGACAGCGCCAAGTCGCTGTTCTCTGCGATTGATCCGGAGCTGTGGGAGCATTCCGGACACAATCCTGTCCGCTTGCTGATGGAGGTCCAAAGGCCCGTGCTCGATGCGCTCGCGCATAATGGTGAATTTCTGAACAAGTACGGGACGGTGATGGAACAATACGACCATTATTTCCGTACCCCCACATGGTTCGAGCAGCGCTGCCCCGAATATGCGCAAAAGACCATCGCTTATTTTTCGGCCGAATTCGGCTTCTGCGAATCCCTGCCGATTTATTCGGGCGGTCTTGGTATACTGGCGGGCGATCACTGCAAATCGGCCAGCGATCTCGGCGTTCCTCTTGTGGGCATCGGACTCTTATATAAAAAGGGCTATTTCCGTCAAAAATTCGATGCCCAGGGCAGACAGCTTGCCGAGAGCGCCGCCTGCCATGTCAGCCGGCTGCCTATCGTTCCGGCCTTGGCGCCGGTTCAGTCCAATCCCCCTGCCGAACGGACGCCGGAGGAACTCTATGTGTCCTTGCCTATGGCGGACCGCACCGTGCGGCTGAAAGTATGGCAGGTTCAGGTGGGCCGGGTGCCTGTCTTTTTGCTTGATGCGGATTTGGAGGACAACAGCTCCTGGGACCGGGAGCTGACCTCGCAATTATACGGCGGCAACCAGGATGTCCGCATCGCGCAGGAGATTCTGCTTGGCGTAGGCGGCGTGAAGGCGCTGAGAGCTCTGGGCATAGCTGCGGGTACGTATCACATTAACGAAGGCCATGCCGCCTTTTTGTCTTTTGAGCGGTTGAAAGAGCAGCTGGATAACGGGCTGCCGTTCCACGTTGCGCTCGAGGTTGTTCGCGCAAGCACCATTTTTACGACCCATACCCCGGTTCCAGCCGGGCATGACGCTTTCCCCTTACCGATGTTCGAATATTACTTCAGCCGTTTGTTTGCGGAATACCCGCACGCCAAGGCGGCTTTGACGGAGCTCGGATGGGATGTTCACAAGCAATTGTTCAACATGACCTATCTGGCCATGAACACGGCGGCTCTCCGCAATGGCGTCAGCAAGCTGCACGGCCATGTCTCGCGCGATATGTTCCGCGCGTTTCACGGGAACATTGATGTGCATGAAGTGCCGATCGGGCATATTACGAACGGCGTTCACCTCCAGACTTGGCTCGCTCCCGAGCTTAAGGAGCTGTACAGCCGGTTTCTCCCGGAAACATGGATTTCCCGACACACGGACAAGGAGGTATGGAAATCGATCGATTCCATTCCGGAGGAGTCCTTATGGTCGGTCCATCTGACACTGAAAAAACGTTTGTTTGCACACGTACACGCCAACCTCCGCGAGCAGCTGCGCCGAAACGGAATGCCGTCCGAGAAAATAGAGGCGGTTCAAACCTTCTTGTCTCCGGAGGCTCTTACGATCGGGTTCGCAAGACGCTTTGCCACTTACAAACGGGCCACACTGATCTTTACGGATCTGGACCGGCTGAATCGGCTTGTCAATCATCCGGACCGGCCCGTACAGTTCCTGTTTGCGGGAAAAGCGCATCCGGCCGATCACTCCGGCCAAGAGATGATTCGTGAAATTTACAGGGTATCCCGGATGGAATCGTTCCGCGGCAAAATCATTCTTCTCGAAAATTATGATATGAGCTTGGCGCAAAGCCTGATCCAGGGCGTAGACGTCTGGCTCAATAATCCGCGCCGGCCGTACGAAGCGAGCGGCACCAGCGGCCAGAAGGCGGCAATGAACGGGGTCATCAACTTCAGTGTGCCGGATGGCTGGTGGGAGGAAGGGTATGACGGCACGAACGGATGGAGCATCGAAAACCATGATCACGCCGACCCGTGGACTCAAGACCGGGAGAACACGGAATCGATCTATCGGCTGCTGGAGCAGGAGATCGTGCCGCTCTATTATCAGCATGGTCCCCTGCCCGCTCAATGGGTCGCCCGGATGAAGCGCTCCATTCGTACTCTGGCCCCTGTGTACAACACGGACCGCATGGTGATGGATTACGTGAATGAAACCTATATTCCCTCACTGCAGAGAACGCAGCTTTTTGCGGACAATGATTATGCCGAAGCGACCAAGGTGGCCGATTACAAGAAGTTCATTCATCAATCTTGGCACCATGTCCGTGTCCTCGAGGTGAATGATACGCCTCCGCGGACCTTGAACTCTCCCTCGGGGACAACCTCGACGGCTCCGCTCAAAGAAGTTACGGCCACGGTCCGATTCGGCCCCATCTGGTACCAGGATACCGCTATCGAGCTCATCCACTACGAAGAAAGACCCGACGGCTGGCACCAGGTCGTCGTACCTATGGAGCCTGCGCGGCAGCTTGGCGACGGCGCCGTGGTCTACCGCGCCATGATTCCTTCACATTTGAAGCACGGTCCGCATTTCAGCATCCGCGTGCTTCCGGTCAGCGCCAATTTCGCCCGCCGTTTCGAGGTGCCGTTCGTGACTAAGTTTTAAGGTCCAAAGGGCCTTGCTGCAGATGTCCGGTTGAACGCCTGCGCAGGGCCCTTGCTCATTTGAACCATCCCTTCACTTTAAACCACCAAAACATTCCGAGTCCGATCGAGAACATGATGAATAATACGGCGAAATATCCGAAGCTCCACTCCAGCTCAGGCATATAGCGAAAGTTCATCCCGTAAATGCCGGCAATAAACGTTAGCGGCATGAAAATGGTGGTGATGACGGTCAGCGTTTTCATAATGGTGTTCATCCGATAAGAGTTGATGGAAATAAAGCTGTCCCTGATGTCCGAAGTCAAATCGCGGTTCGCCTCCACCATATCCGACAGCTTCAACAGATGGTCGTGAATATCTTGAAAATAAGCGGCATGCTGCTTCACGCCTTCGATTTTTTCCGAATAAATAATCCGGTACAGCAAATCGCGCATCGGAAAAATCGTCTTCCTCAGCTTTAGCAGGTCCGATCGGATTTCAAACACCCTGTCCATTACTTTTTCAGACCAAACGCCCCGAGAGCTGTCTTCCAGTTCATTCAGGCTGTCCTCCAGATGATATACGCTTGGAAAATATTGGTCTACAATTTTGTCTATCAGCAGATGGGAAGCGTACACCGGCCCATTCTCCAAATATTTAGGGTCCGACAGCAGCTTGCCGCGGAAATCCTCCAGCTCGGATTGAGGCTTGGAATGGTACGTAACGATATAGTTTCTGCCCAGAAACAGGTCTACCTCGTCTGAATCCAACGTCACGGGATTAATCGTATGCAGAACAAAAAAATGATGATCCTCATAGTGATCAAGCTTGGGTCTTTGCAGAAACTGCATACAATCCTCTATCGCAAGCGGATGAAAGTGGAAAAATGTATCCAATAACGCAGCTTCTTCGCTTGTAGGACAATCAAAATCAACCCAATACCAGCGGATTTCAGGGCTGTGCAATCTTTCCAGCTCCAAATCCTGCTCGATCGCAGATTGGTGAGTGACGGCAAACGTATGAATCATCGGATCAGCTCCTCTCAAGGCATCCTTTCCATATCATAACATAATCGCAGAGGACTCATACCGTAGCCGCCTGCGGTCTTGGCATTGTTTTCTTTTCCATTATTGATTATGATGTAGTTACACAGATACAAAAGGGGTGTCGAAAACCATTTCCGGTAGGTGTCGCATATGCATTGGAACCAAGCATTGGCATGCGGGACGGTCGTTATCCCTGCAAGCTGCCGCCTCATCATTGTCGGCGAAACCAAGGAGGGCCTGCCCTTTTGCTATGAGGACAGCTTCACACTCTCGAAAGCGGACGGCGAGCAAATGACCGTCACTCTGGAAACGATGGCGATCCACCCTTTGGAGAAGCTGCATCATGTGTATTTCATCGAATTTTCATTTTTTAAGCGGGGGATTCTGTATTATGCCCTCGTTGACCTGCTCCATTTGGAAACGAAACGATGCCTTTGTACATTGACGCTTACAGCTCCGCCGCAGCTTCTTAAAGCAGAGCAGCGCCAATATAAGCGAATCGTGCCTCAGGTGCGTACACCGTTAACCTGTCGGATTATAGGCGTGCGGGGGCAGAGAACGCATCAGGGAAATGCATTTTTTACCGGGCAAATCCTGGATCTGTCCGCGGGCGGCGTGTCATTCATGACCTCGACCCGTCTATTTTCTCCATTGGAATTGGAGTTATCTTTTGTGCTGCCCGGACTTGCCCAGAAACTCACGCTCCATGCCGAAGTTATTCGTATCGCTCCTTTCGGCAGCGACGCATACCGGGTTGCGGTCAGGTTTAACCAAATGCCGGAAAGCACGGCGATATGGATTGAAGAGTATTGCAGCGCTTCGGACGGCTGAGCATAACGAAGCGTACAGATATAGGAGGACAACCGTTTGAAATACAATGTGGTTCATCGCGGCGATGAAATATCCATCCAATTGATGCATTCGTTCCATGAACTGATTCAACAGTTCGGTCTCGTTCACGAAGAGACGGCCCCCGACATTGTTCTGTCCATCGGAGGAGACGGAACGCTGCTGCAAGCCTTTCACCGCTATAAGGATCAGCTGGATCACATTTCCTTTGTCGGCATTCATACCGGGCGGCTCGGTTTCTTCGCCGATTGGAAGCCGGATGAAGTGGAACTGCTCGCGCAGCTGATGGGCGAAAGCAGCAGGCAGAATGATCTGAGGGTAGTCAAATATCCGCTTGTGGAGATCCAAATCACGACGCCGCACGGGATTGAAACCGAACTGGCACTGAATGAATTCACGCTGAAGGGCGTCGATGCCACGCTCGTCGCACAGCTTCACATCAACGACGAGTTGCTCGAGACGTTCCGCGGCGACGGCATTTGTATTTCGACGCCCTCCGGAAGCACAGCTTACAACAAGAGCCTGGGCGGAGCCATCGTCCATCCGTCTCTGGATGCCATTCAAATTGCGGAGATCGCATCGATCAACAACCGCGTATACCGTACGTTAGGCTCGCCGATTCTGCTGCCGAAGCATCACCACTGCGACATCTATCCGAGGGCGAATCAGAACATTCTGCTGTCTCTTGACCACGTATACATGCAGCGCAACGACATCATTTCGATTCGCAGCATGGTAGCGGCAGGCAGGAAGGTGAAGTTCGCCAGGTTTCGCCCGTTCCCGTTTTGGAGCCGCGTTCGCGAAGCCTTTATCGGCTACGATATGATATAAGCGGAGTCCGCTGAACCTAAGAAAGCCCTGCACTCTCTAAAGAGTGCAGGGCTTTCTTGCTGTGCCGCCCTATTCATCGGCAGCAGCGCGAGCCTAGTCGGATTTATTCTTTTGCCGCTTCCATTTCTTCCTCGCTTAATGCCATAGATGCATATACCTGCTTATCCAATTTTTTAGCGGCCTCTATGTTATAGGTTTTCTTATACACCGGCTCTTGAGCTATTTCCGCTCCATAGAACATAATGTCGTGCAGTTCATCGGTTGACAATTCAATAAGGGTCAACGGAAACGGAACGCCCGGCATTTTTTTGGTCAAGATCCTGGCTTTGTTTTGGAAGGATACGATCGATTTGTTGTAAAAAAAGGAGAAATTTACATTGGCGTTCGACTCGATATTGCTGACGATGTCCGATTTGGTGGAAACGGCTACGCGAAGGACTTTCGGTTTATAGCCATAAATCCAGGAGACGGCATTTTTTTGAATCGCTCCCGATTCTTTATGGATCGTAGATAGAAACCCCAAACGCTCATCGGCAAAAATTTGAGTGAAATCAAATTCTGTCGTTGTCATCATGCCATCCCCTATCCATTTTTAAAAATCATGTGATGGTAATATGTGAATCAGTCAGGCTTGGCTTGCTCTCGGAAATGGCAGTCCTCGTCTTGGCGTTTTTCATGCTGTCCTTTAAGCATAGTTTTCCCAATAAAGGGTTAAACATGAGGCCAGTCCGCCATGGCCGAATTTCAGTCTTCCGTTTTCAACCGGATGATGAACACAGTCCAAAAAATGGATAATCCGTTTTCTTCGATCCGCTATATCTGTAGCTCCCTTTTGATAAAACCAGGAATCCACCGTATTATAGACTCCGCGATTCAAACCATATGTTTTTTGACAAAATTGAACAAAGTTTAAATCAGGCAGATGAATGACCTTCTCGGCATCTAACGTAAATCCCATGATTGAACCTTCCCCCCAAACTCCTCCGGTCCCCGGACAATCAGGCTGTTAAACGTAACTGAATTTTTTTTGATACCCCAGAGAATGGGATAACGATAAACATTGTTCCATGATGATGGGGATCGTTTCGGAATTTTCCGAAACATCCAGTGTATCGATTAATCCGACGACCGTAATCGCAGCTATGATTTCACCGTTTTGGCCAAATACAGGGCAGCTGATCGCGGAAATTCCCGGAATTAACGTGCCTTGCGTGACGGCATATCCTTTTCTTTTGACTTCTTCCATCTCATTATAGAAAGCCGCCTGCTCCAGTTCGCCGTTCGGCAGTTCCCGTTTAACTAATTCCAGCGTTCGTGACTGAGGCAGATAGGCGGCAAATAACTTTCCAGGCGCACTGCGCGTAACACTGACTTGAGAACCGGCGCGAATGCCGAGATTAACCGCCCGGTTGCTCTCCTCCCACCGGAGAAAGAAAGGTCCGTTCTCCCCCCAGATAGCAAGGGCGACCGTCTCATTTAATCTTTCTCTAAGGGCCGTCAAATACGGTCCTGAAATTTCCTTTACATCCAATTTTTCAGATGTTTTTAATCCTAATAAAATCAATTCGGTGCCAAGGGAATAGCGTAAATCATCCTGCTTTGCCAGGAAACCGCATCGGCAAAAGCTGGTGAGATACCGGTGCAGCTTGCTTTTGGACATTCCGCATAAATTGGCTATTTCCGTAATCGTGAGCGGTTTGTCCTGGTCCGCAATTTTTTTCAAGATATCCAATCCCAATTCAAGGGATTGGATACCGTGTCCTTTAAGGTCGTTCGTCGTCATCTCTTTTAAACCTTCCCTCCGCGTTTCATTTATTTGAATCATATCACTCCTATGGAAATGATATCAACAATAGAGGGAAGCTGGTCCGTTTTAAGCATTCACGACATTTTGATTAAAATGAGGCAGCACATGCTTGGCAAAGCGTTCCATAGACTTCATGGTATCTTCATGCGACAGGCCGCCGAAGTCAAAGTACAGGATGACTTCCTCCAGACCCGCCGCTTCGCATTTCTTCAGACACTCGGTTACATATTCCGGATCCCCTACAATAATGCTCTTGTCGCTCAAATCGTCGGTCTTCATCTTTTTCAGCTTCTCTACGATATCCACAAAATAACGGATATGAGGAGGCGCCGTCGTCGGATCGGACGGGAAGGCCGGTACCAGACCGGTGAAGTATTTTAGCATACGCTGTTTCGTCTTCTCCGTCTCTTCCTTCGTTTCGGTCACATTAATGAAATACGAACAGCGGGCGCCTTTGCCTTTAAAACCGTGCTTTTCGGAGAGCTCCTTAAAGGATGAAACCGCTCCTTCCAGACTTCCGAACACCATATTGGCGGCAAATGGGGCAAAGATCACATTCTCTCCCATCTCGGCCGCTTTCTCCAAAGAAGGACGGCTGAATGCCGCTACATAGATCGGAGGATGCGGATCCTGCACCGGTCTTGGCGTCAGCTCCACTTCAGGGAACGAATAGAACTTCCCTTGATAAGAAAACGCTTTCTCTGTCCACGCTTTTTTAATGATATCCAGCCCTTCAAAGAAGATTTCCCGGCTTTGGTTGAAATCGGCGCCGAATACATCGTATTCACGCTTGTCGTATCCTCTTCCTGCAGAGAAAATCGCTCTGCCGTTGCTCAAGAGATCCAGCAATGCATATTCCTCAGCCATACGAATCGGATGGCTCGCCGGCAAAAGCACCGTTGCAGGAGCCAAGGTAATTTTTTTGGTTCTTGCCGCGATGTTGGCCAAGAACAAGGATGGTGAAGGCAGAACTCCCAGCACACTAAAGTGATGCTCCGGAACCCAAACGGAATCGAATCCGAGCTCCTCCGCGTATACGCATTGCTCGGCCAAATCCCTGATCATCTGGTTCGCATCTTTCCTTGTGCTGCCGTACTCAATCGGGTTGTCAGTCAAAGTAAAATAACCAAGTTTCATGATTAGTACCTCCCGTTGTTCACTATTAGTGAATAATATTTATTTATTGTTTACACTTTTATATTACCAACAGATTTTTCATTTGTAAATACTATTTATCTTAAATTTGTTCAAAATCGTATTAAAATGGTCAAAAATAGCCGAAATCATCAATAAACCATTGATTTTCGGCTATTATCCATTTTTATTTAGCTATAGCGTCAATACTCTTCGATTGCGGACTGACTTGTTCTTCCGTTGCTGCCGTGCTGCGCATGTCGGCATATTTTTCCTGAACAAACCAGATGGCCAAAGCGGCAATCAGTCCGGGCACAGCAAAGGCTATGAAATTTTGCATTAACGGCAGATCCAGCGACAGCAAAATCCCTCCCATCATCGGGCCGACAATGGCGCCTAACCGGCCTATCCCTAATGCCCAACCGATACCGGTGGATCTCATATGAACCGGATAATATTGAGAAACATAAGCATTGGCAATAATTTGTGTCCCGATCGTAGCTGCACCGGCGATAGCCACCAGAACAAACAATACGACCATGTTGGCTTTAAAGCCGAGCAATGTTAATGAAACCGCTGCCAGCAAATAAAACGCGATCAATACTTTCTTTGAACCCCAACGATCGGCCGCCCATCCTCCGAATATCGCGCCAAAGATGGCTCCGAAATTTAAGACAAACAAGAACATGAGGCTTGACCCCAACGGGTAATCCGCTTTATCCATCAGTTTAGGCAGCCATGTATTCAATCCGTAAATCATCAGCAAGCACATGAAAAACGAAATCCAGAACATGATTGTGCTTAAACTACGGCGATTCTCGAACAGCGTGATAACCGGCATCCCTGTTTTTTTCGGGATAACCATTTCATATTTGTCGTCCTTTTGCGGAGTAAACTCCGGATTGATTTTAGACAAGATTTCACCAAGCTTTTCCGTCTGATTTTTGGCCAGCAAAAAGCTGGGGGAATCAGGCAGCGTCTTAACCATAAACGGCAGGGCAAATAACGGGAGAGCTCCGACAAAGAAAACGGCTTCCCAGCCGAACCGGGAAATTAATAAAATACCCAGACCTGCAGAAAGCATCCCCCCGACGGAATAACCGCTAAACATAATCGAAACGAGCGTACTCTTCAGCTTTTTGGGTGAATATTCCGTCATTAATGCAACCGTATTGGGCATCACCCCGCCCAGGCCTAAGCCGGCTATAAATCGATAGATCCCGAATTCTGCGGGGGTCTTGGCCCATCCGATGATCCCCGTAAAGATGCTAAAGAGTGCAATACAGAACAAAATGACATTTTTACGGCCGATCCTATCCGCCAGAGGACCAAAAATTAAAGCCCCTAACAGCATCCCGAACAAAGCATAGCTTCCCAGCGAACCGGCTTGAATAGGGGTCAACCCCCAGGCTTGCATCAAAACAGGAACAACCGAACCATATACGACAAGGTCATATCCGTCAAAAACAATGATGAAACCGCACCAAAACAAAACAAGACCATGAAAGCGGTTAAATTTTGATTCATCAATCATCCGATTAATATCGATTGAACGCAATGTATTCTCCCCCTCTACTCACAAGCTAAAATTCAGTACAGGATGGCTTTCTCCAGACCCGCCGCTTCGCCAGTCTTCGGCAGTCTGTCATAGTAAAATAACCGAATTCATGATTTGCACCTCCTGTTGTTCACTATTGGTAAATCAAGTTTAATATTATTTATTGGATCACTGTTAATATACCTAAAATCATTTTTTTTGTAAATGCTTTCTTCGGAAAGTTTCACATTTTTTAATTTGTCTTTACAACAAGGAAGCACTTTTGATATATTCACATTGTACGATATTGATAAATCATATTTATTAATTGTGAACAAAAAGGAGAGATGGATGGTGCGTTTAGTCCATTATCGCATTCATGGAGAAAGTCGAATCGGATGTATTGAAGACGGCAAAGTGATTGATTTAAATACCGCTTATGAACTCATGCTGCAAGCCAATGGCTCTATTCGGGCAAAACAAATTGCCGAAGCATTTATTCCGGCCAATATGGTGGAATTTCTTCAGGGCGGAGATGAAAGCCTTTCCTTGGCGAAGAAAGCGGTTCAATTCATTCTCCAATCCCCGGGGCCGTTCGAACGAAACGTCATATATGAATACTCCGACGTTAAAATTGAAGCTCCCGTTTTAAATCCGGGAAAAATCGTTTGTGTCGGCCATAACTACCGGGAGCATATTTTAGAAATGGGCCGCGAGCTTCCTCCATACCCTGTTGTCTTTGCCAAATTCAGCAACACCATCATTGGTCCCCAGGACGATATTCCTTTCTTTCCGGTCTCGGAACAGCTGGATTATGAGGCGGAATTCGCCTTTGTTATCGGTAAACGCGCCAGAAACGTCTCCCGGGACAACGCTTTAAATTATGTTGCCGGTTATACCGTGGCTAACGATGTTACCTACCGGGATATTCAAAGAAGAACACTTCAATGGCTGCAGGGAAAAACAGTGGAAGGAAGCCTGCCGCTGGGTCCCTGGTTGATCACAGCCGATGAATTGGACGATCCTTCAGGTCTTGAGGTGGTCTTGACCGTCAATGGCGAAGAGCGCCAGCGTTCGAATACCGCCAACCTGGTATTTACCGTCCCCTATTTGGTGGAGTTTTTGTCGAACCTGATGACGCTTGAGCCCGGCGATCTCATCCTTACCGGTACTCCGGGCGGTGTCGGAGTGGCGCGTGATCCCCAAGTCTTCCTCAAAGACGGTGATGTGGTGCGCGTTGAAATCGACCGCATCGGCGTCCTCGAAAACCGGGTAAAAAAAGTACAGGAGGGATAAACTCATGAGCGAATTGCAGGACCGGATCCAGTCTATTCACCGATCCATCGATCAAATCGTGGAGATTACCCAAGACCTCGACGAAGAAATTCTCCGCTTTAAACCTGCGGATGACGCATGGTCGGTTATGGAGATTCTCTGTCATGTGGAAGAAGCCACCCCTTATTGGCTGAATGAGCTGACGCAGGTCATTGCATCTCCCGGCATCGAATGGGGACGAGGCTTGCAGCATGAAGGAAGGTTAAACGCGGTCGCTCAAGCCGGACAGCGAACAAAGGACGAAGTATTGAAGGGCATTATCGCTTTGAAATCAAAAGTACGGGATGTGCTCGGTCCGCTGACGGCCGAAGATTTAACTGTCGAATCCCCGAGCCGAAACCCGAGATTCGGAACCAAGCCGATGGCGTTCATTGTAGATCACCTGCTGGTCGAACACGTGGAAACGCATTTAAAACAAATCAAAAGAAATCTGCGGCAGTACGAGGACGCAAAAGGAAAGTGAGGGTCAAAGTATGGCAGAAAAAAACGAATTTTTTCAAAGTGAAACCGTCCAAAACTTTAACAAAGAGATTGAAAAATATTACCTTGGGCCGCTGTGGAATGCGATACCCGATTTAATGCATAAACAGCCTGCGCCTCATGCGCAAGCCTATCTTTGGAAATGGGAAACGCTTTATAAGAAATTGATGGAAGCCAAAGATATTTTCACGCCGGACCGCGGCGGTGAACGCCGGGCGATTTATTTGCAAAATCCCGGCCTGACCAACCGCCAGCCTTGGGGATGGGCTTCAACGACACAGACGCTTTATGCCGCTGTCCAACTTATTCTTCCCGGGGAAACGGCCCCTTCCCATCGGCATACGCAAAGTGCGCTTCGGTTCATTATTGAGGGCCAAGGCGCTTATTCCATCGTGCAGGGCGAACGGATTTTCATGGAGGAAGGAGACTTCCTGACCACGCCCCAAACGTTATGGCACGGGCACTCCCATCCTGGCGATAAGCCGATGATCTGGATGGATTGTCTGGATATCCCAACAATCTATGCCCTTGGAGGCACCTTCTTCGAATCTTATCCGGAGAAAATCGAACAGCCTTCCGTACCGGATAACTATAGCGCGATGCGGTACGCAGGCGGAATGGTCCGCCCGATTTCCGACCGCAGCTCCAAAATCGCACCTTTGGGCTCGTTCAAATGGGCGCAAACGCTTGCCGCTCTGCATGGACTGAGCCGGTTCGAGCCTGACCCGTTTGACGGGTATGCCGTCGAATATATCAATCCATCCAATGGATTAACGGCAAACCCGACGATTGCCGCCTGGATGCAAAAGCTGCCCAACGGTTTCCGCTCTAAAGCTCATCGCCATACCCATTCAACCATCTATCAGGTATTTAAAGGAGCCGGCTATACCGTGATCAACGGGGAACAGTTCCATTGGTCCAAAGGTGATTTCTTCGTCGTACCGAATTGGGCTTGGCACGAGCACGTCGTTACCTCTTCCGAAGACGCCTACCTTTTCTCCTGCAGCGATCTTCCGATTATGGAAAAATTCAATCTCGAAAGAGAAGAGGCATACGAAGAGAACCAAGGTCATCAGCAAATTGTCAAAGAATTTGTTCCATTGCTTCCTTGATACGTAAACCCGCAGGGTGTTCCGAGAGTCAAGCGACTCAGGCACCCTGGTTTATTGTTAACCCGTAAAAATTCAATCCCCCGCGTTTATTTCAACACATACCAAAAAAGCCGACCAGCTTTATCGCTAATCGGCGGTTACTTTATCTATTCCTTTTCTTCCCACACAAAAACAACCCCGCTTGTAGGAAGCATTTTGCTCGTTATAGCTAAATCCGGCGATCAGCTCCCGGTTTATCAAATTGCACCCTGCCGTACATAAGCCCCATCGATCGCTGTGGGAATGTTCATGGCGTAATAGTACGGACGAACGATCATTCGATGGGTTAATCGGTTCAAGGAGACCAGTTGTTCATGATTTTCTTCAATCGGTATCCTCTGCCACCCGCGACCCCCGGGCCAGCAGGTATTGGAGAAAGGTCCTTCATGCAGGCATCCTCCTTAAAGCGCTATTTTTTAGTGCCCAGCTTGCCGCCGCCTTTGCCCTGCAGCGCCAACAGATTGGTGTCGTAAGAGAAGGTGAGCTGCGCCCGTTCCCGGCTCCGCTTGAGCGCGAGCTGGATCAGGTCGTCCGTCAGCTGCTCGAAATCCTTCCCTTTGGGCTGCCACAGGTAAAAGGAGAGCGAGCCCGGAATGGTGTTGATTTCATTAATATACACGCTGTTGGTGTTCTGATCGATCAAAAAATCGATCCGTGACACACCGCTGCAGCCCAGCTCCAGGAAGGTTTGCTTCGCCAGCTCCTGCACCCGGCGTGTGGTTTCCTCCCCGATCTCCGCCGGGATAATCCGGCTCGTACCGCCCATTCCTTTGGCGGCCTGGTTCATATATTTATCCTGATAGCTCAGGATTTCGTCCGATTTCAGCACTTCTTCACACTCGGAAGCTTCCACATGCTCATAGTCGCCGATGACCGAACAGTTGACTTCCTTCAAATTGGTGACCATTTTCTCCACAATAATTCTGGGAGAATAGGATGCCGCTGACTCTATCGCTTCGACCAGTTCTTCCCTGTCGTCCGCTTTCTGTATGCCGACACTGGACCCCAGGTTTGCCGGTTTTACGATCACGGGATAACCCAGCCTTTGCTCTACCAGCTCCACACACTCCTGCTGCGCGTCAAACCAACGTTTGCTGTAAAACCACACGTAATCGATCACCGGCAGACCGGCGCCGCGGACGATCGTTTTCATCATGATTTTGTCCATACCGACCGCAGAGGAGAGCACATCGCAGCCGACATAAGGGATCTTGTTCAAATCGAGCCAGCCCTGCAAGGACCCGTCCTCTCCATAGGTCCCGTGCGTGACCGGAAAGGCGACATGAATTTCATCGATGATTTTTTTGCGGAACAGCCCGGATGCGGCGTTGATCAGAAGATGCTTTCCTTCCTGATTCGTATGTAAAATCACTTGCTCGCTCTTTTTCAAGAGCTCCGGAAGCTGCTTGTAATTGTCGATATCCATCAGCCCTTCCCCGGTATACCAGTGCCCCTGCTTGTCGATATAAATCGGTACGGGCTCGTATTTATCACGGTTCAACGCGTGAATAGCCTGCAGAGCGGATATGATGGATACCTCATGCTCTACCGACATGCCTCCGAACAAAACCCCTACTTTTACTTTCATTGCGAGTCCCCCATCATTCATTATAATTATCGGGCAGGTCATTCTCGAGCAGCACAATGCTTCCCTGTTCGGCTACAAGATGCATTTGCCTGAGCGCATCCTGAAGATCCCTGGCGATATACAGCCGCTCCTGCGGGTAGCCTGCTTCACGCAAGCCGTCCTGAATCGGCTTGGTTTGTTTCTGCCCGACCAGTATAATATAATCGCAGGCTCCCGCCGCATGAATGCCAAACTTGCGGTTAAGCTCATATTCCTGCTCCCCGAGCTCGATCATCCCCGGCGTAATCAGGATCCGTTTGCCCGGCATCTGGGCCAATACATCCAGAGCCGCTTTGGAACCGACCGGATTGGAATTGAAGCTGTCGTCCAGTATCGTGATTTTGTCGGATAATTTCTTGAGCTCCAGCCTGTGTTTTACCGGCTTGATCCGCTTCACGAGCAGCGCCAGTTTTTCCTCGGGAACCCCAAGCTCAAGGCTGACGGCCATGCTCAGAAGAAGGTTATAGATATTATGCTCGCCAAGCAGGCTCGTCTCACAGGCAAGAACCGATCCGTCCGGCTTCACGAGCTCGAACGCTGCGCCTTTGCCGGTGTATTGTATATTTTGAGCACGATAATCGACATCCTGCCGGTGAATTCCGATACTTACTTTTCTTGCCGCAATATTCCCGCGGTAGGATGCGATATTCTCGTCATCCATGTTCATAAACAGGATGCCGTCCGGCGGAAGGCTCTCTCCAAGCTCGAATTTGGTCCGCTGCACATTCTCCAGTGTCTTGAACGTCTCCAGATGCTGGGGCCCGACGGCGGTCAGAATGCCGATCTTGGGACTGACCAGTTCGCACAGCTCGCGGATATCGCCGGTTTGCTTGGCCCCCATCTCGGTAATGAAAAACCGGTGCGTAGGACGCAGCATCGACCGGATCGTCTTGGTTACGCCCATCGGCGTATTGTAGCTTTCCGGCGTCACCAGCACCTCGTACACTTGACTGAGCAGTGTATTCAGAAAATGCTTCACGCTTGTTTTGCCATACGAACCGGTAATGCCGATCACCGTCAAATGCTTCATCTGCCGCACAATCTGCGCAGCATCGTTCAAATAGTAGCGGTTGATCCGGTTTTCGACAGGCAGGTTCATCGTATTGGCCAACAACACCACCATGTCGGACAGCAGCGCGACGACGAACAATATGATGAACGGTGCAAGGCTGTTTCCGGCGGATGCAAAGGTTAGGGAAACCGCCAAAGCCGCCGCTACCAAAACGCCAATCGTCACAAGCAGCCGCTTGACCCTGGCCGTATAGACCAGCTTCTTTTTCTCCTGTTTCCTGGGCCGCAGCCATATCAGCATCGCATATAGCAGCGTCCAAAGAATTAAACCAAGCATCGGCGCTTGGAACAGCAGGGCGGCAAAAGACAATAACGGAAGCCACTCTCTTAAGGACAGCCGTTCCTTCACGTGGCCTTTAAACCAGCCCATAAACCGCTCATTGCGGTAAGAATTCAATTGAAGCATATGTACGCCGTTTAGAAGACGCAGGACAGCATGCCCCAGCCATAACAGCGACGCTAACGCAAGAACAAGCTCAAACATGGCTGCCTCCCTTATCCTTCGCCAAAAAATGGTCTACGATGACGATGAACTCGCGGCCTTTTTCCAAATAGCAAAAATGACCGGCGTTCTTCAGCACGACCAGACCGGCATCCGGTATCATTTGTTCCATCAATTTTCCGTCCGCAACAGGGGTAGCCGTATCGTTCTCGCCCCAGATCAATAAGGTCGATGCCTTGATATGAGGAAGATGGTGCCGCAGATCCTCGTTGACGACTTTGGTCAGCGTCTGCTGCATTACGCCTGATGCATTCTTATAGTCGCTGGAGCCGAATTTGGCTCGCATCCGGTTCAATATGCGCTCCGAATACCGGTTTAGGCCCGGGAGCTTGAGCAATTGTTTGGCCGTTTTGAACGAATATATCTTTACATAATAATTCAGGCTGCGTTTCGGCTTGATTCCCGCGCTTCCGGTCAATATCATTTTCCTTACAGGATTCGCAGCAGCATATCGAATTGAGACCCTTCCGCCGAAGGAATGGCCGATCAGTATCGGATTATCGATCCCCATCGACTGTATGAATGAAGCGAGCAGATTCGTATATTCAGTAACCCCCCACGGCTCGGGAGGAGTATCGCTTTCTCCGAAGCCGGGAAAATCGAATGCATACACTTTAAAATGCCGGGATAAATGCTGCTGAATCGCATGAAAGGTTTGCAGATTGGTTCCCCAACCGTGCAGCATCACCACCTCATGCCCTGTGCCGACAACGGAATAATGGATGTCAAGCCCATTTATGTTTACTTTAGTCAACTCCATCAGCATCCTTATGTCTCAATGTCTCAAATAAATTAATCATAACACTCTCCGATATTTGTTATCAAGCCTCGCATGGCATCCGTGCAACTTTGAAACGCTTGAAAGACAAAGCATTCCGTATTGTATATGCGCAGACAAACTTGGCTTATGTCAGGTATACGAAAGAATCCCGTGCTTTACGTTTCCCCGTAAACGCCGAAAAAGAGCCGCAATGGCTCTTTTTCACAAGAATGGCTTTCATTTTTTGAAAAACTGCATCGAGCCGAACGCCTCCGTCAGCCGTTTCCACTGCGCATCGGTCTTGACGGCGTCGTTAATCCGGATCGTCACGGTATAAATCTTTCCGTTCTTTTCAAACACGTATTCGTTCAAGGTGTACGGAACATAAATTTGTTCAGTCCGTTATCGTGCTCGCTTTCGTAGCCGCTGAACCACAATTCGGGTGCTTCATCATCCATTTCCCCCTACCATTCATTTCCACGTCCACTAAAATCTATCATATCCTCTAATGATCATCAACAGTAATTTAAAAGGCTGCCGTGGGGAGACCACGACAGCCTGGTTCGTTCTTTGTTCCCTATCAGGCATCGGCAGCACAGCGAAAACCGATATTGCCCGTGGAACTATCCGGTGTATTTTTACTGCGCGCAGCGACTCTGTACCGGTTACAATACGATTTGTGGCACAAATAGGAACCTCCGCGCAGCACTTTTTCCTGACCCGTCGCCGGACCAAGCGGGTTAACAAGCGGGTCTGCCGTATGATTCGCAGCAAACCAATCCGAGCACCATTCCCATACGTTCCCGGAAACATTATATAATCCGTAACCGTTGGGTTTAAACGCATGGACAGGCGCGGTTCCCGCATACCCGTCGCTGCAGTTGTTTTTATCCGGAAACTTGCCCTGCCAAATATTGCAGCGATGCTCCCCATCCGGTTTGAGGACATCTCCCCACGGATAACGTTTTTGCACAAGACCTCCTCTTGCCGCGTACTCCCATTCCGCTTCGGTCGGCAGCCGTTTGCCGGCCCATTGGCAGTAGGCATTCGCATCATTCCAGGAAACATGGATCACCGGATGGTCCATGCGGTCATCAATGTGAGAATCCGGACCTTCCGGATGCTTCCAGCATGCGCCGTTCACAACCCACCACCAGGGGGTCTGCTGAACCGCTTGCGTCACACCTTTCGCCGTTTCGGCGGAAACGAACAAATGAAACACAAAGGACCAGCCAAAAACCTCCGCTTCCGTGCGATAACCGGTAGCATCGACAAATGCTTTAAATTCTGCATTGCTCACCGCGTAAGGATCGATATAAAAAGAATCCAGTCTAACCGAACGAACGGGGCCTTCGCCATCTTGGGCAAACCCTTCCTGATCCGCGGTTCCCATTAAAAATTCACCGCCGGGCAAATAAATCATGCCTTCTTTAGGATCTTTGGCCGAGCGTTTGCCCTGCAAGGGCAAAGAATGAGAATCCGGCTGGCCCGAAACCTCTCTGCCGGCCGTGCAGCAGCACGGTTTTTTTCCATTCATTTCAATCCTCCTCCACCGTTCAACGGAGGTCTTATCCCTTCGGACGGCCATGACCGAATTCCGCAGGATGTCTCCGTTTTAGCTCTGTAATCGCATGACCGCGTCCTGTCTGTTCCAACCACTGCGCATACTTCGGCAAAAATCCTTTGGCATGATAAGGTCCTCCCTCTTTCATCACCGTCCAGAGCAGATCTGTATCGAAAGGCATCGTCTCCATCATGTGGTCATGCCACTCATTTAAATAATATACCGCATCTCGGCAAACTTGGCGATGCTCCGCAGCCAGATTCGTTTGCTCATAAGGATCGCTGTCGAGATCGAATAGCATCTCTTGATCGAATAAATGGTACCCGTCATGATACGTTCGGACATAGAGCCATGACCCGAAACGAACGCTTCTTTGGCAGACGTGCGCACATTGCGAAACGACCAGATAGTCGCGTCCCGCCTCCTGACCCTTCAGCAGGGAGGCTGCAATCCACGCCGGCAGAGGATCGCCGGCAAACGGATTGCCGAAATCTTCCGGCGCCCGGTACGGCGTATGAGGGTCCCAATAGTTCACATAAAGAAACCAGTTGTCCTTCCGGGCATTGTGCTCAATCCAATTCAGTACGGCAGGCGTCACTTCCTCGGCCGATTCCATTCCGCATTTGCCGGTATTATGGATTTCATTGAAGCCTGCATAAAACGTCCAGGACGAATGCCGTTCCGCAAAAGGACTGACCAATACCGTCTTTAATCCGGCAGAAGCTATGTCGCATTAAAATATCATGGCAAACAAAAGGACTGCTGAGACATTCTCAGCAGTCTGTTCTTTTAGTCCGAATTAATTTTTGATAAACATCTGTACCCACACGCCATTATAATAAGCCACTCCGATTTTGTTGAAGTTCGGGCTCATAATGTTTTGACGGTGTCCCGGACTGTTCATCCATGAATCCATTACCTCTTGCGGTGTTCTTTGCCCTTTGGCAATATTTTCACCCGCGTAGGTATAACGGATGCCATAAGAGCGCATCATATCAAAAGGAGACCCATAGGTAGGAGAATTATGGTCAAAATAACCTTTTTCATACATGTCCTTTGCCTTGTCTAAAGCCACCTTCGTCAATGCACTGTCGCTGGCAAGCGGGCTTAAACCGGCTTTGGCACGTTCCTGGTTCACCAAATTTACCACTTGGCTGGCATAAGAAGACTGTGTCGTGCTGTCTGTTCCTGTTCCCTGCTGCGATCCGTTACCCGAACCGTAACCCGAGCCTTTACCTGAACCTGTACCGTAACCTGAACCTGTACCGTAACCTGAACCGTAACCCGAACCTATACCCGTTGACTTACCTGGAATATTAAGCACAATTCCTGGCCATATTAGATTTGGGTTAAACAATTGCGGATTCACCGTAATAAGCGATTTCAGGCTGATACCGTATTTCTGGGAGATCGCCCACAGGGTATCGTTGCTTGATACCGTGTGCGACGGAGCAGCTGAAACCGCGCCGGCGCCAATGATCGGGCCAAGTGCCAAAACACCTGTCAAAACCAACTTCTTAAAACCTTTCACTGCATTCCTCTCCTTTTTACGGCCTGCGAGGTTAGCTGACGGATTCGGGTCAAAGAGCAACCACCCGGCCACCATAGTGGCTTCACCCCAAGGATATGGGTTCCCCCGCGCTTACAAATTAAGCTTCGGCCTTTTTGATGTCGCATTCCTAAACAGGAACGGAAACCATTGTAACACGGATACAATGAGATTTCATGACACAAAGTTTACCAACTGTCCCCTAAGCTAGCGAATTTTTGAGAGAAACCCCCGGCGGCAGCACAGCTTCAACGCGGGCCCGCAGCATGGGCTGCCTGTGCAGCTCTGCACATAGAATGGCCACGATCCCCCGATCCTCACGGGAGCGAATCAATCGTCCCATCCCTTGCCGGAGCCTCAGCAGCATATAAGGCAGATCGACCTCTTCAAAAGGAGACTCCGCCGCGCTGCGTTTGGCCATAAAGACCGGATCTTGAGGCGGAAAAGGCAGCGACCATATGATGACATTGGACAAGGACGGCCCCGGTACGTCGAGTCCCTCCCACAAGCTGACGGCGCATAGAACACTCGTTTCGTCATGCTGAAAAGAAGCGATAAGATGGCTGATTTCCTGATCGCCTTCAAACAAGAAGCGCATTTTCCCGAAGAGTTCGGGATACGACGCAATCTCCCGTTTAAACCGCTGCAGTTCGGCTTTCGCCGGAAACAACAGCAGCGCTCTTCCTTCCGTTCGTTCGAGCAGCGAGACAGCGGCCTCCATTTTCTCCGAAAATGTCCCGCCGGCAGACCAAAGAGGCGCGATCGCTTCCATTTGCCGTTCGTATTCATATGGAGAGTCAACGGAAAAGGACAAATATTGCTCGATCCCGAGACTTTCCGCTACATAACGGAAGGAGCCCTCCACGGATAATGTGGCCGATGAAAAAACGATAGGCATGCTCGAGCCAAACACCCGCTCCCGAAGCACTTCCTTGACGGTTCTCGGCATGATCACCAAAGCCGCTCCGCTCCCGCTTTCCGTCAACCAGCATACCAATGACTCCGATCGCTGGAAAAGACTCAATGCTTTCTGCATCATTTCAAGATGCTCTTCGACAATGCGGAGCTGATATTCATTCAAGGTGTGAAGACCGCTTTCAAACACGAGCTCTTCTTCAATCGCTGCAAGCACCGTCCGGAACCGGTGTATTTCCTGAAGCAGCCGATCGTCGAGCAGAAGCTCCTTCCGGTCCGAACCGGGAATCTCTCTGCTCCGGCGCCTTAACCAGTCAAACATCGTCTCGCTTTGCGCAATCGCCTCGTCAATGAGCACAGCCAATGATTCGCGTATTTCCCCCTGCAGCAGCCGGGTAATCAGTTCTTCAAACACGTCATGCTTTAATTTATAGGTCAGCGCCTTCTGCGCGGCAGATTCCAGCAAATGCCCTTCATCAAATACGACCGCACAGTGATCCGGCAGCAGCGGCAGCTGCCCTTCCCGCTTCCTGCTCTCATACGTCCACACATGCTCCATGTAAAAATCGTGCGAACAAATGATCAAATCGGCAGATCGGCGGTAATGCTCGCGGGAGAGCGTTTGCCCGCAGCGGTGCCTTTTGTCGCATACGAAGCAATCCTGGAAAGCATCCCAATTGATCTTGCTCCATTGCTCGTCATTCAAATTCGGATATTGCTTCCGGTCGCCGTAAGCATAAAACGATTGCAGGGTTTCATGAGAATGAACAAACCCGGGCAGCTCTTCGTATAATTGCTCGAACATTTCCGCATCCTCGTCCCTGAATCTCGCTTTGTCCAGCTTGACCAGACAAAGATACTGGTCCGCAGACTTCCCCAGCCTGGCGTCAACGGCCAGGCTCAGGTGCTTCGCCAGCTTTACGATATCCCCTTCCGGCTTGACCAGTTGTTCAATTAAAGACTCGTCCGCACAGGCGATCACAGCCGGCTTTCGCATATAACGGGCGTAACAAATCGCATATAACAAATAAACAAGCGTTTTCCCCGTCCCCACTCCCGCCTCCGCAAAAATGGTTTGTTTCTCGGCAAACGCCCGTTCCAATTGGAAAGCCATATAAATCTGTTCATCGCGGACTTCGAAACCTGCTTCCGGCAGAATATCGTAAAAGACATCAGCTATCCATTCGCCGGCCTGCCGGATGAACGGTTGAGAATGATCATAAGTAAAAGGGTAACGCTCCACTATGATTTTGCCTCCATGATAATCAAAATCGAGAAGACTTTTCTTCCATATGACAACCCCATATTATCACACGGTCCCGGCAGATATGCAACAAAAAAACAGTCCAAACCTCCTATAAAAAAGGTTTGGACTGCCGGATCAGGACATTACATGGCTATCTTCTGGTCCAGTTTGCCCTGTAAATGAACAAGTCTCATCAGAGCGGTTGCCGCTTGGGCTTTGGTCACTTCTCCCTGCGGATTGAACTTCCGGACGGAACCATCGAGCACACCCAGCTGAGTGATCAGCCAGACGGCGCCTTTCTCGGCAATGAGTTCCGAATCCTCGAAATTCAACTGCGGATTCTGCTGCAGTTGTTCCGCAAGCTTATTGTACTTGATCATTTGAGTCAGCAGAACCGCCAGCTTTTCCTTCGTTAGAGCTTCCTCCGGACGAAGCTGCGGCGTTTTCTTCGGATCAAGCCACTTCAACTGAACAAAAAGCTGGGCGGCTGCATAGTAAGGACTCTGCTCGTCGATATCTTCGAACGCCGGCTTGGCATTTCTGTCATAATAGGAATTCGCATAATGCGGATGTACCGCCTGAGACACCATAAGAAGCCAATCGCCTAACGTGATCGTCTTATCAGGATGCAATTGGCCGCTTGAATCTGCGGATAAGATGTTGTGCCGGATCATCGTCTCCAAATCTTTCTGTGCCCAATGCCCCGCAATATCGACAGGCATTTCCACCGGGCTTTCAACGGTGCTCACAGGATTGACGAAGGTAGCCCGCCACCGGCCGTTCGCCGCATCGATCACATAACCGTTTTTCGCACTGTCTTTGTACGTTTGTTGATAGACCAGCTTGATATCGGGCTCCACGTATTGACTGTCCGTATAAAAACCGCCAAAGTTTTTGTACTGCAATTCCTGTGATATGCCCTCCAAAAAGATGGCTTCAGCCTGAGCTTTCGTTATATTCGCTGCAAGGGAAGCCGTACCCGCTTCCAATTGATCTGAACGCGTGCTCTGATAGCTCTTCAATTGGCCCTGGGCATCCAATATAATGCTCACGGAATCCCCTCCGACAGGGATCCCCTTATAGAATCGCTGGAATCGGAATCCAAAGGTTTGTTCATCTCCCGCCGGTGCGGCATACGGATCGGAGGACAGCCATTTTAATTCTTCCGACGCATTCGGATACAACTCGTTAATCAGAGCCAAAGCCTTCTTTTCGGCTTCAGCCTGAGAGATTGCAGCCGTTGTCTTCTCCGTATCCGGCTTTGGATTGGTCCATGGGGGAGCCATACGATCCACGCGGAACTCCAGAATTTGTCCGGTTCGCGCATCCACCACGGCGTTTGTTTGACCGCTATAAGGATAAGGACCGGCAGGCGCCGCTTCCATCCAGGTAATATTCCAAACCTTCTTATTCACGTCCGACCAATATGTATTAAGGCTCTGCGTGGATCTCGTGCGATTGCCCGGAATGGACGCTACTCGCTCGACAAGCTCCGCCGCCTGCTCACCTGTCAATAATTGGTTTTCGCCTTTGCCCGTTGTCACGGTAAACAGTTTATCCGTCTTTTGAATGTCTTTATATTGAACCTTTTCAGGCTGAACGACTGCACCCGTGAAGTTAATGTATTCACCGGTTTGTGCATCGATACTTAAGTCGGCATAAAAAGGCTGCACCCAACCGAGAAACCAGCTCTTGCCCTTGAAATTCGGCTGATTCACCGGGACATACTGCAGGGTTAAATCCCTTAGGGGCACGAACTTCTTGGCGGCCTCTTCCGGGGTGATGGCGGGCTCAGGAGATGGATAATCGGCAGTAACCACGTTCCGGTAATAGCCTGTGACCTCTCCGTTGCCGTTGATCGTTACTGAAATATGTCCCCCGGGATGGGCCAATCCATGAACTAAAGTGGTAAAAGAAAATTCATACTGCACCGGACCGAAAAGCGCCTGATTGGTGTATGGAGACTGGTCCACGGGCTTCAGGCTGTCAAGCGATAAGGTCGGTGAAGCTTTCTGAATAAATGCTTTGGCCAGCCCCAGCGCCTCTTCTTTGGAAACCTTCGGCGGATAGTACGCTTCATTGCCCTCATCCGTCGGGAAATGCAGATGGGTTTGCAGAAGATCGCCGGTGATCGAGTCGACTTTACTGTCGAAGCCGTAGCTGCTGTTGCCGAATGTAATCTGCCAGCCGATGGTCCAAACGTTCTGATATTGGGGAGGATACGAGTGGGAATCTCCAAGCTCCACACGTACCGGCTGCGCATCCTGCAATTTCGGAAAAAGTTTTCTCACGATGGCGACCGCTTCATCCTTCGTAATCTTGGCCTCCGCTTTCACCTGTTTTGCTTCCTTGGCAGCAGAAGGTGCAGTTCCGGAGGAAGCATTAAAACCGCTGACGGAAGCTGCAGCCGCCAAACTGGTGCCCGTACTGATCTCGTTCGCATGAGCCGTTAACGGAAGAAGACTTAAGCTGAGCGCGGACAGCATCACCAGCTTGCCTTTGAATCTCCCGCGATGGGGCCGTCGATTCATCCCTATCACACTCCGTATTTGTTATTTTTTCAATGGCTTTCTGAAATCTATTTACGCAATCCGTTCCAAAAAGTTCCGAAGTTGCATGATTTTATATTAAGTCTATGTCATGCTTCATGTTGATTCGGGAGAATACATTGAGCCTGCCTTGTTCCAGACAAAATAGCAATCTAAAAGAAACCGTATAATTGGTTAGGAGATATAATAGCAATAAAAAAAATCCCTTAACATAGGCAGCTGTTAAAGGATTGAATAAACGGAGTTTTTGCTTTGTAATTATTTTCCTAAAAGCGATAAAACGCCGCGAACGACCAATGTTCCTCCAAAAACGATGACGGCCAGAGAGCCGACTACGTCGAGGATTGTATTTAAACCGGACAGTGCTGTGATTTCTTCTACCGGCACTTTAATCAGTGCATATCCACCTATCAACCCGCCTACATAGGTCAGAAATTTATCCATATATCCCACCTCCTATGTTTTATAGAAATATCATATGATCAGGAGATTTATATGGTTCTAGACCTGTGTATCGATTACAACGGCAGATTGTAAAAGCGCCGTGTATTTTCGAATAACACCATCGCTGCTTCTTGTTCCGGCATTCCCTTCAGCATAGATATTTGCCTAATGGATTCACGAATCATACGCGGATGGGTCGTTTGACCCTCGAATACGCCTCGAAAAGGCCACGGACCGTCCGTTTCCACCATCAGAAGTTCGAGCGGGTACGCACGAACCACCGCTTGAATCTCCGGCTTGTATACCACATCAGGCGTTACCGAAACGTAATAGCCTCTCTTCATCATCCTTGCCATTGTCTTCCCGCTTCCCTTGAACCAGTGGAAATGAGCTTTCTCTGCTCCTTGCTTCTCTAGCAAATCGCATACCCTTTCCGCATCCTCATATACGGCATGCAGCACCACCGGTTTATCCAGCCGGACAGCCAACTGAACAAAGCGTTCCAACAGAAGCAAATAGGGCTCATCATTGAAATGCTCGCCTCTGTTCTCCGCCGCTTTACGCATGTAATAGGGAAGTCCGATCTCGCCGATCGCCATCATTTCATCCCGGTGCCGATCCATCCATTCGAATAAATTTTCCATATCTTCTTCGGCAGGCGGCGCCTGCTCCGGATGATAGCCGAATGCGGGAAAAACAGCATGCGGGAGCTGACGCTTCAACCGGAGATTGCGCAGGCACGATTCCGCATTCATCGAAACCGTCAGCAGCCCTTGAATCCGATATAAATCACAGGATTGAAGCAGTTTCTCCAGCACCGCCGGTTCATATAAATCCAAATGCACGTGAGCATCAATGATAGGATACATGGTTCATCCAACTCCAATATGGGAGAGTTCTTACAAGCATCCTGCTGCTTGTACGGTTTTAGGTATCTGAAATAAACGCAATCCGGGAAGAAAACTGCTGCCAGAGGCTATGAAATCCGTATGCCTTTCTTGAGCGATTTCAGATCGCCATTCGAATTTACAAGGAGAGGCAGCATCTTCATGCTGCTAGTCATGGGGGAGAGGCACTTCCAGCAAGTTGGCACATACTCGAAAGCAAAGTTGTCCCGTATCCATCCATTACAGCCTTCCGTCTCGCAAGACCAAATCCTTGTGTATTCCTCAGGGATTTCCTCTAATGACTTTTTGCGAAAATTCATCGTTTTCCTTCTCCTTTGGTCCAAAAAAGAAAAGCTGCTCTCAACACTTGTTAAGAGCAGCTTGCTTTTGGATTCGTTTATCACAGCTTTATTACATCTTATCACAGCCTGCACCGAATGGCAAGTTCGGATTATTTTTCCTGATCCGCCGGGAATTGAAGTCCGATTTGTTGTCTGGCCTCGTCCATAATTTCCAAAGTGGTCATGGAATGGGCATGAGAATTCGTCGCCGATTCCGTTCTCCCGGCTTTCAACAAGTCGATAAATTCTTTGACCTCATAATACATCGATTGGCTTCTTTGGGGCCGCGTCAGCTCTTCAACCTTGCCGTCTCTATAGCGGATTTCCACTTTTTCCGGCTGGTTGATTTTATCGATGATCATGGTGCCGTATTCTCCTTGAATTTCGGACGGCAGGCAAGAGCTTGAAATTTTGGAGTGCATGATGACCGCCTCCATCTCCTTGTACTTCATCAGTATGCTTCCTTCCCCGTCCACCCCGGACCCGAGCAGGATGCCGGAGGCCTTGATCTGTTCCGGCTTCCCGAACAGCACCGCCATAGGATAGATGCAATACACGCCTAAATCCATCAAAGAACCATTAGAAAAAACAGGATTGAACGCATTCAAAACGGTTCCCTGCTTATAGGCGTCATAGCGCGAGGAATATTGACAATAGCCGGCAAAATAACGGCGTACCGGACCTATTTTATGCAAGTGCTCCCGGATGGCCTGAAAATTCGGAAGCAGCGTTGACTTTAAGGCTTCCATGAGCAGGACATGATTCTCTTTCGCCGCCGCTATCATGTTACGCAATTCTTGGGTATTGGAGGCTATCGGCTTTTCGCACAATACATGCTTGCCGTGACTCATGCAGAGAATCGCTTGCTGCGCATGAAATGAATTCGGGCTGGCAATATAAACCGCATCGAACACATCGCTTTGCGCCATCTTCCCCAAGTCCGTAAATAGGTGAGGAATATCATGCTTGGCCGCAAATTCCTTGGCCTTCTCTTCCGTACGGGAATACACAGCCGTCAAGGCGAAGTCTTCGATTTCCCGGGCCGCCTTGATGAGCTCCTCCGTGATCCAGTTGGTTCCGATAACAGCAAAACGTATCATATGGACTTCCTTTCCGATATTTATTATGTCATCTTGGGATAGCGCCTGACAGGCTTCCCGGCGATCCCCATTTCATTCTATATCTCTTGCCGGGCTGCGTCCACTTCGGCCGCGAAGCGTTAAGATACCAGCCATTTTACCGATTGCGGTTGTACGGAGTCTATGATACATTTGTTCTATATACAAGATTAGTGTTCTTTTATATGCAACAATATGCGACAGCGCTAAAGGGAGAGACTGCTCCATGGACCATTCGAACCATAACGATTATGTACTTTCGTCCGTTAAAAACGCCCTTCGTATTTTAAACAGCTTTTCCTTGGATGAGCCGGAGAAAAAAGTAACCGATTTGGCCAAATCGCTGGGGTTAGGAAAAAGCACGGTCAGCCGACTGCTGAGTACGCTCGCAAGCGAGGGATTCGTCACCAAGGATCATGAAACGCAAAAATATCGGCTGGGGTTGTCGATTTTGAATTTGAACACGATCGTCACCAGCAATCTGGAAGTTGAAAGGGAATCCTTGCCGGTACTGCAAAAACTCGTGGACGACATTCAGGAAACGTGCCATATTGCGGTATTGGACGGCACGGATGTCATCTATATTAAGAAGGTTGAGTGTAAACATCCCATCCAAATCCTGACCCATATCGGCAGAAGGAATCCCGCTTACTGCACAAGCTCGGGAAGGGTGCTGCTCGCCTATCAGGACGAGCAGGTCGTCCGGCGTATTCTTGGGGGTGAGCTGAAAGCCTACACGACAAAAACGAATACCGATCCCGAAACGATCCTCAACCTCATCAAAAAAGCCAGAGAGCAAGGATACACCGTATCGGTTGAAGAGTTGAGAGAAGGGGTCACATCGATTTCAGCACCCATCCGGGACTATACAAACCAGGTGGTCAATACATTGACCGTCATCGGCCCTACCCATCGCATGAATCCCGCCAACCTGAAGGGATACATCCACAAAATCATTAGCGCCGCCAACGAAATCTCCGTCAGGCTGGGCTATAGAAAGCGGCATTAAACGTTGTTGCGTTAAAGACCTCTGTCAGCTAAAAGCCGCAGCGAAACAAAGGAGACTGCCGAAGCCGTCTCCTCGCTCGCTTACACTCCCAAATATTGATGCTGAATGTCCTCGTTTGCCAACAGCTCCTCCGGCGTACCCTTCCACACGATTTGCCCTTTGTTCATCACCAAGACTTCATCGGCCGCATCGCATGCCAAATAAAAATTTTGTTCTACCAACAGAATGGATAGGCCGGTTTCCTTCAATTTTTTAATGATATCCCCCACCTGTTCAATCATGACGGGAGCTAATCCTTCCGACGGCTCATCCATCAGGATAAACTGCGGATTGGTCATTAATGCTCTTCCGATCGCCAGCATTTGCTGCTGCCCGCCTGATAGTTGGGTACCCATGTTGTGTTCGCGCTCCCTGAGAACCGGGAACAATGCATACACGCTCTCCAAATCCCAGCTCTTATGCCCCTTATCCTTCTGCCGGCTGTCTTTGGCGGGCACCGTCAAATTCTCCCGGATGGTCAACGAAGGGAAAATGCGCCTTCCCTGGGGCACCAATCCGATGCCAAGGCGCGCGATTTTGTAAGACGGCAGCCCGGAAACCGGTTTGCCCCTATACGTAATGGTTCCCTTGCGCGGGGGCGTCAAGCCGGCGATGGAATGAATCGTGGTCGTTTTGCCCGCTCCATTCCGGCCGAGAAGAGCCACGCACTTCCCTTGGGGCACTTCAAAGGAGAGGCCCTGCAAAATATGACTGTTTCCGTAATACGTATGAACTTCGTCAAGCTTCAGCATGCTGCAGCTTACCTCCCCCGAAGTAAATATCCCTGACCCGCTCGTCGCCGCGAATTTCCTCCGGAGCGCCGCTTAAAAACACTTCACCGTGGTGCAAAACGGTGATGCGGTCGGCAATCGAAAACACCACTTCCATATCATGCTCAATGACCAGCAGGGTAATGGAACGCGGCATGCTCTGAATGAGCTTGGTGGTTTGAACCGTCTCCGCGGGAGACATGCCCGATGTCGGCTCGTCGAGGAGCAGAATTTGCGGTTTGCAGGCCAGGGCGAGCAGCACTTCCAGCAGCCTTTGTTCGCCGTAAGAAAGCTCATTGACGATGCGGCCGCGGCGTTCCCAAAGATTCCACTGCTTCAGCAGTTCTTCGGCTTCTGTTAACAATTCATTATATTGGTAGTAGGGCTTAAAAAAGTTAAACCGGTACGGCTTGCATGCGATGATGGCCAGATGCACGTTTTCTTCAACGGTCAAGCTGCCGAACAGATTATTTTTTTGAAAGGTTCTGGACATCCCGACACGGACAGCCGTAAAGGCGGGAAGGCCGCTGATTTGTCTGCCGTTCACCTCAACGCTTCCTTCATCGATCGGCAAAGTCCCGGTAATACAATTAAAAAGCGTCGTTTTTCCGGCTCCGTTTGGTCCGATCAGGACATGACGCTCACCGGCCTGCACTTCCAGAGATACATCCTTCAACACCTGCAATCCTTTAAACGATTTGTACAGACGTTCAACCTTTAGCAGACTCAAAGCCGTTCTCCTCCTTTGGAAGCACAGGGTTATCCCGTTTGGTACTCCGTTTGGGTCTGATTTTGCTCCATACCAAATCTGCGATGTGAATGACCCCTCCCCGTCCATAAAGCACGATGGCGACAAAAATCAAGCCCATCACGATCGGCCAACGGTCCGTATAGGAGCTGATATAATTTTGCAGAATGACGAAAAAGCCCGCGCCGACAGCCGGCCCGATCAAGGTTCCGACGCCGCCTACGATAACCATGATCAGCGCTTGGCCGGAGTAACCCCAATGCAGCAGATCGGGCGAAACGTATTCATTAAAGTAGGCATAAAGTCCGCCCGCAAAGCCGGCCATCATGCCGGACAAGGAATACACGATCAGCTTGTAATGCCGCGTATTGTATCCGAGCGCCGTCATGCGCAATTCGTTTTCCTTTATCCCTTTAATGCCTTTTCCTAACGGTGATGAGATCAATGCGCGGAGCAAAAAATAACTCACAAGAAATGCCACAGCGGCTGCATAGTAAAATCCCAGTCGGCTGTGAATTTCGCCTGAACCTAGGTTGAAGCTCGCCGCAACCGCCTTACCGTCAACCCCCCCGGTCAAATTCTCCATTTTATACGCAATGGCGTACAGCATCTGCCCGAACGCCAACGTAATCATTAAAAAATATGCTCCCGACGAACGGATAAACAGCAATCCGGAAACGAAAGCGGCGAACCCCGATAAAACAATAGCCGCAAGGAGCAGCACATAAGTATTGTCCAAGTGTTCGCCAATCAATGTCACCGCATAAGCGCCTACTCCAAAAAAAGCGGCGTGCCCCAGCGATACAAGCCCCGCAAAGCCGATAATCAGCCCGAGGCTCATGACAAAAATGGCCATAATCAGCACTTCGCTTGTCAATTTCAGGCCATACGACGAAAGAACAAGGGGCAGCAGCAGGGTAAAAACGACAAGGGCGGCGCTAAGCGATAAGGTGCTTTTTTTCAAGCATGAGCCCCCCTTCCAAACAGGCCGTTAGGCTTCAGCAATAAAACAATGATCATAATGGCAAAAACCATGGCCATCGTAAACGAAGGGAACCAGACACGTCCCAACGTATCGACGACGCCGATTAAAATCGCCCCTATAAAGGCCCCTTTCCATGTTCCGAGACCGCCAACCACGACAATGACGAGGGATGAAATCAAGATTTCCGAATCGATGCCCACATACATCCCCATGATCGGCCCGCCCAATACACCACTTAAACCAGCCAGCGCGGCTCCCACCGCGAATATGGAGGTAAATACGATTTTAATATGAATGCCAAGCGCGGACAGCATTTCCCGGTCATCCACTCCGGCCCGTATGATGGCGCCGATGCGCGTTTTATTTTCCATATACCACAGCAGAACCGCAAGAAGACAGCCGACGAAGATAACAAAAATCCGGTACGCCGGGAACGTGATCACCCCCAAGTTCATTGAAGCATCCAGCGCAGCCGGAACAGGCAGTGTCAAAGGGCTCGTTCCCCAGATCCACTTCACCAGATCGGCAAATATAAAGGCAAGCCCGAACGTCAGCAGTACCTGCTCAAGCTCCTTGCCGTACACCCGTTCGAGCAGAAATTTCTCCATCAGGATGCCAAGGATGGCAACAATGATTATCGATATGAGCAAGGAAGGCCAAAATCCCATGTTCTGCTTGACAAAAGTATAGGCGATATATACTCCCGCCAAGTAAAAAGCACCGTGTGCCAAATTGACGATATGCATTAATCCGAAGATAATGGATAGCCCCGCGGCGATCATAAACAAAAGCATGCCGTAGGCCAAACCATTCAAAATATGCATGAGCAGTGTTGTACCAGCCATGGTATCCTCCTCTTTCCTTCAAGGCCATAGACGCATTGGATAATAAAACGGGGGGACAAGCCCCCCTTGGATATGGCTTGTTAATTCGTCTTAGCCGGCGGCGTTTCCGGTATTTTGAGCCCTTTTGCGGCTATTCCCATGATTTCCTGCGCAATCTTTCCGTCTTTCCATACGTTTTTCGCCAAATACATATCCAAAGCCAGATTGTGCGTTTTCGGATCCATTGCCAGTTCGCCGCGCGGGCTGCTGAAAGTGATATCCTTCAACACCTTGATTAAATCCTCGGACTTCGTACTGCCCGCCTTCTCTATGGCTTTGCTGATGACCTGCGCCGTATCGTATCCTTGAACATTAAAGTAGTTCGGTGTTTTGTTGTATTTCTTCGTAAACTCTTCGACAAACTTATGGTTGGTCGGATTATCCAGTGAAGCGGTATACATCGTGGCCCCGATAATTCCTTCAGCGGCTTTTCCGGCCGGGTCGGTCACTAACGGGTCCAAAAACTCCTGGGTTCCGGTTAATGGAATCTTGCCTTTTACGCCGAATTGCTCGTATTGCTGCACGAAGCGGATGGCGTCGGTTCCGGCCAGGAAAGGGAAGACAAGATCGGGCTTCGTGTTTAAAATATCCGTCAGGTAAGTGGCGTAATCATTCGTCCCCAGCTTTGGCCAGGCTTCCTTGACAATTTCGCCGCCCGCTTGAATGAAGGCCGCCTTAAAGGCCTCTATCGTTTCGTGGCCGGCCGGATAGTCAGGTGCAAGGACGTAGGCCCTTTTCCCGATATTTTTATAAATATATTCGGCTCCCGGCGTACCGTCCTGCCAGTTGGATATGGAGACGCGGTAAATATAATCGCTTTTCTTGTCCCACGAAATATCGTTGGCAGCCGCATTGGCATCAATCAAAACCACTTTGTCCTTCTCGATCACATCGCGCAGTGCGTAAACAACGGCGGAGGAAATAGGGCCCGCAAGGATATCGACTTTCTCGCTTTCGACCAGCTGCCGGTATTTGCGGAGGGCGACTTGAGGACTGGCTTCGTCATCCTCGTATTTGATGGTTACAGGACGGTTGCCGATTTTATTGCCGTTCAGCTCAAAATACAGCTCCATTCCTTGTTTAATACTTTCAGACAATGGAGCAAAATTTCCGGAAAAGGACAGAATAGCCCCTATCTTTACAGGCTGATCCCCGCCGCCGGAGGATGATGAGCTGCCGGCGGGACCGGTACTGTTATTGCTGCCGCAAGCGGCAAGAAACATCAGCATCACGGCCAGCATGATCGCAACGATTTTATGTTTTTTTATTTTCAATCCCATTGCATGTGCCCCCCTCAATTCAAAATGAAAGACCGCATGATAAAACCCCATTCAAAGTAAGCGCTTTACTTTTGTCCCCCTAAATCATTCCAAACGTGCTTTGGTTCATAAAAACATACTTAAATTCATCACATTTAATACGGTTTGATCAGGATAGATCGTCCTCGAAGCGATTTTCCATTGGCCGTTTACTTTCCGGAGCACATCGAGCCGCTCTCCAAAGATTTCTTCCGTTGCAATATCTCCCGCTCTGCTTCGCTTGAACAAAAAATAGCTTCTGACCTCGAACCCGTTCTCATCAGAACCCGATTCGACAAAAATATTCGATATAAAATGACGGGTTCTCGGAGCCGGATTCTCCGCCCAGGCCGATGCGGTATCCAGCCTTTTCACGCGCGTGGTCAACGATGTTTTGGTTTCTTCAAAAAAAGTCATCTCTTCCACAATGCTGGAGCCCTCTTTATTTTCGCGTGTCGCCCTAAGAGGCATTCGATAAATGATGTCGTCCGTAAATAAATCCAGCCATTCCCCAAACCGCCGGTCGTCCAGCAAAAAGGCTTCCTGGTGAAGAAAGCGGGTAATTTGGAGTTGCAGCTCACTATTCATCGCCATGGCCCCCCGCATATTCCTTTCGCATCATTTCCTGTTCATTTTCCGGTCCTTCCCCGGTAAGAAGCTCCAACCAATACTCATGGGTTGCTCTGGATATCGCATCCAGATAACAAGTCGGATAGGCAACGCCGGGTCCGGGCCACGTGTCATCCGGCAGTACCCGGTCAAGACCCATTAAATAATTGAGCAGATTGTTATAGCTGTGGTCTTTGCTTCGGGCCATGATCCCTTTGCTTGATTGGGTCACGCGGATCCAAATCTCCGTATCGTCCTGCTCCAACGTGCCCGAAGGGCCGAAGGAGCTGATATAGCCTTTATAGGCGTCTTCTTTGTATTCGTCCGATGCGGCCTTATCGATCATAAACCAGGACCAAATCTCAATTTTCTCCGGACCTAGCGGGCGCCATACGCGGAAATTCAAGTAATTGTGCAAATGCCCTTCACTTCCATGCACCGGACTAACGAACGACAAATTCGGGAAAATGGAACCTACAAGAACGGTTGCTTTCGAGAAAACCTTTAATTGATCCTCATTCAAGTTTCTTTCGAACATCGGCCACATCTCTTGGGGTAAGCCTTGATACGGGGGTCTTTGCGGTTTGCCCGGAGCGGAGGCCGTGATTACGTTCACTCCATGTCCATGCTGCAGCACCACTTGATGCCCGTAACCGGCATACAGCGGGTCCTGCGGACTGATGCCCATTTCAACCGTCGAACGGTGCGTGGTTTGGACATGATAGGGATCTCCAGAGAAGTTCTCCAATACCAGCTTCCAATTGGTATTCACTACCCATCGCTGCGGGAGTCCCCTGACCTCCATGCCTCCATCGCTGCGACCCAGCATGATGTCCATATACCATTTCATATCTCCAAGATATTCTTCCAACGACATGGCATTCGGGTCCAAATTGCCAAAAATCATGCCTTGGTACACGCCGACCTGAGGAATGGGACGCAGCCCCCACTCATCCTTTTTCATTTCTCCGCCATACACCTTGTCACCGGCTACGACGCCAATGAGGTCGCCGTTCAAGTTAAAGCTCCACCCATGGTATGGGCAAGTAAGCGTTTTCTTTTTTCCGAAATCAGCAGTGCATAATTGTGTTCCCCGATGCGGGCAGGAATTGAGAAATGCCTTCAGCTCCCCGCTATTGGTCTTCACCAGCAAAACCGGATCATTGACCATCCATCTTGTCACATAGCTTCCGGGTTCCTTCAGTTCCGTTTCATGCGCTAAAAATTGCCACGTATGAGCAAATATCTTGTCGATTTCCATCTCGTAAATTTGAGGATCCGTTAATATCCACTGGGGAAGCAAGCCCTGCTTCATCTTTTCTTTGAGTGCCTGAAATACGTTTTTGTCTAACTCCTGTTTCAGCATCATTCCCAATCCTCCTTGCAGTTTGCGGATTCACAAGAAGCGGAAGATCTATTCGGGTCTGTTCCGGTTCTTATGCCGTGATATGGGCGGATTCTGTCGATCCGGGCTGAAAAGTCATCACCACATTGGCGCTTGCCGAGGATTGCCCGTATCCGTAATATTTGCTTGTATAATTTCCTTCCAGCACTCCGAGCAGCATCGCCAGATGGCGGCCCCCGGACTCAACGGACGCCGCTTTGGCATATTGGGGAAGCATCTTCCATGCCGATTGCAAATCATTGTGATTGAGATAGTCCAGGAATTGTTTATCCAGCGCCTGTTCGGATATGGACGGCATGACCTCGGGACCTCTCACAAGATTGTGGGAAAGCGCTCCGCTGCTTACAAAAACGGCCCGCTTTTCACTTTCCCGCAATACCTTTCCTACTTGCTGCCCCCACTGATAGGTTTCTTCCAAATTTGCCGCCCATGTCACGGAAAGATCGATAACCGGGATGTCCCCCTTGGGCACGAGATACCGGAGAGGGACAACAGTTCCATAATCCCACACATAGGTCGGATCATTTACTTTTACGACGGAAAGTCCGGCCTGCTGGCCCGCCTCCACCAACCGGCTCCCCAGCTGCTCGTCTCCGGGATATTCATAGGGAACATCGGAAATCAATTCGGGACATTCAAACGCCGTTAGAATGCCTTTGTGATGCGGTGTCGCATCCACAAGATGGTGAAAGCTCGACATCCAATGGCAGGAGATGAGGACGATGACATCCGGTTTCAGGCTTGCAATCACATCTGCGGCTTCATGCATGGATCGAACCAATTCTTTTTGAAACGCCGGTGCTTGCTCCTCATGGCACATACGAGGCGTGTGGGGTACCAGTAAACCCAATTCAATGGACATTTACATTTCCTCCTCCATGTTCATTCACAATTTATCTGCCCGGAATATCCGACACGGATACTCCGCCGATCCCCCAATGTGTTTTCGGTATTTCAGTGACAATCACACGGACGCTTTCTTTTTTTACTTCCAGTGTATGGCATACCGTCTCCGTAACATTCCGAATCACTTCCTTGACCTTCTCTTCGGATCTTCCTTCCAGCAGTTGAATATTCACAATGGGCATCGTATGGAATCCTCCGCTTACGGTATAGTTTTATTCTGTCACCCTAAAGCCAACCTGCCCCAATCCGTCAAACTTTGCCGTTATCGTATCGCCGGCGTTCAAGATCAGGGCGCCTGTTATACCTCCGGTCAAAATGATGTCTCCCGCTTTTACTTTCTCGCCTTTTCTGGCCAGCATATTGGCCAGCATAGCAACTGAATTGGCCGGATGTCCCAGGACGGCGGCTCCCACCCCCAAATCCTTGATTTCCCCATTGATCGAGAGGGTCACGCCGACCAAATCCAGCTCCAGGTTATCAGGCCGTTGAAGCACGGTTCCAAATACCACCCTGGAAGAGGAAGCATTGTCGGCAATGACATCCGGCAAGGTAAATTTAAAATTTTCGTAACGGCTATCGATAATCTCGAGCGCCGGCACCACATACTCCGTAGCGGCAAGCACCTGGGTTCCCGTAACGGCCGGGCCTTCCATATCTTTGCCCATGACAAAGGCGATCTCCGCCTCCACTTTAGGATGGATCAATTCCCGCATCGAAACCGTTCCGCCTTCGGGAACCGCCATATAGTCGAATATATATCCGTAAATCGGCTCTTCCACGTTCATTTGCTTCATTTTGGCCTGGCTGGTTAGACCCATTTTCGGTCCGATGATCCGATGCCCCCGCTGACGTTTGATCGCGACCAATTCAGCGAGCACTTGATAGGCATCCTCTATGGTCATGTCAGGATAATCAGCCGTAATTCGAACAACTTCACGTTTCTCCATTTCGGCCCGGTGCAGAAATTCGGCTGTAGATTTAAAATCGAGCGCGCGCATCTTCTTCCCTCCCCTAACGGACAGCAGGCTCCTGCCTGGATTTGGCGATTTCCGCCGCTACATCCACAATCATATCTTCTTGACCGCCGACCACTTTCCGCCTGCCAAGTTCAATTAAAATGTCCCGCGAATCAATATTGAATTTTTGGGCTGCACGCTTTGCATGAAGCAGAAAACTGGAGTAGACGCCCGCATACCCCATCACCAGGCTGTCTCTCGTGATCTCCTGCGGCACCTGGAGGATAGGCGCTACAATCTCTTCCGCCAGGTCCATCATTTTGTACAAGTCAACCCCTGTAGATAAACCTAATCGTTCCAAAACGGCAATTAAGACTTCCGTTTGGGTATTTCCGGCTCCCGCTCCCAGGCAGCGAACGCTGCCGTCGATTCGGGTAGCCCCTTCTTCTATAGCCACCAACGTATTGGCCATGGCAAGCGATAAATTGTTATGTGCATGGAATCCGATCGGAATGCCCAGATGCTGCCGAAGGGCCCGAATCCGCTCTTTCACTTCATGAGGGAGAAGGGCTCCCGCCGAGTCGACGACATAGACGGTATCCGCTCCGTAGCTCTCCATCAATTTGGCCTGTTCAACAAGCTTTTCGACCGGAGCCATGTGAGACATCATCAGAAATCCAACCGCTTCCAATCCAAGCTCCTTGGTTAAAGCGATATGCTGCGCCGACACATCCGCCTCTGTCACATGGGTAGCAATACGCGCCATTTTGACGCCCAGGTTTGCGGCCTGCCTCAGCTCTTCCATCGTACCGATGCCGGGCAAAAGCAGTACGGCTATCCGGGCTTGCCGGCATACCGCTACCGCAGCCTCAATCAATTCCAGCTCATGGGTGCGGGATAGGCCATACTGCAGGGACGAACCGGCCAGCCCGTCTCCGTGAGACACCTCAATATAAGGGATGTTCGCTTCATCCAGCGCTTTGGCCACTTTGGACACCTGGTCTACGGTATACTGGTGGGCGATCGCATGGCTTCCGTCACGCAATGCCACTTCGGTGATTAAAATCCGCTTATCTTGCGTCATGAATGCTCCCTCCTTTATATCGCTTTTTGCGTCAAACGGTGCTGCGCCAATTCTTCGGCCACCTTCACGGCTGCGGCCGTCATGATATCGAGGTTGCCCGAGTACTTCGGCAGGTAATCCCCCGCGCCTTCCACTTCCAGAAATACGGTGACTTTATTTCCTTCAAAGATGGGCTCCGTTCTCAACCGATAGCCGGGAACGTAAGATTGTACCGATTTGACCATAGCGTAAATCGAATCCTTGATTTTGTCCTCGTCCAATTGTTCTTCCGCCACTAAAGCATACACCGTGTCCCTCATAAGAATAGGTGGCTCGGCCGGATTCAAAATAATAATGGCTTTTCCTTTTTGCGCCCCTCCGATAACTTCAATCCCCCGTGCCGTTGTTTGCGTAAATTCGTCAATGTTCGCACGCGTTCCCGGTCCTGCGCTTTTACTGGATATTGTCGCAACAATTTCCGCATATTGCACCGGACTGACCCGGTTGATCGCATGAACGATCGGGATGGTCGCCTGTCCTCCGCAAGTCACGAGGTTAATATTGTCCTCTGCGATATGCTCGCCAAGGTTGACCGGAGGAATGACCAAAGCGCCGACGGCGGCAGGGGTCAAATCAAGCACGCGCTTTCCCGCTTCCTTCAATAATTTCGCATGGCGGATATGCGCTTTAGCGGAAGTCGCATCAAACACAATGTCCGCAAGCTCCGGACGCTCCAGAAATCCCTTGATCCCCGTAGTAATCGTTTCGAATCCCCGCTCTTTGGCGCGAAGCAGACCGTCGGACTCCGGATCAATACCGATCATGGCGGTTAACTGCAGTATGTTGGAGCGCTCTAATTTCAGCATCAAATCCGTGCCGATATTACCTGATCCCAGAATGGCTGCTTTGATTTTGGACATGGAAGCCCACTCCTTTCATATCTTCGGTACCCTTCATGCTTGAACGCTAAAATCGAACCTTGACTTCGCCTAAATGGGCAAATCTCGCCAGGAAAGAATCTCCCGGCCCGGCATTTACGGCAGCGGAAAGAGCGCCTGAGAGAATCACCTCGCCTGCTTTGAGTACAATGCCAAACTCGGATAATTTATTGGCCAGCCAAGCCACGCATGCAGCCGGGTGTCCCAAAGCGGCCGCGCCCACCCCTGTGTTCATGATTTCGCCGTTCTTATACAGAACGACGCCAAGCTGTGCAAGATCGATCTGATCTACGGAATGAGGCGTTCCCCCTAACACATAAAGTCCGGAAGAAGCGTTGTCGGCGATCGTATCCTGCAGTTTAATTTTCCAGTCGGCTATCCTGCTGTCCACAATTTCCAGAGCAGGAATAATATAATCGGTGGCTTTCAAGACATCCATCACCGTAATCCCCGGCCCCGCCAAGTCCTGCTTCAGCACAAAAGCAATCTCGGCTTCGACTTTAGGCTGTAGTACCCGGTCCAAAGTGATTTGGCCCCCGTTTTCCGCCGCCATACTATCCAATAAGTGGCCGTAATCCGGCTGATCCACGCCTAGCAATTGCTGCATGGCAAGGGAGGTCAGGCCGATTTTCTTTCCGACGATGCGCTGTCCGGCGTCCACCTGCTTTTGAATGCCATAAAGCTGAACCTGATAGGCCTGCTCCACCGTCAAATCCGGATCAAGCTCCGTAAGGGGCGAAACCCCTTGACGTTCTGCGACCGCCTTCTCAAGATGTTCGGCATATTGTATCGTTTTCCGATCAAACCTGGAACTCAACGCCATTCCCTCCTATAGTTTGATACAAACATTCGTCAATTCGGTATAGAACTCGAAGCTGTGAATACCGCCTTCACGACCAATGCCGCTTTGCTTCATACCGCCGAACGGAGTCCGTAAATCACGCAAAAACCACGTGTTCACCCAAACGATACCCGCTTCAATCCGGCCTGCTACCCGATGGGCCCGGCGCAGATCATTGGTCCATATCGACGCGCTCAAGCCGTAGTGTGTATCGTTGGCCTGGGCAATGACTTCTTCTTCTTCATCAAACGGCATCACCGTTACCACCGGCCCGAAAATCTCCTCGCGCACGACGCGGCAATTGCGGTTTAATCCTGTGATGATCGTCGGCTCAAGAAAATATCCCCTCTCCAATCCTTCGGGACGCTTGCCGCCGATCAGAATTTGCCCTCCTTCTTCCTGGGCCAGCCGGATATAGCCGGTTACACGCTCATAATGCTCCGCCCCTACAAGCGCCCCTACCTTTGAATGATGATCAAACGGATCTCCGACAACAAGCTCTTTGGCTTTCGCCGTAAATTTGTGCAGGAATTGTTCGTATACGGGCCGCTCTACATAAATGCGCGACCCGCACAAACACACTTCTCCCTGGTTAATAAAGCTCGATTTCAACGTGGTTTCAATGACTTCATCCAGATCCGCATCGGCAAAGATGATATTCGGATTTTTGCCGCCGAGCTCGTAAGAAAGCTTTTTAACGACCGGGAGGCCGCCTTCATGATGATTTTCCCGGTTTCCGTTTCCCCCGTGAAGGAAATGGCGTCTACATCGGGATGCTCCGATAATGCCGAACCGGCGGAATCGGGGCCAAAGCCGTTGACAATGTTCACCACGCCGTCGGGCACGCCCGCTTCGCGGCAAATTTCCCCCAGGATCGTAGCCGTCATCGGGGTTAATTCGGCCGGTTTGATGACGCACGTATTGCCAGCTGCAAGACAGGGAGCCAGCTTCCAGGTCAGCAATAGCAGAGGCAGGTTCCAGGGATTAATCAAGCCGACGACGCCTACTGGACGACGAATGGAATAGTTGATAGCAACGTCATCCGTATGGTAAGCTTCGTTGCCGACAGAACGCAGATAATCGGCAAAGAAATGAAAGTTAAAGGCGGAGCGCGGAATATCGACCGAGCTTGAAAGCCATAACGGTTTGCCGGTGTCCAGCGATTCCAGCCTGGCTAACTCATCCTTTCGCTCCAGAATAATATCTCCGATCCGGCGAATCACGGCAATACGGTCATTGAGGGTCATGGTTTTCCACGGTCCGTTTAACGCTCTTCTCGCCGCTCCCACAGCGAGGTCAATTTCTTCCTTCCCGCCTTCGGAGACCTTGCCCAATACTTCTTCCGTTGCCGGATTAATATTATCAAAGGTCCTTCCGTTGAAGGATGAAATATATTGTCCGTTTATGAAATGCTTGCAATCCATAGATCTTACTTGATCTTGTACAGCCGACATAAGTAAACCTCCTTATTTTTGGAAGGAATTTTTGGAATAAAATTGAAATACAGCGCTTACATATTGCTTTTTTATTAGCTTACCTGAATACAATTTTATATACAACACCATTGTTCCTCTATACGCAACAATTAAATTTATTTTTTAAAGTATTTTTTTGTGATCCCGGCTGTGCTAAAATAAGTACATTTCCTTATACAAGACTATCGTTCTTGTATATGCAACAATTTGGCGTCGATCACCGTGGCTTATGAAGCGGACGATGCAAGGAGCGTGGTTTGATGTTTGATGTACACACCCACTTTATTCCCCCGGATGTGATGCTCTGGCTGAAGGATCATCAACAGACCGTCCATGCCAAGTGGGAAAGAAGAGCACCGGATCAGGAAGATTTTCTAACGGTGAACGGCAAATGGAGCTTTGAACTGAAAAAGGCTTTTATTGAACCCCATCGATACCTGCAGGAACAGGAAGCGGCCGGCGTTGCTCATTCCCTGGTTTCACCGATCCCCCAGCTTTTTATGTATGACTTTCCCGATGAAATCACAGATGAACTCTCCGCCGTCTATAACCGATCGCTAGCCGATTGGGTCCAGGCCCATCCCGACAGAATTTCTGCATTGGCCACCGTTCCGCTGAACAATCCCGTTCTTGCGGCAAAAGAATTAAAGCAGGCGATGGAGTGGGGATTAAAAGGGGCCATTATCGGGCCCGGCCTATCCCATCGGATGCTGACGGACGATTTTTTTACCCCGTTCTGGGAGGAAGCCGATGCCCGGAGAGCGATTATTTTTATCCATCCGTTACTGTGCGAAGACCCTCGTCTAAAGAAGCGAATGATGCCCAATCTCATCGGCGTTCCCTGGGAGACGACGGTGTGTGCTGCGGATTTATTGCTGAGCGGAATGCTGGACAAATATCGGAACGTCAAAATATTACTGGCCCATGGAGGCGGATTTCTGCCTTACCAGATCGGGCGCTTGAATGAAGGCTATACCAAATGGAAAGCGGTTTCCTCTATGCTGGAAAGCCCTCCCGGCGATTATTTGCGCCGTTTCTGGTTTGACACGGTGCTGTGGAATGGAGCAAGCTTGCGCTGCCTGATTGATTTGGTAGGTGAAGAACAAGTGGTTCCCGGCTCCGATTTTCCATTCGATCTTTGCTCATGGCCCCCCGAATTCGACGGCGGAACCGGCATTAAGGGACTAATGGGATGACAGCTTCGGGCCGGCATTTTTTTGCCGGAATGAACGCGTTTGCGTTACGGTGGTAGGTTTTGATTTTCATAGATTTGGGATTTAAGCCAATAACATCATTACAGGAGGTCTCAACCATGCGTACACAAGTGGGAATTATCGGGGCGGGACCGGCAGGTCTCATGCTTTCGCATCTTCTGCATCTCCAGGGAATAGAGTCGGTCATCATCGAGAACCGGACCCGCGAAGAAATCGAGGGAACGATCCGTGCAGGCGTACTTGAGCAGGGCACCGTCGATCTCATGAAAGCAACGGGCGTCGGCGAACGGCTTAGCAGGGAAGCGCATTTTCACCATGGGATCGAGCTTCGCTTCAACCGCAAGGGCCACCGCATTAACATGCATGAGCTTACCGGCGGAAAGAATGTGACGGTATATGCCCAGCATGAGGTCATCAAGGATCTGGTTGCCGCCCGTCTCCAAGCCGGCGGGGAATTGATTTTCAATGCGGGCGACGTCAGCCTGCACGATCTGGACACCGCCACACCGAAAATCCGTTACCGCAAGGACAAAGCTGGAGAGCTCCAGGAAATCGTTTGTGACTTTATCGCCGGATGCGACGGCTTCCACGGCCCGTGCAGAGCGGCGATCCCGGGAACCGTCCGCAAGACTTACGAGAAAAAATATCCGCTCGGCTGGCTCGGCATCCTTATCGAAGCACCGCCGTCAGCGCCTGAACTGGTCTACGCCCATCATGAACGCGGTTTTGCACTGCTCAGCACACGTTCACCGGAGATTCAGCGCCTCTACATCCAGGTCGATCCCAGAGATGACATCGCCAACTGGTCCGACGACCGCATATGGACGGAGCTCCATGCCAGGCTGGAGACCGATGAAGGGTGGAAACTGATCGAAGGCCCGATTATTCAGAAGGGCATCATTGCCATGCGCAGCTTTGTGTGCGATCCGATGCAGTACGGCAGGCTCTTCCTGGCCGGAGACGCGGCGCATATCGTCCCGCCGACCGGCGCCAAAGGGCTTAATCTGGCCGTTGCGGATGTCCAAGTCCTGGCACGCGGCTTTGACGCCTTCTACAAAACCAGAAAAACGGAGCTGCTTGAGCGTTATTCCGCGACCTGTCTGCGCCGCATCTGGAAGGCTGAGCGCTTCTCCTCTTTCATGACATCACTGCTGCACGTCAATATGGACCACAGCCCGTTCGAGCGAGGTATCCAACTTGCCGAACTGGATTATATCACTTCCTCCCGGGCCGCCTCGACCAGCCTTGCAGAGAACTATGTCGGGCTCCCCATGGAATGGTAAGAAAAACACAACGGGCGCACACCGATTAGGTGATGCGCCCGTTGAGCATGGTCTCCTATGGATATGTATACTTTATAGGCGTAGGCCGCCTCCAGCTGCAATGCCGGACGACGGCCGCTGCATTGACCTTTGATCTATTTTCAACCTTGTCAGCTTGGGTATGGGAAATCCGAGGTTTTACCGTTTGATCAAATCTGCCGCTGCCGCTTGCTTTGTTTCCTCCAAACGGAATCACGGGACTGTCATTCACCGTTTGGTCGGTCATATGGGTCATTCCGCTCTCGATTTGCAGCGCAAGCTCCTCTCCTCTTTCCAGATCAGACGTAACGATAGAGGAGCTTAAACCATATTCCGTATCGCTTGCGATGGCGCTGGCAGTGGGGGTGTGCCTCTCCCGCTGGCCACTGCGCTGAAAATCAGCCTTACAGGCGGCGTTTTCCCGGCGCCTGTTAGATGGATTTTCAATCTAACGGACGCCAGCGGACGCCTCATACACAGTGCCTTTCGCTTCCATATACACATCTAACGCAGCCTGCACGGCCCGGCCGGCGTCGATTTTGGCCCGGTGCCGGATCAGCACGGCTTCAAGCGCGCCCAGCACATGAAGCACATTTCTTTGATTGCTGCTGTATCCCATGGTACCGATTCTCCAAATTTTCCCCTTCAGCGGGCCGAAGGAGCTGGCAATCTCCACGCTAAACTCGCTGAGCAGCATATGCATCACCGAATCCCCCGATATTCCCTCCGGGACTTGAACACAGGTCACTACCGGAAGCTTGCAGTCCGGATCGCCGAACAGCAACAATCCCATGGCCTGCAGCCCGGCGACCAGAGCCTTTTCCTGGAGCTTATGCCGGGCAAAACGCTGCTCCAATCCCTCCTCCAGCACAAGGCGCAAGCCTTCCCTGAGCGCATACAGCATGGAGGTAGCCTCCGTATGGTGGTTCAAACGGCGCGGTCCCCAATAGTCCTGCAGCTGGCTCAAGTCGAAATAATTGCTGCGGATCGTTCTCCCCGAACAGCTCAAGTCGACATGGGGATCGCGCAGCCCGCGCTCCACTTGCTTGCGTTTGCGGATTTTCGATTCCGCTCTTTCGTTGTAGGTGATCGGGGCCATGCCGGACGGCACCGACAGGCATTTTTGCGTACCGCCTATCGCCGCATCAATCATCCATTCGTCTACCCGTACGTCCGTCCCTCCGATCGTAGCCACCGCATCCACAATGAACAGCGCATCCAGCTCCCGGCACGCCCGGCCGATCTCCTGAAGAGGCTGCATCCGGCCTGTAGACGTCTCTCCGTGCACCATAGCAACCACATCCGGACGTTCCCGCTTCATCAAGGCGATGACCTGCCCGGGGTCAAATACTTTGCCCCACTCTTGTTCCATTGTCATCACCTCGGCTCCGCACCGCTCGGCGATTTCCGCGAGAAGATGTCCGAATCGCCCGTAAATGGGAACCAATACCTTGTCGCCCGGCTCAATAAGACTGACCATGACGGCCTCGATACCGGAGCGGGAAGTACCGTCGATCGGAAAGGCATACTCATTCCCGGTTTGAAACACTTCACGCAGCATGCCCATCGTTTCATTCATGATATCGGTAAATTCGGGATCGAACTGCCCCAGAATCGGCGTGGCCATCGCCCTCAGCACGCGCGGATCCACCTCCACAGGGCCGGGGGTCATGATGGTGCGCAATGACGGTGCCAGATCTTTGTATTTTCTCATCGCAATTCCTCCTTGTAACCGTACAAATACAACCATTCCACCAACGTAACGATGCCGTCCGCCAAATCCCGGGGATCGCTGTACTCCAGCGGCGAGTGGCTGATCCCTTCTTTGCTCGGAACAAACAGCATGGTCGTCGGGCAGACTGCCTGAAACATCTGCGCATCATGCCCCGCTCCGCTGAACATAGAGCGGTAGGCAAAGCCGCGCCCTTCACAGATGGATGCCAAGCTGCGGTTCATATCCGCATTCATCCGGACCGGGTGCATGCTCATCCATTCATGAAAATCGACCGACAGCTGCCTCCGCTCGGCGATCTCTGCAAAAACGCTCTTGAATGTGCTGCAAAACTGCTCCAGCACTTCCGAATCGGCATCGCGAACATCCACCGTAAAAACGACCTGGCCGGGGATGACATTGGCCAAATTAGGCTGTACCTGCAGTTGACCCGTCGTAGCCACGAAAGGCTCCCTTTGCGACAAAGCCGTTTTTTCCAGAAACGCTATCATTTCGCACGCTCCGGCCAATGCATCCCGGCGCAGCTTCATCGGTGTGGTTCCCGCATGGTTGGCCGTTCCGTCGACCCGCACCATAAACCGCTTTTGCCCGACGATGCCGTCCACGATTCCGATAGACAGCCGTTCCCGTTCGAGGACTAATCCCTGTTCGATATGCAGCTCTATGAAGCCGGCAAGAGCGCTGCGGCGCGGCGACGGATACCTGCCGAGCCCGAAGCCTGCGGCCTCCATCGCTTCCTGCAGGCTGATGCCGTCGATATCCCGAATCGCCGGAACCGCATCCAGAGCGTACTTTCCCGTAATATTGCCCGATCCCCAATACGTCAGCGGAAAACGGCTGCCCTCTTCTTCACACAATGAAACAACCTCCAGCGTTCTCCGCGGAGCCCCAAACCGTTCCTGCAAATATGTCAGCGCAATCATGCCGGCCAATATCCCGTAAGCGCCGTCGTACCTGCCGCCGCACTTGACGGTGTCGAGATGGGAACCCGTCAGCAGGACCGGCTCATCCGGACAGCTTCCCTCCAACCGCCCGAACAAATTGCCGCAATCGTCGTAATAGGCGTGCAGTCCCGCCTCTGCCATCCGCCGGGCCAGCGCTTGCTGGGCCAAGCTCCAGGCGTCGCTGTACAGGAAACGGGTAACTCCTCCCGACGCATCCTTGCCATAGTCCGCCAACCATTCAATCGCCTGCTGAATATCCGCTGCAAATCGTGAACGGTCGCTATCGGACACTTGAAGTTCGGTCACGTATTTATCTGCCATCTTGAAGCACCCTTTCACGAAAAATCTGCTCGGATTGTTTAACGATAACGATAAAGAAAATATGCATTTTCAGCGGTGCTGAACGCCTCCGAATCGCGGCCGCTCATCCCTGAACGGCTTTACTTGACGGTTCAGGAGCGCAGCCATCGTCCGTTTTTGGGATTCGTTATGCCGGATTGCCAATCATAAACGAGCTGCCCCCGAACGAGCGTGTACTTTACCCGGCATTCCATTTGTTTGCCTACATAAGGATTGTGCTTATGCCGGTCGTACAAATGCTCCTTCTGCAAAACGTAGGGCGCGGAAAAATCGACGATCGCCAAATCCGCATCCGCCCCTGGCCTGATCTCCCCCTTTGTACTGTGCAGCCCAAAGCGGCGGGCCGGATGGGTGGACAGCATGCGGCATAATAAAGGGAGCGGAATGTCCCGCCGGACGTAGCCTTCGCCAAGGAACAGCTCCAGAGAGCTTTGCGCCCCGGAAATGCCTCCCCAAATGTCGAACCAATTGTCGGACACCTTCAGCTCCGGCGGGCAGGGAGAATGGTCCGAGCTAATCATGTCGATATCTCCTTGCCTTATCGCCTCCCACAAGCCTTCCAGCTCCTCTTCCGTGCGCAGCGGAGGCGCGCACTTGGCCAGCGCCCCGATCTCCTCCATGGCATCGCCTGTGAGCATCAGGTAATGCGGGCAGGTTTCGAGCGTTACATTCAAGCCCGCCCGCTTGGCGGTACGGATCTCCATTACCGCCGCAGGACTGCTGATATGGACAAAATGCAGCGCGCAGCCCGTCAGCTCCGCATAATACAAAGCTCTGCGGACCGCTTCAAACTCGGCATAAATCGGCCTGGAGTGCAAATAATCCTTTGCTGAAACCAGTCCTTTGCTTTGCTTCTCGGCAGCCAGCGCGCTGATGATCGGTTCGCTTTCGGCATGCAGGGCGAGAATTTTGCCCAATCTTGCAATCTCCCGCATCCCCTGATAAAGCGTCCGGTCGTCGACTTCGCGAAAAGCCCCCTCCTGCTTCCCGCCGGCTGCGGACAGGAAGGCTTTAAACCCGATCACTCCCGCTTCCGCTAAAGGCGCAAGCTGCTCTACATTACCGGGAACAAGCCCGCCCCAGAACGCATAATCGATGCAGGAACGCTGCTTGGCCAGCTCCAGCTTTTCCTTCAAGGCCGCCACCGTCGTCGTCGGCGGGAGGCAGTTGAGCGGCATATCGAAGTATGTCGTGCACCCTCCTGCGGCCAGTGCGGCCGAACCGCTTGGAATGCCTTCCCAATCGCCCAGGCCCGGCTCATTCAAATGAACATGGACGTCGATCATCCCCGGAACGGCCACTTGACCTCTGGCGTCAATCTCCATTCGGGCGGACTCCGCAATCGTCTCCTGAATGCAGGTAATCACCCCTCCAGCAATGCCGATATCCATTCGCTCAATCCGGTCATACCCGACGATATGCCCGCCCTTGATCACTACATCGAATTCCGCCGCCATGCTGTTTCCTCCTAGTCCGTTTACAAAATCAGTCCTTAAGATCGGAAGCGATCTTCAGGACTGACATGATTTCTTACTTCAATTCCGCTTTCACCAATTCGGGCGCTACTTCTTTGAGCAGGCTCAAATCGTGATAGCTTTTCGGATCCTGCAGCTCCCTGATATTCCCTACGCTTTTCAAGTAGCTGCCAACCGCTTCTCCGTTGCTGTCATTCAAGTAGTTATCATTCACTTCCATGCTGTACACATTGCGGTTCATAATTTCGGTCAGTTCGGCTTCCGTTAAGCGGAGCTCCGGCGAAAGAATTTTGATCGCTTCCTCACGGTTATTGTTAATGAAATCGGTCGCCTTGTTCAGAGCACGCAGCACCGCTTTGATCGTATTCGGATTTTTCTTCAAAAAGTCGTCCGTGACCTGAATCGTCGTATGCACGCTCATCCAATTGACATCGCCTTGTTTGTCCGGCAGCTCACTCTTCGTCCCGCTGAACAAAAATTTGCCTCCGCCCTGGATCGCCTTCGTAATGAACGGCTCCCATGCAGCCATCGCATCGATATCGCCTTTCTCCAGTGCGGTAACGGCATCGCTGGGCGCCAGATTCACGTACTTGATCTTCTTTGCATCGACGCCAAGCTCTTTGGCCATGTTGTCGATCGCGATGACGACGTCCGCACCGTTTGGTACGCCGATCGTTTTTCCTTCCAGATCCTTCGCGCTTTTGAGCTCTAAATGTTTACCTCCCACCACGGCCTGCGTACCGGCAATTTGCGCCAGCGGGGCAACGATTTTCACGCCGACATTATTGGATTTCAAAATGATATCCATAAAGTTGGTCTGGATGCTGATCGGCGCGCTTCCTCCGGCGACCATCGGGCCGATGTCCGGACCGCTTTCAATCAACTGACTCGTAACCTCCAGGCCTTCTTCCTTAAAATAACCCTTCTTGTCGGCAATGATTTGCTGCGAAGAGATTTGCGCATCGCGCACACCTACGAGGGTGAACTGTTTCAATTCAATGCCGTCGTTTTTCACATCAGATGCGTTCGGCGTGCTGCTTCCGCCCGGTTCCGCCGCATTTCCAGGTGATCCGCCCGAACCGCATGCCGCCAGATTCAATGCCATGGCCAATACGACCATTGTGCTTCCCAAAAACTTCAAACGTTTTTTCATGGTTACCCCTCCGAATGTTGTGTGGTTTTTATTTCTCTACAGCGCTGCGCATGCCGTTTTTACGCCATGTCACCATTCTTCTCTCCAAGCGCTTTAAGAGATACGAGAAGAAACTGAACTCCAAGCCTATTAAAACAATCGCAACAAACATATTGGACATCTTGAAGTAGTTGCGAGCGTCAACGATAATGTAGCCCAATCCGGATTTGGCACCCATCATCTCCGATACGATCAGAGCTGAAAAACCAAGCCCCAGGCTGACCTGCGCACCGACAAAGATACTCGGAACGGCGGAAGGAAAGATGACTTTGAAAAAGATATGCCGCTCACTGGCACCCAGGCTCAGCGCCGACCGGATCAGCGTGGGATTGACCGACCGCAGTCCGTCCAGCGTATTGGTCAATACCGGAATGAACGTAGTCCATGCAATCAAAAGAATTTTGGGAAATTCTCCGATACCGAACCAGATGATGAAAATCGGAAGCAGCGCCAAAGCGGGAATCGGGCCGAGCAAATTCAAAATCGGACTGAGCCAATAATCCACTCTGCTGTATTTGTTCATTAACACCCCGACCGCTATGGCACAAACCATTCCGATGGCAAAGCCGACCAGAATGCGTGCGGTGCTCGCCGCAATACTGCTGGCGATCAGCCCCGTCTTGGCCAAGTACCACGCTTCCCGTACGATAGCCGAAGGCGCCGGAAGGAAGATCGGATTGAAAAAAGCGAATCTTCCATTCAGTGTGCTGACGGCTTCCCACAGCAGAAAGAAGACGACGACCGGCAGCAGTCCGTTATCGACCCAAGTTTTCTTTTTCCGCAGCATCCTGCCGCCCTTGGCCGAAACCAACGCTTTGGAGGCAACGAGAGAATCCGGCATTTTACTCATGACTTACGCTCCTCACTCATCTGTCAATAATTTTTGGATCTCGCGCATCAGCCCGATAAACTCCGGATGCTGGTTGGATCGCGGGCGGTCCATCGTTACCCGGAATTCTCCGGCTACATCTCCGTCCTTCATGACCATAATGCGGTCCGCTAAATAAACGGCTTCACTAAGGCTGTGCGTGATAAACAACACCGATGGGCGCAGTTCGAGCCAAATGCGAAGCAGTTCCTTTTGCATCATTTCCCGCGTAAGGACGTCCAGCGCCCCGAACGGCTCATCCATCAGCAAAATGTCGGGGCCGCTCGCAAGCGCCCTCGCAATCCCGACCCGCTGCTTCATCCCGCCGGACAACTGGTCCGGAAGATGCTCGGCATAATCCTCAAGCCCCACCAGCTTTAAGTATTTATGCGCGATTTCCCTGGCTTCCGCTTTGCTTTTGCCCTGCACCTCAGGACCGAAAGCGATGTTATCGATCACCTTGTACCAAGGAAATAAAGCGTGATCCTGAAACACAACTCCCCTTGATTTGGAAGGCCCTTTCACCGGCACCCCGTTTACCGTGACCGATCCGCTGTCGGGCTGCAAGAAGCCGGCGATCAGATTCAGCAGAGTGGATTTGCCGCAGCCGCTGTGGCCGAGGATACAAATAAACTCATGAGAGTCAACGTCAAAGGTAACATTTTTCAACACGCGTCTGCCTTCATAGCCTTTCTCCACATTTTGAACAGCTAATTGCAAGCCCCTCACCTCTTTTATGTTATAATTAATAACATATAACGAAACTGTTAACTACATAATACCACTCATTTTGTGATTTTCAATATTAAATGTGAACAATTTACACATTTACTTTTGTTCAGCTTGCACAAAATGAGGATTTAATGTACATTTTTCATAAGATAACACATTTTAATGTTATGTTTCATGACAATTAAAGAGGTGTTTCCATTGAAACTAGCGGATTTATTTCAACTGCCCTTGTATCAGAACATCCGGGTATTGGCCGGTCACGAAGGATTGCAGAGGCAGGTCAAGTCCATCAATATGATGGATGCCCCGGATATCATGGATTATTTGAAGCCCGATGAACTGCTGTTGACTACAGCATATGCGATTCGCGACCGCCCCGAGGAGCTGCTTCGTCTTGTTCGTCATATGGCGGCAAGCCAGTGCGCCGGTTTGGGGATCAAGACCAAGCGGTTCCTTGACCAGATCCCCAAAAGCGTCCTGGAGCTTGCCGACGAGATTCATTTTCCCATCATTGAGCTTCCTCTTCATCCGCCGCTTGGAGAGCTGCTGCAGGAATCGCTCAGCTACATAATGGAAAAGCGCAATGAGGAGCTTCGCTATGCTTTGCAAATGCACCGGGAGTTTTCCCGCCTGGTCATGCAGGGTCAAGGCATCCCGTCCGTTATCAACGCATTGTCTCCGCTTGTCGGCGGAACCGTCCTGCTGATCAACCACAGGCTGCAATTCGAGGCAGGCTCCGGACCGGTGACCGAACCTTTCGGCAGCCGGCTGCTGAGTCAAACGCGGGAGCTGCTTGCCAGGCGGGAGGACGGCCAAAGCCGCATTGTCTCTTTATGCTTTGTTCATGGAGGGCTCAAAGGGCCGGAGGTTGTATTTTATCCGATCGAACTGACGCAGCAGCGGTGCTTTCTGGTCCTGGTGAACGCACAAATGGATGATTCTCCTCTGCCCAAGCTTGCCATTGAACAAGCGGCGAATGTGATCGGGTTTGAGCTTATGAAGCGGCAGGCGGTCAAAGAAAGGTCGCGCCGTTTTAAAAACGAGTTTTTTGAGGATTTGGTAGAGGGGAGGTTTCGCTCGGTTGCGGAAATGCTTCACCAGGGAAAGCGTTACGGACTGCAGGAGCCGTACCCTTGTTTGTGTGTCGTAGGGAAAGTCGACGAATCGCTCGATTCGGCGGAAGACAATTTGTACAGCAAGCGGGACCGCATCTATGAACACCTGAAAACCATGCTTGCCGAACGGCAGCAGCCCTATATTCTTTTTAACAAGAAGGATCTGTTCGTGACTCTGTTGAAGTGGGAACGAAGTCTGCAGCAGCACGAATTTCAACTGTTGGACCGGCTCACGGATTTTCAGGAAAAGCTGTTCCAGACCGAACACATTTCGCTTTCCTTTGGCATCGGCAATCCTGTAGAACATCTGACGCTCATTCCATCCACTTACAAGGAAGCGCTGAATGCGCTCCATTTGGGCTATCAATCCAGGCAGTTCCGGTTTGTTCAATCGTACAGGGCCAAAGAAGTCGTGGAGCTGCTCAAAATGATTCCCCAGGAAGCGCTGGGCGATTTCTACAAGGAATCCTTTCATGCCCTGCTGGAGATCGATTTCCGCGAACGCGAGGAATTAATGAATACGGCGCGCGTATTTTTGGAGACGCACGGCCAAATCGCAGAAACCGCCAAACGGCTGTTTATTCATCGCAACACGGTCGCTTACCGCCTTCATAAGTATGAACAGTTGACGCGCCGCAGTCTCCGCGATCCGAACGACTCCCTGCGCTTCCGTCTCGCTTTTCTGATCGATAAGGTGCTGGAGGATTTTGCGCCCCGCGCACCGGCAAACGAATTTTAATGACAAAAAGCCCGCCCGTTTTTTTCTCTAAAGAGAAACGGGCGGGCTTCGGATTCACGCAAACCGCGCCATAGGGTTACCAGCCGATGGCCGCGCCGTCGCTGCGAGCGTCCGAACCGCCGCTGATGAACCCTTCCTCATCCACCATGATCACATGAGCATGGCCCATGATGCCGTCAAAGTCCTTTACCTTGCGTACGGTGTGACCGGCCTTGGCTAAAGCTTCTGTCACTTCCGGGGAGATGCGGCCTTCAACCCTCAGATCCTGCGTCGACGCCCCCCACGTCCTACCCCATACCCATCGCGGCTCATCAACAGCCTGCTGGGGATCCATTCCAAAATCGACCATACGGGTCAAGATCGCCGTTTGGGTTTGCGGTTGTCCCTCCCCTCCCTGCGTGCCGTAAAGAATAACCGGCTTGCCCTCACGGCAGGCCATCGCCGGCATCAACGTATGGAAGGTTCTTTTGCGCGGCTGCAGGCAGTTGGCATGCGCCGGGTTCAGCGAGAAGAACGATCCACGATTCTGCAGCGTAATGCCGGTATTCCCGGCCGTAACCCCCGAGCCGAATTCAAAGTACAGGCTCTGTATGAACGAAACGGCATTGCCCTCCTGATCGACCACGGCGGCATAGGCCGTATCGCTGCCCATTTGTTCAGCCTCCAGGCTCAGGGCGCGATCCATCCGGATGGAGGCCGCAAGCTCGCGGGCATACTCTTGGCTCAGCAGACGATGAAGCGGAATATCGGCAAAATCGGGGTCCGTCAAATATTCGTTGCGATCGCGAAACCCGAGTTTCAAGGCTTCGATCATCGAATGATAATATTCAAAAGACCCGTGCTCCATGCTGCCGAGGTCGAAGTTCTCCAGGATGTGAAGCGCCATCAAGCCCACAAAGCCTTGGGAATTCGGCGGCATTTGATAAACAGAGTACCCCCGGTACGACCCCTGCAATGGAGTGACCCAGTTCCCCTCATGATCGGCAAAGTCGTCCATGACCAGCAGTCCCCCCTGTTCCTGCAAATAGGAGGTCATCTCCTCCGCTATGGCACCCTTATAGAAAAAGTCCCTTCCATGCTGCGCCAATTCGCGCAGCGTTTGCGCCAGTTCAGCTTGCACGAAACGTCGGCCCGGCTTCACAATCCGCCCTTCCGGCAGGTAAATGGCCGATGTCGGTGCCGTCCCCCTCAGCATCGCCTCGTTCATAACCGTGTACTCGTATTGATTTCGGGACATCGCAAATCCTTTGGAAGCATACTCGATGGCCGGCGCAAGCACTTGCCCCAAGGTCAACCGTCCGTATTCACGAAGCATCGCATCCCAGCCGTCCACCATCCCCGGAACGGTTACAACGCTGAGCACACCGCGGGTTGGAATCTCGATCCGGCCCGCATAAACCTCCCGATTCGCCCGATACCCGGACCGACCGCTGGCGTTGTAGCCCCGCACCTGCCCGTCACTGTGATGATAAGTCAGCCAAAAGGAATCTCCGCCAAGACCGGTCATATGAGGATAGACCACAGCCAGGCAGGCGCTGACCGCCACAGCCGCATCAAATGCATTCCCGCCCTGTTCCAAGATACGGGCTCCGGCCGCCGAAGCCAAATAATGCGGACTCACCACCATCGTTTTTGTTCCCACAACCGCTTTCCTCATCTGCAGCCCCTCCTACATGGCATATAACCTGACATTTAATATTTTAAAAAATAACACGTTCTATCGCGCATAGCAACTAAAAAATTAAAAAATGTCATCATTTTTCTGAAATTGTATTGAAAATGAAGTTGATTGAATATATATTTATCCATATGGTAATGAAATCGAAATAATAACTTTCTTTTCGTAATTTATAATTCTTATAACAAGGAGTCGGTCTCTGTGCATTCCAGAACCTCCGGTGAAATTCCTCCGGTTCCCATCGATGAAATCGACCGTAAAATCATTGCCGCTCTCCATCAAAACGGAAGAATTTCTTACACCGATTTGGCCAAAGAAATCGGATTGTCCCGTGTAGCTGTTCAAGCCCGCATTAATGCCCTGATGGAGTCCGGCGTCATCGAACGGTTTACGGCCGTCATTAATCCCGAGAAAATCGGCATCCACGTATCCGCTTTTTTCAACGTGGAGGTCGAACCGAAGCATCTGCAAGATGTTGCCGAGCAGTTGGCGTCGGAGCCGGTCGTCACAAGCCTTTATCACATGACCGGACCGAGCAAGCTTCACATGCACGGTTTGTTTACGAACAACCTGGAGATGGAGACGTTTTTGAAGGAAAAGCTCTATAAGCTGCCCGGCATCATGAGCGTCGACTGCCAGGTTCTGATTACGCGGTACAAAAGCCGCATGGGAATGAGGTTATAAGAAGATGACCAAATCAAATGGAGTACGTCCTTATATGGATCTGGTATGGGCTATGGGCAGGACAGGGATTCTGGGCTTTGGCGGAGGACCTTCGGTGATTCCGTTAATCCGCTACGAAGCGGTAACCCGTTACCGCTGGATGGAGGATGACGAGTTTGGCGAGATTCTCGCTTTGGCCAATGCGCTGCCGGGGCCGATCGCAACCAAAATCGCCGCCTATCTTGGCTACCGGCAAAAAGGCGTTTCCGGTGCGATCATCTCCGTCCTGGCTCACATCATGCCTTCCGCTGTGGCCATGATCGCTTTGCTTTCGGCCGCCCAACTGCTGAGCGCCTCCCCGATCGTGCAGGGAATGATTGCAGCCGTGACGCCGGTGATCGCGGTTATGCTGGGGGTCATGGCTTACGAATTTGCCGAACGCGCCGTCAAAGGTCTCGGCAAGCCTGTCGGCTTCGCTTTATTTCTCGTCTGTTTTGCACTTTTGCAAATCATCGATATTCATCCGGCTTTCGTTGTCATTGCCTTTCTGGGGTATGGCGCTTTTCATTTCAAAACAACGGCATGGTTTAACAAGAAGAAAACCAGAAAAGAGGACTACACGACATGGAGTGGATAAATCTCTTCATCGGCTTTTTCCTAGCCAACGTACTCGGATACGGCGGCGGCCCCGCTTCCATTCCGCTGATGTATCAGGAAATCGTCGTTCGCCATCAGTGGGCGACGGATGCGCAGTTTTCCAATATTTTGGCTCTAGGCAACGCTTTGCCCGGTCCGATCGCCACGAAAATCGCCGCATTTGTCGGCTATGACACCGTCGGGTGGCTCGGCATGACGATTGCTTTGGCCGCAACCGTGGTTCCCACAGCGGCCGCGCTCATTCTGATGCTGAGAATACTGAACAAGCATCGCCAATCGCCGGTCGTCAAAGGAATGACGCTGCTTGTCCAACCCGTGATTGCCGTCATGATGGTCATCCTCACCTGGCAAATGGCATCCACCAGTTGGCAATCGCTCGGCCTGTGGCAATCCCTTGCGATTGCCGCCATTGCTTATTGGGCGATGGAACGGCGCAAAATTCATCCCGCCCTAGTCATTATCGGCGCCTTCGCTTACGGAGGATTGGTTCTGCCTTATTTTATATAATCGTTGGAGACTGCCGGTTTAAGCCGGTTTAACCATTCCCGTATCAGCCTCATCCGGTCCGCCCCGCCGTTTGGATACTGCGTGTATCCGAACGGCGGGGCGCTCGCATTAAAGAACGGTTTTATAAAAATACGGAGTAATTACTATATTTTATTTTATCCAAATATTGTACAATCATGGAAAAGAGCTGCGAACCAGCCAACGGACGACGGGTTTTTCACGAATCGATAAAACCGCTCTCCAAGCCTATCGAACCATTCGCCATTCGGAAGTCGAACTAAAACCAATGCTTCGGGGAGGGTTTTCTATGCATTATGGATGGATTATCGTATCGATCACCTTTATTACCATACTGATTGTGGCAGGAATCCGTTCCACTACAGGAGTGCTAATCATTCCGTTGGAACAAGAATTCGAATGGAGCCGTTCAGCCATTTCTCTCGCTTTTGCGGTCAATTTGACGTTATACGGATTCTCCGGTCCCTTTATTGCGGCAGGAATGGAACGGTTCGGCGTCCGCAAGATGATGGTGTACGGCATGATCCTTTTGGTTTCCAGTATTGCTGCAAGCCTTGTCATGACGCACATCTGGCAGCTTCACCTGATATGGGGGATCATTATAAGCCTGGGCTCCGGTGTATTTCTCACCGTCCTTTCGGCAACCGTGGCCAACCGCTGGTTCGAGCAAAAGCGGGGGATGGTGCTGGGGCTGCTGATGGCAAGTACGGCCGCGGGGCAAATGGTATTTCTTCCTCTGCTCTCCTATCTGATTCAAGCCTATTCCTGGCGTATCGCTTTATCCCTATTTCTTGGTTTAGGGATTTTGATGATTCCGCTTATCGCATTTTGGATGAGGGAGCGTCCTTCGGATAAAGGGCTTCTGCCCTATGGAGCAGCGGATGACAAACCGCCAATGCCATCGGATACAAGGAAGAAAGACCCCGTTTCTGCGGCTTTTGAAGGTTTATGGGCCGGGGTTCGCTCCGTGCCCTTTTGGCTGCTGGCAGCAAGCTTTTTTATTTGCGGCGCATCATCGACAGGTCTCATCGGCACTCATTTCATACCCGCATCCTCCCATCACGGTATTCCGGAGGTTCAGGCTGCCGGTCTGTTTGCTTTCATGGGTATTTTTAATATTATCGGAACGATCTTTTCCGGATGGCTGTCCGACCGGTTTGACAACCGCTGGCTTCTGTTTTGGTTTTATGGATTGAGAGGCTTGTCCCTGCTTTTGCTGCCCTATCTTTTTGACCTGAAATCGTATGTTCTTTTTATGGTTTTCGCTGTATTTTACGGTCTGGATTGGATCGCCACCGTTCCTCCTACCGTCCGTTTGGCTGCGGATCATTTCGGCAAAGAGCGCGGCATTGTCATCTATGGCTGGCTGTTCGCCGCACATCAGTTAGGTTCCGGCGCAGCCGCTTACTTAGGAGGATACATTTACGAGCAATACCATAGCTATACGCTTTCCTTTATCTTTGCCGGACTCCTGTGCATTGTAGCGACTTTATTTGTGTTTAGCGTAAGGAAGAAGCCCCAGTCGCGGCCTCTTAATGTATAAATCAAACAAGCTGATTGTCTGTTTGTACAGGCATCAGCTTGTTTGTCCATCAAGAATCGAGCGTTCTATATTTGGCTATCTCCTGCTCGTACAGGTCTCCTCCATGTGCATCGTACACCACCAGTACCGGAAAATCCTCTACCGTAAGCTTACGGATGGCTTCCGGCCCCAGATCTTCGTAAGCGATAATTTCAGCCGATTTGACTCTCTGCGCCAACAGCGCGGATAAACCGCCGATCGCCGAGAAGCATACGGCTTGTTCCTTTATGCAGGCCTCCTTGACTTCCTTGCTCCGCGGCCCTTTCCCGATGGTGCCTTTGACTCCGTACTTATACATTGCGGGTGTATAAGGATCCATACGCGACGCTGTCGTCGGCGCAATCGATCCTATAATTTGTCCCGGCTTCGGAGGGGTGGGGCCGGCATAAAATACAATTTCATTTTTTAAATCGACCGGAAAATCGCGGTGTTGAGCCAGCAATTCCAACAGCCTCTTATGTGCCGCATCCCGGGCCACATAAATCGTTCCATTGAGGAGCACTTCGTCGCCCGCTTTAAGCTGGATTACCGCCTCTCGGGTCAGAGGAGTTTCCAGGCGAACTTTTGCCATAACCAATCACCTTCCCGATCTAGTTTAGATGATACACGTTTTTTTGCGCGCAGCATGACATTGAAGATTCACGGCCACCGGAAGAGCGGTAATATGACAGCCGTAGGTTTCCACGGCAACCCATAGAGCCGTACTCGTGCCTCCCAGTCCTTGAGGTCCGATGCCCGTCTTGTTGATATCCTCCAGCAGCTCTTTCTCCAGCTGGGCGATATGGGGCTCATGATGATAAACCCCCACTTCCCGCAAAACGGCTTCCTTCGCGATTTCAGTGACCTTATCGAAGCTTCCGCCAATACCTACACCTACGACCAATGGCGGGCATGCCCTTCCTCCCGCGGCCTGGATCGTATCCAGGACGAACTTCTTCACGCCGGCGACGCCGTCTCCGGGAAGCAAAAACTTCATGGCACTCATGTTCTCGCTTCCGCCTCCTTTCGGAAGAACGGTGAATTGGATTTTATCCCCGGGCACAATCTTGGTATGAATCACGCCGGGCGTGTTATCGTTCGTGTTATTGCGCAGCAGCGGATCGCCTACAATGGAATTACGCAGATACCCTTCTTTGTATCCTTTGCGAATGCCCTCATGAATCGCGTCGGTGAAGCTGCCGCCTTGAATATGAACATCCTGGCCCACTTCGGCAAAAACCACCGTAAGTCCCGTATCATGACAATAAGGCCGATTTTCTTCAGCAGCCAATTGAGCGTTTTCAATCAACTGATCCAAAATACTTTTGCCCAGGGGCGATTTCTCGCTTTCACTGGCCCTATGAAAGCCTGCAAGGATATCATCGGGCAGATAATAACAGGCTTCCCAGCACAAAACGGCGATAGAATCACGAATTTGATCGACATGAACGGTTCTCATGGTCATCTATCCTCTCTCATTTGATTTGCTTCAAGAGCACATGTGATCAGGTCAGGGCGCCGATTCATTGTTCCCCGAAAAAGCGCTTCCTTGCCGGAGTGATCCATTGATCCATTTCTTCCCGCTTATCTTCCGTGACCAACCGGTTGACCAGCACATCGTGCCAAATATAATCCTCCAGCAGGTAAATATGAACCGGGTCGTCGGTATAGAAGGCGCCGCCGCTCTGTTCAGGAGAATGGCCATAGAACAGCTCCTTGCCATCTATGGACAGAATAAACCACGGATGGTCCACATGCTCCACGTAATGGGTTTTACGGTGAACCTCCAGGCCCGGCAACGGGTCCTTTACCTGGAACAGAAGCCCGCTCAGCAGACATTGATCCCGCTTGGCCTCCAGATCCTCCTTAAGCCTCCGATACATGGGCTCCCACAAAGACAGCAGAATTCGCTTCTCCGCACGCCGGATAAGAACGCGGCAAAAGGATAAGATGTTGTCCTCTCCTTTAATCGTCGTCACATAGACTTCCGGTTCGGGGCTTTGTTTTTCAAGAAGCTTCAATTCGGTTTCCAAACCGCTGTAGGTCGCTTCCCATTTCGTTTTCATCGACTCCAGGAAAACCTCGACCGGCAAGGAGGAATAATGGGCACCTCCGCCCACGTCTTCCTTCATCACCAGTCCATGCTGTACCAAGCCGTCCAATACTTCATACACGCGTGCCCGCGGCACACCCGAGGCTTTGCTTACCTGATAGGCATTCGAAGGTCCGCGGGAAACCAGCGTCAGGTACACCTTGGCCTCGTACTGGGTCAATCCCGTCGATTGAATCTTTTGCAGCAGATCCTCCATCCATCTCCCTCATTTCTAATTCCAACAATAGTTACTACTACAGTAGTGTATATTGCTCTTAATGCCATAATAACCAGTTGCAGAATTTTTTACAACTATTTTTTTGATCGGCCGATGATTTATCCCGACTCGTGACTCAAAACAAAATAAAACCGCCCGGAATTTCCCGGACGGTGGCTTGATCAGATATTAAAAGAAACGTTTCAGTTGTTCGGCTACTTCCTGCTTCGAGTTTTCAACCACAGTCATATGCTGGGGCTTGTCGAAAAGCGCTTGAATTTCGGCAGGGAACTTCTGGGAGATATCGCAAAGCTGAATGGATTCGTTAAACTTGGCCGGGTGAGCGGTAGCCAGCGTTACGCACACCTCATCCTTGTCGCAGCAGGCCTCGTAAGCCGCGATGCCGCAGGCCGTATGCGGATCGGCCAAATAGTCGTATTCCCCGGAATATTTGCTGATGATTTGCAGGCATTCCTCGTTCTTCACCCCGTGAGCCGAGAAGTCCGACTGTACTTTCTTCAGCAGCTGCGGGTCGATGACGATTTGGCCTTCCGACTGGAACTGCTGCATGAGAGACGTAACCTTCTCCTGATTTTGATCCAGCAGGTAATACAAATATCGCTCGAAATTGCTTGCAATCTGAATATCCATAGACGGGCTATGAGTAACCCGGAAATCTCCCGGACGATACACGCCCTCTTTTACAAAACGCTCCAAAATATTGTTCTCGTTGGTAGCCAGCACGAGGCGGTGAATCGGAAGTCCCATCCGCTTCGCCAGATAGGCCGAGAAAATATTGCCGAAATTACCGGTAGGAACGCTAAAGCTGATTTTCTCCGCTTGGGTCCTCCTGGAAATTTGGAAATAGGCGTAAAAATAATATACCGTCTGCGCCAATATGCGAACGAAATTAATCGAATTGATCGCCCGCAGATGATATTTGTTTTTATACTCCACATCGGCGAACAGCTCTTTAATGATCCGCTGACAATCGTCGAAATTGCCATGAACCGATAAGTTCAGGACGTTCTCGTCGTCGACCGTGGTCATTTGCAGCTCCTGCACCTTGCTTACCTTTTGATGCGGATGCAGAATGCAGATGCGGATGCCTTCTTTCCCCCTGACCCCTTGAATGGCGGCAGCCCCCGTATCCCCGGATGTTGCCCCCAGAATGTTAATGATTTCGTTCTCCTTGCGGGAGACGTACGAATACAGGTTGCCCATAAATTGCAGGGCGATATCCTTGAATGCGAACGTCGGTCCGTGAAACAGCTCAAGCACATACAGCGAATCGTGAATTTGTTTCACCGGCGTCACTTCAGGGCTGCGGAAGCCCGAGTAGCTTTCGTCAATTAATTGCTTCAGCTCTTCCCGCGGAATCTCACCGTTGGTGAAATAGGAGAAAATTTCGAGCATCAGGTCCCGATAGCTTAATTGCTCCCATTGTTTGAACACTTCTTGCGGAACGGTCGGAATATCCGTCGGAAGCATGAGCCCCCCGTCATCTCCAAGCCCCATCAAAAAGGTTCGGATAAAACCCGTTTTTTCCACTTTGCCTCGTGTGCTTATAAAGTCCATAGCAGTCCCCTCACGTCATAATTAGCCCCTATTATAACACACTTTTTCGCAAAGCGGAAAAGCCCCGGGGGCGTTCGGGGCTTTTTTCGTTTATTCCCGTTTATGCAAAGCATTCAGCTTTTCCGTCACGCGTCTTGCCCGTTCATAAATTCGTTCTTTATTCAAAGCCTCGTAGATGGCATGATGAAGCTCGGCCATTTCCCGGTAGATGTCTTTCATCTCGCGGTTCGCCGTTTTCATCCTTTGCAGATCGAGCCTGCCCATCTTTTTATGCGCCTCGTTCAAGTCGGGAAACAGTCCTAATGCGGTGAAGGCGATCATGGCAGCTCCGAGGGAGGTCGCCTGCTCCGTTTGGTCGGGAATGACGACCAGACCGTAAATATCCGCCTGAATTTGATTGAATAAGTCCAACCGGGCCAACCCCCCGCTGACATGAACCGCCGTGAGCCGGATATGGTCCGCCTTCTGATCCTGCGAAAGCAGGGAATCGATCACATTCAGATTTTTTTGAATTTCAAAGCAGATGCCCTCCAGATAGGCGCGAACGACATCGCTCTTCTTGGTCCCCAGCGACAAATTGAACAAAAGTCCCGAGGCGTTGGCATTCCAATACGGCGCGGCGCTGCCTGCATAATGCGGAATATGAAACAGACCGTTCGCCCCGGGGGCGGACATCTCCGCCTGCTGATTCAGGGCATCGTAAGATCCGTCCGTCCCAAGGAAATCCCTCAGCCAGCGATAGGTGGAGCCGGTCGTAAAGATGCCCGCTTCAATGACCCACTGGCCCAAAACCGCGGATGCGCTGCACACGACCTTCTGATCGGCGCTGCGAATCGGCCGGGCTGTCGGGGCGACGACAAAAGATCCGGTGCCTGTCGTTACTTTCACGATGCCGGGACGGATCGCGCCAAGCCCGACCGCCGCGCACTGCTGATCCCCGCCTGCCATTACAACCGGCGTTCCCGCCTGCAGGCCGAACCGGTCCGCCGCCGCGTTCGTTACATTGCCGGCAATGGTACCCGTCGGATAAGCTTCCGGCATCTTGTGAAGATCCACATTCATCGCCTCGGCAATGGTCCGATCCCAGGCGAACTCGTGAATATTGAACAGCATCGTGCGGGACGCCTGGGTCCAGTCGGTCTTAAATTCGCCGGTCAAGGCGTGGACAAGATAATCGTGGACCGTTAGGAAGCAGGCCGTCCGGGCGTATATCTCCGGTTTATGATTCCGGAACCACATGATTTTGGGCAGTGAAAAGTACGGATCGATCTTGAGTCCCGTCCGCTCATAAATCATCTTTTGTCCCAAGCGTTCTTCAATTTGTTTGCTTTCCTCGATCGGACGCTTATCCTGCCACAGAATCGCATGAGCCAAAGGGATGCCGTTCTCGTCAACCGGAACGATCGTCGCCCGCTGCGTGGCAATGGAGATTGCCCGAACCTTGTTCCATAGCTGCGCGGCCGTTTGCCGCAATTCGGCAATCCCCTGCTCGATCGCCAGCAGCCAGGTCGCAGGATCATGGTCAATCACGGTCGGAGCATGAAACACACTCTGATATTCACGATAGGCCATACCAAGGATTTCCCCGGCCTGGTCTATAAGAATGACGCGCCCGCCGGTTGTTCCGATATCCAGGACGAGCACCAATGGACCGTCGGTCATGTGATGGGTCATACGGGTCTCCTCCGCTTATGCTATAGTTCAACGTGCAGGTATTGCCGGAAGCGATGGCTGCAAGGTAAACCGATGATGATAATCATCTGCATACACCGGAGAGCGGACAAAAAGGGTCATGACCTCGTCTGCTCCCGGTTTCATGACCACCATACGTTTATGATTTCAGTAGGGTAAGCCATTCCTTCACTTTGGGATGCTCCAGAACCTCGGGGTTTTTGATCCAGTTGGCTTTCTCCCCGTCAAGCACCTTTTTCACTTCTTCTGCCAGCAAATAAGGCGATTGAGTCAAAGCGTCCGAAGTCGTTCCGGCAATATGCGTGGTCAGCGTTACGTTATCGAGCGCAAGCAGCGGATGATCCGCAGGAATCGGTTCGATATCGAACACATCGAGTCCGGCGCCGGCAATCTTCTTCTCGGACAGCGCTTGAACCAACGCCTCCGTATCGATCAGCCCGGACCGGGCGCAATTGATCAGATAGGCCGTAGGCTTCATCATGGACAGCTCCGCATGGCTGACGAAATGATGGTTTTCCTCGGTCAATCTCGCGTGGATGGAGATAAAATCGGATTCGGCAAACAGCGTTTCCTTCCCGACCAAAGTCACGCCCGGCATATCGACGGATTCCGCTTTGACGTATGGATCATACACCAGGATTTGAACATCGAATCCGGCCAGCTTCTTTGCCACCAGGCGTCCGATATAACCGAAGCCGACGATACCGATTTTTTTGCCTTTCAGCTCCGGAATGTAATCCGAGTTGCTGAACACCTTCCGCCATTCCCCATTCTTGATCGACAGATGCGCACGGGCGATGTTTCTCGACTCGCTCAGCATCAAGCCTATGGTAAAATCCGAAACGGCCTGTGCATTTCTGCCCATGACATGGACGACGATAATCCCGCGCAGCGTAGCCGCTTTCACATCGACGTTCTCCGTTCCCGCCCTTGCCACGCCGATCAGCTTTAAATGATCAAAGGCATCCATCCCGTCGGCAGAGAAGGGTCCGAACAAACCGAGCACCATATCGGCGTCCTTGTTCTCTCGAAACACCGCGGGAACTTCCTCCACCGCCGGCCCCTGCTGCTCGATGACAAGCCGTCTGTTCTGCAGCCGTCCCCAATCGGTTTCCCAATCCGTCGTAACGATTTCATGGTCCCCCAATAAGCGTGCGGCCTCCGTAAACTGCTTGCCGCTGATCATCGCGTCTCCAAAAGTAAGTATCTTCATGTTGCACCCTCCATTATGTTTTTAATTTGGCCACCGCAAGGCGGGAAAGGTTCACGGCTTCAATCGCATGATTTCCTTTATGCAGCACCGTAATCACGTAAAGGCAATCGATAATCGTCATTTGCACGATTCGGCTTACCATGGCGTCCGGCCGGTAGTTGGTCTCATTCGCACTGGTGACCAGCAACTCGTCTGCGATCTGGGCGATCGACGACTTGCTGAAGCCCGTAATGACGATAATGCGGGCTTGTTTTTCTTTAGCCAATTGGAGCACCTTGAGCAGCCCTTCGCTTTCGCCGGAGTGCGATATGGCGACAATGACATCGCCCTCGTTCATATGGGAGGCCGCAATGGCTTCCATATGAAGGTCGATAATCGGCATCACCGTCTCCCCAAGCCTGAGAAATTTGTGAGCCGCATCGCTGGCCATAATCCCCGAAACCCCTTGTCCGAAAAAGAAAAGACGTTTGGCCGCGGCCATCATGGCGCCTGCACGCTCAATGGCTTCATAGTTAATCAATTCCTTGGTTGTATGCAGAGCGACCATGGTTTGATCGATAATTTTATGAAAAATTTGATCGGCGGAATCCGATAAATCGATCTCTTCATAAATGCTGCCGGCCGCGTTATCGTTTGCATTTTCCTGAACCAGCGCCACCTTGAGCTCTTGATAACTGGCATACCCGAGTCTTCGGTAAAACCGGACTACGCTGGGCTCGCTGACTTCGCTCAATTTGGACAGCTCATTCATGGAAAGCAGAAAAGGCTTCTCCGTTTGGGACAAAATGCTGTAAATCTTTTTCTCGGAATTGGTCATCTCCTTTTCAATGGCTTTGACGCGATGCTGAAAAGTAGCCATACCTGCAGTCCTCTCTTTCAGTATAATGTAGTTTTACTACATTTTTGAACTGATATCAATATATTTTTATTACAAAAAAATCCCCGCCAAAAAGGCTTTGACAATAACATTACGGGCAAAATGAAACGGCCTTAGTCCAAAAAAATTCAGGACCAAGGCCGCTTCAAGGATTTTTATTTGTTGTACATTCCCATTCAGATTAAAGCGCGACCGGGTTCAAGCTGCGAACACGCGGGAAAACCTCCCTCGCAAAGCGTTCCAGCTCGGATTCAAGCGGTTGGAACTGCAGCATAAACAGTTCGACGCCAATCTCGTGAAACGCTGCGATCCGCTCGGCTACCTGGTCATATGAACCGACCAGCCCCGCTGCCGTGCCCCCGTTCGTACCTATAGCCGGATACTTGGCAATCGTTTGAAACATGACTGCTTTCTGGTCTGCATGTCCGAAAAGCTGTTCATTCAGAGGCTGGTCGGCCTTGGCATATTCCCAGGCTTTAGCCAGCTCGGCCTGCGCTTCCTCCTCCGTCTCACGCGCAATGACAAAAGCGGACAGCCCAAAGCGGACGGGGACGCCTTCCCGTTTCCGCCCGGCAACGGAACGGATGAGCCTCTCGACATTCTCAAGCGGCTGCCCGTTAATAAACCAGACGTCGCCCAGACCCGCAGCCAAATCTCTCGCCGGCTCCGGCTCTCCTCCCACATAAATGGCAGGACGCTGCCTTGTTTTCGGTTTCGGGTTCAATTCAATTCCATCCACGTGGAAGTACTTGCCTTCAAAGCTGGTTTTTTCCCCGGACAGCAGCGAACGGACAATCGTGAGCCATTCGGTTCCGTAAATATAACGCTCGTCATGTTCGGCAAAAGGAATGCCCGATTGGAGAAGCTCCGGTTTGTACCAGGCATTGACCACATTGATCGAGAACCGTCCGCCGCTGATCTCCTCGATGCCGAGAGCTTGCTTGGCGAGCACCACCGGGTGGAAGAGCGTCGGCTTTATCGCGGCGATAATTTCAATGCTTGAGGTTAATGAGGCCAGACCGGCGGCTGCGGTCCAGGTCTCCAAAATATCAAATTCATGCCCGTACGGATTGACGATATGCTGGGCTATAAGCGTTGAATCGTAGCCGAGCTTTTCGGCGGACAGCACCAGCCGTTTAGCTCTTTCCCAGGAAGCGTCAAAGGGGTCCTCCGGATGCGTCGTAGCCCCCCATGTTCCATAAACCGGTGTCCATACTCCAAACCTAGGACCTGCAATTCGACTCATATTTTACATCCTCCTATCTTCTCATAAGAATAAAAAATCCATTCTCGCAGCGAGAATGGATTTTCCGGCGTACCGGTCAAATCATATTAATTCAATTGGAATAATTTAAATTATAAAATTGATCCGTTTTTTTGTCAATTCCTTATTTTCCTGTTATCAATGATACGACCTTTCCCGCGTTTACATCGATCAAGCCCCGGTCGGTTATTTTCAAATGCGGGCTGACAGGCAGCGAGTGCGTGCTGATCGACATAATCGGATTATAATGGCGGTATCCGAGCGATTCCATCGCTTGGCACAGCCGCTCCACTTCCTTAGCCACCTGCTCCAGCGGGGCCTCGGTCAAGATGCCGCCGACGGACAGCCGGAGATGGGCCAGCACACGGCCGTCCTCCACTACACAGAAGCCTCCGTGGCAACGGATCACCTCATTGGCCGCCAGCATCATGTCCTGCGGATGATGACCGACGACAAGCAGGTTGTGGTTATCGTGGGAGTAAGTCGTCGCCACCGCGCCGCGCTGGATCGTATCTCCGCCGATCAAACCGTACGCCCGATTGCCAGTCTTGCCGTAGCGCTCGAAGGTAGCGATCAGGCCATAGGGGCTTTCCTGCCATAGGAGCTCCCCGCCCCGGATGTCCACCTCCCCGCGGTGCTCCCGGGTGAACGTCGAATCTTTATTGACCATCATCACCCGGCAGGCATACCGGCCGTCGGCCTCCTCCGTGCGGATCGCGAAATCGGCTTCGGTCAGCAGAGGAAGTTTGACGCTTTCGTAATAATGGGCCGGGAATGCCGGCGGAAACTCCTGCTGCCGGTAATCATCGTTAACATCGAACGCTAGCCGCCCGTTCTTGTACACCTGATCAATGGCGAACTCCCGGATATCGGATACGACCAGGAAATCTGCGATCTTCCCTGGGGCGATCGCCCCCCGATCGTGAAGCCGCATCCTCCTGGACGGGGTGAATGTACTCGCGTAAATGGCCCGCTCGGGGCTCATGCCCATACAGATCGCTTTGCGCACCAGATGGTTCAAATGGCCCCGCCGCTGAAGGGAATCGGCCATGACGTCGTCGGTTACAAAGCAAAAATGCTCCGAGACGTCGTTGGCAATCAAAAAGTCCATCACCTCTTCGCTCATCGATTTTTCCTGAATTTCGATAAACATCCCTGCGCCGATACGCGCTTTCAACCCTTCCACGGTCTGATGCGTATGGTCCGAATCGACTCCGGCATAAATGACGCGCTGCAAATCCAGATCCAGCAGCCTCGGGCAGTGCCCCTCAATGATCAAATCGGGATAATGGCTGCGGACATGCTTCAGAATCCGATTCGTCTTGCTGTCGGGAGCGGTCACGACATCGACGTAGTTCATGATTTCGCCCAAGCAAATGATGTTCTCCGATTGCAGCAGCTCGTCCAATTCGGGAATGTCCAGAGAGCCTCCCGACGTTTCCAGCGAAGTTGCAGGAACCGAGCTGGGGACGGCATAGAACATATCGACCATACAGCCTTCACTCGCCCGGATCATCTGCTTCACGCCGTCCATCCCGAATACATTGGCCATCTCATGGGGCTCGGGCACAATGGTCGTGACGCCGTTCGGGAGGAGCCCGTAAGAGAACGTCCGGGGCGTCACCATCGTGCTTTCGATATGAAGATGAATGTCAATCAGTCCCGGAATCAGATAGCGTCCGCTCCCGTCCATCACCTCATCGCTTTCAAGGTCTTCCGCTCCGCGGGGGCCGATGTACAAAAACCTGCCGTCCGCGACAGCCGCGTTTCCCTGAATGAATGATTTAAAATAACTGTTGTAGATATGAATGTTTTGGATCAGCAGATCCGCTCGCATGCCGGGCACCTCCAAGTTCATTATTTAACCAATACCAGCTTGTCCTTAGGGAATTGCAGATGAACCTGCCGCCCGTTGACATAAGGTAAATCCATTTCTTTGTTGACCGTAAAATTCCCGAGCTCCGTTTCAACGATATATTGTGTAGCTTCGTCCCAGGAATGTGCTCACCTTGACGGTTCCCGTCAGGCTGTTCCCGCCGGAGGAGTAAGCCTCGCCAACGCCGTGAAGGACGATATCGTCAGGACGTATGGCGCCTTTCCGGCCGGCATGCTGCGCATACTTCGGATTCAGAGCGACCGTGAATGTATGCCCGTCCCGGTGCTTCAGCTCAATGTCTCCGCCGCGGTCTCTGCGCGCTTCGAAATCGATAAAGTTGGTAAAGCCGGTGAACTTGGCGACAAATTCGGTTTTAGGGTATTTAAATATGGCGGCCGGTGTATCGAGCTGTTCGATTAACCCTTTGTTCATAATGGCCACCTGATCCGAAATCGAAAAGCACTCCTCCTGATCATGCGAAACATAGACGGTAGTAATGCCGAGCTCCTGCTGAATGCGGCGGATTTCCACCCTCATGTTGATCCGGAGATTGGCGTCGAGGTTGCTGAGCGGCTCGTCAAACAGTAGCAGGTCGGGCTCGATCACCAGCGCGCGGGCGATCGCTACCCTCTGCCTCTGCCCTCCCGATAAAGCTTTGGGCATTCGCTTGTCTAGGCCTCCGAGACTGACAATGTCCAATATTTTTTTGACCCGCCGGTCGATGTCTTCCCTGGGAACCTTGCGCATCTGCAGGCCAAAAGCGACATTATCGTAAACGTTCAGGTGCGGGAATAAAGCATAGCTTTGAAACACAAAGCCAAAATTCCGTTTGCTGACCGGAACCCGGGTGTAGTCTTTTCCGTTAAATATGAATCGCCCAGCCCTGGCTTCCAGGAATCCGGCGATCAATCTCAAGGTCGTCGTTTTCCCGCAGCCGCTCGGACCGAGCAGCGACACAAACTGCCCCTTGTCTATGTCCAGACTGAAATTTTGCAATATATTTTGCTGATCGTAAGCGACCGATACGTTGTCCAGCATAAGCAATGCCATGATAATAGCCTCCGTTATTTTTTTGTAAAATAAGATAATCCCATCAATCGCTCGATCACAAACATCAGCATGGCCGTAAAGATCATGAGCAGCACGGAAATCGCCGCGATCGTCGGGTCAAAGTTATTTTCCACATAAGTCAGCATCTGGATCGGCAGCGTGCTGACGCCCGGTCCCGTCATAAAGACGGAAATGTCCACATTGTTGAACGACTCCAAAAACGCAATGAGTACAGCTGCGATAATGCCCGACTTGATATTGGGCAGCACGATGGTGAAAAAGGTGCGGAGAGGCCCCGCTCCAAGACTATGCGCCGCTTCCTCGACGGCAAAATCGAAATTGGACAAGCTGGAAGCGATGACGCGGATCATAAACGGAAGCATAATGACGGTATGCCCCGCGAACAAGGCCGTATAAATCGGCAGTTGATAAGCGACGATCAAATACTTCAACATGATAAAGCCGAGCACAATGCCGGGGATGAGCACCGGCGAAATAAAGACCGCATTCCAGGTGCCCCTGCCTTTGAAGCTAAACCGGCTTAACGCGTACGCCGCGGGAATGCCCAGCAGAAGCGCCAATACGTTGCCGACAAACGAAACAAGCACGGATATCCGGAAGGTCTTCATGAACATCTCGACTTCAAAGATATGTTGATACCATTTGAATGAAAATCCCTGGGGAGGAAATTTCAGAATTGTGCCCGGTTCAAAGGAAGCCACCCCGATAATCAGCAGGGGCCCGAGCAGAAAGATATAGACCAGCAGCGTAAACAAACCCAGTCCGCGATGGTTCTCCCGCACATCAAGCTACCCCTTCGGATTCAATTTATTGGCGACGGCATTCATCAGGGCGATGACAGCCAATGTCACGACAATCATAATCGTGGCGATCACCGATGCCGAATACCAATCATTCAGCGTAATTGCATTTTGGTACAAAAAGGTGGAGACGACAAGCTGCTTGCCTCCGAGCAGGGCAGGCGTCGTATAAGCCGTCAGGCTGCCTACGAACACCAGAATGCTCCCTACGATCAGACCGGGCACGCTCAGCGGCACGACGACTCTGAAAAAGGCTTTCAGCCTGGATGCCCCCAGGCTCTCCGCGGCCTTCAACAAATCGGGATCGATGTTCTCCAGCACGCCGACGAGAGTGATCACAATCAGCGGCAGAAACAGATGAACCATGCCGATCATCATCGCCGCAGGAGTATACAGAATTTCGAGCGGCTGATCAATCATGCCCAGAGCCGACAGAGAACGATTCAGAAGTCCGTTCTTGCCTAGAATGATCATCCAGCTGAACGAGCGGACGACCGGGCTCGTCAGCAGCGGAAAGATGGCCAAAGCCAGCAGCACTGCTTTTGTACGGGGAGACTGCCTGGAGATGTAATACGCCACCGGGAATCCCACAATAACGCACATTGCGGTTGTCACAAGACTCACCCGCAGCGTCGTGAGCAATATTTTGAGAAAATACGGATCCTTGAAAAACTGCATATACCCGCCGAGCGTAAAGCTCCCTTCCGGAAAGAAGGTCGAACCGATCGTCAGCAGGATAGGCATGAGCATAAATACCGCCAAAAACAATAGGCCGGGCAGCAGCAGCAGATAAGTATACTTTTTTTTCATAAAAAGCAATCCCCTGTTCCGTTCCTTGTTTCGCCGGTACTAGATGCTGCGAAGAGCACGGATAAACAGCCGGAAGAAAGCGCCGGTATCGACTTCCAGGCATACATGGACGTTCGGCTGCTTGTGAAGCCGGTTCTGAAAATCGCAGACCGTCTGCCCGTCGCACAAGTCGCTTCGGGTCTCCACATCCACGTAATAATATCCGGTTGTGACCAGGTCGCGGTTTATGGCTACGCCGACGGCCAGCGGATCGTGCATGGCGCAAGCACGCACTCCGTACCGTTCATAGTAACGCTTCATATAATCTGCCGTGCTCTGCCGGACATAAGCACCTAAGGGAGAGCCGGCCAGTTGCCCGATGTGCTCTTCTGTCAGCAGCGCACGGCGTGTGACGTCCAGCCCGACCAGCGTTAATGAACGAAAGCCCGCATGCATAACGATCTTCGCTGCTTCCGGATCGACGTACATGTTGTACTCGGCGGTGGGCGTCACGTTGCCGAAGCTTTGGACTGCTCCTCCCATGAAGATCACCTCCTTCACGCGATGGACCAAGCCCGGATCTTTCCTGACGGCATGGGCCAGATTGGTGAGAGGCCCCGTCATGACCAGCGTAACCTCGCCCGGAAACCGAACCGCACTCGCGATCATGAAATCGGGAGCAAAGCCGTCCGCAGCCGTTTTCTCAAGCTGCATTGCGGATAACGCGCCGCCTAGACCGTCTTCCCCATGCACTCTGTGTTCAAACACGGCCGGCCGGAACAAAGGCCGGTCCGCCCCCCGGATGACGGGAATCCGCTCTGCCGCATCCAGCAGCTCCAAGATTTTGCATGTATTCTCGGTCGCTTTGGCTAAAGAAACGTTTCCGCTCACTGTGGTAATCCCCAGAATATCGAGCTGCCGGCTGCGAACCGCAAGCACAATCCCGAGCGCGTCATCAATACCGGTATCCACATCCAGGATAACTTTCTTTTGCATAACCGTCCCCTTTCTTCCGCATAAGCTCCCGTCAAGAAAAAACAAGGATACACTGGAAAACCGCATATCCTTGTTTATCCGTTCATTCGCCTTATTGCGTGATTTCCCGGTTCCAACGGTCGGTCCAGGCTTTCAAGCGTTCATTGACGAATTTCATATCCAGCATACGCAGTTTCTCCACAACCTCTATACCATAGGTGATTCCTTGTATTTCCTCCGGTTTCAGCTGCAATGTTTTATTCACCGGAGAATCGACAGCCGCTTTGGCCGCCTTCTCCTGAACTTCCTTGCTCAGATGCCAGTTAATGAACTCTTCGGCTAACGGTTTGTTCTTGCTGCCCTTCACTACATTCACGGTGTTGATTACAGCGTAAGCCCCTTCCTGCGGGGCGATGAACTTCGCGTCCGGAACAGCGGCCTTCAGATCTTTCACGTACATCTCCAAAATCGGTCCCGCGACGATTTCGCCTTGGGCGAACATATTCACGAATTCGGACGTCTTGCTGTAATACTTGACTACATGGGGGTTCAGCTCTTTCAGCTTGGCGAACGCCTGCTCTTCATCGAATGAGGAGGAGCCGGCCACATGCGATGCGGCATCAAGAACCATCGGGCCGCTCGTCGAGGTGATCGACGGCAGCGTCAGCTTCTTGGCCAGCTCAGGACTCCATAGATCACTCCAGGATTTCAGCTCCTTGCCCGCCGTTTTCGGATTGTATGCAATGCCCAGTTGGCCGATCGTATACGCCGGACCGTACTCCTCGCCGAGCGGCGCTTTGGCTATATTGTAAATCTGCTCGATATTAGGTATTCTGCTCCGGTCGATCTTCTCGAACAAGCCGGCTTCAATCGCCTGCTGCGCATAGTAATCCGACAAATAAATGAGGTCCACTTGAGAGCTGCCCTGCTTTACTTTGCTCAAACGTTCCGCATTGTTACCGATTTCAACGACGATTCGGGCATGATGCCGTTTTTCGAACGGTTCGTAGACTTCTTTCTTGAAAAAATCCTCCGAGAAGCCCCAGGTGGAAATAACGAGTTTGGTCGGTTCCCCACCGCCCTCCGACGCCGTACCGCTTGGTTCTTGCTTTTCCGTTCCGCACCCGGCCAGAGCCAGTCCCAAAAGAGATACTGAAATCAGGCCGCCAATCCATTTTTTCTTCACATCCTATTCCTCCCCTTGTTTTATGTGGTTAAATAAAAAAAGGAAAGCGCTTCAGCTAGAAAGAATCTTCTAACCAAAGCGCTTTCCCTTCGTAAACAAAGTCAGGCGTTATCCGTTAGTTTCCGTGGGGTAGCTCCCCTTAAGATATATCAAAAAGGGAACGTACCGGATATTCCGTCAGGATTCGGCCAAAATAACATTCGTGATGGCCCACTGGGTGGCAGGATCATAGTCCCGCAGCACCGCCTCAATGTCCAATTCGAATCTTTCCTCCAACCGTTCCCTCATCTTCTTCTTGTAAATGTTCGACATATAAAAGTCAACTTCATACTTCAAATTGGGGGCTTCTCCCTCCAAAGCTTCCGAACGCGGAGACCGGCGATGTTTGGCTTTGAAAGTGATTATATTGCCATCAATCGATACTTTAAGCGAAATCGTACCGAATCCGAACAAACTCTTGGATACTTCGTTATAAAGATGGGCAAGCTTCTTCTTACTTTCATTAGAATCTATCGGAAGCACGCTATCACCTTCTAAACCAGCATATCACCATATTACCTAAATAAGTAAAGTTTGGCAAGCTATTGTTCGGTTTCTTTTGTTTGTTTTTTTGCATTTCGAACATTTTCGTGCGGATGTTATGTCAATTTCCGAATAAGCCGTTTCTTCGCGGAGGTTGCCCGCCGCTCTGCAAATTTCCGGCCTATACCAACCGGTATACTTTTCCTTGCTGCAATAAACGATAGGCGCCAATGTTTTCACTTGGATTCTCCGGACTGTCACGATATGCCGTGTCCGCATAATGGCATAAGAGCGTTTTACGTTGAAAATCCTCCGGCAGCGTCAACAAATCGGCAATGGGCGTGTGTAGGCTGCGAATGTCTCCTCCTAATGCTTCGGTTTTGCCGAACCATGCATCGTGTATGATTAAATCGCATTCATTAAGCCATGCGATCAAATCAGGATCAAATCCCGTATCCGGGGCATAACCAAGCCTGAAATTGCCAAAGTCGAACCGGAAGGCGAGCGTGCGCGGGATGTGGCGAGTGGTTTTATAGCTGACTTTGAAGTCTCCGAAATCATGGAAATGCGGAATCGGAACCGGGTCAAAATACCAGTCAAAGGCAGCAAGCCCGCCTCCTTCGCGCACAGATGGCTCAAGGGCCGGGCGCAAATGAGTCCAGATGTCTTGAAGCAGCCATTCGGGACCATAGAGTTTAACCGGATTCTCGGTTTTGTAATACTGAAAGTATGCGAGTTCCTCAAGTCCGCCGACATGGTCTGCATGCATATGAGTAATGAAAAGCTCGCGATAACGGTGAAGATCGAGTTTCAGTTCCCCGTGCTTATTGTTAGAATGAAACATTTTTCCGAGATAAGCCGGGCAGTCAATAAAAAACTCACGGCCGTCCACGCTGATGAAGCTGTTCACAAAAAAATGTCGCGCAGTGAAGGCATCTCCAACACCAAGCGGATAAAGGATTACCGAGTTTGCCATATTTACCTCCCTCTCATGGTTGGAAACCATCCATCTCATTCCCGGTCATTGCGGGGTCCCGCTCTGCCCATATACCTGCCTGTCTCATCAAGGAGAAAGCATCTCCTTCATCAAAAAAGCCTTCTTAACTCTCATGAACAGGAGAGAAGAAGGCTTCCATACATATGGTCAGCAAAACGGTGTTATGATTTGCGCCGGACATGCCTGCCCCCGACGTGTCGGGGTTTACCGCCGAATTACCGCATTCGCCAAAACAACCATTCATATATACTTACTATGAATTAAACAGTACCATCGGATGATTAGATCGTCAACACTTTTTTTAAACCGGACTCATAAGACAGCCTGAAAATCAAAGGGATGATCATTGCTTCAATACAGCTAATAACCGTTTGGCATCGCCGGCAGGGGTGTTTATGGTTTCATAAATTTTCAGCGTCACGGGAATTTCCAGCTGATCCGAGCTTACATTATCAAAATTAATGATCTGGCTCCCGCTCATCAACCGGTTTTCTCCTGCCAACGTGTACACCTTGGAGGCTATCCGCGTGCCTTCACTGTTCTCCAGCTGCATATACAGCTTCGGATTGCCAGGGTCTACGATCACCTCATCGGTCGTATGAACGTCAAGGTCCATCTTGAATTTATAATTAAAGGTGTATGCCCGGGTCGTAGGGTTCGCCATCGTAACGGCGGATAAAGACCAGGAAGACAGCTTCAATTCAAAAGGATAGAACGTGAGCAAAGTAGAATCGGCTGCAGGCGGATTTACAGCCACACTGGTTTCAGCAACCGGAAATTTGTACGTTTGCTGCCCCTGCTGCTCCAAAAGACGGAAGGTGAACCGGGCCGCATCCTCGGATAAAGGTACGGTAAAGGTGAACGTGACTACCGTCCCCATTCCGGGCAGCACTTCTTTCACGGAGCTCGCAGTCCGGCTGCCGCTGTATAGGATGCCCTGGGCATTCTGCAGCTCGGCCGTCAGATCAGGAACCGAAAGCGGGCTGCCGCTCGGGTTCTTGAATTTCAGCTGTGCCACCGCCGTCTTGAAGCTTTGTCCTTCATTTTCAAACCAATCCAGACTCATCAGCGACACGCCCAACTGCGGACTAACGGCTTGACTTAGCGAGTCGATGGCAATAGGTTTGCCAAACTCATAAGCCGGCAATGCCATCGGCGTTCCGTAAGATGACGGGAATCTGAAGCCGATCCTTCCGGTATAGTACACTATTGGCGTGCTCTGCCCTTGCTTCAAGAAGCTTTCAGGCGATAGAACATAGAACGCAGTAAGCTGTGTGTTCAGGTCGGTAGTGACCGCGTAATGTAAATACTTCCTCTCGCCGGGATGGAGAGTAACGGGTTCCTGTTCGATCCGCTTCCCGATAAACATCTGTCCCTCCGCTTTTCCCCCGAGGGTAAAATCCGGAACGGTTTCCGTATAACTGCCCGGGTTTTCCACGATGAGCTGCACGATATAGGTCGGCGCTTGTCCTGTAAATTGTCGGTTCAATCGCGAAGCCGTATACTTCAAAGCAGAGGACTCTCCCGGAACGGAGAACGTGACGCCCCAATTCCCCAACAAAGCCGAATCCTCAATGACTGCATCCTTGCCGCGCCATACGATCGATCCGATTGGAGCATCAGCCAGCAGGGTCTCCTGCTTCGGATACACATTCTGATCTACATCAATCCAAAGCAAATCCGTTAAATTCAGCTCCGTTTTCACTTCAATCACGGTCATATAGCTTAATTCCACATAGCTCTGAGGCGGAATCGAATGCGGGTTGCTTGCGCTTGATTGCAGAACGTATACCGTGCCGTCCGAAGCTTTGGCCCGAAGCTCATAATCAGGAATCCGAACCGCTGAGCCCGATGTGTTCTTCAGCTTCACGACAGCGCCGATTCTCCAACCCTCATCAGTCTTTTCCTGCAGTACGCTTTTAACTTGTGCTTGCGTGCTGCCCGTAATGTCGTAGCTTGGCATATCCGTGGTCAGCGTAACTGCTCCTCCGCCGGGTTCATTCGTATTTCTGGAGCCAGGTATATATTGCTGCTTTGCTTCATAAGAAGAGGTAACCAACAGCTCGCGGGTGGCAGCAGAAGTACCTCCGAATGTACCGTCCGTTTCGCTGTCCATAAGCTTTAGCCGGATAGCCAGAGCAGCGTAGCCTTTGGCCCAATCCGAGACGGTCGGATCGTTCAAGCCCGCTGTCGATTTGGCTTCAGCATCTTTATTCAAACCGCGGATCAAAAAGGCGGCGAGCTGCTCCTTTGTCACTTCACCGGCCGGGTTGTACGCATTCTGAGCAAAGCCGTCCGTGAGATTAGCCCCTCTGAGCGCTTCGATATAGGGAAGGGCGTAGCCGTTCGCAGGGTCGTCGGCACTTACGTCGCTAAAGCTGGAAGCCTTCAAGGAAGTGTCCACCTTCAAGCCGAAAATCAACGCAGCGACCTTCGCGAATTGAGCGCGGTTCATTTTGTCTTTTAAACCAAATCTTCCTTCCCCGACTCCATCGAAAATGCCTGCGGATATCATCGTATCGAATTTCGCTTTCGCAGAAGCATCCAAATCCTTTAAATCGCTGAAGTCAGCCGATGACTTCGATGTACCGGCACCGAATGCTGCGGTTGAAAGCATCGAAAACGCCATAGCCGCACTCAATAGAATAGATAACCTTTTCTTCATTTTTGTAAACCTCCCGAAATCACTGGGCCGCCGGCTGCATTCACTTTTTTGCAGCAGGGGCTTTTTTCTTGCCGCTCAGGAAAAACACAAACGGGATGCAGAGAAAAGCAGGTATAGCCGAGAGGTAAAATGTATCGGCGATCGACCTTACCATGGCTTCTCTTTGCATAAAACCGGCCAAGTATGAGGCTGCGGTTCCCGATGCTGTCGCCATATCCACCGCCCAGGAATAAATCGCTCCGGAGAGCATCGAAAGCGTATCATTGGCCGTAATGGAGTCGACAGACACACTGTCGGAAATATGCTGATAATGAAGAATTTGACGGTTGCTCATGATGGCGGCGAAAAGCGCGATCCCCAAAGACCCGGCCACCTGACGGCAAACGTTGGACAGCGGAGAAGCGTTGCCGACCTGCTGAGGAGCCACAGCCATCATGCCGGCTGTGGTCAGCGGCATCATGCAAAGCCCGATCCCGATTCCGCGTATTGTTAAGATAAAATTCAACCAATGATTCGGTGTATCTGTCGTCAAATGATGCAGCTCCATCGTCATTATACCCAGGATAGACAGTCCGACGACACTTAATGGAACAATACCGAACCGGTCCGCCAGCTTCCCGCTGAGCGGCATCATCAAAGCCATGGCAACCGACTGGGGCATCATGAGTATACCGGTCTGCATCGCGGTAAGCCCCTGGATATTTTGCAGGTACAGCGGCGTTAAGAACGTACCGCCCATCATGCCCATCATGACCAGACTGCCCGAAATCACGCTGATCGTAAATTTGGCATTTTTGAAAATTCTCAAATCGAGCACGGGCTGCTCCACACCAAGCTCGACCCAGAGCAGCAGCAAAAAGCTGAAAAAGGCGATAAACAGCAGGCTGACGATGTACAACGATGTCCATCCTTCCGCTTGGCCCTTGCTTAAGGCCAGCAGCAGCGTTCCAAAGAATATCATGGAAAGCACCGCGCCGGTCGTATCGAATTTCAACCCTCCTTCACGCGGTGTGTCTTTCAGCAGGATCTTTCCGAGTATAACGGCAAGGATACCGATAGGAATATTGATGAAAAACAGCAGACGCCAGCTGTAGTATTGAATCAAATATCCGCCGAACGTCGGCCCGAGTGCGGGAGCTACCATGGCGGCCACGCCCCACAGCCCGATGGCGGTACCGACCTTATCTCTAGGGAAGTTCGAATAAATAATGGACATCCCGATCGGCATAATAAATCCGCCGGCGAAGCCTTGAAGCACACGGAATAAAATGAGCGTGCTGTCGCTCCACGCAAGCCCGCAAACGACCGACCCCAGAGTAAAACCGGCAACGGAATAGATAAACACGGTTTTATTCCCGAATCGCGCCCCCAGAAAGCCGCACATGGGAATGACCATGGCGGAAGCCAGCGTATATCCGGTGATAACCCACTGGATCGTATTGATATCGGAGCCGAACACCGCGACGAATTTATTCATCGCTACATTCATCAGGCTGCTGTTAAGTACAGAGACAAAGGTGCCCAGCACGATGGCGATCAGTGCAAACCACATCCCGCTATCTCCCGACTTTTGTTGTTGATTGACCGCCGATGCATCGGCCATAGCTGCAAGCACCTCCTATTGAGCTTTCACCTTGGTGCCATCCGCCAGCTTATCCCCGGGGTTCACGACAATTTGTCGGTCTCCCTTGAGCTTGTCATTCGGCTGCACATAAACCCAATCCTGATTTTTTTCTTCCGTTTTCACTTCTACGAGGCGAGCCGTATCGTTATCCATAATGAACAGATATTCCTTGTTCTCTTTTTTCACGATGGCGCTTTTCGGCACCTCGATCCGGTTATCCCCGGCACCATCAATATGGACTTCGGCCACCATACCGGCAAACAGCAGGCCGTCCTTGTTATCCACCTTTACTTTGACCGGGAATGTATTGCTGTTCGGGTTAGAAACGGGACTGACAAACGAGATCGTACCCTGGAACAATTGATCCGGTATGCTTTGAACCTTCACTTGTACAGGTGTCCCTACGTTTACCTTGGAAATTTGATTGTCCGCTACGCTCAACTCCACTTGTACCTGATCCATATTGACCAGGGAGATGATCGGCACCCCTGCCTGAGCCATCTCGCCCGGCGATATGCTTTTCTTCACGACGACGCCGTCGATCGGTGCCGTAATCGTTGCATTGTTCAGGCTGCTGTTCGCCAGCTCCAGTCCCGCGTGTAACCGGTCAACCTCCGCCTGAAGCGCTTTGAGCGTATTGTCCGTAGGCCCGATCCGGGCCTGTTCGAGCTTGGCCTTGGCCGCCTCTACCTGGGCCGCCGCCGATTTTTGCGCGGCCTGCGCCTGCTCGTAGCCCGCTTTGGCTTTCTCATAATCGAGCGTACCCTTATCCAGTTCCTCCTGCGTCACGCTTGAGCTGCTGTCAAACATGTTCCGCAGGCGGTTATAGGTTTTGGTGCTCAGGTCCAAGGCGGCGCTGGCTTGCTGCAGGGCAGCCGTGGCTTGTTCATAAGCGCCCTGCGCCATTTTCACGGCGCTCTCCAGCCCCTGTATCTCCTGCGTGCGGGCTCCTGCCTGCGTATCGGCCAGCTTCGCCTCCGCCGCGGCCACGCCGGATTGGGCTTGCCTCACTTGCTGAAGCAAGTCGTCCGTTTCCAATTGGACCAGCACGTCGCCTTTTTTCACTTTATCGCCTTCCTGCACATTCACCCCGGCCACTTTGCCGGATACCTTCGATACGATTTTGATATCTTGATCGGGGATAATTTTACCGCTTAACCCCGGATCCGTGAATTGACCAAGCTTGATGACCTTTACCGGCACACTCGCGGGATTCGCACCGCTTGCGTCCGATGTATCGCTGCATCCCGGCAAAATTCCAACGAAAACCGTTGTAAGAACCGTTGGAATAAGCCATTTATGTATTTTTTTCATGGATAACTAACCCCTTTTCAGTTGCTTTTCAAATGAATTTTGATCGTAGTACTCATGCCAGGCGATAAATCCAGCCCCAGCTGATCATCAATTGAAATTTTGACGGGAATGCGCTGGGTTACTTTGGTAAAGTTACCGCTGGTATTCGTTGAAGGAAGCAGCGAAAAGGTCGAAGCCGTGGCCTTGCTTATTTCTTTCACATGACCCGTCAACGGTTGGCCGGGAAACGTATCGACGCGGATATCTACCCTTTGCCCTTCATGGATTTTATAAATCTCTGTCTCCTCGATATTGGCTGTGACGTACAATTGTCTCTTATCCACCACCATAGCAACGGTTTGGCCCGGAGAGGCGACTTCTCCCGCCTTGACCAAGGTTTTGATCACCGTGCCTTCAATAGGGGATCTTAGTGCCGCTTGATCGAGGCTGCTCGTAGGCAAATTATTGCTGTCCTGCTGTCCGATAATTTGGTCGGCCATCACATGATCTCCTTCATTCACTTGCAGCGATATGACCTTCCCCGTAATGCGGGGCATGACTTTGTAAATATCTCCGGCAAGCCTTGAATCTTCGGTTGAGACATAATTTTGCCCTTCATACCAGAAGTAACCGCCGATTCCCCCTCCAACGACCACCAGGCACGTTAAAATAACATACAATACCGCTTTGCGCTTCATGTCTTCTCCCCAACCTTCATTTCTATTTGTTTGTTCAGCAATCTGATAGATTTCACAATCATGTTCAGTTCATGCTCCGGCAGCCCGCTCAGGAGCTCGGTATAAAACGTTTCCTGAAAGATCGTGTTTCCCGCCATTCTTTCCTGAAGCTTATTCGTTTTATAGATCCAAATGATGCGGCGGTCCCGATCATCCCTTTCGCGCCGAATCCAACCGTCCCGCTCCAGCCGGTCAATAATGCCCGAAACCGTGCTGTAGGAAAGCTGCACCGCATCAACAATCTGTCCAATCGTCTTGGGCTGCTGATAAATTTGATGCAGTGTCATCCATTGGGGAGGCGTTATGCTGTCATCTCTCATCTTCTTGCTTAAGATTTCATTGTGGCTGCGAATTAAATCTTTCAGCAGCTTGACGATCTCACCCTCCAGACCCATGGGTACACCCCCATTTAAGTTGTCGTTTTCATATTACATAAATCATTAAAAATGATACTTATAAATATTTTAAGACTATATATTTCGTGTCACTAAATTTTTATACATGAACTATATCAAAAAAAGCAGGCATTGGAAATCCTTAAATACAGGCATTTTTCCCCGAAAAGATGCATTCAGGCGATTCATCCCGTCATTTCCTCACAGAATGACATTGTGTCACCTTTTTGTTGAGTATCATTACTGTTAAACCATGGAAAAGGAGGGGCAACAAAATAAGAGGCCTCGAAGGCCTCTCATTCGGATTGATGCTCTATTGAATGATCGTGATAATCGATAATCCGAGGATGGCGACAATTAACAGGTGAATCCCGTTGGCGCGAACCCCTGCGGCAAGCCCCGTAATGCCGGACAGCCGGCTTACCAGCAAATTCAATGGGTTAACCGGACTTAGTACGGCTGAGGTGGACCAGGCGAGCATCAGCAGTATCGCAAGCGCAATGGGAGTCGTCCCCAATGCCTGGGCATCCATTTGGGTAACCAGCGCGGTAACGATCACCATCGGATGAATGCCTATGAAGGCAACGACAACGACAGTAACAATAATCGATATCTCGAAAATAAAAAACGACTGTTGGGCCAAGCTGATCAGGGCCCATTTCATCCCGCTTCCGAAGGCGGTGCCCTGCAAAGCGTTTCCTAATAATCCTGCGCTGGTAAACAATAGGATTTCATTATTCATAATGGGCACGGACCGGTCTCGAAAATCAGCCAGTTGGGTGCGCAATAGACTCCATTTTCCGGTTATGATTACCCAGCATAAAGGAAAGGAAATGGACAGAAGGCTCACGATGACAAGCATCGACCAATGGGTCAGCGTTTCCAGCAGAAAGGTCATACTCATCAAAACCGCGACAATCAAACCCAATCGAACGAGCTTTCGGCGATAGGTGCCGTCTTTTGATTCTTCCGCGGACGCCGCTTCGGCGAAAGGATCCGGGCTTAAGGGATGACGTTTGGACCAAAAGGCAAAGAGCACATTTCCAATCAAGATAAAGAGCAAGGCAAACCCGATGCCATAGGCCATGTATTCGATGGTCGGAATTTTCAAGTAATAGAGAATCAAAGCGACGGATGCATAATACGGCGACCACAGCATAGTCGTCGAGAAGCCCACTAAATAGCTTTTGGCAAGCATCACGGGAGGAAGCTTCAAGCCTTTAAGCAGTTCATCGACGATGCGGATCGAACCGAGGTTCAGAATCGGCCCCAGGACAAACAATACGCTCGTGATTCCCGCAAAAAGCTTACGGGGATGATGCAGCAATCCCCGAAGCAGCGTATCGATAGCATCAAAATATCCCCCGAGCTTTAACGGAATCGAAAGCAGCGGCACCAAAATGACGAGCGTAAGCAGAGGAAGATTCATCGATATGCCTTCACTGACTCCGTCGATCCCCCTCCCTTTTTGAAACTCCAGAACGATTCCGGTCATCAGCATGCAGATCCCAAACCATCGCGGCACGGGATCCGCTTTGGTAGCGCTTCCCAGAAAGGCGGCAAGCGCCATAAAAATGACCAGATACTCCAGCCATTGAACGTGAACAAAATATTGAATGAGGAATAGTCCGCACATGCCCAAAATCAAATAACTTCGCACCAGGTATTTCGCCTCCGGCTTTCAGTAAGAAAAGCTCCATATATCTTAAGAAAAGCCGGTTTCTTCTGTCAAGAATCCCGGCTTTCGGTGATATGTGTTAACTCAAAAGAATCATGCTTTCACAAATACGGTTTTGATGGACGTATAAAATTCAATGGCCGCCTGACCTTGTTCCCTGGAATGGGAGCTGGATTGTTTCATACCGCCAAACGGCGCTTGCAGCTCAACCCCGGCCGATTCCGCATTAATGCGGACCAGGCCCGCATCCATCTCTCGAATAAATGATAACATATTTCCAATGTTTTGTGTGAAAATAGAGGCGCTTAATCCATATTTTGTATCATTCGCCACTTCCAGCGCTTCTTCTATAGTATCCACCTTGATTAAAGCAAGCACCGGACCGAAAATCTCCTCCTGCGCAATGACCATATTGCGATTCACATTTTCAAACACGGTAGGCTCAACATAGAAGCCATTTTCCAGACCGCCGCCGGTGATCCGCTTTCCGCCTGCAAGCAGTGTGGCTCCTTCCTGTTTCCCCTTCTCGATATAAGATAATACGGTGTTTAATTGATTTTCACTGGCGCAGGGCCCCATCCATGTATCGCTGTTTAATCCGTCGCCAACCTTGATTTCGTTCACTTTGGCCAGCAGCTTTTCTTTAAATAGGTCATAAATTTTACTTTGTACGATGACACGGCTGGTGGCCGTGCATTTTTGTCCCGTAGAGCGGAGACCGCCGCTGACGGTGGCTTCGACGGCCAGATCGAGATCCGCATCCTCTGCCACGATCACCGGGTTTTTGCCTCCCATTTCAAGCTGATACTTGGCTCCGCGGGCAACCGCACCCTGAGCTACAAGCTTACCGACTTGATCGGAGCCCGTGAAGCTGATCCCTTTAATATCCTTATGATCAATGATGCCCTGCCCAATCACGGAGCCGGCGCCGGTCACCATATTGAGCACGCCTGCCGGTAGGCCCGCTTCGGCGAAGCACTCTATCACTTTAGCAGCCGTTACGGCGGTTTCCTGCGCAGGCTTGAACACTACGGCATTGCCATAAATCAGTGCGGGCGCGATTTTCCAGACCGGAATCGCAACAGGGAAATTCCAAGGCGAAATAATGCCTACCACACCGAGAGGAACACGATTCGTAAACATCAGCGCCTCACTGTCGGTGGATGGAATCACATCGCCTACCTTGCGCATGCCTTCGCCCGCATAATAACGGAGAATCGCCACGCCTCTGGCCGTTTCGCCTTTGGCTTCGGGAAGCGATTTGCCCATTTCTCTTGTCATCGTTTCGGCAATGTCGTTGAGTCGGGCTTCAAGAATATTGGCCGTTTTGAAAAGATAATCTCCTCTGGCGGCGCCTGAAAGCTTTCTCCATTGAACCTGAGCTTCCTTCGCCGCTTGGACTGCCCGATCCAAATCGGCTGCCGTCGATTTTTGAATATAGCCTACAATTTCCTGCGCATTGGCGGGATTCGTACTCTTATCCACTTCACCGGACGAAGAAGCGGTCCAGCTTCCATTTATATAATTCAAATAAGTATTCGTTGTTGTTTTCTCTCCTATAGTCATCTGTATTCCAATCCTTTCTATGGCGTTCATAGGTAATGACGAGCAATTCTGGCAATTCTTAGTCCACTAAAGTCACATTGGCACCATAACGCCGGGCCGCACTTAACAGCTCGTTATGGATTTCACTAGACAATACGATCCCGTTTTTCCGGGCTTCCTCGGCTCTTGCATATTCCAGATCTCCCGGCATATAGACTTTATCAAATCCTTTGGCTGGTGCGCTCTCCCGGGTTTCGCGCTCTTTTTCCGCCATGCGCTCAAGGAAGGTATCAAGAGGCATCATTGCATTGACATCGAGGGCGGCAAACATATGTCCCAGATTTTGCGGAACCGGATCATCATAAAAGCGCGGGATTTGCGATCCGTACAGAGCCCCGGTCAACACGCCCGTTAAAATATCAACCATAATGGCCAACCCGGACCCTTTGGCTCCCCCGAAAGGCAGGAGACTTCCTTTTAGCGCCTCATGAGGATCGCTTGTTTCCCGTCCGTCGACGGTAATGGCCCAATCCGTCGGAATCGGTTTGCCCATCTTGGAGGCTAGGGTGATTTTGCCTCTGGCCTGGTTGCTTGTAGCCATATCCAGCATAATCGGCTTGCCCGATGGAGACGGCACGGCAATGGAAATCGGATTCGTTCCCAAAGTAGGCACCTTGGAACCGAACGGAACCATGACAGGAGAGGTATTGGTCATCGAGATGCCGATCATTCCCTGCGCTGCAATTTGAGCCGTCCAATAGGCTGCTGTCCCGTAGTGATTCGAATTCCGGACGCCAACCCAGGAGCTGCCGTACTCCTTCGCTTTCTTAACCGCTACGTCGACGGCTTTCTGGGATACGATCTGGCCCCAGCCGTTGCCCGCGTCAAGCAGTGCGGTTGTCGGCGTTTCGGAAACGACGGTGATGTTCGTTTCCTTCGTCACCAGGTTATTGTCCAGTCTGACCAGGTAATCGTTCAATTTGGAAACACCGTGAGAATGAACGCCTGTCAGGTTGGCGTGAACAAGAGAATCTGCGATAATTTCCGAATCGCGCTCGGGGATACCGGCTGCGGTCAACACTTGTTTACAAAACGCCGTCAATTTTTCCGGAGATACTCGAATGTCGGACATGGTATACTCATGCTCCTTTATTTGCTGGATTCTATTGCTGTTTTTTTGGGAAACCGATCTAACGCATGCTTCAAGATAACCTCCAGCTGAGCGTAATGCTCTTTCTCTACGGGAATCAGGGGCGCACGTACCCTGCCGCCGACGGGTAATCCCATGATCTCCATACCGGCTTTGATTAGGGAAACGGCATAGCCTTTTCTTTGTTTGCGAATGTTGTTGATCGGGAAAATCACTTCTTTATACAGCTCGTTCAGTAAAGCTTGATTGTTTTCTTGGACTGCGCTATAAAACATTCTCGAAATGTGAGGTATATAGTTCGAAATCGCCGATGAATAGGAAGTAAAGCCCAACGGAACATAAGCCGGGTACGTCACTTCGGCAAACGGCATGCCATTGATCCAGCTCAGGCGGTTTCCTAAGGTCTGAACGAACTCGATGTTGCTCTCCATCTTCCCGACACCGTCTTTGAGTCCGATGAACTGGGGAAGCTCGGCTAATTTCGTCAGGGTACCCAAAGACAATACGGCATTGTCGCGTTGATAAACAATGGCATTCAGATCCGTAGATTCGATAATGGTCTTAAAGTATTCGTATAATCCGGATTGTTCTCCGTTGATTAAATAAGGAGGCAAAATTAAATATCCGTCAGCCCCTTTGGCTTGTGTGATGCGCGCCAATTCGACGGCCTCTTTGATGTTTCCCCCGACGCCCGTGTATACGGGCACTTTTCCCCTGCTCAGCGAAACGGCGATCTCAACAATCGCTTCATACTCGCTGCGTGTCAGCGACTGAAACTCTCCCGCTCCGGCCGAAACGTAAATTGCATCCAGCCCTCCGTCAATCAAAAAGGTAATGTTTGCGGCTAATGCCTGTACATCCAATTGATCGTTGTCTTTAAAGGGGGCGACGGGAAAGCCCAGAATCCCTTTGATTTGATTGGCAGGTTTACTCATCCGTGCTCCATTCCTCTCCATATATCTGTTGTTATGTTATGGTCTGAATCGAAGGCGATCTCCAAAGGTTCGCCTAATACTTGTATGCGGGGATCTCCCTTCATATCCGCCAAAACCGATTCGGAAATCAAAATATTTTCTAATTCCAATGTATTTTTGATCCATACCACCCTCGGATTTTGAAGATCGATATGGTAACACGTCCTTAAAGCGGTGCTTATGGCTTCCCGGTCATTGGACATAATGACGGGAATTTTGGCGGAATCCAGAATTTTGGATGTAATGACGTTGGCGTAGGTGTAGCTCAGATTGATCTGTTCAAAAACCCGTCTGGTGATCACATCGGCCACCCCGATTCCGCAAGCATTCCCCTTCGTTTCCTTTGTCAGGCCGCGAACGAAAATCCGTTCAATTTGAGGCGCGTTGAATTGTTGCGGTGCTTTCGATGCGGCCCGTCCTGTGATGTTAGGATCCATTCCCGAACCGCTGATGTTTTTCCCTATTTCATTGACCATAAGCAGATCGACTTGTTCCGGTACAATCCTGGGCATATACTTTTTGGCTTGAATAAGCAGTTCTTTATCTTTAAGTATGAGCTCATCCGGCGTGACCGCTTCAATATGCGCGGTCTTGTCGTAAGCATTCTCCAATACTCCAACCCCAAAGGCGATCAGGGCATGCTTCAGATAGACCTCAGCTATTTTGGGCAGCAATACGGGCATTTCAGCCAGCGGATGCTGATGGATTGCCAACGTCCCCTTGTGCCGGCCCAGGCCGATCGCCATCATTTTCAGCAATCCGCTTTCATGATCCCCTTTAAAGCTCGTATGAGGCTTTACCCGATTGATGAAGACAATGGCATCCGAACGATAGGAGGCTTCATCCAGATAAATGGGGGTGCCGTCATCCAAGGTGCCGATCTGAACGACATCCATGGAGTTCAGGATGGGTACTCCCATGCTTTCTTCCGTAACGCCCAACTCCGCCAGCATCTTGATCTGGCCTTCTGCGGTTCCTCCTCCATGGCTTCCCATGGCTGGAACAATAAACGGTTGGGCTCCCCATTCCTTCAGTTGATGAATCAGTGTAACTACCAGTTTGGGAAGGTTCGCAACTCCCCTGCTTCCAACGCCTACGGCCACACGGGACCCGGCTTTAATTGAATTTCTTATCGCTTCTTTGTTCAGTTCCTTTCTCAGTTCGCCTTCAATATCATTGATCGTTGGCGCGTCAAAAACTTGACGTACAGGGATCATTCTAGGAAGCGGAACGAAATTGCTTAATTCACCCGTCAACATTGGTTTGCACCCTTTCGTCCGTTACATAATGAGGGTATATCATCTCATATGCCGATGACATACCCTGTATCCTATAATGCCGATTACTTGATCAGGCCGATCTTCTTCGCAACATCCCCGGTGGATTTATACGTTTCTTCGGCAATCTTCTTGAAATCCTCCGGACCGCTATAGGCCGGCGAAATTCCGATCTTTTTGAAGTCCTCAATGACTTCAGGGTCTTCCAAAGCCTTTTTGAAGGCGTCATGCAAAATGGTCACGACTTCTTTAGGCGTCCCCTTCGGAGCGACAATACCGGTCCAAGCGTTGTACCCGGTATAACCTCTTTCCGCAAGCAAAGGTGCATCCGGAATCGCATCCGATTTGGTGGTTCCGATATTGGCCAGAATGCGCAGTTCCCCGGAATCCACTTGCGGTTTGGCTTCATGAACTTGTACAACCGCGCCTTTCACATGTCCGCCAAGCAGTGCCGTAATGGCAGGCGCAGCACCGTCATAAGGTACATGCTTCAATTTAAGATTATCCTTGAGTGCAACGGCCTCCAAATTCAAATGCTGCGTATTCCCTACGCCCGGAGTGGAATAAGTAAATGCATTCGGGTTATTTTTGACATAATCAAACCACTCATCAATCGTTTTCCACGGCGCATCCGCTTTCACAACCAATACGTGAGGTACAGAGTTTGCGATTAAGATCGGTTCAAAGCTGTCAAAGGAGTACGGTGTTTTACCGTAGTTCGGCTGAATGGACAAATTACCGATCGTCGCCATGGAGATCATATAGCCGTCGGGCTTGGCTTGAGTAAGTCCGGTCAACCCGATCGTGCCGCTGGCCCCCGGCTTATTTTCGACTACAACGGTACCTTTGTTCGGAAGATATTTAGAAACGGCGTTTGCAAGCGTGCGGGCCGTGATATCCGTACCTCCGCCAGCGGCATAGGGAACAACCAGCTGAATCGGTTTTTCAGGAAACTTGGACTTCGGAGCTTCAGCGGTGTTGTTGGATGCGGCCGGCGCAGGATCCGTACCCTGAGTCGAGGATGCTCCTGTACCGCACCCTGCCAATAAGGAACCTGCGAGTGCTGCTACAGACAATGCGGAGAGAATCGTTTTGTTTCTGCTTTTCATTTGGAATGGCCTCCCTTTTCATGTTTCCTGTCTGCCCATCAGGTTTGAAGTATTCGCTTTTTTTGTGTATACTTCACTTGGAATTGTTTTTTTATATCTTCTTCACCTCCTGTTACATGGTGTCAGCCCGCACGACTGGACACCATGTAACAGGAGGTGCTTTTTTATTGCCACTGCTCTTGTGAAAGCTTAACTTTCTAGGCCTTGCTTTCTTTTCTTTGCTTTAAAATTTTTTTCCTTACGTAGTCCAAATGTCGGTACATTTGTGCAAAAGCTTCGGACGGCGATCTCTTTTTCAATGCCTCATAAATGGCTTTATGATGTTCAACCGCAACATCCCGTTCTCTAAATTTGATGTTTTTACTCATCCGGTCAAAAGCCATCAAAAGGGAATCGATCATGCCTTCCAGAATGTAATTGTTTACGCTAAAAGCAATAATTCGATGAAACTCTTTATCCACTTGAGAATAGTCCCCCGGATGTTCAGAAAGAGCCTTAATCGTTTGGTTGAGCTCATCAAGCTGCTGATCTGTGATTTTCTCCGCAGCCATCGCAATCATACCAAGCTCCAATGCCATCCTGGCCTCGATAATGGATGGCAAATCATCTCCGGCCAGAGACAGCATATTCGTATACGGTTTACTGCTGATTTTTTCAGAAAAATACGTGCCGTCCCGCGTTTTTCTGTGAATAATCCCCAAAGATTCCAGGGAACTCATAGCCTCACGCAATACAGGTCTGCTGACTGACAGCATTTTCGTCAGTTCCGTTTCGGGATAGAGCTTATCCCCGGGCTTTAATTGCCCGGAGGCAAGAAGTTGAATGATCCTGTCAGCCACTTCTTTGGCCAATGTTTTGCGAGGGACAGAATCCAGCACGATTTCTTGTTTTTTCTTAATCAATTCATTCCACCTTCCTTTTTTATTTGCCATATTTTAAAATTGTATGACAAATAAAATGAAATTACAAACATTTCTTTACATTTCCACGTCGCTGGCCAGCATGCCCTTCTTATTCTTTATGCCTGCATAAACGCTGAAAATAAGAATAATAAAAGAGATGGACAGCAGTACAAGTGAAATCGGTCTGGAGAAAAATCCAAGAAAACTGCCTTCAAATAAAATCATCGATTGCAGCAATGAGCTTTCCAGCAATTGTCCAAGAACAAAGGTTAAAACAATCGGCGCCATTGGGATATCGAGCTTTTTCATGAAATAACCCAATACTCCGAAAATCAGCATAACCCACACATCAAACAAGCTGTTATTTACACTGAATGCGCCCAGAATGGCGACTGCAAAAATAATCGGGTATAACAGCTTCGCGGGAATCAGGGCAATTTTGGCCCACATGCCGGCCAAAGGTAAATTTAAAACCAGCAAAATCAGATTCCCGATGAACATGCTGGCAATGATTCCCCATACGACGTCGGGATTGTTTTGGAATAACGTAGGGCCGGGAGTTAAACCATGCATGATAAAGGCTCCGAACAATACGGCAATCGTAGGAGAGCTCGGGATTCCTAATGTGAACAGCGGAATTAAGGCCGCTCCGCTGTAAGAATTGTTCGCTGTTTCCGGCCCGGCAACCCCTTCGATGGCTCCTTTGCCGAAACGTGACGGATCTTTTGCCATTTTTTTCTCAAGAGAATAAGACAGGATCGCCGGTATGACGGAGTTCGAGCCCGGTACAAGTCCTACCAGGAAGCCTAACCCGGTTCCTCTTCCGATCGCGGACAGCGTCCGCCTCCATTCGTCACGGCGGGGAAGCAGCCCTTTTACTTTCGGCGGAGCTTCCAGTTTGGTGATATTCTCCATGCCAATCATAATTTCGGAAAGACCGAACAATCCCATGGATATAATGACAAAATCGATCCCGTTCATTAAATTCGGCTCGTCGAAGGTAAACCGGATGGCGCCTGAAACGACATCCATGCCTATGAGAGCCAGACACAGGCCCAAAAGCGCGGAAATGATTCCCTTCACAATGGATTTTCCCATAAGTCCAACCACCGTGATCAGCCCCAACAGCATGAGGGCAAAAAATTCCGGAGGACCGAATCTTAACGCGAATTGAGCTAAAGGCGGCCCGATCACCACGAGCCCAATGATGGAAACGGTTCCGCCGATAAACGAACCGATACCGGCAACCCCTAAGGCAGTCCCCGCTCTTCCCTGTTTGGCCAGAGGATGCCCGTCCAGACACGTAATTACCGAAGCCGCTTCCCCCGGTGTATTGATCAGAACGGAGGTTATCGTTCCGCCATACATTGCGCCGTAATAAATGCCCGCCAGCATAATGATGGCCGAAACCGGCTCCATGGAGAACGTGACCGGCAATAAGATCGCCGTCCCTGTAGTCGGGCCCAATCCAGGCAAAACGCCGACCAGCATCCCGATGGAAACTCCGAGTAAACAATACAGCAGGTTCGACCATGTAAGCGCTGTTTCAAAACCTTGTAATAACTGCATCAATGAATCCATTGAATCCTCCTACCATCCCAAGGCATTCACCGGAAGCGGGACCCCGAGAAATATGTGAAATACTACAAATAAGCATAAGGAAATCGCTATGGAGATCATAAGACCCGAATACCATGTAAATAATCTCCTCAGGATAAAAAACAGCATGATCGTACAGGCCAGAAGAAAACCTAAATATTCAACGGTCAAAAGAAAAAAACAAGTGAACCCACTAAAGTGACGACATTCCATAAACCGCTTCCCGTCGGAAGAATTTCTGAAAAAGCAATTTTTTCCTTGAAAGAGCTTACGATATAGGATAAAGAGAAAATGCCTAATCCTCCGCTTAACCAAAGCGGAAAAAACCCAGGACCGGGACCCGTGTCGGTGTAATAATCCAATTGAAGAGACTGACAAAAAATAACGGCCGAAAAAAGCAGCATCAGTAAGCCCATGTAAACGCTGGCATTATTTTTTACCACGCAATCACCCCCCTAATGTTTTGGTTTTTAAGCGTTTTCACCACCAACTAAGTCATATTGTAATACAAATTGAATAGTAATACAATACGTTTTTTTGCGTGATAGATTCATTGAAAACCCAAAGAAGCGCCGCAAGTTTGCAGCGCCTCGGATGATTCTCCACGTTCTCCACTTTTATTCATGCCCATGTAAGGCAGCAACCTTTTGATAAAAATCTTTGACCGATGGGTATAAGCTTCGGAGCCAACACTTCTATAGTCAATGGAATCGAATCCGATGTAACCGACGATTTGATTCGTTTGACTTCACCGAGCAACTTGACCGGCCTGCCCAGCTTAACGATCCCTTGCGGATTCAGCAATGGACTTCCCGTCGGCTTGCAGCTCATCGGTAAGGCATTGGATGAAGGCACCCTTTTAAAGGCCGGATATGCATTCGAACGCACGAACGAACTTCGCTTTACAAAGCCTATATTCGCTTCGGCCATGAAGTTGAACTAAGCCGAACTCCCCGTTTACAGCCTGCCCCGCAAATCATTCCCCGCTCAAAAAGATCGCCGGCCATTCCGATAACGGAATAGCCGGCGATTGTCCAACCTTCATCGGGATTGAACCGATTCGTTCAGATCCCCGATAAAGGTTATTGCGTTAAGATGATTTCAATCGGTATACTCTGGACTCATAGGGCCTCAGCTGCCATTCATCGCTTGGATCCGCCTGCTCCCGGTAATTCGCGATCAACAGCTCCCTTGGATATGAAATGACGGATGCAGGAAGCTCACAGACGGCCGGCTGATCCGAGATATTCAGAACGACAAGCCATTTCTCGCCGCCGAGCTCGCGCAGGTAAGCGTATATTTGCTCATGATCCTCAAGCAGCGGCTCATAGCTTCCATAAACCATCACTTCATGAGCTTTTCTCAGCTGAATGAGCTTTTTGTAGTAATAAAACACCGAATTCGGATCGGCCAAAGCCGCAGCCACGTTAATTTCCTTATAATTGGGATTCACCTTAATCCATGGCGTACCGCTCGTAAACCCGGCGTTCTCCGAATCGTCCCACTGCACGGGCGTTCTTGAATTGTCCCTTGACAGATGAAGCAGACTTTCAAAGACTTCTTTGGGATCTCTTCCCTTCTCTACTTCTTCCCTATATTTATTTTTCATCGCGATATCGTTGTAATCGTCAATGGAATCGAAGCGGACGCCGGTCATCCCGATTTCTTCCCCTTGGTAAATGTACGGCATCCCCGGCAGCGTATGCAGCAGAGTCGCGAAGCATTTGGCGGATTCCACACGATACGTCGTATCGTTGCCGAATCTGGTAACGAGTCTGGTGTGGTCATGGTTATTTAAGAATTGCGAATTCCAGCCTTTTCCCCACATGCCATCGTACCATCTTTTCTGAATATCCTTGAACCGCAGCATGTCCCAATGCGCCATATAATCGCACACTTCAAAATGGAACAAGGTATGCAGCTCGCCGCGGTCTTCTCCAACGTAAAGCACCCCGTCCTCCGGAGTCACAAACGGAATTTCCCCCACGGTAAAAATATCGTAATGCTTCAAAACCTTCTCATGCATCTCTTGGAGATATTCATGGATCCCCGGATTATTTCCCAAATAAGAAATGTTGTCGGGATTCTCCGCATCAGGAAAACCAGCCTGTTTGGCGAGAAGATTTATGACATCCATCCGGAATCCGTCGATTCCTTTATCCAGCCAAAAACGCATCATGTCGTAAATTTCTTCCCTGACCTTCGGGTTTTCCCAGTTTAAATCAGGCTGTTCAACGGCAAAAGAATGGAAATAATATTCCCCTGTCTTTTCATCATATTCCCATGCCGAAGGCGTAAAATACGATCTCCAGTTATTAGGCTCCTTCCGCCAGATATAATAGTCTCTTTTCGGATGATCCTTGGACGATCGCGATTCCACAAACCACGGATGCCGGTCGGACGTATGATTCACGACCAAATCCATAATGAGCTTCATGCCGCGGGCGTGAACCTCTTGGAGAAGTCTGTCGAAAGTATCCATGGTTCCTGCTTTGGGCATAATGGACCGGTAATCGGAAATATCGTAACCGTTATCGACATCAGGAGAGCCGTAGCACGGATTCAGCCAAATGACATCGGCGCCAAGCTCGCGAATATAATCCAACTTTTGAATGACTCCCTCTAAATCCCCATAGCCGTCTCCATCGGTATCATAAAAGCTTCTCCAATACACCTGATAGACGACCGCTTCTTTCCACCATGTTTTTTTCATGCTCCCACTCTCTCACTTTGTTTTACTTCGATGAATGAATCAGTGCAAAGCCGGACGTATTCTCCAGTATCTCAACCTTGACCGGGTCCGAACCGCTCCGGCTTCGGGTTACCTTCAAAGAAAGATGCCCCGCGCCAATAGGAATATGCTCGGCCAGCAGCTCGTCAATCATCTCCGGCAAAAACGGATCGATACGGATCTCCTTCTTCAGCGCGTTCGGGTGTAATCCGAGCAACGCCTGCATAAAAACAATCGCGGTCCCGGCCGCCCATGCTTGCGGAGAGCAAGTGGTTGGATACGGTACGGGATACCCGAGCTCCGAGCCATGTCCGCAGAACAATTCGGGCAGACGCTGATATTCGAAGAACCGGGATGCCGCAAGCAGGCTTGAGATGACCTTACCCGCTTCTTTCTTATAGCCCAAACGGCTTAACCCGAGCAGAATCATCCCGTTATCATGCGGCCATACGCTTCCATTGTGGTAGCTCATCGGATAGTAGCCCGCGGCTTCCGTACTCATCGTGCGAATGCCAAATCCGCTGAACATGTCATCGGCAACCAGGCGCTTGGCGATCCGGTCCGCACGGGAGGCAGCCGGCAAACCTGTCATTAATAAATGTCCCGGATTGGATGTCACGGATTGGACTTGCCGCCGGTCCTTGTCGAGTGCGATGGCGTAGAAATTCTCATTCTCCATCCAAAAGGCCTGTTCGAACCTCGCCCGGAACGCTTCGGCATCTTGGTCCAGCTTCTCTGCAAGCGCCATTTCACCCATCCGTTCAAAAATCGGCGCCAAGCTTTTCTTGGCCTGATAGACGTAGCCCTGCACCTCGGCCAAAGCGATCGGCGATCTCGCATACTCTCCGGAGGCGTGAACGATCGAGTTGCTCGAATCCTTCCAGCCCTGGTTAGGAAATCCCTTTTCCGCTTCCTGGTGATAAGTTAAAAAGCCCGAGCCCGCTTCGATTCCACGGTCAATCCAATCGAGCGCGCGTGCAACGTTCGGTTTTAATTCCTCAACGATCGAAAGATCCCCCGTCCAACGAACATATTCACCTAATAATACTAAAAACAAAGGTGTGGAATCAACCGATCCATAATAAGGGCCGAAAGGCGACTGATGCGTATTCACCAGTTCTCCAAAGCGGATTTCGTGCATGATTTTTCCGGGCTGCTCGTCCCGCCAAGCATCCACAGAATCCCCTTGGTAGGCGGCCAATGTTCTCAGGGTTCCCTTGACCTTCTCCGGATTTAACGGGAGCATGAACAAAGAGGTGATGAGACTGTCTCTTCCAAAGGGTACCGCAAACCAGGGCAGCCCGGCCACAGGCGTTTCTCCATATCCGACGTCGGTCATTAACATACGCAAATCCTGTACCCCGCGCCGGTATAAACCGTTAAACACATCGGCATTCGTCGTTACACGGGACGTCTCGCGGTACCATTGTTCATATGACGCTTCGAGACGCTTCAATCCTTCTTCAAAGGAAAGAAGAACAGGCCATTTCTGCTCCAATACGGGAATGATGAAGAAGCAAATCCGCTTTATTTCTTTGGGTTCCAATGTCATGGAATAATGAACAATACCGTCGGCATCCACTTCCGACTCGTTCTGATCCCAACGGATGCAGGTCTCTCTTAGCATGTCATCCGCGCCTTGGTAACGGATCGATAAGGTCCGCTCACCCGTGACCTTTCCGATGATCTTCCCGACTTCCCCTGTTCGGTACTTCCGGACAATGAACATATCCTGAAAATCGGCGTCGAAGGCAGCCGAGAAATCAAAGGAGACGGCTTGGGGAAAGAAGTTCGTTAACGACACTCTTTCATACAATACCCCGTCGTATATAAAGCGCTCCCGATGAATTTCAATGGCTCCCTCATCCTTTCGATCCTTCATTAACCGAATGGATGCGAAGTAGCTTCGATTAGCCGATGATGAAAGCAGGGAAGGCTTCTCGCCATCGACGAACAGTTCCATCCGGCTTAAGAACCGGGTATCTTTCGTGTACAGGCCATAACCGTTTTCATTATTTTCCGTGAGTTCTCCATTTTTATCCGTCAGAAAAAACAAGTCGCCTTCTTTAATCACACTGTATTCCATGGACTAAGCCTCATTCCGTATGAATTTATTGACGATGATAACCAGATTATGAAATCCTTCATCCGATTCTGTCCCTGGTTATCCTTTGACCCCGGAGCTGGATATGCCCTCCATGTATTGCTTCTGGAAGAAAAAGAAGAAGATCAAAATCGGCAGCATAGATAAAACAACCCCCGCCATGATCAGCGGCGTATTTTCAAAAAACATATCTTTCACGCTGTTGAGCCCCACCACGAGCACATATTTATCCGGGCTGTTAGCCAAGGTGCTTGGGATCAGGTAACTGTTCCAGGTCCCTGCAAACGCCAGGATCGACATCGTAATGAGCGGGGATTTGGCCAAAGGATACACAATGCGCCAGAAAGCCCCCATTTTCGTCAATCCATCCAGCCTTGCCGCTTCAATGAACTCGTTCGGTACGCTGATAAAAAATTGTCTCATCATGAAAATGTACAGACATTGATACAGAAACGGAACCGTTAATGCCGCAAAAGAGTTTAACCAGCCAATCTGCGCCATATTAACGTATACCGGTATCAGGATCATGTGATAGGGAACCATCATGGTGGCCACGACAATCCAATAGATGATTTTTTTTCCCGCAAAATCCAGCTTCGCAAGAGCAAAGCCGGCCATCGGATTAATCATCAAATTCCCGATAATGACGATCCCCGTCATAATGACCGTATTCAAGAACCATTTGGGCACGTTGTAAGCCTCATTCGTAAAAAATAATTTGTAATTATCCAACGTCCAGTTCGAAATTCCCGTTATTTTATTCACGTACTGCATCGGAACGAAAGAGGTGTACAACGTATAGGCGAAAGGCAGGATGAACATGCATCCAACGATCGTAATGACGGCATAAATGCCCAGCAAAGTGAATTTTTTATTGATCTGCACCAGTGTCACCCCTTATCGTCCAACCATTTTTTCTGAAGGAAGGTAATGATCATAATAATGAAGAAGAACAAGACAACCGCGGCGCTTCCGTAGCCGATGTTCATATAACGGATACCATGCTGATAGAAATAAGTAACGACCGTACTGGTTGCTCCGGCAGGCGAGCCTAACGCCCCATATCTGGAAATCGCGGCAATCTGGTCGTAGATTTGAAAGCCTAGAATGGTAGCGACGGAAACGACGAAAAACGTGATCGGCTTTAAATAAGGAACCGTAATATAACGAAATTGAGCCCATTTGGATGCGCCGTCCATTTGACCCGCTTCATATAAATCTTTAGGAACTTCCTGGAGCGCGGACAAATAAACGATCATACTGAATCCGCATTGTTGAAATATAAACAGAATACTGACGAATAGAAGGGCATAGTTCGTATCGGCAAACCAGGTCACATTCCCGAAGCCAAACAGAGAGAAAAATTCGGTAACGAAGGTCCCTTTTTTAAACAGCATCATAAACACGGTCGTAATCGCAATTTGAGAGGTGATATAAGGGATAAAAAAGACCGTTCTAAAAATGCCTTTTCCTTTGATTTTCTGGTTCACCAGAATCGCCATGAGCAATCCCAGCAGCGTTTGAACCGGTACGGCGATCACAACGATCTGCAGGGAGTGAAGTACCGCCCGGTAAAATTCAGGATCGTTCAAAATTTGAATATAGTTTTGTAATCCGATAAATTTGGCTTTGTCTAAAGCCGTGAAGCTTACCTCCTGAAAACTTCTTACGAAGGACTGCACGAATGGATATAAAAACCACCATCCCCACAGAACCAGGAACGGTAAGCTGAACAGCCAGCCGACAACCATATCCGAATCGGCAATCGTACGAAACCATGACTGCTTGGGGGGGCGATTTCGCCCTATACTTACGCTTCTATTCTCATAGGAAGCCATCATGACCCTCCTGAATTCTCAAAATTTGGTTAAAAAAACCGATTATAAAAGTGTTCCCGTTTCTCGGACGGAAACGGGAACGGATGGACTATTTAAATTGTTGCTGAACGCTGTCGAGGATCTCTTTTGGCGATTTATTCGTTCCGCCCAGAATCGATCCCTCCAGCTGTTTAACCAGCTCGTCAATGAATTTCTTGGTTTCTGTCGGATAATTGAAATCGGTGCTGTACTCAAGAGCAGGCTCCACCGCTTTGAACTCCGGATTTTCTTCAAAATATTGAGCAGAAAGACTTGGAATGGCCGGGTTAAACCCAAGCTTCAAAAATTCCGTCTGCGTCTTGTCATTCGTCAAATAGTAGGCAGCTTGCAGGGCCGCTTCCTTGTTTTTGGCATCTTTTAACACCACATAGGCATCCGAGATCATGGTGCTGCCCTCCACCGTTCCTTTCGGTACCGGCACGGCTGCATATTTCAGATTCGGATTCGCGTCTTTCAAATATCCTTTGTACCAATAACCGCCTGTAGTCATGGCCGCTTTGCCGTTAGCAAAGACCTCTCCATCCCATCCGTAACCTAACGACTTCGGAGTTACGGCTAAGCCTTCTTTATACATATCGAAGATCTTCTGCAAGGCTTGAACGTTTTCCGGGGAGTTGATCGTTTTTCCGCCGCCCCAATCGCCGCCGTAGCTTTTCACGTAGTTCGTAATGTGATAGGCGTCCAGATTGATGGTAATTCCATATACATCGTCGGTCTTCAATTTTTTTGCGGCAGCTTCTACTTCATCCCATGTTTTCGGATAGTCGCCAAGCCCTGCTTTTTTCCACAGGTCTTCGTTAATAAAGAACATGGCCGGCATACTGATATTAGGAATGCCATATTGTTTTCCGTCTTTTTTCCAGATATCCAATGAAGCAGGCGTGAAACGATTCATATCGATGCCTGCGGCAGGAATCAGCTCATCCAATGAAGCGAACAAATCTTTACTGATATATTCATTGGCCCCTTCGTTGGAGATTTTAATGAAATCCGGCGCTACGCCGGCCGCAATTTCTCCGGGAAGGATGTTCCAGAATTGCTCGCTGCTCGGATACTGCTTAATTTTCAGCTCAATATTCGGATAGGTTTCCGAGATGGAAGCCGCAGCATCCTGATATACTTTCAGGTCCTGGGCCGCTCCCCAAAATCCCATCGTGATCGTCGTTTTCTTTGGAGTATCTCCCGCTTGATTGCTGCTGTCATCGCTGCCGCATGCCGCCAAACCGGCGATCAATATGAAGGATAACAGCATAATACCCGTAAGCCTTTTCATCATATCAACTCCCCCAAATCATTGTTTTATCCTTAATGCTAATTTGATGGTAACGAAATTGGGGCAAAAAAAAATTAATCAAATGATGATTAATTTAACAAAATGTACTTTCAATTGTAGTTCATTGTCAGGAGGATGGCTTTTTATTATTATTTTTTACTTTTCTTTAATAAAATCAAACCTTTTCTTTCCTGTATTCTTTCGGAGCCATCCCCACGTATTTATGAAAGACGATCGCAAAATGAACCTGACTGTTGAAGCCGACCAGCTCCGCCACCTCATATATTTTGTACCGGTAATCCTTTAACAGCTCTTTGGCTTTCTCAATGCGGATTTCATTAATATAATCAAACAGCCCTCTGTTCACTTCTTGTTTAAATAGTCTGCTTATATAATTGGCGCTGACATGGAAATGATCACCGAGGCTTTTCAGGGATATATTTTCTTTATAATGGGTTTCGATATACTGCATGATATTGCGGATCAGCGGGCTGTACTCTTTATTTTTTTGGGAGATCCGGGCCTCCAGTTTTTCATTAAACCGCGCGTGATAGTAAGATGACAGTTCATTAAAATCCTCAATTTCCTCCAATAGGTTTCCATTCTCCAAATATTCCTCGCCGTCCTCCATCATAAACAGCAAGCCCTGATAAATTTTATGGACATCCTTTTCGTTCATACACTCTTTATTTTGCAGATACTGCTCCCATTCCGCTAAATTAAGCGCGAATTCATCGTACTTCTCTTCCTTTAGCCCGTTTTTCATGGCTACAATATAATGATTGACCTGTTCAAGGGATGCTTCCATCTCTTCGTTTCGATTTTGATAATAAAACAGCGGGTCACTTGGATGATAAAACTTCCGTTCCAATGCCTGCTTGGCTTGTGCAGCGGCTTGTTTACCCTCCTCATAAGTTTGAAATATGTCACTAACCCCAAAAACCGTATCGATATTCACAAACCGCTTCAGAGAAGAACTGATCAGATAGACGATATCGTTCACATGGGCAAAGGAGGCCTGCATGCTCTTGATTTCACTATGGCTTACGAAGACGGCAAACAAGTTGTCCTCGATCTGTACAAATTCCACTTCTTTCTCTTTAGACAGGAGCTCGGATAAAATATTCGAAATCGTATTGGGCAGTATAGCTGCATTATCTTTCGTATATCGTTTTATGACCTGCGCATACTTTTTGATGCTAAACAATAGAACATACATGTTGCCTTCCTTTAATCTCGTTTGCCGGATCCCCTCTGTATTCCCATGAAGCCATGCTCGAAGGATGACGTCTTTGGCATGAGGCGAGTGGTTTAGAACGTCATCTGCGGCATGCCGGTCGCTTTCCATCTCCTCCTTTATTTTTTGCAGCGCGCTTTCGATTTCAAGTTCATTCATACCGGGCTTATGAAAATAATCCGATGCCCCCAGCTTCATGGCTTTTTTGACCAAAGTGAAGTCATCAAAGCTGCTTAAGATGATCACCTTGGCTTCAATTCCGATTTTTTTCATTTCAGCCAGCACTTCAAGGCCGTCTTTTTTCGGCATTTTGATATCCAGGATGATGGCATCCGGCTTTCGTTCCAGAATCAGCTTCATGGCTTCTTCGCCGTCAGCCGCTTCGCCCACGATTTCCATTCCGCCCGCTTCCCAGCGGATGGCCGATTTAAGTCCGATTCGGACCAATGGTTCATCATCCACAATTAAGACTCTCATTCAAACTCACCCGATTTTCCATTCTTAATGACGGGAATCACGATTTTTGCTGTCGTTCCGCTGTTCTCCCCGCTTGTGATCCATAAACCATAGCCTTCCCCGTAATGAAGCTCTATTCTTTTGCGTATATTTTTGATGCCGATCGAATTCATCTGATCCGCCGCACTTCCTTGTTCAAGCTCCTGCTGCTCCGCCTTGGACATCCCTCTTCCGTTATCCGTCACGAGCATGATGATGCGGCCTGCTTCCTCATTGATTCGAATCTCCAGCTTCCCTTTATACGGAATTTCATCGAACCCGTGAAAGATTGCATTTTCGACCAAGGGCTGGAGAAGAAACTTCAATGTCTTGTATTCAAGTACATTCGGATCGATGGCATAAAAAACTTCAAATTTATTCAGATAACGAAAGTCCAGAATTTTCGTGTAGTTTTGAATAAATTCGACTTCCTCCCTGATGGTGACGTAATCGCTCTCGGTTTTGGCCGTAAATTTAATCACCGAGGAAAACGCGGTCAGCGCCTCTTCAATCCCGGTTGCCCCCTGGATCTTGGCCATCCATTTGATAACATTCAAGGTGTTGTACATAAAGTGGGGCCGGATTTGCGATTGCAGCGCTACAAGCTCAAGCTGCCGCTTTTCTTGTTCTTCCTTATATATCCTCTGAATCAGCCTTCGTATTTCCTTTAACATGCGGTCAATAGTGATGCTGATTCTGCCTACTTCCCCATGCTGAATGTCGATGGCGACGTCCAGGTTCCCCTGCGAGACCAGCTTCATTTTCTCATTTAAAACCGAAAGGGGCTTCGTGATGCTCGTAGCGACATAAATCGAAGCAACGATGGACAATCCAAGCAGCAGGATCAACGAAATAACAATCGTTCTTACGATAATATCCACAAAACCAAACAATTCATCCTTCGGAATCAGCGTAACGGCTTTCCAAGGGGTGATGGTGGAAGTGGAAGTAATTAAATAATGATCTTTGCTCTCTCTTGTTTCTTGTTCCTCTCCGCCGATGCCCGCCATATCCTGGCCCAGCACATCGGCTGAAGGTTTGCCTATCTCGCTGCTGTTTTTGCTGTACACTACATTTTCATTTTCATCGATCAGGTAGAAACGGGTATGCTCCGTAAATTGAATGTCACTCCATAATGTTTTCAGTTGATCGACCCCGATGTTCAACAGAATCAGCCCGAGATTTTCTTTCGTATAAGGGTCCATGATCGCCCGGCCGATCGAGACAACAGGTTTTTCATGAAAAGACAGCAATTTTTCGGGATGAATGCCGACAGGAACATATCGTCCCTTGTTCTGCAAAATGTTTTGTACAAACGGTTCATGATAAAATTCATGCTCCAAATAATGATGATCCATGTAATCGTCGTTGCTTCTGCCGATGACGATATGATTTTTGCTTTGGTAAATCACAACCGATTCAATCAAATCGGTATAGAGCAGCATGCTGTTTCTAATAATCCCGCCCACCGTTTCAAAATCCTTCTGCCTTTCATACAGGGGATAAGGATACGCGGTATAATCCTTGCGCATAATTTGAAAGATGCTCGGATCATGCTCGGGATACATCGCCAACCGTAATAATGGATTTAGAGAGCTGTCCATATTTTTCACAATTTGCTTGTTATTTTCTACTGCCGCGTCCAAAATCATACTCCGATTGGAATCCACATACAGCCAGGACAAGGTCCCGCCGATGATCACAAAAGGAATCACAATAAAGCATGAAAAAACAGCAATAAGTTTATTTCTTAAACTTACATTTCTTAATTTATTCCTGAAGCCGGTCATCCGATCACTCTTTTTCACTTCAATCTATACTTTCATTATACCAGATTCACCTGACCCGGTAACTTTCGGGTAAACCTATCGTTAATTTACCAAAAAGAAAGTAAAAAATACGATCCAAGCCTCTTCTGAGCATGGATGGGTTCCAAATCCATTCTTCATAAGACAAAAGGTTCGTCCCGCCGAAGCCATTTTGGTTTGGCTTCAAGGTTTTTGTATAATGAGCGTATATCTGAACGTTCCAAAGGAGCTGCAAATGTCGAATCGCAAATGGAATCTGGGAATTCTCCTTCTTTTTATCCTGTTCGCCTGCCTGCTTTTGAGCTTTTTGTTATCTGCGCTGCGCATCCGCGAGCTGGTTCAGCCCTTAAAATCGGGTGGTGTGGTTATAGACACACGGCATGTCGTGTTAATCTCCCAAGAGCTGGACAATCCGTTCTGGCGGGCCGTAGAGCAAGGAGCAAAGGAAGCGGCCGCGGCATACGGAATGACTCTCGAATATATGGGGCCGTTCCGAATCAATCCGGCAGAGCAGATCAAGCTGTTGGAGAAATCGATTGCCGCCAAAGCCGACGCAGTATTGATCCAGGGAATCAATGATCCTTACTATCGGACGCTGATTGACAAGGCCATGAACCAAGGAATTCCCGTGATTACCGTGGATACGGATGAACCGGGAAGTCGGAGACTGTCTTATGTAGGCACGGATAATCTGGAAGCAGGTAAAAAAATGGGCGAGCTTGTTGTACAAGCGGCGGGAGGTCAGGGCAGTATAGGTGTACTGCTCGGTAAAGCGGAGGCGGACAATCAGCGGATGCGGCTCGAAGGCTTCCGCTCGGTCATCAGCCGCTATCCGGAGCTTGCCATTGTCGATGTGCGCTCGTCGAATATCTCCCGGCTCCAGGCGGCGGGACAAACGGAAGAAATGCTTCTGAGTCATCCCCAAATCCGGTATCTGGTCGGTTTCAGCGCGCTGGACGGACCGGGAATGATGGAAGCTGTCGAACGTGTCAGTCCGCAGGGAGTGAGTATTTTCGCATTCGACGATTTGGAGGAAACAAAGGAAGGCATCCGGCAGTGCAGGATTGTGTCGACGATTGTACAGCAGCCTCATGAAATGGGATATCATGCCGTATCGATGCTGAATGATTATTTCCAAGGAAATAATTTGCAACGGCAGCATTATACCGCGATCGCTGTGCTCGACCGGAATACGGCCGGTAACGGTGCCGGAGGAAGCTGCCGATGACCATTCGACAAAAATTGCTGGTGTTTATTCCATTGCTGGTGCTGCTGGCCAATTCGGTCACATTCTTTTTGTTTGAGAGCGGAAAAATCGTGCGGCAAAGCTACGATGTAATGATGGACCGCATCCTGTTATATAAACAATCCGCTCAGACGTCCGAGGACACGCTCAGGCTGCTATACGGCTATCTGGTCAACCCCGGCGGAAGCAGCGGAGCCGAACTGGGGCAAATGCGGACCAAGCTGCAGCATATTCGCGCCGATTTTCTCGCAAAAACAAGCCCCTCTCTCCCTGCTTCGACACTGACGGGCTACGTGCATATGCTGGACACACTTCTGGAGCAGGAGCAGGCCGCACTCGCCGCAGCGGAAGCCCAGTTGCCGCGCGCCGCGCTGGACCACTACGGGGAGGCGGAGAAGACGACCGGTTTTATCCGTGAGGAGGCGCAGCGTCTCGTCGATTTGGAGCTCGGCTACTATCAGCCGGTCTACAAGCAAATTCAAAATGAGAATGCGCTCATGAACCGTTTGGGCGCGGCCGTCTTCGTCATCAATACGCTGTTGAGCATCGTGCTTGCGGTCTGGATTTCCCGCAGCATTACCGTTCCTGTCGGCCGCCTTGTCGATATGGCCAAACAGATGTCCAAGGGAAACCTGCCTGTAGATCCTGCGCCAATTCGCTCGAGCGATGAACTGGGATTATTATCGAATGCCTTTAAGCAAATGTCGACCGATCTGAAAACGTTGATCGAAAAAGACAAAGAAAGTCTGGAAAAAGACCGGTTGGTCAAAGAATTAGAGCTGCAGGCGCTGCAAAGCCAGATAAACCCCCACTTTCTGTTTAATTCGCTCAACGTGCTCTCCAAACTGGCTCTGCTGGAAGGTGCGGAAAAAACAAGTGATCTGATCATCTCCATGTCGAATCTCCTGCGCTATAATTTGCGCAATCTCGATCAGCCGGTCACCCTTCAGGATGAGCTTGAAAACGTGAAGGAATACATTACGATTCAAAAGGCCCGTTTTCGGGACCGGATCCGCATCGAGATGGATATCGACGAATCCGTGCTGCAGGAGCCCATTCCCTCCCTGACGCTTCAACCCATTGTAGAAAATGCGTTCGTACACGGGATTGGAGGCATGGAGAAAGGAGCCGTCATCCGTCTTCACATTGTGCGTGCTCCGGAAGGTATACGTATCACGGTATCTGACAACGGGAGCGGAATGAGTGAGGAAGTCAGACAGGCATTACTGCGGATGGAAGCGGAGAGCGATAAAAAGAACTCTGCAGGCATCGGAACCCGAAATGTGTTCAAACGGCTGCAGTTATTTTACGGACAGCAAGCGCTTGTCGACATTGATAGCGAGCCGGGAAAAGGAACAACGGTGACGATGATCATTCCCTATCGAAAGGAAGGTACCCCAAAACATGTATCGGCTATTGATCACGGATGACGAGGATTTGGAACGGGAAGGACTGGAATGGATCATTCAGCATATGCTGCCGGATACATTCCAGGTTATCCATGCCGAGAATGGCCGGATGGCTATAGAGCGGGCCGAGGAGTATCGTCCGCATATCGTGATGATGGATGTGAATATGCCCGGTATCCAGGGGCTGGCGGCCATACGGGAAATCAAGGAACGTCTTCCGGATACGAAGTTTGTGCTGGTCACGGCCTATGATTATTTTGCTTATGCCAAAGAGGCGCTTTCGCTCGGCGTCAAAGAATACCTCGTCAAACCGGTTCGGCGCGAACAAGTGGTTAAAACGCTCGAACAGCTGGTCGGGGAGTTGGAGCTGGAGAAGCGCAAGCGAACGGATGAACTGGAACTCAGGCACAAAGTATCGCAGCTGCTGCCGATGGTAGAAAATGAGCTGGCGCTCATGTTCATGGTCGATCAAATTTTGGATACGGGCGTCGAGGAGTTGTCCGATTGGCTCGACTTTCCTCTCGATCAAGGCTGTGCGGTCGTGGTCGCTTTTCCGGAGGACGTTTATACTCTGGACAAGAAGAAGATATACGATATTATCCGCAGCTACGCCAAGACGCATGGAGCGACCTGCATTGTCAGCTCATTGATTGACCGTCATATGGCGATTTTCATGCGAAAAACACCCGGGATCCAGGATGACCAATGGAAAGAGGAAACGAAACGGTATGGAGAAAAGCTGTGTGCTTTGGCTGATCGTCAGCTCGATTTGGCGGTTTCAGTCGGCATCGGAACAGCCCGGAACGGGGCGGAAGGACTGCGCAAATCTTATTTTGAAGCGGTTTTTGCATCTACCTATTATGAACACGGCGGAACGGTATGCCACTTTGACGAGTTGAAGCATGGAGGCGGCCATGGAATCTCCGAGCGGGAAAAGTCGCCTTTAACCATGGAAACGCCTCACCGCTCCTACGTCATTTCCGCTTTGCAGCGAATCCGTGAAGAACGCGAACAGCAAACCTTGACCGTTCTGGAAAGAGCCAAGAACTATATACAGGGAAAATACACCGAGGATCTATCCCTTGAAGAAGTGGCGGACTTCGTCCATCTGAATCCCCATTATTTCAGCAAAATATTTAAACAGCGGTTTGGAGAAACGTTTATTGATTTTGTCACCGGTTTGCGAATTGCTAAAGCCAAAGAGCTGATGGCTTCGGATCATTTGAGCCTTAAGGAAATCTGCTTTATGGTAGGGTATAAAGACCCGAACTATTTTAGCCGGGTCTTCAAAAAATCACCGGCGTTACGCCGACCGAGTATCGCGGCCAATCCAGATAAGGCTTCATCTTAACGTCCATGTCTATTACGCATGGATTTTTTTATGTTTGCAGGACAAGAATGTGCTAGTTTTTCATCAAATCACGAAAAAAAGCGGCTCGTGCAAATTAAATGCGGAAAGACCACAGATTAGTGAAGGTGATTTCTCCCTTAGTCCAAAGCTCCCCATGATATAATGAAGTTCGTTTCTGAACAAGAGACAAGGTCAAAGTCAAACCAAGGGATATATAAAAAACGGAATGTTGGAAGGGAGATAAGAAACTTGGAATTGACGATCAACAAACCGAATGAACAAGTGAGCATAAAGTTTGTAACGCTTGTTTCCATGGTTGCCGCCTTGGGTGGTTTATTATTCGGATTCGATACGGCTGTGGTATCCGGTGCGATTGGTTTTATGGAACAAAAATTTCACTTAAACAATCTGCAGGTCGGCTGGGCCGTTTCCAGTCTGATTATCGGTTGTATTGTCGGAGCTGCAGCCTCCGGTGTGCTGAGCGACAGCTTTGGCCGGAAAAAAGTGCTGATCTTCGCAGCGATTCTTTTTATCATCGGCTCGATCGGCTCCGCTATCCCGGCAACTTTCACCGGTTATATTGTTGCCCGGATCATCGGCGGAATCGGCATCGGTATTACATCCACCTTATGTCCGCTCTATAATGCGGAAATTGCACCCGCCAAATACCGGGGACGTCTGGTCGCACTGAACCAGCTGGCCATCGTTACCGGCATTTTTCTTACGTATTTCGTGAATTTGTGGATTGCCGGATCCGGAGACGAAGCTTGGCAAATCTCCACAGCTTGGCGGTGGATGTTCGGCGTAGGCGCCATTCCCGGATTCCTGTTCCTGGTTCTGCTCTTCTTCGTACCTGAAAGCCCCAGATGGCTAATCAAGCAGGGAAGACCGGTAGAAGCGCTGCCGATTCTGCTGAGGATTCATGGCGAAGATTTGGCCAGACAGGAAGTATTGGATATCAAGGAATCGTTCAAGCAGGAAAGCGGATCGATCCGGCAGCTGTTTAATCCCGGGCTGCGGATCGCCTTGATTGTAGGGGTAGGGCTGGCTATTCTTCAGCAGATCACAGGAATTAACGCCATTATGTATTATGCCCCCGAAATTTTCAAAGCAACAGGCGCAGGTACGAATGCCTCGCTGATCCAGACCATTCTGGTCGGTTTGATCAATTTTCTTTCCACCATTCTGGCCTTGTGGCTGATTGACAAAGTTGGGCGCAAAGTACTGCTGCTGGTCGGTTCGTCCTCAATGACGCTGTGCCTGCTTGTTATAGGCTTGGCTTTTCACACGGGTAATACCTTCGGGCCAGTGGTATTGATCTTTATTT
>NZ_SGWF01000013.1:0-269194 GCF_013337105.1 Paenibacillus sp. JMULE4
GAGAAGTGCTCGTTTGGCACAAAGGTCAAGCAATTCCGCTGAAAGAGACGGAAAAGCCAGAACGGGTGAAGCAAGCAAAAAAGGCGAGTTCTGCGCAGCACCGCAAACCCGCCGCCGATCATCCTTGGAGGATGTATCGGAACAAAAACCAAGTTCAGAATAGCACAAAATTAACGGTAATCCAAGCCACCTGACGGTGGCTGGGCAAACTAAAAAAGTGACATTTTTATAGGCGAGTTAAGGTGACATTTTCACAGACGCTTGACACCTTGGGCACCCGCTGCGGAGAAATGACTTCACTGACGGTGCCAAGCTGGAGCCCCTTGGATTTGATCGCGCGAATCATTCCCGGGAGCGCTTTACTGCTGGAGGAGGTCGGATGCATGAGAATAAGCGAGCCGGGTTCTATTCTTGTCTCAATTTTACGGACGATGCTGGAAGGTTCAGGGTTTTTCCAGTCTACGGTATCGAGCGTCCAAAGGATGGTTCTCAACTTCATGCTGTGCGCGATCTCCACCGTAGTCTGATTGAAATCCCCGGAAGGCGGTGCAAAAAGCTTATTGTCTACACCGAGTTCCCGCTTTAACAGTTCTTCGGTTTTACTGATCTCGGCGAATGCCTGCGCCCGGCTTAATTTACTCATATCCTTATGGGAATACGCGTGATTGGACATCTCATGCCCCTGCTCCATGATGGTCCGGGCCATGGGAATATTTTTACGAAGCCACGATCCGTCAAAAAAGAACGTTGCGCGCACATTTTCTTTCTTCAACGTCTCCAGGATGACCGGTAAATATTCTTCCCCCCAAGCGACGTTGATCATAAAAGCAGCCATCGGCTTATTCGGATTCCCCTTGTAGACCGGATGAGGCCCGAGCTGCTCCAAGCCGACTTGAGGAGGAACCTCCCTGAAAAGAAGCTTGGGCGGGTCTGGAAACGACTCCCGCTCGGCAAGCTCCAACGTTTTCTCCACATCGATTTCAAGTCCGTTATATCCGGGTATCGCCTTCCAAACCCGGTCGACCTTCGCGTTAATCGGTGCAACGTTCAGCCGCTTCGCCTCCGCTTGAATATGCTCGAGCAGCTTCGCTTTACGGGTATCCGGGTCTTCTCGCCATACCTGCCTGGCTAATTGGCCCAGAGGAGATCCGATCAGATTCGTTGAGGCACTGCTTTGTATCGCATGCTGCACAAATCGTTCCACTTGAGGCGATTGCTGCACCAAGACAAGCACCGCACCGAAGCAAGCTGCTGTGAACAACAACTGGTAGCGTTTCATTCGCATTCTCCTGTCGTTCCTCATTTGTCCCATTCATATGCCTTTTGGGACAAGGTTAGAACCGGAGAACCAACAGGCCAAACAAAAAAGAGACAGACTGCTCTGACTCTTTCTTCATTCCCGCTTTATTAAGACTATGAGATTTAGTTTTGTGCCGGAACTTGTGCCGTCAATACCGCTTTGCGCGATAAATTCACGCGGCCCTGGGCATCAATTTCAGTGACTTTAACCGTAATCGCGTCACCGATCTTCACTACATCCTCTACCTTGCCAACGCGTTCGGTAGACAGCTGCGAGATGTGCACCAATCCTTCTTTGCCCGGTAAAATTTCAACAAAGCAGCCGAATTTCTCGATGCGCTTGACCGTGCCAAGATAGGTTTCTCCTACAACGACTTCGCGGACGATGCCTTCGATGATTTGACGAGCCTTCTCGTTCATCTCCTCGTTCGACGAGGCAATGTACACACGGCCATCCTGCTCGATATCGATTTTCACGCCGGTTTCCTCAATGATTTTGTTGATGATCTTACCGCCTGCTCCAATGACATCGCGGATTTTGTCCGGATTGATCTGCATCGTGACAATTTTCGGCGCATATTGCGACAACTGGGATTTCGGCTGATCGATGCGCTCGAGCATTTTGTTCAGGATGAACATTCGGCCTTTCTTGGCCTGCTCCAGCGACTGCGACAAGATAGCCCGGTCAATGCCGTCAATTTTGATGTCCATTTGCAGTGCCGTAACGCCTTTGGCCGTACCGGCCACTTTAAAGTCCATATCGCCGAGGTGGTCTTCCATCCCTTGAATATCTGTCAAAATGGAGAAGTGATCTCCATCTTTAATCAGTCCCATGGCAATACCTGCCACCGGCGCCTTGATCGGAACGCCTGCGTCCATCAAAGCCAGTGTACTGGCGCAAATACTTGCTTGCGACGTCGAACCGTTGGATTCCAATACCTCCGAAACAAGCCGAATGGTATAAGGAAATTCGGATTCCGAAGGAATAATCGGCTCAAGCGCACGTTCGCCAAGCGCTCCGTGACCGATCTCACGACGACCCGGAGGACGCAACGGCCTCGCCTCGCCCACACTGAACGGAGGGAAGTTGTAATGATGCATAAACCGTTTCGATTCTTCCAAATCCAGCCCGTCAAGAATTTGCACATCGCCCAGTGCCCCAAGCGTACAAACGCTGAGCGCCTGTGTTTGGCCGCGGGTGAAGAGTCCTGATCCATGCGTACGAGGCAGCAGATTGATGTCGCACTCGATCGGGCGGATTTCTTCCAATCCGCGTCCGTCCGGACGCACCTTGTCGTGCGTAATCAAACGGCGCACTTCTTCTTTTACGATATCGTAAAGCGTTTCTTTCACATCCGCCATCTTTTCCGGAGTTTCTGCATAGACCGCAGCAAAGTGCTCTATTGCATCGTTGTTTACCGCATCGATCGCATCTTGTCTGGCGTGCTTTTCTGGAACCTTCACCGCTTCGATCAGACGGGCAGTTGCAAACTCGCGAACCGCCTGGCTCACTTCCGCGTCCACGCTATGTAGCTTGACTTCCATCTTCGGTTTGCCGACTTCTGCAGCAAATTGCTCTTGTATGGCAACGATTTTACGGATTTCGTCATGCCCGAACATGATCGCTTCGAGCATCACTTCCTCGGGAACTTCTTCCGCACCGGCTTCCACCATCATAATGGCATCCTTGGTCCCGGCCACTACCAGATGAATGTCGCTTTTCTCGGCCTGTTCCACTGTCGGATTGATGACGAACTGTCCATCTACCCTTCCGACAATCACACCGCCGATCGGACCGTGAAACGGCACGTCCGAAATGCTGAGCGCCGCGGATACGCCGATCATCGCCGTAATCTCCGGCGCGCATTCCTGATCCACGCTCATGACCATCGCTACGACCTGCACATCGTTACGGAAGCCTTCCGGGAACAACGGCCGAATCGGACGATCCGTTAAACGGCTGGCGAGTATGGCTTTCTCGCTCGGACGTCCTTCCCGCTTGATGAATCCCCCCGGAATTTTCCCTACAGAATAAAGCCGTTCCTCATAGTTTACCGTCAGCGGGAAAAAATCCAAATCTTTCGGTTCAGCCGATGCCGTAACCGTGCAAAGCACGACCGTCTCACCGTAGCGGGCTAAAACAGCTCCGTTGGCCTGCTTGGCCAAACGTCCGGTTTCAAGAATCAGCGGACGCCCCCCGAGATCCATTTGCACCTTCTTCTCCATAAACAACCTCCTAAAAATTTGCGTTCGCTCCATGAAAAAACATATACACGAGAAATCGCTTATGTAGTGTTAGCGACCGTCTTCGGAGAAAATTACCGCGGCGGCCGGATCGAGTTTATCTATAATGCATTCTGCATAATGATTAGTATTTCCTTCTTTTGCGAAAATAGTAGCCGAAAAAAAGCAACCCCGCAAGCCTATGCATCCATCGCCATAGGCCTGGCGTGCACAAAGGACAAGCGTGGTTGCTTTTGTTATGACCGTAAATTAACGGCGCAAGCCGAGCTTTTCGATCAAGGCGCTGTAACGCTGAACGTCTTTGTTTTTGAGGTACGTCAGCAGCTTACGGCGCTGGCCTACCATCTTGAGCAAGCCGCGACGAGAGTGATGGTCCTTCTTGTGCGTCTTCAGATGGTTGGTCAAATTGACGATGTTTTCCGTAAGAATTGCGATTTGCACTTCAGGAGATCCTGTATCGTTCTCATGCGTCTTATGAGTTTGGATTAATTCCTGCTTGCGTTCTTGAGTCAATGCCATTCCAATTCACCTCCATAAATAATCTAATCTCCTTTGGCCCAGAGATCGTTGGAGTGTTCGATTCTCCACGCCAAGGTTTCTCTATTGTCCCGCTTGTCATCCCCAGAGATATGCACTCGGGCAACGTTACAAAGTATATCATATTCCATCTGTAAAAGTAAAATCATATTATAAGTTTTGCATGGATCTGCGTTCTGCTACGATGAAACGCGCTTGGTCCGCATCCTGGCGGATTTGGGAAATCAGCTCCTGAACGGAGCCAAATTTCCTTTCATGTCGAATAAATCCGAGCAGTTCCACCTCTATGGTCTCACCATAAACCATATCGGAGAAGTCAAACAAATGCGCTTCCAATACCGGCTGCAGCAGGCCGGTATCGAATGTCGGCTTGACTCCGACATTCATAACGCCGCCTACTTTACGTCCCCGAACGGTTGCAACAACGGCATACACGCCATTGGCCGGAATCACATAGTCTTCCGACACCTCAATGTTAGCCGTGGGAAACCCGATCGTGCGGCCGCGGCCGTCTCCGTGAACTACTCTCCCTTGAAGCTTGTACGGGCGGCCCAAAAGAAGACCGGCTTCTTGAACGTCGCCGCTTAGAAGCAGGTTGCGGATTTGCGTACTGCTCACCTTTTCTCCGCGAAGCTCAAACGGACGTACCACCTCTACGGCAAAGCGCCCTCCAGCGAGATTGCAAAGCGTGTCCGATGTGCCCGCGCCCTTAAAGCCGAAGGTAAAGTCAAACCCGACAAATACGGTATTCACCCTCAAAGGAATAAGCATTTGTTCAACAAACTGCTCAGGGGATACCCGCATCAAAGTTTCGTTAAAATCGACGATGTACGTCGTATGAACTCCAAGTGCTTCAAGCTGCTCCTTTTTGGCAGCAAGCGGTGTCAGCAGTTGAGTGTATTTATCTATCCCCAGCACTTGACGGGGATGCGGATGAAACGTCATAATGGCAGCCGGAAGGCGCAATTCGGCCCCACGCTCGACCGCACGACGGATCACTTCCCGATGACCGAGATGTACGCCGTCAAATTCGCCGATAGCCAGCACCCGGGAGTCTGCAACACACGCCTCAGGGAGCGGAAACGTTAGCTGTACCGTATGCATCGTATTTTATTTCACCTACATTTCTTATAGGGCACGCTTTGCCGCCCATCTTCAAGAAAAGATTTTGTTTGGTAATAAAAGACCGCGCCGCGGATCCCATTCAAAAATACCGATCAACCGGCCTTCGCCAGAGAATCCGGCAATAGGTTTGCCGGAATCCGCTTGTGAATTGTCCGTCTGCGGCCAATGAGCCGGCTCCAAACGAATTTTTTGTCCTGACAGCGCTCTTCGGGCTGATTCATCATCCAAACGGACCGATGGCAAACAGCTCAGCACATGTTCCATCGGTATCAGCTTATCCGACAGCGCCCCCCGTTCGTGAAGCTCTTCCACCTGCTCCAAGGTCAAGCACTGCTCCGGACCGATGTTGCCCGAAGACGTTCGCACCAACTCTCCCATCACCGCAGGGATTCCGAGCGCTGCACCAATGTCGGCGCACAGCGTCCGGATGTACGTACCCTTGGAACATTTCACGCGGAACCGGACTTCAGGAAATTCTCCCGACCAATCCGTTTTCAGCACTTCTATACTATAGATCGTAACGGTGCGTGCCTTGCGCTCGATTTCAACGCCTTGCCGCGCCAACTCGTATAAGCGCTTGCCCTCCACTTTCACAGCGGAATACATAGGCGGCACTTGTTCCATCGTTCCAACGAACTGTGCTATCGTCTCGGTCACCTGCTGAGGAGTCACCCTTCCTCCAGGATTCTCCAATCTTTGAAGCACTTGTCCGCTCATATCTTGCGTATCCGTACAAAGACCCAGACGGAGTACGGCTTCGTATGCCTTGGGCATTTCCTGCACGTACTCGACCAACCGGGTCGCACGCCCGATACAAAGCGGCAGCACGCCGGTCACTTGAGGATCCAGTGTGCCCGTATGGCCGATTCGTTTAATTCGTATGATCCGGCGAACCTTTGCCACCACATCATGAGAAGTAAAGCCTTTCGGCTTCCAAATCGGTAAAATGCCTTCGAGCGTCATGAGAGCTCCTTCCCTACTTCCTTGACTACTTGCTCAATCGCTTCCTCGAGACTGCCGCTGATCGTACAGCCCGCGGCACGAACGTGCCCGCCGCCCCCGAACCGCTTGGCAATGGCAGCCACATCCGCTTGGCCCGCTGACCTCAGACTTACTTTTACAGATCCGGGCTGCTTCTCCTTGAACAGCATACCGACCTCCACGCCCTCCACATTACGGGCATAGTTCACCAGCCCGTCCATATCCTCAGAGGTCGCTTCGGTGGACGACAAATCGTCCAGTGTCACATACAGCCAGGCCGCCCGATTATTATGGGCGAAAGACAATGTACTCAAGCTCCGCTTGAGCAGCGAAACCTGACCGTAAGTCATCGTTTCGAGCAGCCTTTCGGCGAGCTTGTGTCCTTGCACGCCGCGCGCCAGCATGTCGGCGGCAATTTGCAGCACTTTGGGAGTGGTATTGGCGTAACGGAAGCCGCCCGTATCGGTAAGAAGACCGGAATAAATGCAAATACTCAGCTCACGGGTCAGCTCGACGCCAAGCTCCAGTGCCAGATCGTACAGCACCTCGACTGTAGCTGCAGCATCGGCCCGGACCAGATTGACTTGCCCGAAGTTATCGTTTGTCGCATGATGATCGATATTTAAGAGCTGCCATTGCGGGGCAAAGCAGCTCCGTACTTGGCCGATACGCTCAAAATCAGCACAATCAACCGAAATAATCGTCCTGAACGTCCGTTCGGGACGTTCCAATTCGTAAGGTATGACAGAAAACGAGCCGGCCATGTACATGAACTTCTCCGGAATCCGGCCCTCATTGATCAACGTGGCCTTTTTATTAAGGGACTTCAGCAGCCATGCCATAGCGAACGTGGAACCGGAGGCATCCCCGTCAGGCTGGACATGGGATACCACCAGGAAATCATCGTTATTGCGGATAAACTCAGCCGCTGATCGGAGCTGAGCTTCGTAACCGACGGTCATATATTCGGGTTCTCCTGTTTAATTTGCTGAAGAAGCCCTTGAATCTTAGAACCGTAATCAATCGACTCATCGAATTTGAACAGGAGTTCCGGTATCTTGCGCATCCGAATTCGCTTGCCGAGCTCCGAACGGATAAAACCGGTGCTGCGGGTCAGTCCCTTCAACGTTTCTTCCTTCTGCTCATCGGTGCCGAGAACGCTCAAAAAGACCTTCGCCTGAGAAAAATCATTCGTTACATCCACGCCCGTCACCGTAATAAAACCGATCCGAGGGTCTTTTAACTCCGACTGGATGATTTGGCTCAGCTCTTTTTTGATTTGTTCTCCGACTCTGCCCACGCGAATTTTAGCCATATGCGGATCACCTCTCTACAGTTTCCATTACGAAGGCTTCAATCGTATCTCCTTCTTTAATATCATTGAATTTGTCTAGAGATATACCACATTCGTATCCTTGAGCAACCTCTTTGGCGTCATCCTTGAAACGTTTGAGTGAATCGATTTTTCCTTGGTAGACGACAATGCCGTCGCGAACCAGGCGCACTTCCGCATTGCGTGTAATTTTGCCGTCGATCACCATACAACCGGCGATCACGCCGACTTTGGACACTTTAAAGGTATTGCGCACTTCCGCATGGCCGATAACCACTTCTTTATATTCAGGATCAAGAAGCCCTTTCATAGCGTGCTCAATTTCTTCCATCACTTTGTAAATAATGCTGTGCATACGAATATCGACTTTTTCCTGCTCAGCCGTATTCTTCGCCTGCGGCTCGGGACGAACGTTAAATCCGATGATGATCGCATTGGAGGCCGATGCCAAAATAACGTCGGATTCCGTAACCGCGCCTACGCCGCTGTGTATGATTTTAACCCGTGCGCCTTCAACATCGATTTTTTCGAGCGAGCCTTTGAGCGCCTCGGCAGAACCTTGTACGTCCGCCTTAATGATGACGTTGAGATCCTTGATTTCGCCTTCTTTGATTTGTTTATACAAATCATCGAGCGTTACACGGGCATTCGCCCCCATTTCGGATTGACGAAGCGTCACCGCACGCTTCTCGGCAATGGCTCTTGCCTTACGTTCGTCTTCAAAGACAAGGAATGGATCGCCGGCCTGCGGAACTTCGGTCAAGCCGGTAATCTCAACCGGTGTGGAAGGTCCCGCTTCTTTAAGCTTACGGCCCCTGTCGTTGACCATCGCCCGTACGCGGCCAAAGCAAACGCCGGCTACGAAGCTGTCGCCCACCTTCAGCGTACCGTGCTGAATCAGAATGCGGGCAACCGGTCCTTTACCCTTATCCAGCTCTGCCTCGATGACCGTGCCTCTTGCCCGTTTATTCGGATTGGCTTTTAATTCCTGAACCTCGGCGACAAGCAAAATCATATCGAGCAGGTTCTCAAGACCGATGCGCTGTTTAGCGGAAATGTTGCAGAAGATCGTATCCCCGCCCCACTCCTCAGGTACCAGTTCGTATTCCGTCAGCTCCTGCTTGATGCGGTCCGGATTAGCATCCGGCTTATCAATTTTGTTGACAGCGACAATGATCGGTACTTTTGCCGCTTTGGCATGGTTGATCGCCTCGACGGTTTGCGGCATGACGCCGTCATCCGCAGCTACAACGATAATCGTAATATCCGTCACCTGAGCTCCGCGGGCACGCATCGACGTAAATGCTTCGTGGCCCGGAGTGTCCAGGAACGTGATTTTTTTGCCGTGAGCTTCCACTTGATACGCACCGATATGCTGAGTGATGCCTCCGGCTTCGCCTTCCGTGACGTTGGTCTTGCGGATCGCATCCAGCAGTGTCGTTTTACCATGGTCAACGTGACCCATAATGGTAACGACCGGCGGACGCTCGAGCAGATCAGCTTCGTCGTCAATTTCTTCAAACTGCTCGAACTTGTCTTCCTCAACCGGAATCTTCAGTTCCACTTCGACTCCGTAATCGGAAGCCAGCAATTGAATCGCATCCAAATCAAGCTCCTGGTTGATTGTAGCCATCACGCCCAGGAACAATAGCTTCTTAATCACCTCGGAAGCGTCCTTGTGAAGCGCCTTGGCCAACTCGCCTACCGTCATGGTACCGCGAACGATAATTTTCTTGGGCGTATTGTCGATCTTCGGCCTCGGAGGCTCGGAGTGATTTCTACCGCCCTTGCCTTGATTCTTTTGATTGCCGCGGTTTTGAAGCCCTTTGCCGCCCGATTTAAAATCGTCAAAACGTTTTTGTCCCAGTTTTGTTTTCTTGTTGGCTGCGCCTTTAGCTGCTACATTATCGTCGACATCCACCTGAAGCACGCTCCCCAGCGATCGGGACTCTCCAGACCCGGGAGTCCGATTACTGCCTCCGCGCTGGTCCAATCCGTTTCTGCGGGCATCCGGTCTTTGCCCCTGCTGACCTCCGCCTTGCTGACCTTGCGGACGCTGCCCGGGACCCCGGCCGCCTTGGCCGCCGCCGCGGTTAAAGCCGCCTCCCTGACCTTGTCCTTGACCGGAGCCCGCCGGGCCACGGCGTTCGCCTTGAGGGCGTCCGCCGCCTTGGTTTCCTTGACCGCTTTGACGATGCTGGCCCTGACCTTGTCTGCTGTCGCCCTGCGGTCTGTTGGAGGAGGATGGCCCCCCTTGACCTTGACCTTGACCGCCCTGCGGTCTGCCTGACTGTCCGCCGCCTTGGCCTTGCGGTCTGCCCGATGAAGGCGCGTTGCTTGGTCGGGTTGCCGCCGATTGCACTTGCGCCGCCGACTTTCTTTGCTCCGGCTTGGATTGAACTGCAACCGTCTGCTGCTTAGGTTCCTGTCGTCCTGCCGGTTTATCGGCCGATTTGGCGGCCGCCGCTCCATCATTTCTCTTTGCCGCTGCATTTGCCTTTACATCTTTGAAAAATTTCTCCACACTTTCCACCGCATCATTCTCCATTACGCTCATATGATTGTTCACCGGCTTGCCCAGTCGTTTTAAAATCGTAATAATCTCTTTACTGCTCATGTTCAAGGATTTCGCATACTCATACACTCTAATTTTATCTTTATTGTTGTCTTGTTTTGTCAATACAGTCCACCTCCGTGCGTTCTCCTACTGCTTCAACATGCGCGCAAACCCCGCGTCCGTTACCGCAATAACGACCCGCGTTTCCTTACCGATGCTTGCCCCCAGCTGATCCCGACGGCCGTACTGATAAATAGGAACCCCATAATAACTGCATTTATCGTTAACTTTTTTGAATGTACCCTCGGAAGCGTCTTCGGCTATGATCACCAGCTTCGCCTGGCCGCCTCGTATTGCTTCAATGACCATATCTTCTCCGGTGACCAGTTTTCCTGCCCTCATAGCCAGCCCCAAATTCGAAAAAAATTTATCATTCTTCATCTTCGTCGTCCACCGCATCTTTTCCGGCAATAAACTCGTCTTCCACCTTAATGAAATCCTGTTCAAGCGCATCGTAAATGTCCGGAAGGACCGCAGTCTTCAGTGCGCGGTCCAAGGCACGCGACTTTTTGGCCAGCCTGAAGCAGGACTGCTTTCCGCACAAATAAGCTCCTCGCCCCGCTCTCTTTCCCTTCAGATCGATATGGAGCTCGCCGTCGGGAGTCTTTACCACTCGGATGAGTTCTTTCTTTGGCATCATTTGCTGGCAGGCCACGCATTTGCGTAGAGGTATTTTTCGCTGCTTCATCGTTTCATTCCCTCCCGTATGCTAATCCACCGACCCGCCTGATTTAGTCGATGCTGACCGAATCCTGATGCATTTCTTCGGAGTTGGCTTTAGGACGCCCATACTCCTGCTCCGCTTGCGTTTCGCTCTTGATATCGATCTTCCAACCGGTCAGCTTTGCGGCAAGCCGGGCGTTCTGCCCTTTAATTCCGATAGCAAGAGACAACTGGTAGTCGGGAACGATGACTCGTGCCATTTTTTCCGCTTCGAACACCTGTACCTCCAGAACCTTGGAAGGGCTCAAGGCATTGGCCACATATTCTTCAATGTTTTCCATCCAGCGGACAATGTCGATCTTCTCGCCTTTCAGTTCGTTGACGATCGTTTGTACGCGCATGCCCTTGGGACCTACGCAGGAGCCGACCGGATCAACCTCCTCGTTGCGGGAATGCACGGCGATTTTGGAACGGTACCCGGCTTCTCGCGCTACCGAGCGGATTTCCACCACGCCTTGGAAAATTTCCGGAACTTCCAGCTCGAACAAACGTTTAAGCAGACCCGGATGGGTACGTGACAGCACAATTTGCGGACCTTTGGTCGTATTTTCCACTTTTGTGATATAAGCTTTCACACGGTCGCCCTGTTTGAATTTGTCCGTAGGCATCAACTCGCCAAGCGGCATCACCGCCTCAATCTTGCCGAGATCAATGTACAGGTTGCGTTGGTCCTGACGCTGTACAATCCCGTTGACGATGTCTTCTTCCTTGTCCACATAAGCGTTATATATCAAACCGCGTTCCGCTTCACGGATCCGCTGCGTGACGACCTGCTTTGCGGTCTGCGCCGCAATACGCCCGAAATCCCGCGGCGTCACTTCGATTTCGACGATATCGTTTAATTGATAGTTTTGATTTATCTCCCGTGCGGCGTGAAGTGAAATCTCCAGGCGAGGGTCGAGCACTTCATCCACAACCGTCTTGCGCGCATAAACTTTAATCAGACCCGTATGGCGGTTGATATCGACGCGCACGTTCTGCGCTGTATTGAAGTTGCGCTTATAACTGGAAATTAGAGCCGCCTCGATGGCATCGATGAGCACTTCTTTGGAAATGCCCTTTTCTCTTTCAATTTCATTTAACGCTTCAATAAAATCCATGTTCATTTGAACGGAGTTCCCCCTCTCGTATAATTGAGAAATGTGACTAACGACAATTCAATGCTTTATCAGAACACAATGGCAAGCCGTGCGCTTGCCACTTTCGCAAAAGGTATAACATGCTGTTTCTTGCCGACTTCAATCACTACCGTCTGCTCGTCGAACGACAGGAGCTTGCCCTCGAACTCTTTTAAACCGTCAACCGGTTCATAAGTCGTAACGAAAACATGCTCCCCTACCGCCTTGTGATAATCCTGGGTTTTCTTTAAGGGGCGCTCTGCTCCCGGGGACGACACCTCAAGGAAATAGGCGTTTGGTATCGGGTCCTTTTCGTCCAGCCTTGCGCTCAAATACTCGCTGATGCGCCCGCAGTCGTCAATGTCGATGCCGCCTTCCTTGTCGACGTACACCCTTAGAAACCAGTTGCCGCCTTCCTTGACATATTCAATGTCGATCAGTTCAAATCCGTTCTCGTCCAAAAAAGGCCGGACCAGCTCTTCCACTGTGGATTTGATGTGTGTGCTCAACCTGCTTCCTCCTATTCACTCGCTTGAATGCCTTATACAAAATGTAAAGAGTGGGTTTCCCCACTCTCTGGTTACGAGATATAACATTACTACCGTAGAAGATTATACCATAAGTGCCGTTCAATTTGCAATAATGATGAAAACGACAACCTCTTCCGTTTAAAACAGCGAAAGCTGGTTTGTCTCCGGCAAACCTCGGAAGCAGCCCATGCCGGCCAAAATTTCTACAATCGTTTTCGACGCTTTACTGCGCGTTTGGAAATCCTCGATAGACAAGAACGGACCATCGTTTCGGGCCGCTGCGATATTTTTGGCCGCATTCTCGCCGATTCCGCCAACAGCCGAAAACGGCGGTATAAGGGAGTCTCCGTCAATCAGAAACTTGGTAGCGTCCGATTTGTACAAATCGATGCTTTTGAATGTAAACCCGCGCGCAGTCATCTCCAGCGCCATCTCAAGGATGGATATCATATTTTTTTCTTTCGGGGAGGCTTGAAAGCCCTTTTCCTCGATCTCGATCAGCCTGCGGAGAATCGCGTCGTAGCCCTGGCACAGGAGCTCAATCTCAAAGTCCGTCGCCCGAACGGAGAAGTAGGTCGCATAGTAAGCAATCGGATGGTACAGCTTAAAGTAAGCGGTACGTACGGCGGAAATGACATAGGCAGAGGCGTGCGCCTTCGGGAACATGTACTCGATCTTCTCGCAGGAGTCGATGTACCACTGCGGGACATTATGCTTCTTCATCTCTTCTTTCCACTCTTCGGTAAGCCCTTTACCCTTACGCACGCTCTCGGTAATTTTAAAGGCGAGTCCCGCGTCCATTCCCGCTTTATAAATCAAATACAGCATGATATCGTCGCGGCAGCCAATCACCGTTTTGATCGTACATATGCCTTTTCTTATCAGCTCTTGCGCGTTGCCGAGCCACACTCCGGTGCCATGAGACAGCCCGGATATTTGCAGCAGATCCGCGAAGCTGCTGGGCTTCGCCTCTTCCAGCATCTGACGCACGAACTTCGTCCCCATCTCCGGAACGCCGTACGTCGCTACGGGTGTCCGAATCTGTTCCGGCGTGACGCCAAGCGCTTCTACGGAGTTGAACATGCTCATGACTTTCGGATCGTTCATAGGGATCGTTGTCGGATCGACCCCCGTCAAATCCTGCAGCATCCGCATCATCGTCGGATCATCGTGTCCCAGTATATCAAGCTTGAGCAGATTGGCATCGAACGCGTGATAATCAAAATGCGTCGTCTTCCATTCCGCGCTTGTGTCGTCGGCCGGGTACTGGACCGGCGTAATATCATTAACATCGATATAATCCGGAACGACCACGATCCCCCCGGGATGCTGTCCTGTGCTTCGCTTAACCCCCGTACAACCCATAGCCAAACGGTTCAGCTCCGCTCCGCGCCACTTTTTGCCGTGCTCCTCTTCATATTTTTTCACGAATCCGTAAGCCGTCTTTTCGGCAACCGTACCGATCGTTCCGGCCCGGAATACGTTTTTCTCGCCAAACAGCACCTTCGTGTAGTTGTGAGCATGCGGCTGGTATTCGCCGGAGAAGTTCAGATCGATATCGGGGACCTTATCCCCTTTAAAGCCAAGGAACGTTTCAAACGGAATGTCCTGACCGTCACCTTTCAACTTCTCGCCGCAATTCGGGCAATTTTTATCCGGAAGATCGAAGCCGCTCGGAATCGAACCGTCGAGAATCCACTCGCTGTGTTTACACGATTTGCATACATAATGAGGCGGCAGGGGGTTGACCTCGGAAATCCCCAGAAACGTAGCCACGACGGAGGAGCCGACGGACCCCCGGGAGCCGACGAGATAGCCGTCTTGGTTGGATTTTTTCACAAGCCGCTCGGATATCAAATAGTTGGCCGAGAAGCCGTACTTGATGATCGGCACCAATTCCTTCTCCAGCCGCGCCGTCACCACTTCCGGAAGCGGATCCCCATAAATCTGCCGCGCGGTTTCGTAGCAAGTGTTGCGGATTTCTTCGTCCGCACCCTCGATGATCGGTGTGAACAGCTTCGTCGGGAACAGCTCCAGCTCCTCGAACTGGTCGGCAAGCTCGGAGGTGTTTTTGACAACGACCTCATAAGCCGTCTCTTTACCCAAATATTCGAATTCGGCCAGCATTTCCTTCGTAGTCCTGAAATGAACGTCCGGCTTGCGGATGTCTTTCAAAGGACTAAAGCCCGTAATCCCGTGAATCGTAATGTCGCGCGATATTTTTTCACGCGGATGCAGGTAGTGCACATTGCCGGTTGCAATGACCGGTTTGCCGAGCTTGCGCCCGATCTCAATGATTTTACGGTTCGCATCCTCCAACTGTGCAGGGCTTCCAACCAGGCCTTTTTCCACCAAATGCATATTGATGCCGGTCGGTTGAATTTCCAGCACATCGTAGAACGCTGCAACGTTCTCCGCTTCTTCCAACGATTTATTGAGCACCGTTTCAAAAAACTCGCCCTTTTCGCATCCGGAAGCGATGATCAGGCCCTCGCGCATTTCCTGCAGCTTACTCTTGGGAATGCACGCCACCCGGTGGAAATATTCCGTATGCGATAAGGATACCAGGGTGAACAGGTTCTTTTTGCCTATCATGTTCTTGGCATAAATACAACAGTGGAACGGCCGTTGGGTAGCCAGATTCTTGCCCACCTGATCGTTAAGCCTATCCAGCTGCGTGTATCCCCTGTCCGCCGCTTCCTTTAACAGATGGAAGAGCACGAAGCCAAGCGCAATCGAATCGTCGATCGCCCGGTGATGGTTGTCCAGACTCACCTTGAACTTATCCGCCAGTGTATTGAGACGGTGGTTCTTCATCGTCGGGAACAATAAACGCGCCAGCTCCAGCGTGTCCAGCACCGGATTGCTCACTTCCGGCAAGCCAAGCCGCTTGCAGTTGGCCTGAATAAATCCGATATCGAACCTGGCGTTGTGCGCGACCAGAACGCTATCCCCGACAAACTCGATGAATTTAGGAAGCACATCCTCCAGTTCCGGAGCGCCCTTTACCATATCATCGGTGATGTTGGTCAATTGCTGGATATTGTACGGAATCCGTTCGTGCGGATCGATGAATGTAGCAAAACGGTCAATCTCCTTGCCTTCCTTCATTTTGACGCCGGCGATTTCAATGATTTTGTTGCTGGTCACGGACAAACCGGTCGTCTCGATGTCGAAAATAACGTACTCCGCGTCGGCAATCGCGATGTCGGTCGCATTCATGACCACTTGGACCGAATCGTCAATCACATTGGCCTCCAGTCCGTATATGACCTTAATGCCGTGTTTCTTCGAAGCTTTATAAGCCTCGGGAAAACTCTGAACGCCGCTGTGATCGGTGACGGCGATCGCCTTGTGCCCCCATTTGGCCGCTGTTTTAATATACTGATCCACAGGAGTAATCCCGTCCATCGTACTCATCGTCGTATGTAAATGAAACTCTACGCGCTTCTCCTCGGCATCATCCATACGATCCGGCGGAGCCACGATTTCGTTTATATCCGATGGAATCATGACCAACTCGGGTGTTTGCATAAACCGGTCGTACTCCACCCGTCCACGCAGCTTCAGCCATTTGCCGTTGGTGATGAGGTTGTAGATTTTTACGTCTTCCTTCGTTTTGGCGAATGCCTTCACCATAATGGAATCGGTAAAATCCGTGATGTTAAACATATATAAAGTGCTTCCGTTTTTCAGCTCCTTGACTTCCATGCCGAATACGGTTCCCTGTACCGTAATTTTCTTTTCCTCGTCCTGTACCTCTTGCAGCGGTACGGCCGGTTCCTTGATGTCATAGCCGACCATCAGCTTGAGTTCTTCATTTGACTGCGATGCCGCTTCGTTCTCCGCTTCCACCGCCGTCATGATGACACTTGCGACCTCTTTTTCTTCCTGAGCGATCTGCTTCGCGAATTTCTCCATTTCTTGCTCCCGTGACCCGCTCACGGCATACTTCACATGAAAATCAACGCCGAAGAATTGGCTGAAATAGTTCTGAATCAAGCCGCCGATATTTTTCTTCTTCGCCAGCTCAAGCCCGATGGAATCCAGCAGATGAAGCGTCAGCACGTTATCCTTCACTTCAATGTGCGCCTTGGTCATCCATCCGTTGATGGACGCCGCCTCCCGCTGCACCCACTCGATAAACATGCTCCAATATTCATGCGCGACCGCTTCCGGTTTGACCTCCGCCGTGTACTGCAGCACGAAACGTATCGCGGCAATATGTGAAAATTTATCGCGTATCATCTTGCAGAAGGAACGATAGATGTCAGAAGGGACGATTTGGCTTTTCACGATAAAGAAGACCCATTCTTTATTTTTACGACTCGTCTCTACCTTATCAATATACCCGTCCGAAAAAAAAGACTGAACTACATCTGTCGGAACGCCCGCCTGATGCATCAGCATCTCAAACCTGTCGCGTTTATGCGCCGTACTGCTGCTGCTCATCTTGACCTCCTATCTAAAGAAAAGCTCCTGATCAAAGCCCTTTCGTTAAAGAACCGTTCGTGGTTTAACTGCAGCTCTTTTCTTGCGATTATTGAATCCTCCGGCTCCGTTGAAACTTTCAGATGATGTATTCTTAAAAAATAAGGGGCTTGTATGGACAAACCCCTAAATTGGTTTCGTATTTTAGTACGCTCGTCCGAATACAACGGTATGCTTGGCATCCGAACCGCAAACAAGACATTTGGTTTTGTTCGTTCCCGGCTCAAACGGGATATTGCGGCTTGTAGCGCCTGTCTCTTCCTTCACGTGCGCTTCGCAAGTCTCCGATCCGCACCAGCCCGATAGCGCGAACCCCCGTTTCTGTTCGAGAAACGACTTCAGCTCGTCCACGGAGTCCGCCTCTGTCATATGCTCGTCGCGGAAACGCTTGGCCCGATCATACATTTCCTGCTGCGTTTCCGTCAGCAGCTTTTGCACTTCTTCCGTAAATTGATCCTGGGCCACGATGCGCTTCTCGCCGGTAATCCGGGAAACCAATACCACCTGACCGTTCTCCATATCGCGCGGTCCGAGCTCGACGCGAACCGGAACGCCGCGCATTTCGTATTCATTGAATTTCCAACCCGGGCTTTGGTCCGGACGGTCATCCACTTTCACGCGCACACCGGCCTTCTTCAACTGATCATAAAGCTCGTTAACCCGGCCGACCACCTGATCGCGTGTTTTGGGCGGTCCAATCGGGATCATAACCACCTGCGTCGGAGCCACCTTCGGCGGCAATGCAAGCCCGCGGTCATCTCCATGGACCATAATCAGGGCCCCGATTAACCGGGTGCTGACGCCCCATGAAGTGGTGTGGCAGTATTGATGCTGGTTTTCCCGATCCAAATATTTGATGTCGAACGCTACGGCAAAGTTCGTGCCCATATAATGGGAGGTTCCGGCTTGTACCGCTTTTCCGTCCTTCATCATCGCTTCGATAGAATATGTATCAACGGCTCCGGCGAACTTCTCGGAAGGTGTTTTTTGTCCCATGATGACAGGAATCGCAAGGAAATTTTCCACAAAATCACGGTAAATCTCCAGCATCTGCATCGTTTCTTTGCGTGCGTCCTCCTCATTCTCATGGGCCGTATGGCCTTCCTGCCACAGGAATTCGCTTGTACGCAGGAACGGCTGGGTACGCTTCTCCCACCGGACAACGTTTGCCCACTGGTTAATGAGCAGCGGCAGGTCCCGATAAGAGTTAATCCACTCGGAATACATATGACCGATCATGGTTTCGGACGTCGGGCGAATGGCAAGCCGCTCCTCCAGCTTCTCTCCGCCCGCTTCGGTTACCCAAGGCAGTTCCGGATTGAAGCCTTCGACGTGTTCTTTTTCTTTCTGAAAAAAGCTCTCAGGGATAAACATCGGAAAATAGGCGTTGCGGTGTCCGGTTTCTTTAAACCGCGCATCCAGTTCCTTCTGTATATGCTCCCATATTTCATATCCGTCCGGTTTAAACACGATACAGCCGCGGACCGGAGAGTAGCTCATCAGATCCGCTTTTTTGATCGTGTCAATGTACCAGCGCGAGAAATCTTCGCTTTGCGGCGTGATTTCCTTTACAAATTGTTTTTCCTGTTTTGAATTCGACATCACTCTGATTCTCCCCCTACAGAAGGCAGTTCTTACCCGTTCATCAAACGCAAAATATCGTTATACGTTACGGCAATCATAAGCAGCATCAGCATGGCGAAGCCGACAAAATGGACCATGCTCTCACGGCTGGGATCGACCGGTTTGCCCCGCACCGCTTCAAGTCCCAAAAAGACTAGGCGGCTTCCGTCCAAAGCCGGAATCGGCAGAAGATTGAAAAGCCCCAAATACAGACTCATAATGGCAGTCCACGAAATATACTGCGCCCATCCTGCGCTGGCCTGCTCGCTTGTAAACTCGACGATCCTCACAGGTCCTCCCAAATCGTCAAGTTTAAACTGCAGTGTCGCGAGCTTGCCGAATCCATCCAATATCAGCATGGTAGCGGAAGAAAGGCTGTTCCAGCCGCTTTTCAGTCCTTCCATTACGGTAGCCGGTCTCGTCTCGGCAACGAGCGTAACGCCGACGCGAATCACCCCGTCCTGGTCGACAGCCGGCGTCACATTCTTCCTGATGATCTCCCCGTTACGTTCAATCGTCCAATCCATGGGTTTATTGACGGAGCTTTGAATAAGGGAGGTCAGCTTGTTTCGATCCGCTCCGATGTCCACTCCGTTTACGTTCAAAATCAAATCCCCGGATTGAAGCCCCGCAAGCTGAGCGGCGGAACCCGGCACCGTACCGGCAATTTTCACTTTATGCGGCACGCCGGCAATAAACACAACGGTCACGAACAGAATGAACGCCAAAATAAAGTTCATCAAAGGGCCGGCAAATATCGATAGAGCCCTCTGGCCTACCGTTTTGCTGCCAAATTGGCGGTCCCAGGGAGCGATTTGAATTTCCTTGTCTTTGCTGATCATCATCGCTTTGGGATGGACGGAAAACCGTTGGATGTCGCCGTCGACGTCCAGGCGGACAAACAACTTTTTCTCCAAATCGATCTGTTCAACCACACCTTCCAAGCTGCCTGTACGACTGTCAAAGTCGTTTAAATAAATGTGGGTAACTTGATCGTCGGTCAGCTTAACGGCGATGCGTTGTCCCGGATTGATTTGAACGATTTCCGGATCTTCTCCGGCCATTCTTACAAAACCGCCGATCGGAAGAAGACGCAGTGTATATCGGGTTTCATCCTGTTTGAAGGACAGCAGCTTCGGTCCAAATCCAATGGCAAACTCTCTGACCAAAATGCCTGCACGTTTAGCAAAATAAAAATGTCCCCACTCATGAATCGATACGAGAACAAAAAACAAGAGCACAATTTGAAATATATTCTGCAGCGTCGCCAATACTTTTACGGCCTCCTTAAGCACGAATGTTCACATCGATAGTTACGTAAAAGGCGTTTCCTTATCTTAAGATTAACATTAATGATGAAAGGAATACAAGCCGCCCCGTGATATGAACCTATGACCGGTTTACCGGAAAAATGCTTGCTGCTTCAGGCTGCCATTATAGCTGTGGCATGACGTTCCGCGCGGCCAGCCTTGCCCATTTGTCGATCTCGAAGATCGCAGGCAAGTCGGGGAATGCGACCGGTTCGTGTTCGGCCATCACTTGTTCAATGACGCGCTCGATGTCCAAAAAGGAAATCTCTCCTTTTAAGAACCGTTCCACCGCCACTTCATTGGCTGCATTATACACCGTCGGCATAGATCCGCCGATTCTGCCGCTTTCAAAAGCCATTCGCAGGCACGGATACCGCGAGAAATCCATCTCGCGAAAATGCAGTCTGCCTATATCTTTCAACCGCAGCCGCCCGGCAGGTGTTTTCATCCGGTTCGGATACGTCAACGCATATTGAATCGGCACCCGCATGTCGGGCAGCCCCATCTGTGCGATGACGCTGTAATCTTTAAACTCGACAAAGGAATGAATGATGCTCTCCGGATGAATCAGCACTTCGATCTGGTCGTAAGACAAGTCAAAGAGCCAATGAGCTTCAATCACTTCCAAACCCTTGTTGACCATGGTCGCCGAATCGATCGTAATTTTGGCGCCCATGGCCCAATTCGGATGCTTCAATGCATCCTCAACCGTAACATGCTTAAGCTCGTCACGAGTACGGTCCCGGAAGCTTCCGCCGGAAGCGGTCAGCGTAATCGTATGTATTTGTTCTTGGCGCTCACCCTGCAAACATTGGAAAATAGCGGAATGCTCGCTATCGATCGGCAAAAGGCGAACGCCCCGCCGATTCGCAAGCCCGGTTACGAGATGACCGGCACTGACCAAGGTTTCTTTATTGGCCAGTCCGATTTGTTTCCCTGCTTCTATAGCCGCGATAGTCGGCGCCAAGCCTTGGCTACCCACAACCGCCGTGACGACAAACTCGGCATCCGTACCTGCCGCGATCTCGATGAGCCCCTCTTCTCCGTAATATACCTTTACATCCGAGGGGATTTCCAGTGATAACTGCTCTGCCAGCTCCTTTGTCGCTACCGAAGCCTTGCGCGGACGAAACTGCCGGATTTGTTCCGCCAGCAGCTTAATGTTATGTCCTCCGGACAAGCCCTCCACCGTATACTGCTCAGGATAATGGGAAATGACATCCAGCGTTTGCGTGCCGATAGAGCCGGTGGAGCCCAGAATGCTGATTTTTTTCACAATTGTTTACCTCCGGCTATATTATACGTGAGGGATCCATGACAGCAGGTGAAGAAACGGAAAAACAATCAACCAGCTATCCGTCCGGTCCAGCACGCCGCCGTGACCCGGAAGAATCGCACCCGTATCTTTAATGCCTTTTACCCGTTTGTAAGCGGACTGCATTAAATCCCCCATTTGGCCAACGACAGCAATCATCAGTCCAATCCAAGCCGCGCGAGCATAATCGAGAAGCTCGGGTTGAAACGAGGCGAAGATCAACGCAACAAGGATCGAAATCACCACTCCGCCAATGGCGCCTTCCACTGATTTTTTGGGGCTGATCGCCGGCCAAAGCGGTGTTTTCCCAAACTTTGATCCAACAAAATAGGCGCCGGAATCCGTTGACCAAATGCAAAGGAATACAAGCAGCGTCCAATACAACCCGTTTTCGGTCAGGTCTCTTGTCGCAATCATGTAATGAAATCCGAAACCGATATACACCATGCCGATGAAGGCCATCGCAATCTGATCTATCGTTGTTTTATTTTTGGAAATGACCGTTGCGGCCATAAAAAGAAACATGAACAACCAGACCAGTTGACTCAGCGTAACTCCGGTATGCTGCCACTGCAGGGTAAGGCAAAACACCCCTAAATAGCCGATGATGACAATGGCTTTGTTTCCCTTCAGTCCGTTCATCCGCAGAAACTCATCGTAACCGATCATCGACAATATCAAAAGAAGCCCGGCAAACCAATAACCGCCCAAATAAAGCATGATGAAAAACCCGATCCCTGCGACGATCCCTGTAACGATTCTCTGCTTCAATTCCATTCCTCCATAGAACTACAACCCACCGTATCTTCTGGCCCGGCGCTGGTACTCTTGTATAGCTTCGAAGAAATGCCGCTCCGTAAAATCAGGCCAGCAAAGATCCGTAAACCACAGCTCCGAGTATGCGAGCTGCCACAGCATGAAATTACTGATGCGTTTCTCCCCACTCGTGCGAATTAACAAATCGGGGTCCGGAAGCGGATCGGTCAGCAAATATTTGGAAAACAAGGTTTCATCGATTCCGTCCGGATGTACTTTGTTCTCTTTCGCATCTTGTACAAGCTGTTGGATGCCCCGAAGCATCTCTTTGCGGCTGCCGTAGTTCAGTGCAAAATTTAAAATAAGACCTGTATTCCGCTTCGTCTGATCGATCGCGTCTTCAATGGCTTTAAGCGTATGATCCGGAAGGCCCTCTTGCCAGCCGGTCATACGGATTTGGACGTTGTTGGCTATGAGTTCGTCGATTTCCTTGGGGAAAAATTCAAGCGGAAGTTTCATTAAATAGTCGACTTCCTCTTTCGGCCGCTTCCAGTTTTCCGTGGAAAAGGCATACATCGTAAGCACCTGCACACCGATGCTGTCCGCCGCCATCGTGATTCTCTTCACGTTTTTCATCCCGGAATGGTGTCCGGCAACCCGCGGCAGTCCGCGCTTTTGCGCCCAGCGGCCATTACCGTCCATAATCACAGCCACATGATTTGGAATATTATCTGCATCGAGCTGCCGGGCGAGCTCCTCACCCTCCGGTTTGCTTCCAAACCATTTCTTGAAAGGTATCATGCTAATCCCCCATCAGGAAAGACTAAAAGCCCCCTCAAACAAGGGGGTCTTCACCAATTATACTTCCATAATTTCCTTCTCTTTAGCTGCGAGCACTTTGTCGACTTCGGCAATATACTTATCCGTAAATTTCTGAATATCGTCTTGATGGCGACGGGATTCGTCTTCGGAAATCCCCGTCTTTTCCAACTTCTTGATATCGTCATTGGCATCGCGGCGAATATTGCGGATGGCGACTTTGGCCTCCTCGCCGTACTTCTTCGTCATTTTAACCAGCTCTGTACGGCGCTCTTCCGTCAATGCCGGAATGACGATACGAATGGAGCTGCCGTCATTGGTAGGTGTAAGGCCAAGATCCGATTTCATGATCGCTTTCTCAATAGCGGACACAGAGCTTTTATCCCAAGGCTGGATCATCAGCGTCCGGGAGTCCGGCGTGTTAATATTGGCCAGTTGGTTCACCGGGGTCATCGTACCGTAGTACTCTACCTGCACACGATCGAGCAGTGCCGGTGTTGCGCGCCCCGCACGAAGCGAAGCCAGCTCCTTCTTCAGCGCACCAATCGCTTTTTCCATACGGTTTTCCGCATTTTTCTTTATCGATTGAGGCATCGTTATACACTCCCTTTTACTATCGTACCGATTTTTTCACCGAGTACCACTCGCTTGATATTGCCGCTTTCCGTAATCGAGAAAACGATCAACGGTATGTTGTTGTCCATACATAAGGAGGATGCGGTTGAATCCATTACACCCAAATTTTTGTTGAGCACTTCAAGATAAGTGAGCGTTTCGAACTTTTGAGCATCCGCATGTTTGAACGGGTCCGCGGAATAAACGCCATCGACTTTGTTTTTCGCCATCAGGATAACCTCTGCCTCGATCTCAGCCGCTCTGAGCGCAGCTGTCGTATCGGTGGAGAAGTACGGATTTCCTGTGCCTGCCGCGAAAATAACCACTCTTCCTTTTTCCAAATGACGCATTGCTCTCCGGCGGATATAAGGCTCGGCAACCTGCTGCATCGTTATCGATGATTGAACGCGGGTAGGCACTCCGATCGTCTCCAGAGCATCCTGAAGCGCCAGCGCATTCATCACGGTCGCAAGCATGCCCATATAATCTGCGGTAGCACGGTCGATGCCTCTCGCGCTGCCGGCAATTCCGCGCCAAATGTTTCCTCCCCCGACGACAATGGCAACCTCGACTTGCAGGTCCACAACTTCCTTCACCTGCTGGGCGATGGATGAAATCACTTCAGCGTCGATGCCGTATCCCTGCTGTCCTGCCAAAGCTTCACCGCTAAGTTTCAAAACCACTCTTTTATATATCGGATGTTCCAAACAACAACCCTCCGTTTCAATCAGACCGCATTCCCTCTCCTGTTAAAAAAGAAGGAACACCAAGTGTTCCCACATTTCCTTGCCTATTCACTTCGATCAACGTTTTACTTGCGACATAACTTCTTCCGCAAAGTTTTCCTGCTTCTTCTCCAAGCCTTCTCCGAGCTCATAACGAACAAAGCGGCGGATCGAAATATTCTCTCCGATGGTGGCCACTTTTTCGTTCAGAAGAGCATTGATCGTTTTGTCCGGATCTTTAATGAAGGACTGCTCCAGCAAGCAGAATTCTTCAAAGAATTTGCTCATGCGGCCTTCCACCATTTTTTCAACGATGTTAGCGGGTTTGCCTTCATTCAAAGCCTGGTTTTTCAAGATTTCGCGTTCTTTATCCAAAGCTTCCTGCGGAACATCCTCACGGCGAACATATTTCGGATTCGCCGCTGCAATTTGCATTGCGATGTCACGGGCGAATTCTTTAAAAGAATCCGTTTTGGCCACGAAGTCGGTTTCGCAGTTAATTTCAACCAGTACGCCAATTCTTCCGCCGGCATGAATATAGGATTCCACAACACCTTCCGTTGCAATCCGGCCAGCCTTGTTTGCTGCTGCAGACAAGCCTTTCTCACGAAGGATCTCAGCCGCTTTCGTCAAATCTCCGTTTGCTTCCTCTAATGCTTTTTTGCAATCGAGCATACCCGCTCCGGTTTTTTCGCGCAATTCTTTTACTGCTGCCGCATTAACTGCCATAAGTTTGGCCTCCTCGAGTTCAATATGTAACCCTAAAAAAAGGGCGGTGAAAGGATTTTGCACCTTCAAACCACCCTTTCATGTATTCAATCCATTAGGCTGTCGTTTGTTCGCCTTGATGCGCTTCGATGACTGCGTCAGCGATTTTGGCTGTCAGCAGCTTTACCGCACGAATAGCATCATCGTTACCCGGAATGACATAGTCAATTTCGTCCGGATCGCAGTTTGTATCGACAATACCGACGATCGGAATACCCAGCTTGCGAGCTTCGGCAACGGCAATCCGCTCTTTACGAGGGTCGATGACGAACAGAGCGCTCGGCAAACCTTTCATATGCTTGATACCGCCCAGGAATTTCTCAAGGCGATCTTTTTCTTTACGCAGGATAATTACTTCTTTCTTAGGAAGCACATCGAATGTGCCGTCCTCTTCCCATCTTTCCAGTTCATGAAGACGGTTGATCCGGTTTTCGATCGTTTTGAAGTTCGTCAGCGTTCCGCCGAGCCAACGTTGGTTAATGTAGTACATTCCGCAACGTTCCGCTTCTTCCTTAACGGAATCTTGCGCTTGCTTCTTCGTTCCTACGAACAAGATTGTACCGTTCTCTTCAGCAATGGATTTGACGAAGTTATAAGCTTCCTCAACTTTTTTGACCGTTTTTTGCAGGTCAATGATATAAATTCCGTTTCTTTCGGTGAAGATGTATCGATCCATTTTCGGGTTCCAACGACGGGTTTGATGACCGAAGTGCACCCCAGCTTCAAGCAGCTGTTTCATGGAGATTACTGCCATCCTCACGCACCTCCTCTGGTTTTGGTTTTTTGGTTTCCTCCGCCAATCTCATCTTCGCGACAAAACTCCATTGACACACCAACCATCATGTTATGTAATAGCTGTTGCGATTGCCCTCAGAGCACCCTTGCCGGAATTAATCAGCGTGTGGATTTTAACACCGACAACTAATATACCATAACTGACATTGGTATGCAACACCCGCGATTTTAAACCTAATAACGACAAAATCGGACCCGGTCAGCCGGTTCCGATCCTAACGTGTCGTCAGCTTCGTAATTACTTCGGAAAGCTCCATCGGGCTCTTGAATACATGAATCCCGGTAACGATTTTATCATTTAACCGCTTGCGGCGCATCTCGTCCGCGAACGCTTTTCTGTCCGTAATGATACCGCTCGCCAGCAGCATATCCGCCACATGGCCCGCTGTCAGGCCGCCGGAGATATAAATGTAGGTTTCTTTGACCGGTGCGGAAGCCGCAGACTGCTGTTCGGCCGCCAGTTTTTCCTTTTCCTGCTGCAGTTTTTGCAGGACCAATGCATCGAGTTGGGTCTGATCATACAGCTTCTGATCTTTGTCATACACCTGAAAATATACGGACGCGGCTTCCTTCAGCTGCGCCGGATTCATTTCTTCCAGATCGGGACCGGACACTGCCGTTGAGGAAGACGCATTCATCAATTGGAGAAGCACCGCACCCAAAATCATTCCGGCGCCGAGTCCGGTAAGCATCGATTTATTGTTAGCCATCGGACAGCTCCTCCTGTTTGGCCAGTTGCAGAATCAGGTTGATTTCTCCTTTGTTCTTACCGAGCTTCTTCGCAATATAATCGGTCGATTTGCCCTGTTGATACAATGCGAACAACTCACTGTACCGTTCCTTCATATCCGAAACGAACGATACGGCAGGCGGCTCCTGCGTGACCGGCTCAGGAGGGCTCGCCGCATTCGCCGCTTCGGCATGCCGTTCGGGTTCAACCGAACCGGCGGTTTCACCAGAGTTTCCCGCATCGCTTCGCGTTTGGTCAGACAGCCGCGCTTGAAGCTGCTCGCAAACATACCCTATCCGGCTGATCTCCTGCTGAAGCTGGCTCCCTTGCTTTTCGAGTGTTTCTATGCGGTAAACGAGCTTAGCCGAATGCAGCTCGTATTCCTTCTTCGTTTCGGCAACCATCTGAATTAACGCTTTGTTCTGTTCGTCAAGCTCGGCGGCAAAATGGTCCATTGTTTCTTCCATTTCACTGAGCATGCTGCCGCTCTGCGATTTGCTTCCTTGGTTTCCCGAGCTTCTCGGAACCATTCTGGCATACACGATCAGCACGAGACCGACAAGCACAATATAAATCCAAGGTTGGTTCACTGCATTCACCTTTTTCACACAAGGGTTAAAGCGACAAATCGATATGCTGTCCTTTGAACGGATGGTCTCTCCGGGGCTCAGGCCTGGCGCCGCTCTGACCGGCAAACTTGCCGTCCCTACGGCGTTTTTCTTGCCCGTGCTGCCGCTTTGGCCCATCGTCCTTCACGGTGGAGCCGTTGGTCTCCTCCGCTTTGGCAGCGACTTGTCGCTCTTTCAACGTATGTTTCTCAGCTTCATTTGAGAGCACCGTCTGATCCTGAACAGGCTTGTTCATCAGTTGATGCTGCTTTAGTCCGGCTTCATCATTCTTATGAAGAGCGAACTGCATCTCAATGGATTTTAGGCTCATTTCAGGTACCCTCCTTTAAGCCGGGGCTTACATGATCAGCCGTTAAACGATTGGAAGCATGGCAATATCTCCGTCGAGCAATTGAAATTTCACCCGATGCGATGTGTCTTTAACGAATTTCGTATATCGCCCGATCACGATTTTCGCTCCGCTGTAGATCGTTGAAATGACTTCCACCTTGGCTTTTTCCGAATCCTCCAGCGACTTCTCGATTTCGAAGATCCGATTTTTGGCTGCGGCCATCTCTTCGGCGGTCTGCTTTTTGTTGTGGTTCAGCTTGATGCGCATGGACACTTTATCCGGCCCAAGCTGCCCGGCGGCAGCCAGCTGATCCAGCAAAGTAAGTGCTTTCTCCGTTTTTTCCATATTCTCGCTCATGGTTCTAAGATGGGCGCGAAGCTGCTGCAGCTCATTGCGAAGCTCAGGAAGCACCCCTACCTCAATGACTGTCGTCGTTGACATGGAGTTTCCGATGGTGCGGGCAGCGACCCACTCTCCCGCCTGAATCATTCCGCCGACAATGAGCCCTTTCGTGCCTTTGCAAACCACCCGCTTGCCCGCGCGGATTTGCGAATGCATAATGCTTTGACTGACGAGAACTTCCTCTCCCGCTTCCACCGTGGCGTCTTGAATAAAGGAGCTTTTCACCCGATTGCCTGCCCGAATGACACTTTTGTAATGTCCAAGAATGCCGGCGGTAATTTCGATGGAGCCTTCTGCTTCCAGATCGGCTCCGTCCACGCTTCCGGTGATCCGGATATCGCCGGCTGCTTTGATCCGAAAGCCCGGGAGCACACTGCCGCGGATGACAACTGCCCCGACAAAGTCAATATTGCCTATGTTATAGTCCACGTCCCCGTTCACTTCAAAAATCGGAAATACGTTGATCTTATCCCGGTCCGTTTTCGTCACCATACCGTCGATGGCCGCGTACATGGCTGTTTGCTCCGGATCCACAACAACGTTTTTGCCGATTTTGAATCTGGCTTCTTTGCCGTCTTTGGCAAACAAGGTTTCACCTGTAACCGCTTTTCCCGGCGTGCCTGGAATGGCAGGAACCTTTTGAGCGATCAACTGGCCTTTGCGTACATTATGGATCGACGTCACTTCCTTGTAATCCACTTTGCCGTCGTCAAGCTCCGCCGGTTTTTTCAATTTGTCATCCAAATTGTACAACATGTGGATATGCCCGTCCTGACCGTCAATCGGAGGGTGGCCTTGGGCAATCAGCGTCCTGGAATTGAAAAAGGCTGCGGGATTCTTGGCGATGGCAGTCAGCTTCTCCTCATCGATTCCGAACACGATATGGTGAGATTTTAAAAATTCCTCCAGCGCTTCACGCGAAATCTGAAAGGATTGGTCACAATTCGTAAACTGTAAATATGCGGACAATTTATCGTCTGACAAGGAGATATCCAAGTAAAAACTGATCGGCAACTCCGAATCACTCATCGTTACTCCGCCTTCCATTGGTTAATCGTATAACAAATGGGTCTTGTGCCGGCTCAAAGCGCCCTTCAAGCGCTGAATCGCTTTGGAATGCAGCTGGGAAATTCGCGAGGGGGAAAGGCTCATGACCTCGGCAATCTCGCTTAAAGACAATTCTTCATAATAGAAAAGCGAAACCACGGTTCTTTCCTTTTCCGTCAACCGCTCTATCGCTTTTGCCAACGTTTCCTTTATATAAACCTCGTTTACTTTGAATTCAGGGTTTTTGGCCTTCTCATCGATCAATAAAGAAAGTCTCGTCTCCGAATCCTCTTCTCTAATGGGATCATCAATGGAACAAACGGTAGAAACGGCAACGTCCTGCACCATTTGTTGAAAATCGTTCTCGCTAACTCCCAAATAGTCGCTCATTTCGGTATCCGAAACGGAACGTAAATAGCGCTGTTCGAGCACCTGGTAAGCTTCTTCAATCTTTTTGGCTTTCTCGCGCACCGAACGGGGAACCCAATCTCCTTGACGGAGGCCATCGATGATAGCGCCGCGGATTCGCCATGAAGCATAAGTTTCAAACTGCAATCCACGCTGATAATCAAATTTTTCTATAGCATCGATAAGTCCCATCACGCCGAAGCTGGACAAATCTTCTTTGGACACATTTTTGGGCAGGCCGATGGAGAGACGGCTGGACACATAGTCCACAAGCGGCAAGTACGTTTCGATCAGTGCCTTTTTTGCTTCCAATATCTTATTTTCTCTCCATTGCACCCATACGTCCATATTGGCTAAGTGGGATTTTTGGCTGATCATGACGGACTGTCACCACCCTTATTCATCAGACATTCGACGAACCGCTTGCGCCATCTCTTCCGGATCCGGCTGTTTTTTTACCCGGAGCTTCGGAGGATTCAACGGAGTAAAGTCAGCCGCTGCTGATTTCGGATCGGCTCCGGGTTTTAGCAGCTCATGCAGCTCCTCGTCCTCGTCAGGGGTCACCGCATCGACTGCGATACCTTTGGCTTCCGTTTCCCCGGCTTCCTGTTCTTGTACAGAAAGACGGTTCAGTCCGGCAAAGGTGCCCAGCAGAAAACGACACAAAAACACGAGAACAAACAGTATCGCAAAGCTGTAAAAGCTACGAATGATGGTTGTTAGCCAAATATTTTTGGACATGGAAAGTACAAACGTGACAATAAACGCCAAAGCGCCTATGATAAAATTCCAACGAATCGATCCAATCATGGTTCACAATTCCTTCACGCCGTGTTGTACGCTGCGAACTACAAGAATACCCGTTTGACAGTCAAACTCTATCGTTCTGCCATAATTGGCCCCGGTATCTTCCGCCTTGATCGGAATGCTGTAGCGGTGGAGCACTTCTTTGCAGGACTCTACATTCCGCGGACCGATCCGCATCGAGTCGGATTGGGTGCCGAATGAAAACATTTGTGCGCCCCCGGCCATTTTGGCTTCCATACGCCGAATCTCTGCACCAAGCGCTTGCATCAGACGGATCAGCTCCGGAAGGGCAGAGTCCGCATATTTGGCAATGTTGAACTTTCCTTCTCTTGCGATATCCGAGCTGGGGAGCATGATATGCGCCATTCCCGCCACTTTTACCTTGGCATCGTACAAAGTAACGCCTACGCAAGATCCCAAACCTGTTGTTTTCAACACCCCGGTCCTGTGTGCTACATTCAGGTCGGCCATTCCAACTTTAATGAGGTTTTCTTGAATCATGGAGTCTGTACTCCCAAAGCAACAAAAATTCGTTCAAACGATTCCGGATCCGGGATCAGGAAAAAATGACCCTCAATTTCATCATGACCGTCCAAAAATTTCGTATCGATGAGCAGCGCCTGATCTCCCATTTGACCGAATTGAAGCAGGCCGTAGCTTAGAATCGCCCCTGCCATATCCATGGCCAGTGAAGGTACGGTGGGCTGCATATTCAGGTTTGTAAAATCCGCCAGCGAGGTTAGATAGGAGCCGGCCAATATATTACCGATCTCGTTCAAGGCCGAAAGCTCCATCTCCGAATATTCTTCTTCGCCGGTCTCCTCGATGCCAACCACATTGCGGAGCAGCTTTTTGGCGGAATCCATGGTAAGGATAAAGAACAGATTGCCGGGCGTCTCCCCCTCTACCCGCAGGAAGATGGCGATAACCACCTCTTCCGCACCGCCCACGCTTTCCGCTACTTCTTCAAACGGAAGCAGCCGCACTTTGGGGACCAGCATATCGACGGGCTTATCGAGCAGCTTGGACAATGCCGTAGCGGCATGTCCGGCGCCGATGTTGCCCACTTCCTTTAGAACATCCATCTGGAACTCTGCAAAAGAGTTGAAAGTTTCCACTAAACCTGCTCCTCTAACTTTTCCAATTGGATGATTTCATTTTTATTGAGTACTTCCTTCAGATTCAAAAGCACCAGCAGGCGTTCATCGCTCACTTTTGCGATACCCCGCAAATATTTCGCTTTGATTCCGCCCACGATTTCCGGAGGATCCTCAATGCAGTCGCTGTCGATATCGATAACGTCATTGGCCGCATCCACAATCAAACCGACTTCCAAATCCCCTACAGCTACGATAATGATGCGCGTGTTGTCGGTATATTCGCTCGGCGGGAAGCCAAAGCGGCCATGCAAATCAATAACCGGCGTTACCACACCGCGGAGATTAATGACGCCCCGGACGAAATCCGGAGTTTTGGGAACACGGGTCATCGGCTGCATCCGCTCGATAGTCCGTACACTCTCCACCTCCACCCCATATTCTTCATGCGCTAGTGAAAAAACGATCACTTTTAACTCCTGTCCCATACTATCAGCCTCCTATAGTTATCGTGAGAAGCGAGAATTGCCGCTTTTACTTTATTAAAGCGTTCGTATCAATGATCAAAGCGACCTGCCCGTCACCCAGAATGGTGGCTCCCGAAACCGCAAACAGGTTGGTTAAATATTTACCCAGCGATTTCAAGACAATTTCCTGCTGACCTATAAACTCGTCGACGATAAGCGCCGCCATTTTATCTCCCTTGCGGATCACCACGATCTGTATTTCTGCGGCCGGCTCTCCGGTAAAGCCCGGTACGTCAAACAGCTGGGCCAAGTGAACAAGCGGAATGACGGAGCTGCGGTAATTGATCAAGGTACTGCCGTGCACAACGCGAATTTGATCGCTTTTGACAGCCATCGTTTCGACAATGGAGGAAAGCGGAATGGCGTATTTCTCATCACCCAGCCGAATGAGCATGGCCGAGATAATCGAAAGCGTCAGCGGAAGCTGGACTGTAAATTTCGTTCCCTTGCCCCAATTGGCGCTGACGTGAACTTGCCCTCCCAAACTCTCGATCTTGGTTTTAACAACATCCAGACCTACGCCGCGGCCGGAAATATCCGATATCTTGTCCGCTGTACTAAACCCCGAAGCAAACAGAAGCTGATATACATCCTCGTCGGACAATTTCCCGGATTGCTCTGCGGTTATGACTCCGTTCTGGATGGCCTTGCTGATCACCTTATCCCTGTTAATCCCTCGTCCGTCTTCCTCGATTTCGATAAATACATGGTTGCCGCTGTGATAGGCACGGAGATAGATCGTGCCGGTCTCCGGCTTGCCGATTTGCACGCGTTCCGCCACCGGTTCGATCCCGTGGTCTACGGCGTTTCTTAACAAGTGGACCAGCGGATCGCCAATCTCATCGATAACTGTCCGGTCCAATTCGGTATCGGCGCCGGTAATGATCAGATCCACCTTTTTATCGAGCGTCTTGGCCACATCGCGAATCATCCGGGGGAAACGGTTGAACACCGAATCGATGGGAACCATGCGCAGCTTCAGGACGATGTTCTGCAAATCGCCGCTCACTCTGGCCATATGTTCCACGGTTTCCGTCAGATCGCTTCTGCGGATCTCGCTGGCAAGCTGCTCCAGACGGACCCGATCAATGAGCAGTTCGCTGAACAAATTCATCAGTGTATCCAGGCGCTCGATGTCCACCCGGATGGTACGTCCTGCTACAGGCGCTCCTCCCCCGGCGGCCTTCTTCGCTTCAGGTTTGGGCGTTTCCGGCCGGGACGCCGAAGCTTCGCTTGCGGCAGGCTTGGATTGAGCCGATGCCGGCTCCGGAGCTTTCATCAGCTCATCCAGCTTGGACCGATCAAGCAATACAACGTCTACTTTGTCTATTTCGGACACGCCGGCGATTTGACTTGCAAGCTGATCCTGCGCCAACTGTGAAATATAATATACGGTGAATGATTGCTCGAACCGTTCCTGTTCGATATCCTCGACGGAAGGTGTGGATTGAATCACCTCACCGTTTTGCTCCAGCACGTTAAACACCATATACGCTCTGGCCGCTTTTAACACGCATTCCTGACGAATGGTCACCTCGATTCGAAAAACGGGAATTCCCGCTTCAATCGATTGCTGCAAAATGGAGTATTGAAATTCGTCCAGCTCTTTGTTTCCCCCGGCCTTATCCGCTTTCGCAGCCGCGGAACCCGATGCGCCGGCAGCAGAGCCGTTCTTGAGATAGTCCCCGGAAACAATCGACTTCAGCGCGGAGACGATGTCGGTGACATCCGCCTTTCCGGTTCCTCCTTGAATAATATCCTCCACCATCATTTCCAGCGCATCCAAGCTTTTAAAAATACAATCAAATATGAATGAATCCATCTGTAGCTTGTGATTCCGAACCAGATCGAGCACGTTCTCCATCTCATGGGTAAGCGAGGCCAAATCCTCAAAGCCCATGGTCGCCGACATCCCCTTCAGCGTATGAGCGGATCGAAAAATATGCTGGACGATGCTCACGTCTTCCGGACTGTTCTCAAGGCTAAGTAAATGCTCGTTCATGGCTTGCAAATGATCTCTGGATTCGTCGATAAACATCGAGAGATACTGATTCATTTCCATAACCACACCTCCATCATTGATCGTTGTTATGTATACTTCCAGGCAGTCAAGACTGCCCGCCGACGGCTTGCATCAATCTGGCGGCAATTTGCTGAAGCGGCAATACATCGGTTACGCATCCCAATTCAACCGCGGCACGAGGCATACCGTAAACGACACAAGTTTGTTCCGCTTCGGCAATGGTGGTTATGGCCCCTGATTGCTTTAGCGCCAACATCCCCTTTGCACCGTCAGAGCCCATCCCCGTCATGATCACAATATGGCGCTTCAATTCCTTAAGCGGCAGCAGCGATTCGAACAATACATCCACAGAAGGACGATGACCGTTGCGCGGGTCCTCTTTGGACAAATGAATTTTGTAGGAATTCGCCCCGTTCCTCGCTACCGTCATATGATAACCTCCCGGCGCCACATAAGCTGTTGCGCTCTCCAGCACCATCCCGGGCTCCGCCTCAACGACCCGCAAATAGGAATCGGAATCAAGCCTCTGCGCAAGCGATTTGGTGAAATTGGGCGGCATATGCTGCACAATCAAAACCGGAGCACGAAAGCCGTCCGGTATTTGCGACAGCACTTGATGCAGTGCCCTGGGACCGCCCGTAGAGGTGCCGATCGCCACAAGATGCTCAAGCGGAGCCGGCTGCGCCACGGATCTTTTCTCCGTCTTTACAGCCGGTTTAACTGTCTGTGACGATACGGGGCGGATCGGAGCGTGAACGCCCTTCACCTTCGTTCTAACGGCAACACGCAGTTTCTCCAACAAATTTTGCTTCACCTTATATAAGTCAAGCGAGATAGAGCCGGAAGGCTTGCCGACGAAATCGAATGCCCCGAGATCCAGCGCACGAATCGTCTCCATTGCGCCGGCCTGAGTCAAGCTGCTGAGCATGATCACCGGCACAGGATGCTCTCTCATGATCGTCCGGAGTGCATCAAGGCCGTTCATTTCCGGCATTTCAATATCCATGGTCACGGCATTCGGATTCAGCTTTTTGACCATTTCTATCGCCTCCCGCCCATTTCTGGCGGTTCCCACTACACGAAGCTCCGGATCCTCACCGATAAAATCCGAAATAATTTTCCTCATAAAAACCGAATCGTCCACTACCAATACATCATACGGCGGCATCATTCCACTCCTCTTCGTTGTCTCGGTCAGAGGACTTTAAGCCCTTCCCTTAACCTTGCTTCAACAGCCTGATCATTTTGGTTAAGAAGCCTTTGACCGCTCCTGTTTGCATCTCCGCCGGAGATTGTTTGGCGATAAAATTGTCTGTCAATTCACTGATTGATTTGGAAGCGGCACTAAACGGAAAAGCAACGGTAAACGGAACTTGTTTCTTCACCGCTTTGGAGACGTTGCTGTCGTCCAATACAAATCCCAGCGCAGGTATGTCCAAATTCAGAAATTGTTTGGCTACCATGCTGATTTTGTCTGCTGTCTGCCGACCCTCCTTCCAATCCGTCGCCCGGTTTACCACCAAACGGAACGCTACCTGGTCGTTCATCGAATGAACCATCTTGATGATGGCATAAGCATCGGTGATCGATGTAGGCTCCGGTGTGGTGACGACGATGGTCTCCTCCGCGGCCACGATGAATTTGATCGTCTCCTTGGACAAGCCGGCTCCCGTATCGAATATGATGAAATCGACATGACCGGTTAATTGGTTGACCTGATCCGCAAAATAATCGAGCTGTTCATCGGATAAGCGAATCAAATCGTTAAATCCTGATCCTCCTGCAATAAACTGCAAATCATCGTGCCCGGTTTGAATAATTTCCCAGATGGTTTTTTCTTTTTTCAATAAGTGATATAAGTTGAATTTGGATGATATCCCCATCAGCACATCGATATTGGCAAGACCGATGTCCGCGTCGAATACCAGTACCTTGAATCCTTTTTTTTGCAGGGATAATGCGAAATTAAGCGTAAAGTTCGATTTGCCGACTCCGCCTTTCCCGCTTGTCACCGTAAGAATGCGTGTCGCTTTGTCTTTCGGATCGCTTTGATTCCGTATCAGATTGCGCAACCCCTGCGCCTGATCGCTCATGACTTGCCCGCCTCCAGAATCAAATCAATCAATTGATGTTCATTCAGCTCTTGGATATCGTCCGGCACGCTCTGTCCGTTAGCGATATAAGACGTTTGAAGTCCGAATTCGCGAATAAGGTTCACAACCGAGCCGTAAGAGTCGGTCTCGTCCATTTTGGTGAACAGCACCTTATCCAGTTTGAATTTGCAGAAATTGTTTGTAATAGCCTGCATATCTTTGTACTTGGTCGTCATGCTGAGGACCAGATACGTCTCGCTCTTCCCGTTAGATTTCAGCAGCGCATTCAGCTCCGAGACATACATCTCGTTGCGAAAATTTCTTCCCGCCGTATCCATAAAAATCAAATCGCAATCCCGCAGCTGCTCAAAGGCTCTATTCAAATCCAACGGCGAGAAAACAACTTCAAGCGGCACGTTCAAAATGGTTGCGTATGTTTTTAACTGTTCAACGGCGGCTATTCGGTACGTGTCGGAAGTAATAAATCCGACCTTGCGGTGATGCTTAAGCACCTGCTCTGCAGCCAGTTTGGCGATCGTCGTCGTCTTGCCGACACCCGTCGGTCCGACGAAGTGGGCGATCCGGGTATCTGCGGCGATCGATTTGTTCTTGGAAGAGCACAGCATGGCCTCCAACTGCCTCTTCAATGAGGAAGATGCCCACTCCTCGGTAAGCTCCGCCCCTTCCGCTTCCGCCTCTTTGGATACGTTCATTAAAAGTTCTTCCACGAGAAGAGGATCCAGCTCCTGGCGGAGAAGGCGCGCTTCAAGCTCCTTCAGCACCGGATTCACAGCCTCCTGAACTGTGCCCTGCCGGGTAAGCTTCAGCATCATTTCTTTCATTTGCCTGATTTCATCCATCAAAAGCTCTTCTCTGGGTTTGACCATTGTGGCCCCCGCAGGCTGGGCGGCCGCTGCAGCCGCCTGTCCCGTCACCGGCAGCACATCCGGCACTTCGGGAAAGGAAAGCGGCGGTTGTTCCCGTCGCTCCCGTTGAGCTCCGTAAGCCGCGGTGCCGAACCTCATCGGAGCAGCGGGGACGACGTTAAGCTCCGGTTTCGGAATTGCCCCAGTCGTTGCTGCATTGGAAGTCATCGCTCCGCCGGCGGGAATGGCGGTATCCGTCGCTGCAATGACCTCGATTTTCTTTTTGGAGAACATCCCAAGAAAACCGCCGGAACGAATTTCTTTCGTATTAATAATGACCGCTTCTTTCCCCAGATCAGTCCGAATTTTTTGGAGGGCATCCGGCATGGAATCAACGACGTACCGCTTTACTCTCATAGATTCACAACCCCCATACTTTGAATTTCAACGTTCGGCTCGAGCTCGCTGTAAGACAGGACCGGAATATCCTGCATGGTGCGCTCCAGCAGTTGACGGAGATACATCCGGATGGTCGGCGATGTCAAAACCACAGGCTGCTGACCCGCTTGAATCAGCTTGGTGACCTGATCGTTAATGCGCTGATAAATCACTTGAGTGGACGTAGGGTCAAGCGCCAGATAGCTTCCTTGATCCGACTGCTGGACCGATTCCGCAATTTTCTTCTCCAGGGTCGGTCCCACGGTAATCACCTTTAGAGATTCGCCGCTTGTCGTATACTGCTGAGTAATTTGTCTGGACAGCGCCTGTCTTACATATTCCGTCAGGATTTCCGTATCTTTGGTATAAGTGCCGTAATCCGCCAACGTCTCGAGGATCGTGACCAGATCGCGAATCGAAATTTTCTCCCGAAGAAGTTTGACCAGCACCTTTTGCACGTCGCCTAAAGATAAGACGTTGGGAATAAGGTCGTCCACAAGGGCGGGATAATTCTCCTTGACATTCTCGATAAGAGCCTTCGTTTCTTGCCGGCCCAAAAGCTCGTGAGCGTGCTTTTTGATGACCTCGGTCAAATGAGTAGCTACAACGGAAGGAGGATCTACCACGGTATAACCGGACAGCTCCGCGCGTTCTTTGGTGCTCTCGTCAATCCAGAGCGCCGGAAGCCCGAACGCGGGCTCCAGCGTATCAATTCCTGTAATGGAATCATCCTCAATGCCCGGGCTCATCGCCAAATAATGGTTCAGCAGAAGATCGCCGCGAGCGACGGTATTCCCTTTAATCTTGATCACATATTCATTAGGTCTAAGCTGAATATTGTCGCGGATCCGAATGACGGGAACGACAACGCCAAGCTCCAGCGCGCACTGTCTGCGGATGAGAATAATCCGATCCAATAAATCTCCCCCTTGCTGGGCATCCGCCAGAGGGATCAAACCGTAGCCGAATTCGAATTCAATCGGATCAACCTGCAGCAATCCGATGACACTTTCAGGACTGCGGACCTCCTCGATCTGCTGCTCCTCTTCAAGCTGAACCTCTTCCGCTTGCTTGCGGGTGAAATTCTGCTGCATGCGATAGGCCGCAAAGGCGAGCAATATGGCAATAGGAAAGGTGGTCATGACATGGATCGGAGTAAAAATACCGAGTGCAGCAATCGTTCCGGCTACGATATACAGCAGCTTCGGATAAGAAAACATCTGCGCCGTAAGATCCTGGGCCAAATTGCCTTCGGAAGATGCTCGCGTGACGACAATACCCGCTGCTGTAGAGATGAGCAGTGCCGGGATTTGGCTTACCAGACCGTCTCCGATCGTCAGGATGGAATACAGAGAGCCTGCTTCCGCGATTGACATATCATGCATAGCCACCCCGATGATCAAACCGCCGATGATATTGATAACCAACATGATGATGCTGGCAATGGCATCTCCCTTAACGAATTTGCTGGCTCCGTCCATCGCGCCGTAGAAATCAGCCTCCCGGGCTATCTTCTCCCGTCTTTCCTTGGCTTGCTGCTCATTGATCATCCCCGCGTTCAAATCCGCGTCGATGCTCATCTGCTTTCCGGGCATCGCATCGAGCGTAAAGCGTGCAGAAACCTCGGCAACGCGCTCAGAACCTTTGGTAATGACGATAAATTGAACGACGACCAAGATAAGGAAGACAACAAAGCCGACGACGATGTTGCCCCCTGCTACGAACTCACCAAAGGTTCTGACCACACTACCGGCATCCGCGTTTGCCAGAATGTTTCTCGTGGTGGATACGCTGAGGGCCAAGCGAAACAACGTCGTGATCAGCAGCAGAGACGGAAAAATCGAGAATTGAAGCGCGTCCTGCGTATTCATGCCAATCAAAATAATCAGCAGTGCTGCAGCAATATTCATAATGAGCAGAAAATCCAGCAGCCATAATGGCAGCGGAATGACCATCATTAGAACGATTCCGATGATGCCTACGAGAACGACTAAATCTCTGGCTTTCACTCCATTACCCTCCTTTCCTTACTTTTAGTTCGCTTTCCCTTTTAATTTGTATACATAGGCAAGCACTTCAGCTACGGCCTGGAACATATCGGCGGGTATCGATTCGCCGATTTCCACTTGAGCATACAGCGCCCGGGCCAGAGGCTTATTTTCCATCGTAATGATTCCGTTATCCTTGGCGACCTGCCTAATCTTAAGAGCAATATAATCGGTACCCTTGGCAATGACGGTCGGCGCTTGCATTTGGCCTGCATCATACTTAATGGCTACCGCAAAGTGAGTCGGGTTTGTGATTACGACGTCCGCTTTTGGAATCTCCTGCATCATTCGCTGCAGCGCCATCCTCCGTTGCTTTTCACGAATTTTACCTTTAATGAGCGGATCGCCTTCCGTCTTTTTGTACTCGTCCTTAATGTCCTGCTTGGACATCCGGATACTCTTGCCATGCTCGTAACGCTGATACATATAATCGAAGATCGCCAGAATGATTAAGATCAGGCCAATCTTAAGGCCTAGCGATAGGGTGAGCGACCATGTAAACAGAGCAATTTCTTCAAGCGGCATCTGCGCGAGCCTCAAGATATAATCCTTCTGCGCCACCAGCGTCGTATAAACGACAATCCCGATAATCGACATCTTCAGCACCGATTTCAAGAAGTCGACTAACGCCCTCATGGAGAATAACTGTTTAGCACCTTGGATCGGATTGATTTTATTAAATTTCATCATGAGCGGTTCTCCGGTGAGCAGAAACCCGATTTGCAAATAATTACCTAGTACGGCAACCGCAACGGCAATCAGGAAAATCGGCCCGACGATCAGAAGAAGCTGTAATGCCATCTTCTCAAACAACACGATAACGTTATCTGCGGTAAGATTGAGAAGGAGAAAGTCATGAAGCGTCGACTGGAACAATCCGAACAACCGATCCTTCATAAAGGCTCCGAACAAGGAAAACGACAGGAAGGAAAAAAACAGGATAAAGGCAGCCGGCAAATCCATACTTTTGGCGACCTGGCCTTTTTGTCTGGATTCTTGTTTTTTCTTGGGCGTAGCTTCTTCCGTTTTTTCTTGAGAGAACAGCTGCAAATTGAGTTTTAAACGAAACTGCGCCACGTCCTTGCCTCCGTTCTTTCCTATTCGTTGAATAATCCGAAGAAATCCCTGATCGCATCCAGCATCGAAGCAAACATGTCTTTGTAGACTGTTTCATAGCCGGGAAATAACAAGAGCAGCATGACGAATCCGAGCAAAATTTTGAGCGGCAGGCCGATAACAAAAATATTGAACTGCGGCGATACCCTTGCCAGGAGGCCAAGCCCTACGTCAGCCAGAAACAAGGCGACCACCAAAGGAGCAGCGATTTGAAAGCTTATCGAGAACACGCTGGAAAACGTACGTATCATAAAATCGGACAGCTGCCCATTATTATTCAAATAGAACAAGTTGTTATCGAGCGGAATCCATTCGTAGCTCCTCATGATCCCTTCAAGCAAAAAATGGTGGCCGTTAAAAGACAGAAACAGCAACAAAGCGATAATATATTTTAAATTGCCGAGAATCGGACTTTGGGCTCCCGTCATCGGGTCGATGACGTTCGCAATACCGAACCCCATCTGAAGGTCAATGAACGAGCCCGCAATTTGTACAATCGTAAAAAACATGTACGCGATGAAACCCAAACACAAGCCTACAAGCACTTCACGTATGACGGTCAAAACATATAGCGAATCCATCGCCACCGGCGCAGCCGTTCCCACACCGAAATATGCGATAAAGGCTGTAAAAAACGCAAGGCCGATCTTGAACTGTGCCGGTACATGCTGCGCTGAAAACACGGGAGATACAACGAAAAATGAAGTAACCCGACAAAGAATCAGCAGAAATCCCGGAAAATACGTGAGAAACCATTCCATAATCCACAACCTAACCCACGTATTTATACAAGTTGTTCAGCAATTGATAAGTAAAATCAACCAGCGTATTCAGAATCCAAGGTCCGAATATGAGCAAAGCAAGCAAAACGACGACAATTTTGGGCACGAATGCCAGCGTCTGCTCTTGAATTTGCGTTGTCGCCTGAAATATGCTGATGACAAGTCCGACCACCAGCGCCAGCACCATCATCGGCGCACTGGCCTTTAGAGTCGTAAAGACAGCCTCTCCTGCTATTCTGATTACGAATTCCGAGCTCAAATCGTTCTCCTCCTGATGGCCTTCTATGTGTTGTAGCTAAGCAGCAACGACCTTACGACCAGATACCAGCCATCCACCAGGATGAACAACAAGATTTTAAAAGGAAGTGAAATCATCACCGGCGGAAGCATCATCATCCCCATCGCCATCAATGTGCTTGCTACTACCATATCAATGACAAGAAACGGAATAAAAATCATAAAGCCCATCTGAAAGGCGGTCTTTAACTCGCTGATCGCATAAGCCGGAACGAGGGCCGTCAAAGGCGTATCTTCTACGCCGGTCGGCGGAGCCGCTTTGGAATAATCCAGAAACAGCTTCAGGTCCTTCTGCCTCGTATGCTGGAACATAAACTTTTTCATAGAAACAGATGCATTATCCAAAGCCGCTGTCTGTGTAAGCTCTCCTCTCATGTAGGGCTGCAGCGCGGTTTGATTGATCTCTCCCAATGTCGGAGCCATGATGAAAAAGGTAAGAAACAGCGCTAACCCGATGAGCACCTGATTCGGCGGCATCGACATCGTACCCAATGAAGTACGAACAAAGCCGAGTACGATGATGATGCGGGTGAAGCTGGTCATGAGAACCAGTATAGCCGGGGCTATACTTAAGATCGTGATCATCAGCAAAATCGTAACCGTGTTCGAGGCTCCTTGCGGATCGCCGGAAGTCCCGATATCGATATTGATTCCCGGAATCGGATCTGCTGCATACGCTTGGCCGGATAACATTCCCGACAAGCTTAAAAGTAAGAGAACCAGGTAAAGCCTGCGTCTGTGATTCATGATTTATCATTCAACCGATCTGAATTATTCTCTTGCTTCAGCATCTCTTCCATCATTTTCTTTCGGTCTGTCATCTGCTGCATTTTGGTTTGAAACACCTGCTGAAACGATGCGGTCACTTCCATCTCTTCGTCTACCTGCGGTCTGTGACGCAGCTTTTTCATGAATTCCCCTAACGATGCAAAGGAAGGACCCGTAAAAGCCGTCCCGCTGGCCATCATCTCCGCGATATGGGCAACCTCGGCCTCATCGGTAATTTTGTCAAGCAGCTGTATGTTTTCACCGATGCCTACAACATATAAGGCATTCCCGATTTCTACGATTTGAATGGATTTATTCGGACCGAGCGGCAGTCCGCCAAGCGAGCGAAGCGTACGGCCCGATAAAAATTTGTTTTTTTGTTGCGAGATGACCTTCATTATGATGAAGAAAATGCCGATAATAAGAACAAGAAACAATATGACTTTGACAATCATCCAAAGCGTGTCCCCTGGTGAAACACCAGGTATCGGCTCCGATGAATCAAGCAGCCCCGGCTCATGGGGGGGCGTGCCCGTTTCGCCGTAACAAACAGCAGCAGCCGCTGCTGTTTGTATCCAAAATACTGCAGCGAAAAACAACCATTTGGTTGTGAGTCTGGTCAACGCTCTACATTCCCTTCCGTCTTCGTAGACTCTCCCCAACGCTTCGGTATCATCTACCCTAAGGTTTTCTTAATAGCCTCAATAACACGGTCAGCCTGGAACGGTTTTACGATAAAATCTTTTGCCCCTGCCTGAATGGCGTCAATAACCATTGCTTGCTGCCCCATCGCAGAACACATAATCACTTTTGCATTAGCATCAATCTTCTTAATCTCCTTCAACGCTTGAATCCCGTCCATTTCCGGCATGGTTATGTCCATTGTAATCAAATCCGGGGAAAGCTCTTTAAATTTCTCTATCGCTTGAGCTCCATCATTGGCTTCACCGACAACCTCATATCCATTTTTAGTCAAGATGTCGCGGATCATCATTCTCATAAATGCTGCATCGTCTACAATTAAAATTCGGTTTGCCATAATTACACAGTCCTCCCAAGGTTGCTTAATCTAATATTGTAATTTTTGAATTCTGTCCCATTGATTTACGATATCCGTAACACGAACACCAAAGTTTTCATCAATAACGACCACTTCGCCTTTAGCGATCAGCTTGTTGTTCACCAGAATATCGACCGGTTCCCCTGCCAGCTTGTCCAATTCGATAATCGAACCCTGAGACAACTCCAATATGTCTTTTATGACTTTGTGTGTTCTCCCCAGCTCAACAGTAACCTTCAGAGGAATGTCGAGCAGCAGGTTCAAATTCGTATCTTCCGCAGGAGTCAGATTCGTCGGTGTAAAGTTGGTAAACTGAGCCGGCTGTACATTGACATTCCGTGAATCCGGCATGCCGTAAGCGGCAGGCTGCGACGGATAAGCCTGTGGATTTGGCGGCATCGGCGGTTGGCCATACATCGGTTGTTGATATACCGGCGGCTGCTGCGGCGGTTGACCGTACATCGGCTGTTGGGACGGTTGGCCGTAAGGCGGCGGCTGCTGTGCAGGCGGCGCTGAATAATAATCGTTCACCGGCTTATGATCTGCATGCTGTGCATACGGTTCTGGCGCTGGTGCAGCTGGTGCGGGCGGCGCCGATGGAGCAGGCGGTTCGGCAACCGTCTCTTCCTGAAATTCCCCCCCTCCCATAAGAATGGATACCATATCTTTAGCGAAGGGGACCGGAAGCAGCTGCATAATGGTCGAATCGATCAGATCTCCAATCGTTAACCGGAAAGAAACTTTGATGAACACTTCTTCCGGAGGCAGCGCAGCCGTTCCTTCTCCTTCCGACAAGTTCAGAATATCAATCCCAGGCGGTGAAATATTGACAAACCGGTTAAAGATGGTCGACATGGATGTAGCCGAGGAACCCATCATTTGATTCATCGCTTCCTGGACCGCACTAATATGGATCTCGCTCAATTCGTCGGTTTGCCCTGTTCCATCACCGCCCATCATCAAATCGGCGATGACTTGAGCATCCCGCGTTTTAATGACAAGAAGATTGATGCCGTGAAACCCATCGACATAATTGACATGAACCGCAACATGAGGCTTTGGAAATTCCTCGATCAATTCCTCTCGCGCAATGACGGACACTTTAGGCGTGGTAATATCTACCTTCTTTCCAAGCAGCGTGGATAATGCGGTAGCGGCACTGCCAAAGGTAATATTGCCGATTTCGCCTAATGCGTCTTGTTCCAACGAGGACAAATAATCTTCCACTTTTGGAGCAAAACCGGAACCGCCGACTGAATCGACTTCAGCCGATTGTCTCAACAAGGCATCGATTTCTTCTTGAGACAAATAATCCTTATTATTCGTCATACTCTTCTACTCCTTCTTGGACAATCTCATTGATTTGCACAGCCAGCTTGCCTCGGGTCGTTCCCGGACTTCCGAAAAATTTCAGCTTATCCCCGATCCGAATATGCAGTGGCTCCTCGACGGACCGGTTCAATGTAATCACATCGCCGACGTTCAGACTCAAAAATTCCCTGACCGATATTTGGGATGTGCCAAGCTCTGCAATCACTGGCAATTTTGCTTTATGAAGCCTCGATTGAAGGGCCGTCATTTCTTCCGGCGCGCTGGTCTTTTTCTGGGATACAAACCAATGATGAACTGACAATCTCGGCATAATCGGCTCAATAACGACATGAGGTATGCACAAGTTGATCATCCCGGTTGTATCTCCGATTTTAGTACTCAATGAAATGAGTGCAATGGTTTCGTTAGGTGAAACAATCTGCATAAATTGCGGGTTGGTTTCCAAGGCTTCCAGCCTCGGTGACAAATCCACAACCGTTTTCCATGCTTCCTGCAGACTTTCAAACGCCCGGCTGAAGATGCGTTCCATCACGATCGTTTCGATTTCCGTCAGTGCATTAATTTTGGTTGGGGACGTACCCACACCTCCCAGCAGCCTGTCCAGCATCGCAAACGCTATGTTCGGATGTACTTCCAGCACCATTCGTCCTTCCAAAGGTTCGGCTTCAAAGATGTTAAGAATCGTCATCTTGGGTATGGACCGAATAAATTCGTCATAGGGCAGCTGCTCGACCTGTACGACATTGATTTGCACAAAGGTACGGAGCTGGGCGGAAAAATAGGTAGTCAGATATCGCGCGAAGTTCTCATGGATCCGAGTAAGACTTCGGATATGATCTTTGGAGAAACGAACCGCTCTCTTAAAATCATAGGCTCTGACTTTTTTCTGCGTCTCTTCTTTTTTAAGCTCTTCCGCATCCATTTCTCCTGATGATAGCGCCGCGAGCAAAGCGTCGATCTCATTCTGAGAAAGTACATCTACCATTAGCGTCACCTCCTTCGTGCCGTAACTCTACTTGCCTTATTAAGCTTTCTGCTATTGGAGAACAATGTCGGTAATCAATATTTGATTCAGTTTTCCTTGCTGCAGAAGCGGGTTCATTTTATTCATAAGGGCTGAAGTGAGATTGTCAAAGCCTTTGCTTCCCGACACTTGATCCGGGGTCATATCGGCGAGCGTTTGGATCACGATCGCTTTCATCTGCGTTTCCAGCTTTTCAAACTCCTCCCTCGCCTTCTTATTTTCCAGTTCAAAGGCAAAGCTTACTTTAATGAACTTGTTGTTTCCGCCAGAAAGGTTGGTCAACACATCCTTCATGCTGAAGGTGTTGTCCCGCACCTCATCCGGAGTAAGCTTCTTGCCCGACTTGACTTCACTGGCCGATTGCTGCGCCTGATCCCGGAGGGTGCTGTTAGCTTTATCCATATAATTCCAGAGGATGAAAGCTGCCGTCAAAATTAATGTAATGGCGATGAGGACGGCCACCACCATGATGAATATTTTACTCCTAAACAATTACGACCCCTCCGAATCCAGGCTTTTTATCGTACTGCCTACAAGCCCAAGCGACTGCAAGAAACGTTGAACCATGGCAACTGTATCATCCACTTTTTCCAGCACCATTATTTTCTTACCGGTTACTAAAGTAATCATTGTATCCGGTGTCTCCTCGATCGTTTCGATCAGGAGAGCATTAATCGTAATTTGCTTTCCGTTAAGCCGAGTCAAGCGAATCATCAGCTACCTCCGGTATACTTAGTAATTGGGGGAGGGAATCCTCCCCCATCCCTCAGATTATCGTTTCAGATTAACGACCTCTTGAAGTACTTCATCCGAAGTCGTGATAATTCTGGAGTTAGACTGGAATCCGCGCTGGGCAATAATCATCTCGGTAAACTCCGAGGTCAAATCGACATTGGACATTTCGAGCTGTCCGGAGATAATGGCGCCGGTACCGGTAACCGGATTATTCGCCTGAGCCTCTTCCCCGGTAGGCAGCTCTTGCGCGTCCGGCGGCATCGCGTTAGGCGTCACGCGGTACAAGTTACCGCCGATTTTCTCGAGCCCGGAAGGATTAACTACCTTTACGACGCCAATAAAGACACCGCTCGGAGTCGCTATTCCATCTTCTCCTACAGTGATAAGCTCGCCCGACTGTGAGATTGAAAAGGCCGTCACCGTATCGTCAAGCTGGATAATCCCTCCCTCGCTGTCCGACACGAAGAGTCCGTCAGCGTTGACCAGCCTGCGGTTGGAGTCCAGCGTGAAATTCCCCGCACGGCTCAAAAAAGGTTGTTCTTGATCTTCCGTTGCTCTCAGCATGAAGAAGCCGTCACCGTCAATTCTCAGGTCCGTTACGACGTTCGTCGTCATGGCGCTGCCCGGCGTGTGCAATGTGTCAATGGCACCGACGGTAACACCAAGTCCGATTTGCTTCGCGTTGACGCCGCCACGTTCGTCCGTAGGTGCCGACACGCCGGAGACGGTTTGGCTGAGAATATCCTTGAACATGACACGGCCGGCCTTAAAACCAACCGTATTGACGTTGGCAATGTTATTGCCGATGACGTCCAGCTTGGTTTGAAATCCTCTCATACCTGATACGCCGGAATACAGAGATCTTAACATCGATAGATTTCCTCCCTGAATGCGAATATGTACTGAAATGCCGGTTGTTTCAGTCGATCCACAACCGAGGCCTCCGCGCAGCGGGCCGGCCTAAACATTTAAGAAATGATGATGGCACTGTCAATTTGCGTGAACAAGTTGTCTTTCATAGAGGCTTCGTCCATGGCCGTAACCACGGTACGACTCTTAATATTCACAATCAAGGCCGTATCATCGATCAGCATAAGCGATTCTTTCATGCCTTTGGTCGCAGCTTTATCGATGGCCGAATTGATTTTGGCCAGATGTTCGGGCTGGAACTGAATCCCCCGCTGTCGCAATCGTTCTTCGGCATGATGGCTGAAACGCAGCGTTTGTTTTTGTAAAATTTTATCAAACGATAAGTTACCGTTTGGGGGGGATGCCGCTGTCTTAATGGAGTGGTTTGGAGTCACCACATTCGGATAAAGACGGCCAATCGTTATTCGCTCCGTCATTTAGCTTTCCTCCGGATTCGAAATTTGGCTGATTTTATCGAGCGTAACTTCCTCTCCATTTACCTTTGCAAACTGCTCGCCCTTTTTTACCGTGATGGACTCGACGATGCCGGATTTCGTTTGTGTGTCTCCATTACTATCCACATAAGTCCATGTAATGCTCTTCCCAATCAATCCGGATGCAAAGCCGAGCGATTGTCGGAGCATTTTCATTTCACCGGCCATATTGGTCAACTGTTCCACCGAGGTGAACTGAGCCATTTGGGCGATAAACTCTTTATCCTGCAATGGCTGGGTCGGATCTTGATTTTTTAATTGGGCGATCAAAATTTTCAAAAATTCATCTTTGCCCAATTGATTCTTGTCTTCAGAGCCTGCGCGCTGAACATTTTCTTTGGCGTAATAAGGCCATACGTTTCGGGTACTGATATTCGAGTCTGGCACGGAATCACCTCCTGCTGGCCGTTATGATCCGATAAGACGGTTTATGCCGTCACATCGATGGAGCCCTTGTCGTTCAATGCCTTATTCAAGTTAGCAGATATGTTTATCGGCTGTTCTTCCTCCATGCTCTCTACACTGCCTCTGCCCGATTTGTTTTGCTTGGAGGATTGACCGGAGGACTGCTGCCGCCGATCTTCTTGGAACATGCCGGACTGGAAGCTCTGACTCTGGCCGACCTCGAGCTTTTCGACTTGAATGCCTTGGTTTTGCAATGTCGTCCGAAGCTGGGTTAACTGGCTTTCAAGCATTTCTTTACCAGACAAGCTGTCCGCCATGAATTGGGCTACCAGCATGCCGTTGTGCATCGTCAGTTTCACTTCCACATGTCCAAGATGCTGCGGAAACAATGAGATCTTGGCTTCGGTTAAACCGTCTGCGGACGTGGCAAGAGAAAACGAGCTGACGACAAACTGCGTCATATCATTGGCAAATGTACCTGCGGACATATGCAGTACCGGATGCTTCGGCATCGCATTTCCCGCTTGAGCTCCCTTCATCCAATCCTGCACGGTCATCACGGGATGCTGTCCGTTTACCGGTTCGGAATCGGCCGGCATCAACGGTTCGAATAAGGGTTGATCCTGGATTGCCGGCTGCTCCGCAGAAAGCTTGGCAACCGTATGCTTCACCGCCAGCAGCTCAAGCTTACTCAACTGGGCAGCGGCCACCCGGATGGTCTCTTGTGTCCCGGAGGTCTCCACATCCGCTGCCGGCTGCTCCGCAGAAAGCTTGGCAACCGATTGCTTAGCTGCCAGCATTTCAAGCTTACTCAGCGGGTTAGCGGCCACCCGGATGGTCTCTTGTGTCCCGGAAGTCTCCACATCCGCTGTCGGTTTTACGATGAGCGACGGTTGAGACGGACGATCCGCACGCTCGGCTTCTTTACGCAGATGGCTTTCGCTTGCTGCTGCAGAAACCAAGACCGCAGAAAGCTCCTTCAACGTTTGCTGAAGCTGCGGGTCTTTATGGCCTTGTTCAATCATTTCTTTCAACCGATTCAACATTTGAACCGCTTCGGAAAGGGAGATTCCTGCCTGTATTGTACTGCTGCTCTCCCCTTCCGTTCCTTGATTCTCCGTAGTGGGCGCAGCTGCAATCAGCGGAATAAACAGCATTGGATTTAATGCTTCTTCCAAATGATCGTTAGCCTGAGACGCCGGAGCCAAACCGCCTTCCCATGTGCCGTCGTCAGCACCATTTTGCGGGTTCGGGGTAAGAGCCACCAGGATCGACTGAAGCTGAACGAGCCATGCTTGCAGATCAGGGTTCGATAATAAGGAATGTTCCTCTTCACCGTCCTGCGGTTTTTCCAGCAGTTGAATTAAGCCTTGGATTTGCTCGCCTGTCAGCGCTGCTGCAGATTCGTCTGTTTGAACAGCAGCCATCAGAATAGGGGTAATCAGGCCCGTCAAAACCGAAAGGCCGGTCGCGGCTGAAGCCGAATCCTTACCTGCCTGCGGATGGGCTGAAATCAGCATCCCGTTGAGCGTCGTGGAAAAACCGGAGCCGCCGGTTCCCGAATTGATCGCTCCTGCCGTTCCACCGGCCGTTGTACCGACAGATCCGGCTGTTGATGTTTGGGCTGTAATTTCCATTTTATTTCACCTCCTTTCGGGTTTATTGAACGAGTCGTGCAGAAAGCAAAGCAGCGGTCTCTTTGGATTGCTCGGAGACAGCAGACAATACCCTCGAACGCCCCATGCTGTCCATCGACTTTAATATGGAGAGAACTTTGTCCGGATTTGACTTTTGCATCTCTATTAAAACCGTTGCGGCGCTTTTGGGCGTCATATTCGCAAATGTAGACCCAAGATCATCTTTGCTTAAATGGGTGTCCGCTTGTGACGTCGCAGAGACCGATTGATTCAGCCTTTCCTGAAGGGCGGCAATTTGCGTATCCCTTACGCTGGTTTGGTCTTTTAACAGAATGGAAGCCTCGGCAGCTTTCGCCGGATCCATGCGCTCCAAAACTTTGACCCGTTCATCCGGTTTCATCATTCCCAGAACCAGCACCAATTCGTTTTTGGTCAAATTCTCCAGGATCGGTGCAGCCTTGGAGGGCGACATTTTTGCGTACATCCCGGCCAACTGTTGAATTTGAGCCGTGTACTCATCTTCAGAAATCGTCTTGGTCTTGATCTGTTCTTCTAAACCGCTGTTTTTCAATTGCAGATCTTTGATCGTTTGATCACGCTGCTGAAGCGCTGCTTCAGCTTGCTTCAGCTCCTGCTCCTTTTGCTCAAGCTGCTCAGCATAATTTGCAGCCGTCGGCTCTTGCCCAGGTACGGCCTCACCCTGCGTCTGCTGCGGATCTTGATTCCCGTCCTCGGCATTGGTTATTGGAAGGATCGAATTTATAACCGGAATCTTGCTCACTGTACGCACAGCATTACTCATGACATCATAGCCGAAGATGGTCATCAGCACGCCTAACAGTACAGCAGTAAAAACAAAAGGAATGAGGAACCAGATCAGAAACCGTTCCATGGCTCCGTAAGACGACGATTGCTCCGTATTTGCGTTTGCCATGACCTCACCTCCTTCAAATTATGACTATGATAGCCTTTGATATCGGTTTGTCGCCATTTCGTCTAACCGATTTTGTTCAACTTTCAGCACGCCGGCGGAAAATTTTTGATAAGCTTTTTCCTTGGCTTTCGTCCACACCTTTTCTTGCAGCAATTTTCCGGTCAAATCGTCCTGCCTGATCTGCACGTTCGTCTTGGCCGTATGCAAATCTTGATGCTTGTCTCTTATGCGCAGATCGATATGATCAACGTAACTTTGCAGCAGCAGCAGGTTCGAAACGGTTGTACGATTTTCGGAAACTTTATGCAGCTTTTCCTGCAGCTCCTTCTTCGCATCCTCCAGCTTAGCCAGAGTCGATTCCTCTTCGCGCAGTTTTACGATCGCTTGAGATAACATCCATTCCGCTTGAGTCTTTTCATTCGTTTTAAGATCAACGATTTTTTGAAAAGCGTACTGAAAACGCATGTTTCATCTCATCCCCTGTAAAATTCTCGAATTAATCGCTCTTGTGCGTCAGCAAAAGTCAGCTTCTCGTTTACCCGCTGCTTGGTATAATCCCAAATCGACTGGATGGAATCAATTGCCAGATCAATTTCCGGATTGGAGCCTTTTTGATACGCCCCAATATTGATGAGATCCTCCGAATCTTTATATGTAGACAGCAGCATCTTTAATTTCTCCGCTGCAAGCAGTTGTTCTGCCGGAACAATTTCTTTCATGACGCGGCTAACGCTGGACAATACATCAATGGCCGGGTAATGGCCACGGTTGGCAATGCTCCGGTCGAGAACGATATGCCCGTCCAAAATTCCGCGGACCGCATCGGCAATCGGTTCATTCATGTCATCCCCGTCGACAAGCACGGTATAAAATGCAGTGATGGAACCTTTAGGTCCCGTTCCGGACCTTTCGAGCAGTTTCGGCAATGCCGCGAAAACGGACGGCGTGTATCCCCTCGTGGCAGGAGGTTCGCCTACGGCCAGTCCCACTTCCCGTTGAGCCATGGCGAAGCGGGTTACCGAGTCCATCATCAGCATGACATTCAAGCCGCGATCCCGGAAATATTCGGCAATGCTCGTAGCAATCAATGCGCCTTTAATTCGAATGAGAGCAGGTTGATCTGACGTTGCGACAATGACCACGGAACGGGCCAATCCTTCCGGACCGAGGTCACGTTCGATAAAATCAAGCACTTCCCTGCCCCGTTCGCCAATGAGTGCAATCACGTTCACATCCGCAGACGTATTGCGCGCAATCATGCCCATCAGCGTACTTTTACCAACGCCTGACCCGGCAAAAATCCCTACACGCTGTCCTTTACCGATCGTCAGCAGACCATCAATGCATCGTACGCCGACGCTGATCGGTTCCAAGACACGCGGACGAATTAACGGGTTGCTAGGCATGTTATTGGTAGAGTAATGCGTCATCCGGGACGGTAAATAGGTCCCGTCGAGCGGTTGGCCCAAGCCGTCGAGCACCTTGCCAAGCAGTTCATGTCCTACCTGTACAGTGAGCGGCTTGCCTGTGCCGACTACATCACAGCCAGGGCCTATGGACTGCAGCTCGCCGAGCGGCATCAGAATGACTTTATTGTTCTTGAAGCCTACGACTTCGGCTTTTAGCGGCGTGTTCGACTTCAATGGATAAATATAGCAAACATCGCCTATGCTTGCATCGGGTCCTTCCGATTCTACCGTCAGCCCGATCACCTGCGTCACTTTTCCGTTCACCCGGATCGTGTCCATTTGATTTAGGTGTTCGATATACTTTTGAGCGCTTGGCGCCTGCATAAGCTTATGATCCCTCGTTTCGCACAGCCAACTGCTGGAGCGCAGTTTTAATTTCTTTCAGTTGGGTATCGATTCTCGCGTCAATGCTCCCAAAGGTTGACCGGACTACGCATCCCTGATCCAATACGGAAGCGTCCGGTATAATTTGCAGTTCCGCCTGCGAATCGATAGCTAGCAAAAGCTCTTCACGCGCATCTTGTATGTATGAGAACTGGGCAGGGGATACGCACAGCGTAATGATTCCCTTCTCCCTCCGCCGGGAAAGCACTTTTCGGATGGAATCGATGATCCATTCGGGTTCAAGCGTCAACTGGCGCCCGATCACTTTCTCTGCAATGGAGCAGCTAAGCTCGATCAGGAACGGTTCGGCTTCCTGAATAATTTGCTGCTTCAACAGATAGGCCTGCTCCAGAATCTGCGATGCTTCCTGAAGCGTTGCTTCATATTGCTCACGAAGCTCCATCTCGACCTGTGCCATTCCTTCTTGATAGCCTTGAGCATGGCCCCGGTCTCTCGCTTCGTTCAAGGCTTCCTGGTCCTTGAGCCTGCGTTCATGCCACCACGCTTCGATCTCGGCTTGCGCTTGCTGTCTGATGGCCGCCGCCTCTTCCATGGCTGCCCGCACCTGTTCTTCAGCAAACGACTCGGCATCTTGCAGAATCTGTTCTTTCATCTGCAGCAGATCGTTTAATTCCTGATGATGTTCCGGCAGATGATCTTCTGTCTCTTCCGGATGTTCTTGTTTAAGAACAGAAGCAGCCGGAGGCTCGACAATTTTCGTGTCTTCGACAGCTACATACTGAAATAGTTTGATGACATTAGACAATAATATCATCCCCTCCGCCGCGAGCGATGATAATTTCACCGGCTTCTTCCAAACGTCTTATCGTGGCTACAATGCGTGTTTGGGCTTCTTCCACATCACGCAGCCGAACGGGACCCATATATTCCATTTCTTCCCGGAATGTTTCAGCCATCCGTTTGGACATGTTCTTGAAGATCGCTTCACGCACCTCTTCACTGGCAACTTTCAGCGCCAATTGCAAATCGGCATTCTCGATATCGCGTATAATGCGCTGAATCGAACGGTTGTCGATATTGACAATATCTTCAAAGACGAACATCCGTTTCTTGATTTCCTCCGCCAATTCGGGATCCTGAATTTCAAGTGAATCCAGAATGGTACGTTCGGTCCCCCGGTCAACACCGTTTAAGATTTGGACTACCGCCGAGATCCCGCCCGCATTCGTATAGTCCTGGGTCACCGTAGCGGAAAGCTTCTGTTCCAGCACACGCTCGACTTGACTGATGACTTCCGGCGAGGTGCTGTCCATAAGCGCAATCCGCTTCGCCACATCGGCCTGCTTTTCCTGCGGCAGCGACGATAAAATAATGGAAGCCTGCTCCGGCTGCAAATAGGAGAGCACGAGGGCGATGGTCTGGGAATTTTCATTCTGGATAAAATTCAATATCTGAGCCGGATCCGCTTTACGCGCAAAGTCGAATGGTCTGACCTGAAGCGTCGCCGTCAATCGGTTGATGATATCGAGTGCCTTCTGTGACCCTAAGGCCTTCTCCAAAATTTCCTTGGCATATGCGATACCGCCCTGAGAAATGAATTCCTGCGCCAGACAAATTTGGTGAAACTCAGCCAATATGGCATCCTTCTCGACATTATCCACTTTCCTGACATTGGCTATTTCCAAAGTGAGCTGCTCGATTTCTTCGTCACGAAGATGCTTGAAAATTTGAGCGGACACTTCCGGTCCCAAACTGATTAATAAAATAGCGGCCTTTTGTCGGCCCGTCAAAGTCGCTTGCTGCACTTTAGCCAAGCCATGTACACCTCTATTCTTCTACTAACCAAGTACGAAGCAGATTAACAAACTCTTCCGGCTTCCTCTTGGCTAACTGCTCTAACTGTTTACGCACCTGATTTTCATTGTTTACATTATCGATATCAATCGTCGGAAACTCCACTTTTGGTGTTTCGTCCACAATCTCTTCGTCAACCTCTTGCTGGGCTCTGCGTCTGCGTATCCACCAGTAAGCGCCGCCCCCGAGCAATGCAAGGGCCAAGCCGCCAAGAGCACCGTAAAGCAGCATCGAATTCGCGTTTACCCCCTGATTATCGTTCGTTCTAGCGAACGTTTGGGGGAACACGGTGACTTTCCTGGCCAATTCTTCTTCCGTAAACGCGGTTCCGCTATCCGCCAATGCGGCCCGGACTATGTTCACCAGGATTTGTCGGACAGCTTCAATCGTCTGCGGAGTCAATGAATTGATATCCAGCGGGTCTGGAGGTTCAATGCCCACATTGATGGTTAAATCCTTGACAACATAAGGCGTGAGTACAATTTCGTTCGTAATTCGATTGACCTCGCGGTTGACCGTTCTTTGAAGCTCCTCGGAATTGGTTCTTCCGTTATTGGCGGTGCCCGGATAACCCGGCACGTCCGTTGCTCCCGTTCCCGGCACCCCGCCCTGCTGAGCACCGTCGCTTGTATAATTTTTCTGAATCTCCTGAATGGAGATGTCCAGACCGGTTTGATCTACCGTGTTCGGGGCGGTTACCAATTGTTCCTTACGTCTGGTCTGATCAAAATTCATCGTCGAGAAGACACTGACGATCACTTTATCTCTGCCGAGGATTCCTCCGAGCATTTGTTGAACATTCCGCTGTACGTCATTTCGGAATTTGTTATTAATTTCAAACTGCTGCATGGCCATGTTCGATGCATTGTTGATTTGATTCTGGCCTTTGGAATATTCAAGCAAATTACCGTTCTGATCGGAAATAGTAATATTTTCAATAGGCAAATCTTTGATGCTGTGGGAAACCAGATTGTACATCGTGTCGATCTTGGCCTGATCCAGCGAGTAACCCGGCTTGATATCCAGCACAACCGAGGCGGATGCTTTCTCCGGTTCTCCGCCGGCAGGCAGAAAGACGCTTTCCTTCGGCAAATTAATTAGTACTTTTGAACTATTAATGGCCGTGTTGGAATTGATCAACTGCTGAAGTTCGCCTTGAACTGCATTCAGGTACTTGACGTCAAATTCCCGGTCCGTCGTCCCAAACGTGCTGCTTTGGTTGAAGGAGCCATAGCCGATGTTGCCATTCTTGTTCAGCCCCTGGGACTCAACGCCTAATTTAACATCGGCCACCTGGCTTCTCGGGACTCCGATGCTCTTCCCGTCTTCACTAAGCTGGTAAGGAATCTTGGCCTCGTCCAAATACGCTTTGATCGCTGCCGCATCGCTCGGCTGCAAATTCGTATAAGCAAGAGCATATTCCGTTTTGGATAAATTATAACTGATGATTCCAATCGTAAGTATGACAATAATCACAGTTGCGATTAATGTTAATTTCTGCGTTTTGCTAAACTGAGTCCAATATTGCTTCGCTCTATTCCAATATTGGAGTAGGTTCTCGTTCACTGTTTCACCTCATCCGATTGACCGTCACCAGAATTTATCAAGATCAAGATCAGACCTGCATTCTCATGATCTCTTGATAAGCTTCAATGACCTTGTTCCTCACTTGTACTGTCAATTCCAATCCCAAGGAAGCTTTCTGTGAAGCGATCATCAATTGGTGGACGTCGGAAATTTCCCCTTTAACGAACCCTTCGTTCAGTTTGTCGACCGCAGCTTGTTGGTCGTTTAAATTAGCCATCGCCTCATTTAAAAACTTTCCAAACTGATCAGATACTTCTGCAGCGCTTATGTTCTTGGGCTGAATGCTTTCCGTGATTTTCTGCGGCTGTACATTAACGAAGTCAATCATTTTAACTAGCCCCTTTTATGTATTTATCTTCCGATTTCCAACGCTTTACCGACCATGGCTTTAGTAGCGTTCAGAGCCGTTACATTCGCTTCGTATGAACGGGTGGCGGAAATCATATCGACCATTTCTTTAAGCACGTCAACATTCGGCAGCATGACAAAACCGTTCTCGTCGGCATCCGGATGTGTCGGATTGTAGACCTGCTTAAAGGGAGAAGTATCTTCAATGATTCTGGTAACGCGTACTCCTTCTCCTGCTCCGCCTGCTTGACCGGCCATAGCATTCTGAAGCGACTCCGCAAAGTTAGACTGCTTCGGTTCTATCGTAACGAGCTTGCGTTGGTAAGGAACCCATTTGCCGTTGACCATCCTTGCTCTTGTCGAATCGCTGTTGGCAATATTGGACGAAATGACATCCATGCGAAAACGCTGCGCCGTCAGAGCGGAAGCGCTAATATCAAATCCGTTGGTCAGCTTCATCCGTTACATCCTCCCTATAGCCGTCCTGACCTTATTAATCTCGCTGCTCACCTGCTGCACCATCGTATTGTACCGAAGCTGATTTTTGGCCATAAGCGCCATTTCATAATCAATATCCACATTGTTCAAATTGTTATTGATCATCGATTGGTTATCACGAACAATCTGCGGCCGAGGATCTGAAGAACGACCTATGTAAAAATGCCTAGGATCCGTTCGATAGCCCTGCAATTCGCCGCCATTCAACTCCTGCTGTAGAAACTCCTCAAACCGGACTTCCGATCGTTTAAAATAGGGCGTGTCAACATTTGCGACATTATCCGCTATCACTTTCTGTCGAAGTGTAGCTGCATTGAGAGATTGTTCCAGCAGTCGGAACGAGGGTTTACTCAAGATATTCATGGACAATTTCCCACTTTCCCGCAATGATCTGATTTTCTAATTATTCAACAAGGCTAGAACAAATCCTCCTTTGTTCGACATTTTCTTCAAAAAAATATAGCAGTGCTGGGATAATTTGCACTTGTGTAGGACTATATTTATATTGAAGAATTTTGGAAATGATTACAATGAGAAAAAAGCCCTATATTTTCATATAGGGCCACCATTTCTTAAATATTTACAAAAAAGACATAAATGTGTCAGGATTCTGCACTTTGAATCGTGCTTAGCAGTTGATCGTTCAACACCCGGATGTAGGTACCCTTCATGCCGAGCGAACGAGTTTCAATCACTCCCGCGCTTTCCAGTTTGCGGAGCGCGTTCACAATGACCGAACGGGTAATTCCGACACGATCTGCAATTTTACTGGCAACGAGAAGACCTTCCATCCCCTCCAGCTGCTCAAAAATGTGTTCAACCGCCTCCATCTCGCTAAATGACAAAGAGCCGACCGCCACTTGAACTACCGCCTTTGAACGCGCCTCGATCTCAATTTGTTCCGCTTTTTCTCTCAAAATTTCCATGGCAACCACAGTGGACCCGTACTCCGCCAAAATGAGGTCGTCGTCAATAAACTCGCCGTCTCTCTTGGTTAGAATAAGCGTTCCCAGTCGATCTCCTCCGCCAATGATCGGAACAATCGTAATATAGAATGACGCGTCCGCGGAATGGTCGCCAAATACGTCGAAAGGACTGCCGGCGGCCAGATTGGAAGAGGTTTCGTCCACTTTCAAAAGCAGTTGGTTGTACTCCGGCGGAAACCTGTTTTCCTGCAGGACAGAGCTGTTTACCAGGATATCCTGGGCTGAAGATAAGTACGCGCTGCCAAGCACCTTACCCTTCCGGCTAACCACATAAATATCGGCATTCAGCAGGTCACTGAGCACCGCGGCCATATCCATGAAGCTTACCGGATTCCCAGCCTCCTTCTGCAGCAGCTTGTTTAGCCTTCTGGTCTTCATTAACAATGTCATGATCTTGCCTCCAACTTGAGCGATTACAAAATATATTGGCTGAGGTCTCTGTTTTGTACGATACCAGACAGTTTTTCCCTCACATACTCGGGAGAGATGACGATTCTCTCAAGGGTTATTTCTGGCGCTTCAAAGGACAAATCCTCCAACAGCTTCTCCAAAATCGTATGCAGCCGGCGAGCCCCGATATTATCCGTGCTTTGATTCACGTCTGCAGCGATTCGGGCGATCTCATGAATGGCCTCATCGGAAAACTCCACTTGAATCCCTTCGGTTTCAAGCAGAGCTGTGTATTGTTTTGTCAGCGCATTCTGAGGCTCCTTCAGAATCAACACAAAATCTTGCTGCGTCAAGCTGTTAAGCTCAACCCTAATCGGAAAGCGCCCCTGCAGCTCGGGAATCAAATCCGAAGGTTTGGCAATGTGAAACGCGCCTGCCGCTACAAACAAAATATAATCCGTTTTGACAGAACCGTATTTTGTCATCACCGTGGAACCTTCCACGATCGGAAGAATGTCGCGCTGCACCCCTTCCCGGGATACATCGGGTCCGCTCCCTCTGCTGGAACTGCAAATCTTGTCAATTTCGTCAATAAATATGATGCCGGCCTGCTCTGCGCGTTTTACCGCTTCCTGTATGACTTCATCCATATCGAGCAGCTTATGCGCTTCTTCCTGCAGCAGCACCTTGCGCGCTTCTTTCACAGGCAGCTTCCGCTTCTTGGTTCGTTTGGGCATCAGGCTTCCGAACAGCTCTTGCATATTCATGCCGGCCTGTTCATTACCCTGCCCCGCCAGCATGTCAAACATGGAGGGGGTATTGTCCTCCACTTCAATTTCAATCACCTGATTTTCAAGCTCGCCTCTAAGCAGCTGCTCCTTGACCTGCTGTCTGCGTGAAAGAACGGAAGCGTCGGTTTCCTGCTCCTGTTCCGGCTGCGCAGCATTCTGCTGACCGAAGATCATCTCCAGCGGATTCCGTTGACTGCGCTGCTTGGAAGGACTGGGCACCAAAATGGAAGCCAGCCGGTCGACGACCATTTGCTCGGCACGATCCTTGAGCTTATCCGCTTTTTCCGCTTTTACCATTCGAATCGATGTTTCCACCAAATCCCGGACCATCGATTCCACATCCCGGCCCACGTATCCTACTTCGGTGAATTTCGTCGCTTCCACTTTAATAAAAGGCGCCCCAACGAGCTTAGCCAGCCTGCGGGCAATTTCCGTCTTCCCTACACCGGTAGGTCCAATCATGAGGATGTTTTTCGGCACAATTTCATCACGAATCGACTCGTCGAGCAGACTTCTGCGATACCGGTTGCGAAGAGCGACGGCAACTGATTTTTTCGCCTGCTTTTGCCCGACGATATACTTATCCAGTTCGGCTACGATTTCTTTGGGGGTCAAAGCGTTCGATTTCAAGTGTCATAACCTCCTTGGAATCATTCGATCTCTTCTACAATGATGTTATGGTTCGTAAATACGCAAATTTCTGCGGCCATCGTTAGTGACGCATGAGCAATCTCCTTAGCGCTCATCTGCGGCGCATAGCGGTGAAGTGCCCTCCCCGCTGCAAGAGCAAAGCTGCCGCCGGATCCGATTGCCAGAATACCATCGTCGGGCTCAATGATTTCTCCATTGCCGGAGATGAGCAGCAAGCCGGTGTGGTCCATCACGACCATCATGGCTTCCAAACGGCGGAGCACCCGATCCGAGCGCCAATCTTTGGCCAGTTCCACGGCGGAACGCTGAAGATTCCCATGATGCTCCTCCAGCTTCGCCTCAAACTTTTCAAACAGTGTGATCGCATCGGCGACAGAACCTGCAAAGCCGGCGATGACTCCTCCGCGATACAGCCTTCGAACCTTTTTGGCATGATTCTTCATCACCATACTATTACCGAACGTCACTTGACCGTCACCGGCAATGGCTCCCTTGCCCTGATGTCTGATAGCAAAGATCGTCGTAGCGTGAAACGTTTGCTCCATAATCGCCAATTCTCCTCCAATCATGACGAAAACTAAGCTGTTTCAAGCTTAGTTTGATGGTAATTCCGGTGTATACACTTAGACAGAGCAATATAGACGGGTATATCGTACCATAGTACATGTTTTATTTACAAGCCGAATTGTATATGTTTTGTGAAAAATTCTGAATTTTCTCAATTGCTCTTAAGGCGATTTTCTCATTTTTGAGCTTCTTGTTTTTGATTTTCTCCTCTAGCGGAGGAAATAAGCCGAAATTGGCGTTCATCGGTTGAAAATGCTTAAAGTCGGCGGTCGTAATATACTGTGCCATACTTCCCAGAGCCGTATCCGGCGGTGGCACAAGGCACTCCAGCCCTTTTGCGTACCTGGCCGCATTCAACCCAGCGATCAGACCGGACGCCGCGGATTCTACATACCCTTCCACGCCCGTCATTTGACCGGCAAAAAATAAATTATCCCGCCTTTTGAATTGGTATGTCGGACGAAGCAGGCTTGGAGAATTAATAAACGTATTTCTATGCATGACTCCATACCGCACAAATTCCGCATTTTCCAAACCCGGGATGAGCGAGAACACCCGCTTTTGCTCGCCCCATTTCAAATGGGTTTGGAAGCCTACCAGGTTGTAAAGCGTCCCGGCCGCGTTATCCTGCCTCAGCTGGACGACGGCAAAGGGCAGCTCACCCGTGTGCGGATTCACCAGTCCAACGGGCTTCATCGGTCCGAACAGCACGGTTTGCCGCCCCCGCTTTGCCATCACCTCGATCGGCATGCAGCCTTCGAAATAAATTTCCTTTTCAAACTCCTTGACCGGTGCACTCTCTGCCGTAATCAGAGCTTCGTAGAAACGGTTAAATTCTTCTTCGGTCATCGGACAGTTTAAGTAGGCCGCCTCGCCCTTATCGTAACGGGAAGCAAGATACACCTTGCTCATATCGATGGAATCTTTTTCTACAATCGGCGCGGCCGCATCGTAAAAATACAGATACTCTTCTCCCGTAAGCTCCTGCAAATGCTTCGACAAAGCAGGCGACGTCAGCGGACCGGTCGCGACGACCACAATGCCTTCCGGCAGCGATTCCAGCTCTTCGTTACGGACTTCGATCAGCGGATGGTTGCGCAGTATTGCGGTCACTTCTCCGGAAAAGCCTTCCCGGTCAACCGCTAACGCTCCTCCCGCAGGCACAGCATGCTTGTCGGCAGCACGCAGAATCAGGGAGTTCAATATCCGCATTTCTTCCTTTAATACCCCGACGGCATTCGTCAGGCCGTTCGCGCGCAGCGAATTGCTGCAAACCAGCTCAGCGAATTGATCGGAGATGTGAGCCGGTGTTTTTTTTACCGGACGCATTTCGTATAATACGACCGGAACGCCGTGGCTTGCAATTTGCCATGCGGCCTCGCTGCCTGCAAGCCCGGCGCCGATCACGGTCACTTTCGGTACTTCAGTCACTGCTGTGTTCCTCCTCGTGGCTTTCTGCGCAAAGCCGATATAAGAGCAGGATTAATCGCGATCCTGCTCTTCCTTCGCTTCTTCTCTATAGTCACAGGCGACGCATTGAATAAAGGTGCCTGATTTGTTACGCTTCTCCACCAGCATGCTTCCGCACTTTGGACAAGGCCGGTCCACCGGCTTATCCCAGGAAACAAATTCACAATCGGGATAACGGTCGCAGCCATAAAATATCCGGCCTTTTTTGCTCCTGCGTTCAATAATCTGACCTTTATGACAACCGGGACAAGTCACGCCGGTATTTTTAACGATCGGCTTGGTGTTGCGGCAATCGGGAAAACCGGAGCAAGCCAGAAATTTGCCAAAGCGTCCCATTTTGTAAACAAAATGATTACCGCATTTCTCGCAAATATCATCGGAAACCTCGTCCTGGATTTCCACCTTCTCCATCTCTTCCTCCGCTACTTCCAACCGCTTTTCAAACGACTCGTAAAATTCGCTGAGCACCTGAACCCAATCTTCCTTGCCTTCCTCGATATGATCGAGATCCTCCTCCATTTGAGCCGTAAATTCCACGTCCAAAATTTCAGGGAAAAATTCGATCATTTGCTGAATCACGAGCTCACCGAGCTCCGTAGGCACGAATTTTTTGTCCTCGATGGCAACGTAGCCGCGCTTTTGAATCGTCTCCAGTGTCGGCGCATACGTACTGGGTCTGCCGATGCCCATTTCCTCAAGTGCCTTGACCAAACGAGCCTCGGTATAACGGGGAGGAGGCTGTGTAAAATGCTGCTTCGGGTCGATCTGCTTTTTGATCACATGATCTCCTTGTTTAAGCGGCGGCAGCAATTTTTCTTCGTCCCCGCTATCCGCTGCGGCATCGTCACTTCCTTCGACATATACCTTCATAAAGCCTGGAAATTTGATTTTAGAGCCAACGGCGCGGAATACGACCGGACCTGCAGTCAGATCGACCGTCATCGTGTCCATCACGGCGGAAGCCATTTGGCTCGCCACAAACCGTTCCCATATCAGCTTATACAGCCGGAGTTGATCACGGCTTAGATACTCCTTGATCTGATCCGGTTCACGCAGGACGGAGCTTGGTCGGATCGCTTCATGGGCATCCTGCGCGTTGGCATTCTTTTTCAAGTAACTGCGCGGCGTTTCAGGATAGTAGGCTTCCCCATATTTTTGCAGGATGTATTCCCTGGCTTCTTCCTGCGCCACCGGTGAAATCCGGGTAGAATCCGTACGCATATAGGTGATCAAACCGACCGTGCCTTCGCTGCCCAAATCGATTCCTTCATATAATTGCTGAGCTACGGACATCGTCTTCGCGGCGCGGAAATTCAATTTCCGGGCGGCTTCCTGCTGCAGCGAACTGGTAATGAACGGAGGGGAAGGATTGCGCTGGCGCTCCTTCTCCCTGACCTCGCTTACAACAAACTCGGATTTGTTTAATGCGGCGAGGATTTCGTTGACTTCGGCCTCGGTCTTCAATTCCTTTTTCTCGCCGCTGCTGAAAAATTTCGCCTCAAACTCCGCTTTTCCGGCAGCGAGCTTGGCGGTTATCGACCAATATTCCTCCGGAACGAACGCTTTAATCTCATTTTCACGGTCGTAGATCAGCTTCACGGCAACCGACTGTACCCGACCGGCGGACAGTCCTTTCTTTACCTTTTTCCATAAGAGCGGACTGATTTTGTAGCCGACAAGCCGGTCCAGAATGCGCCGCGCCTGCTGGGCGTTAACCAAATCCTTATTGATTTTGCGCGGCGTCTTGAAAGCATCCTTTACCGCTTGTTTCGTGATCTCGTTAAAAACGACACGGCAATCCTCCTGGTCGGACAGTTCCAAATAATGCGCCAAATGCCAGGCGATGGCTTCCCCTTCACGGTCAGGGTCCGCTGCCAGATATACTTTTTTGACTTTTTTTCTGGCATCCTTCAACTCTTTGAGAATAGATCCCTTGCCCCGGATCGTAATATACTTCGGCTCAAAGTTTTTTTTGACTTCAACCCCGATCTGACTTTTAGGCAGATCGCGAATATGACCCATGGAGGCCTTAACAATATATTTACTTCCTAAATATTTGCTGATCGTTTTGGCTTTTGCGGGTGACTCCACAATGACTAACGAATCGGCCATAGGTGTCCTTCCCCCTTCGACAAATGAAATATGTATGATCATCAAGGTACTGTGTAGACTGAACCTGGAAGCTCGACGATTCGCTGCATCATTAGTAAATTTATCAGAACTGAATGCAAATGTCCAAATTTATATTGACTTTGCGCCAATAATTCTTCAATATTCATCGGTTTTAAGCTGAGCAAATCGTAAATCCGCTGCTCATCCGCAGGCAAAACCGATCCCGTATCCACCATAGGTTTAATGTTTGTTTTTTGGTCAAAGGATATCCGGACTCTGTACTCCTCCAATATATCTTCAGGACCGGTAACCAGCTTGGCTCCAAGCTTCAGCCAATGGAGGGTCCCCTGACTTTTGGGAGAAGTAATCGGCCCTGGTACAGCGAACACGTCGCGAGAGGCTTCCAACGCCAAGTCCGCTGTAATCAGCGAACCGCTGTTCAGCGCCGCTTCGACGACGACCACGCCAAGACTTAATCCTGCGATGATCCGATTGCGCTGCGGAAACAGTCCCGGGCGGGGCTTGGTGCCAAGCGGATATTCCGACAGAAGCAGGCCGTCCTCTGATATTCTTCGATAAAGCAGCTTGTTTTCAGGCGGATACACCTGTTCCATGCTGCATCCTAGCACCCCGATCGTGCCGCCCGCCTCCCTCAGGGCTCCTTCATGGGCCGCACTGTCTATTCCACGGGCTAATCCGCTGACCACACACAAACCCGCCGACGAGAGCGATGCGGATAGCCGCTGTGCCGTGACTTTACCATAGGCTGTAGGATTACGCGTTCCGACCATGGCAATACACGGTCGATGAGCCAATTCAAGATGGCCGCGGTAATACAGGATCCATGGCGGTGCAGCCGTCTCCCTCAGCAGCCCGGGATAATCTGCATCCCACAGACAAGTCCATCCAATCTGCCGGTCTTCGTAAAGCTTGAGCTTCCTGTCCATTTGTCCGGATTCAAGCTCCCGCATCCCTTTTATCACCTGTTCGGAGCGGACCGGAGTAAGACCCAGCTCCAGCCAATCCACATATTTCAGCATCATGATATCACTCAGTTCAGGAAACTGCCGCACAAGGCCAGCGACGGTTTTCCAGCCTATACCCTGCATTTGATGCAGCGCAAACAGCACGAGGCGGTTGTTCATATAGTATATACACTCCTTCGCTCAGATGCAAAAAAGCCCCTCAAATCCGCTGAATACACGGATATGAAAGGCTTCTTGCCTATCTCAATACGACTTTATGAATGGCTTACTTTTTAGTGATGCATTTCTCAAGCAGGCCTTTTTCTTCCAAAACGCTTACCAGGGTGGAACCCATCTCGGAAGGGGTCGGAGCTACTTTAATGCCGCAGCGTTCCAGCGTTGCGACTTTCTCTGCTGCCGTGCCTTTACCGCCGGAGATGATCGCGCCGGCATGGCCCATACGTTTTCCAGGAGGCGCCGTTTGTCCGCCGATGAAGCCGACCACCGGTTTTTTCATGTTGGCTGCAATCCACTCGGCCGCTTCTTCTTCTGCGGAGCCGCCGATTTCACCGATCATGATCACCGCATAGGTGTCCGGATCTTCATTGAACAGCTTGAGGATATCGATAAACTCCGAGCCCTTCACGGGGTCTCCGCCGATACCAACGGCCGACGATTGACCAATGCCGCGTGTAGACAGTTGATGAACGGCTTCGTAAGTCAGCGTTCCGCTTCGGGAAACGACGCCGACATGACCAGGAGTGTGGATATAGCCGGGCATAATACCGATTTTGCATTCGCCCGGAGTAATGACGCCAGGGCAGTTTGGTCCGATCAAACGGGACTTCTTGCCTTCCATATAACGCTTTACCTTAACCATGTCGAGAACAGGAATGCCTTCTGTAATGCAGATGACCAGGTCCAGCTCAGCATCAACGGCTTCCATGATCGCATCTGCCGCGAAAGCCGGCGGAACGTAAATAACGGACGCGGTTGCACCTGTTGCCGCTTTTGCCTCAGCTACCGTGTTGAATACAGGAATCGAGACGGTTGTACCGTTTTCCAGCGCGATGTCGACGTTTGTGCCGCCTTTGCCTGGAGTGACGCCGCCTACCATTTGTGTGCCGTAATCAAGTCCGCCCTTTGTATGGAACATCCCTACGGAACCGGTAATCCCTTGTGTAATGACTTTTGTATTTTATCGACCAAAATACTCATGATCTATGTTCACATCCCTTAATATTATTGAAGAAAAAAGTCAAATGGAAACCCGCAATTATTTCACGAGAGCGACGATCTTCTGGGCGCCGTCCGCCATCGAGTCGGCAGCTACGATGTTCAGTCCGGATTCATTCAAAATCTTTTTGCCGAGGTCTACGTTCGTACCTTCCAGACGCACAACAAGCGGCTTGTCAAGACTTACTTGCTTGGCGGCTTCGACGACACCGTTGGCAATGACGTCGCATTTCATGATTCCGCCGAAAATGTTAACGAAGATTCCTTTTACACTTGGGTCGGAAAGAATGATTTTGAAGGCTTCCGTTACTTTCTCCGTCGTTGCACCGCCCCCTACATCGAGGAAGTTGGCCGGTTCTCCGCCGTAATATTTGATGATATCCATGGTAGCCATAGCCAGACCTGCGCCGTTGACCATGCAGCCGATGTTGCCGTCAAGCGCGATGTAGCTCAAATCGTACTTGGAGGCTTCGATTTCCTTCTCGTCTTCTTCTTCCAAATCGCGAAGCTCCACAATATCTTTGTGGCGGTACAGCGCGTTGGAATCAAAGTTCAGCTTCGCGTCGAGCGCCATTACATTACCGTCGCCCGTAACAACGAGCGGATTGATCTCGGCAATGGAGCAATCCTTATCTACAAATGCGTTATAGAGCGCGATCATAAACTTCACGGCTTTATTGACAAGCTCGTTCGGAATATTGATGGCATAAGCCAGCTTGCGCGCTTGAAACGCTTGCAAACCGATAGCCGGGTCGATTACTTCCTTGAAAATTTTCTCAGGAGTGCGGGCAGCTACTTCTTCAATCTCGGTGCCGCCTTCTTCGGAAGCCATCATGACGACACGGCCTGTACCGCGGTCAACCACAACGCCGACATAATATTCTTTCTTAATGTCGCAGCCCTGCTCGATCAACAAACGCTTAACTTCTTTACCTTCAGGTCCTGTTTGATGCGTAACGAGAACTTTACCTAAAATTTCACTAGCATATGTACGGACTTCATCGAGGTTTTTGGCTACCTTAACCCCGCCTGCCTTACCGCGGCCGCCGGCATGAATTTGCGCCTTCACCACTACTACGGACGTACCCAACGATTTTGCCGCTTCAACGGCCTCGTCCACCGTAAAAGCAACTTTCCCTTCCGGTACGGCAACCCCGTACTGCTTCAGCACTTCTTTGCCTTGATACTCATGGATATTCATTTAGCAAAATCCTCCTATCATGAATGACTTCCTATATGGTATTAGCCTTTGCCTTTTCCGGTAAAAGCCAACCGCTACAAACATCCGTCTGCCAAACCCTAGCATGTCCGGATTGACAAACCTTTATTATTGTATCACTTTTTTCGACCAGTTTCCTTATTATTTTTGTTAATGACGCGATTTATCTTTTTTATAAGATACGATAGTATCAGTTATTTCCGACGTTCGCCTTATGACATGATTCAACAAAATACTCACATCTTTAGCGGCCAAGGTCAAGAATCTGTTATGGACGCTTTGCCTATTTAAAACAAAAGCGCATTGCCTCCCGTAACGGGAAGCATGCGCCGCGTTCAATTGAATTTGTTAATAGTTCGGGTTTATCTGTGTAGCCGTTCTGGGCTCACGCTCCGCTTGTTTGATGAAACGCATCTCATTTCCTGTAAAACTGCATACCTGGCATTGAATCGTCGGTTCGCTTTCCTCCAACTGTTCCGGGTCGCTTACTTCCTGTACGGAACCGGTGATCGCATCCTTCAAAAATCGTTGAGAGTAGCTTGAAATCACGCTGAATTTTACACGGTTGGAACGGCAATTTGGACAAAAATAAGGTTTTTGTTCCATTTTTCATCACCTCTGGTATCATTATGGCCAGAGGATCCGCTGTGTAACCCCGAATCAAGGAAAGATTATGCCGGGTTGCCTAATAACGGCAAATGAACTACAATAATCCTATAGACATGAGCGGATAAGGAAGCACCTTTGGCCATGAAAATAATGGGAAAGGTGTTTTTATTTATGTATGGAAAAGTAATCAGCGCATGCTTGCACGGCATTGATGGCAAATTGGTGGATGTCGAGGTTGATTTGAGCAACGGTTTGCCCCAAATGACTATCGTCGGGCTGCCCGACAGCGCAATTAAAGAGTCGATGGAACGGGTGCGCGCCGCCATTAAAAACTGCGGATTCACCTTTCCGCTGCAGCGTATCACGGTCAATTTGGCGCCTGCGGATATACGCAAAGAAGGGTCCGCGTTCGATTTGGCGATAGCCGCAGGAATTCTTTCCACCAGCGGACAACTCCGGCAGGAGCGCATTATGAAGACGCTGCTGATCGGCGAACTTGCCCTGGATGGTTCGGTCAGGGCGATTCCCGGCGTATTGTCCATGATCGCGTCGGCCAAAGAGCACGGCATCACTCGTGTCGTTTTGCCGGAGGACAATTCGGAAGAAGCCCGGTGGTTTGAAGGCTGTGAGATCGTAGGAATCCGGCATTTAAGCGAGCTCGTCGCCGATCCAAGGGACAACGGGAACAGCCATCCGGTGCATACGGCGAATGCAATTCAATCCATTGATCGTTCATCTCAAGCATTGCATTCAAAGCCTTTAACCGCTCAAGAGGATTATGCCGATGTATACGGGCAGCAGCATGTCAAACGGGCTTTGATGATATGCGCCGCCGGAATGCACAATGTGCTCCTGATCGGTCCGCCGGGCACAGGCAAAACCATGTTGGCCAAGCGCCTCCCTTCGATCATGCCGGAGATGAATGAACAGGAATCGCTCGATGTGACCCGAATTTACAGCGCTTCCGGAAAATTTGCGGACCGGAGACAGCTAGTCCGCGAACGACCTTTTCGCATGCCCCATCATACGATTTCCGCCGCCGGATTAATCGGAGGCGGAGGCATTCCCAAGCCGGGGGAAGTGAGCTTGGCGCATCGCGGCGTACTTTTTCTTGATGAGCTTCCCGAGTTTTCCAGAGCTGCATTGGAAGTGCTGCGCCAGCCGTTGGAAGACCGGTGGGTTACCATCGGTCGTGCCCGGGCCGTATACAAGTTCCCTGCGCATGTTTTACTTGCGGCTTCTATGAATCCGTGTCCATGCGGTTTTTGGGGAGCCGGAACCGAGCAGCAAGGCTGTATTTGCAGTCCTGTGAAGGTAGCACATTACCGCTCCAAAATCTCCGGTCCGCTGCTCGATCGTATCGACCTTCATGTCGAGGTTCCTCGTATCGAGTATAAGCATCTCGCTCCCGAACAAAAACAGATGACTTCGACCGAAATGCGCACCATTGTAGAACGCGCGCATCAAATTCAGCTTCGCAGATACCATGGCTCCGGAGTCCTGTTCAATAGCGAACTAAGCGGAAAAATGCTGCGGGAGCATGTCCGGATCGACCAGGCGACGACAAAGCTGCTGGAGCGTTCTTTTGAGGTATTGGGGTTAAGCGTACGGGCACATGACCGGATTTTAAAAATTGCCCGTACGATCGCCGACTTGGAAGGGAAGGACGACGTTTTACCCGAGCATGCCGCCGAGGCGCTGCAATACCGGGCTTTGGACAAAAAATAAATCCGCTCACGCTCTTGGGTTAAAAAGCGTTGCGGATTTGTTCGATATGCAGTACAACTCCCGTCGGGTCCGTCTGCACGGCCAGAACATCATAGCGGACCTGCCGGACCTGCTGCCGCTGCTGATGCATGTAAACCTGCGACGTCTCAATAATTTGCCTTTGCTTCCGGGCATTCACCGATTCCAGGGGGGTTCCGAATGCGCCTCTTCCACTGCGGGTGCGCACTTCGACAAATACCAAGATCTCGCCGTCCATGGCTATGATATCGATCTCCCCGGTTCTGCACCGCCAATTGCGTGCAAGCAGCCGAAACCCCTGCTCCTTCAGCCGCTGTTCCGCCGCCGCTTCACCGACGGCTCCAAGCTCTTTGCGTTTCAGCCGCGATTGCGTCAACCGCCTTCCCCCCTCCATTGTTTGGCTTTCTGGTCGGAACGGTAAATGAAGGTCAGCACCTCAGCTACAAGCTTGTAAAGCTCCGGCGGAATTTCCTGATCCAAATCCAGTTTAGACAATACCTCAACAAGAGATGGATCCTCTTGGATCGGTACACCGTTCTCCCTGGCCTTTTCCATGATGGACTCGGCAAGTCTGCCCTTCCCCTTAGCAATAAGCTTGGGAGCCGCCGAGATATCGGGTGCATATTTTAAGGCTACCGCCTTCTTGATTCCCTGTGCCTTCTGGGTCATACGCGGATATCCACACCTTTATAACGTCGTTGTGCATAGACGGACTCCAGGCTGCCTTCCCTTAACACCGACGCCGGGCCCGATGATTCGGAGGATTCGATATTTTCCGTCGCCTTGGAGGGATAAGGACTGCATTTCATGGAAATAAACTGATAACCGATCGAATGCAGACCCTGGGCTATGTCGTCTTTATGAGCATCCAAAAGCTCCCGAGTAAACGGCAAATCATTATGGACATGTAAACTGACGATGCGGTTAACGACCTGGACATCGACCAGGGTATCCCCCAAAGCCTTCATCCGTAAGTCAAAAACAAGCCGGCAGTTGCTCTCGTCCAGGCTGCCGTTTCTCCCTTTCCGGGACTGAATGTGAATGGCCGCTGTCTGCTCTCCGTTGGCATGAATCAACGGGACAAACAACGTCACATGCGAAAACATGGCGCCCCGATCTTGACTCAGCAGCAGCTGCTGCCCCGTAATTTGCTGAACCGCCTGCCGAGCAGCATCCTTTAAGTCTTGGGGCGCATCCATCGCTTGCGAAAGCTGCATCAGCACGCTTTTCAACGAATCGGCCGCTTCGGCCGCCTCCCCCGGCGAGCCCGCGGACAATGAGCCTGCATGCAATCTCTGCTCCTGCAAATTCTGCTCAAGATGCTTTATCGCCTGATGCTCATGATTCATCCCGAGCGCCTTCATCAGTCTCCCCAGCAGCGGCCCGTCTTCCTGTTGCTCCGACAATGTCTGTGCCTGCGCCATCGCGGCTGGAGGTTGTTCTGGCGCCGCCTGCTGCGCTCCTGCGCCCGCTGCGCCGCTGCCGCTTGCGCCCTGCGCTGCCGCCGCCTGCTGCGCCCCTGCGCCCGCTGCGCCGCTGCCGCTTGCGCCCTGCGCTGCCGCCGCCTGCTGCGCTCCTGCGCCCGCTGCGCCGCTGCTGCTTGCGCCCTGCGCTGCCGCCGCCTGCTGCGCTCCTGCGCCCGCCGCGCCGCTGCTGCTTGCGCCCTGCGCTGCCGCCGCCTGCTGCGCTCCTGCGCCCGCTGCGCCGCTGCTGCTTGCGCCCTGCGCTGCCGCCGCCTGCTGCGCTCCTGCGCCCGCTGCGCCGCTGCTGCTTGCGCCCTGCGCTGCCGCCTGCTGCGCTCCTGCGCCCGCTGCGCCGCTGCTGCTTGCGCCCTGCGCTGCCGCCGCCTGCTGCGCCCCTGCGCCCGCTGTGCCGCTGCTGCTTGCGCCCTGCGCTGCCGCCGCCTGCTGCGCTCCTGCGCCCGCTGCGCCGCTGCCGCTTGCGCCCTGCGCTGCCGCCGCCTGCTGCGCTCCTGCGCCCGCTGCGCCGCTGCTGCTTGCGCCCTGCGCTGCCGCCGCCTGCTGCGCTCCTGCGCCCGCTGCGCCGCTGCTGCTTGCGCCCTGCGCTGCCGCCGCCTGCTGCGCTCCTGCGCCCGCTGCGCCGCTGCTGCTTGCGCCCTGCGCTGCCGCCGCCTGCTGCGCTCCTGCGCCCGCCGCGCTGCCGCTTGTGCCCTGCACCGCTTCGCCTCCGTCAGCGGCCCGGCCGAGCAGCTGTCCGGCCGTCTCGCGCAGCTGCTGAACTAATTGGCGCACGCCTTCCAGCAGCGCACGGGTCTGTGGAGAATACTCCGTCCGGCCATCCAGCTCTTGCTGAGCCAGCAGGCTTATGTTTTCCAACGCTTTATGGAAAGGGGGGCCCTGCACGGCCTGGCGTAAGGAAGCCACTGACTCCGGCGTCAGCGGCAGCCCCTTTTGAAAAGCGATCACAGCCGCCGGTACCCAGTCTTCCGGCGGTGTCTGCGCCGGCATGCCCGACCGCAGCTGCACGAATGCATAGACATGATCCCTGGTCAGCTGTACCCCCGCTTGGTGCAGCATTTGGACCAACTGCCGGTTCGCCGGGGTATCTTGAAGTCCTATTCCTTTTAATACATCCCCTAACGACACATCTGCAATCTGTACCGTGGACGATTGCAGGGGCTTTAGCATCACTTGTCCGCCCGAGGATTCAGGCTGAACTTGAAGCATGGTGACCTCACCCTGCTTTAAAGGCGCCTCCAGCTGCGCCCGGACCTGTACACCGTTAATTTGAACCAAAGCCTCCTTATCGGACAGGAGCTGTACCACCTTCCCCTTGACGACTTGTCCTGCCTTGAGCTCAAGCGACTTGGGCTCGGACAATTGCGTCTCTCCGATCAAGCCGCGGATCATACCGCTAATATTCATCGATGCCGCCCCTTTCAAACGCAAAGCCGGCTTGGGTTCGTCCGCACGCTCCCCGCCGGCTTCTTTTTCCGGTTATTGTTTATATCGGAAAAACACTCCCGTCCTTTCACTAAAACAACAGCTGCTGCTCATAAACGATCTTTTTAAGAAACGTCTTTCGATGCATCGGTGAAGGTCCGTACTCCTGAATGGCCTCCCGGTGCTTTTTGGTTGCATAACCTTTATGTATAGCGATCCCGTACTCCGGATATTCCACATCCCATTGGAAGCACATCCGATCCCGCGTCACTTTCGCGATAATCGAAGCCGCTGCGATCGATTGACTCCGTGCGTCTCCGTGAATGATCGCAAGCTGCTCTATGGGCACATCGACTTTTTCCGCATCCACCAACAGCATATCGGGAGTCAAATTCAGCTTTTCCACAGCTTCTTTCATGGCCAGCCGTGCCGCCTGCTTAATATTAATTCTTTCGATCGTGGCTACATCGACAATACCGACGCCAACGGCGAGAGCCTTCTCCATGATGATCTCATACAGTGCCTCCCGTTTTTTTTCGCTGACTTGCTTGGAATCGTTCACGTCCTCAAGCACAAGCCCTTGCGGCAAAATAACCGCGGCAGCCACCACATCACCGAATAAACAGCCGCGCCCGACTTCATCCACCCCTGCAATATAAAGCTTCCCTTGCTCCCATAATTCACGTTCGTATTCCAGCATCCGTTTCACCTGCAATTGTTGTACATTCTGCCATGATGTAACATTATACCTCACCCGGTGAATCTTGCCTATCCCCAAACCAGGCATGTCCAATGGCCCTGAAAAAGGGGATGTCAGGGTGGTATCCCAACGTCGCCTCCACACAAGCTGGCAGATATAAGGAATAAAATCCCGGGATTTCCGCCATCTCAAACAATAAGTCCTTCATTCACGCGCAAACGGTTTACCAAATCGAACTAAAATATGCCACATGTATTTTAATTCCTGAAGCACCTCTTCATAGTTCCCTCTGTCGCTCCATTGTGCCGGATTACGTTTCAAATCGTTGACGACCGCCCCGATCACACTGGCGTCGATATGATCATTCCGTGCTATCCGCCTGGCCAGGGAAGGCATGGCCGGCCCCCTAAAATCCATGGGTATTTCTTCCACGTGCATGACAAATCCCATATGCCAATAAAGTTCGATGGAATACTTCAAGCCTATTTGCTCTAAAATTTCTCCTATGTATGTGCCTTTGAACGATGGATCGGCAACAAGCGCTTCTACGTCATCTTTTAAAACAATATCACCATGAACCTGGGCCTCGATATAGTGGTTAAGGTTTCGTTTGGGCTCACACTTTGAAGGATCCTTTAATGGGCATTCAAGATGATACAAGAGATGATCGATCCATTTCCGCGGTGTCAGATTGTTCTCGCCAATTGCATCATTCCGAAAAAAAGCATCTTTCAACATCGCTGCCAAAATGTCGTCAAACTCATCATAGGTTCCCTTTTCCTTCGGATCCTGATGAGAATCCAAATAAGTGTACGTGCAGCGACAGGAGACCTTGGGTGAGAGCAGGAAGTAGCATGACCCGAACCGTGGAGCCGGTCCATCCGGATGCAGCATTACATTTAAGGCCCCGTACTTCGGGCGCTGACTGTTGGTCACGCCAGCCGACTGATAAGCGCCGCCAAACATCTTTTTCTCCCAAAGATCCCGTGCGCCGCCTGGATAGGCCGATACGCTGCCATTGGAAATTTGAGTTTCGAACTGACTCTTATAGATTCCCTGCTCAAGCAATGCCTGAGCTACACTTTTCATGTCCGCCATTGGCCGGTCGGGATGAAAATGCAGCGCAACCCTCGCGTTCGCCAGCAGTTTGGCGGCGGCCTCCTCAAATGTATTCCAAGGGATATTTGACATCTGAAGAACTTCCTTAATTGACTTTTGAGCATCGCATTTTCGGGCTCTGGCGTACTGTGTGATGTGCTCAATTGCCAAGCGCTGTGAACTTGATAACGCTCTCTTCCCTGACATTTGCATCACCTTCCTTGAAATAACCCGACATCGGGCTTATCCCAACTCGAATATATTGACCTCGCCACCTGTTTCTTTGAACCCAAATATTAGACTATGTAAAAAGGCCGCTCAAAGCGTAACCCCTTTTCAGGACGGTGTGGAACGATTAGATTGATTCCCGGCATCACTGCCGGAATGGCGGAACAATTAATAAACGGTTACAGCATCAATCTCTGATCCTTTTGCGCAGTGCCGAGGCAACCTCTGAGGGGTGATCGATTTGGAAGATGACATAGGTATATTTTTCGTGTCCCTCCAATTCGAGTATGACAAGAGGCTCCCTTTTCTCATAAGAAAGAAAATACCATTCGTTGGCGTATTTAAAGCTCCCCTCATAAATATGAAGCGGCGCGATCGAAGTTCCGGGCATCCGGAGCATCCACATAGGGGCATCAAAGTAATCCACAACAACCCTTTTGATCTTTGGATAGGGGATAACGACTTGCCGTTTTAATGCGAAGATACAGGTGAGCCCCGTAAGCTTTAGAACAAACTCTGCATCACCAAACCGGACCTCTCTTCCCACCTTCTTACACCTCTCTTCCAAACTCATATTTTTCTGCAGCCATCATACCATAAAAGTACGCATTTTCATGAACAGCCGGCCTTTTCGCATGAGAAGCAATGATCATGATGAAAAAGAAGCGGATAACCCCGGACGGCGGTTCCGCTTCTTCCTTATTCCGTATTTGCCGTCATTTCATCCGGCGTTTCCATACTGATTCTTCCCAGCTTACCGGCACGAAGCTCGCGCAATAGGGTAAGCGACGCTTTCTCCAGGTCTACCCTTCCGCCGCTCATTAATGCACCGCGTTTGCGGCCGATCGCTTCCATCAATTCGACGATCGCATCCGAATCTTCGGGATTCTCCGGCAGTTCGTCCAAACCAAACCGGTCCTTCAAGGCTTCCCCATAGTGCCCGGCCAAATAACGCACGGCAAAAAACGCTATCTCTTCCGGATGCAAAATTTCCTCTCTAATCGCTCCGGTGGCTGCTAACCGTAAGCCGACCGTCTGATCTTCAAACTTGGGCCACAAAATGCCCGGCGTATCCAGCAGTTCCATCTCCGTTCCCACTTTAATCCACTGCTGGCCTTTCGTTATCCCCGGCTTGTCACCGGTAGCCGCTATTTTACGGCCTGCCATACGGTTGATCAATGTCGATTTTCCGACGTTGGGAATGCCTACGATTAAAGCGCGAATCGCACGCGGGTTGATTCCTTTACGCTGCTGCGCTTCAATTTTGCTTGCCAAAAGCTCTTTGCTTCGCTGCATGATCTCTTTCACCGGGTTGCCCTGAACAGAATCGATCGGAAGCGCCCGAAGTCCCCGCTCCGCAAAATAATCGATCCACCGCTTCGTCACATCCGGATCGGCCAGATCGCTTTTATTCAGCAGCACCAAACGGGGCTTTTGCAGCAAAATCTCATCGATCATCGGGTTGCGGCTGGACAAAGGAATACGCGCATCCAGCAGCTCGATCGCCAGATCGATCAGCTTCAGCTTATCCTGAATTTGCCGCCGCGCCCGCGTCATGTGACCCGGAAACCATTGGATTGTCATTGGCAGGTCACCTCAACTTTACACCTTTCATCTATGTTACGCTCTAGAAATGAACCAGACTTATTTTATCGAACGGCCAGAAAATCAAATCGGCGCGTCCGACAATCTGTTCGTATTTAACAAAGCCTACAGTACTGTCCCGGCTATCCGAGCTGTTGGACCGGTTGTCCCCCATGACGAATATACTTCCTTCCGGTACGGTTTGCTCCGGATAATTTCTTGTGTTATAGGGTATCCCTTGTTTCGCCGCTTCATCCAAAGCCTGCTTCAGGTACGGCTCATCCAGCAATTGTCCGTTAACATACACCTGATCGCCTTCCACCCGAACTTTCTCGCCCGGCAATGCAATGACGCGCTTTATGTAATCCTTGTCTTTGGTTGCATGGAACACAAGGACTTCCCCGCGTTCCGGGTTACCGAACCTGTATGTTAACTTATTGACGATGAGGCGCTCCCCAGTATGAAAGTTCGGTTCCATCGAAGGCCCTTCCACAATGAACGGGGCGAAAATGAGCCAGCGTATAAAAAACACGAGAGCGGCTGCAATCAGCAGCGCTTTGATCCATTCCCAAACTTCGTTTTTGATCGGATTCGCTTTTTCTACTGTCTGATCCTGCTCCATATGCTCTCCTGTCCTTTCGCCAATGTGAGAGAAAACGAAAAGGAGCTTGGTTCGCAAGCCCCTCCTGTTTCTTATCGAATTTCCTGAATTCTAGCTGCTTTACCGCGCAGACCGCGAAGATAGTAGAGCTTCGCGCGACGGACTTTACCACGGCGAGCCACTTCAATCTTATCGATCTTTGGAGTGTTAATCGGGAACGTTCTTTCAACGCCGACACCGTAAGAAATTTTTCTTACTGTGAAGGTTTCGCTGACACCGCCTCCGCGGCGCTTAATAACCACGCCTTCGAACAGCTGAATCCGTTCGCGCGAACCCTCGATAACCTTAACGTACACTTTCAGCGTGTCGCCAGGACGAAAATTCGGAATGTCGGTGCGAAGCTGTTCCTTCGTAATCTCTTGGATCAAATTCATAGATGACTCCCTCCTTCCACACAGGTGTTCTTGCCGCCTCTTCAGATGTATGATTCTTTCGTTGTCACGAGCAGAGGACCACCGTATTCAAGCAAAAATGCCACAACGATATGTATCATAGCATAAATAACATAGAAACTCAAGAATAGGATTTCCCGCAATAGCAAAATGATACTGCAGACTTATTCATAAGCTTCGCTTTTGCCGTATAAAACCAAATAGTAAAATCCGTCATGCGCCGCCGTACCTCCGCTTCCACCTCCCAATGCACCCAGCATTCTGGATAAACCGGGAGCCGGATATTTTAGCACCAAAGTAATCGTAGGGTCCGCCGCATCCCGATATACCTTCGTTCTGGTGCTTCCTTCATAAGTCGGGTAAGCGGTACTGTCCACCACCACCGGGCTCATCCCCAGCGCCGCTAATCTGGCGTTCATGTTCGCTTCTATAAGCGGGCTTACATACCCTACCGCTTCGGCTTCTTTTAATCCATGATTGGCGATTGTATTCAAATGGTTTGCTTTCATCACATAAACAAAAAAAGGGACGACCGCAAAGCATAAGAACAGCATGACCGGTATAATGAATAAGGTAACAAGGACATTGGCCATCCCTTCCTCGTCCCGCAAGATAGAAACCCGTCTTGCCATCATGCCCTCCTGTCAGTCGGTGATGTAATCAAAACCGCGGACATTCTCCGTGATCCTCCTATGGCCGTCTTTTATTTGCTCTCCCATCCCTTGTCCGCCTGCCGGACGAAAAATATAGACGCAAATACCAAAGATCAGAACGACACTCAAGCAAGTAATGATCAGCTTGCTCATCGTCTTATCGAGCCGCAGCCGCTGTGATGCCGGCATTCAGATTGGATGCCCTTCGGTGCTTGCGACGGTTCCATCCGGGCACCCGATAAAAACATGGCCGCCCCTTCAAGCCGTACGGCAATAAGGCAGGCAATCTCTAATTTCCCCATAGGTCCACTCTCTCCTCATTGAAATGCGTCATGGATTTGTGCTTTCGTCTGGTTTCCCGCCGAACCCGCGGCCGGAACAATCTGTGCTCCAAGAACATAGAGCGCGGCTCCCGAGAGCAGAACGGCCATGAGCACCGCTACTATGATCTTTGACATGTGTGCCTCCTTATCGGAATTCGCAGCTCCTTCAGCCAGTGGAACACTTTTCTTCTCCATTTTGTGCGGAACACGCATGCCCCTCCTTTCTGTATCCTGTCAACGTACGGGTTCCGGAATGAAATGAGCCAACCCTAAACGCAAAAACCGCCTTATGCATGCAAAACTAGCATGACATAAGGCGGTTCTTCCGCACGTTTCTTTTGTTGGTTAGATCTTATCATATTTCTATTAAAAATGCAAATATTAGGAAGATCTTTGTTCGCAACCATAGGCTTGATCAGAGAGTCACTCATGACCTTCAGAGCGCTGCCGGACAGCTTCTTTCGCTTTTTGTTCCTCCAGCCAGCGTCGCTCTTCTTCCGTCAGCACTGCATGCTCCAGCAGATCCGGTCGCTTTTTCCACGTTCGCAGCAGCGATTGTTTTCGCCGCCAATCCTTAATGTTGCCGTGATGTCCGGATATCAGGATGTCCGGTACCTCCCAGTCACGGAATTTGGCCGGACGCGTATAGTGCGGATATTCGAGAAGTCCCGTACTGAACGAATCGGTAACAGCCGACGTTTCGTTGCCAAGGACACCCGGAATCAGGCGTGCCACACTGTCGATGACCACCATAGCAGGAAGCTCGCCCCCGGTAAGCACGTAATCGCCTATGGAGAGCTCGTCCGTCACCAGATGCTCCCGGATCCGTTCGTCGTAGCCTTCATAATGACCGCAAATAAAAATGAGATGCTTCTCGCGTGAAAGCTCTTCCGCTTTCCTTTGCGTAAAGGGTTCGCCCTGGGGACACATCAGAATGATCCGGGGACGCTGCTCCAGGCCGGAGGTCAACTCCTCCACCGCTGTGAAAATCGGTTCGGGCTTGAGCACCATGCCGCCGCCCCCGCCATAGGGGTAATCATCGACGGTGTTATGCTTGTTGTTTGCATAATCCCGGAAATTCACCGTGCCGAGCTGCAACAGCCCTTTCTCTTGTGCCTTCCCTAATATGCTGGAGGAAAACACGCCCTCAAACATCTCCGGGAATAGGGTCAGTACGTTGATTTTCATAGCTCCAACAGACCTTCCATCAGATGCACCGTCACTCTTTTTTGCTCCACGTCCACTTTCAAAACGACCTCATCGATGTAAGGAAGCAGCAGCGGTTTGCCGGCAGAGCGCTCCACCACCCACACATCGTTGGCGCCGGGGGATAATATTTCGCTGATGGTCCCAAGCTCCTCCCCCTCTTCGGTAAAGACGCGGCAGCCGATGATTTCATGGTAATAAAATTCATCATTCCCCAGCTCGGACAAGTACTGTTCTTCGACCTTCAGCAGCCACCCTTTGTACTTCTCCACTTCATTGATATTGTTGTAGCCCTGGAACCGGACAATGATCATATTTTTGTGATCCCGCGACGATTCAACGATAACGGGAAGGGTGTCACCGTTCTCAGGATTAAAAAACACGAGCTTGCTGCCCTTGGCAAACCTCTCTTCCAAAAAATCGGTCTGCGGCACGATCTTGAGCTCGCCGCGAATGCCGTGCGTATTTACAATTTTGCCGACCGTGTATAACTTTTCGCTCATCGTTACCTCCGGAGCCTGCTTTATATAGAAGAAAAGAGTTAGGAGCAGCTCCTAACCCTCATCTTTTCCATTACGATACGATTTCAACCGAAACCCGTTTGGGTTCCTTCACTGCAGCAGATGTGACTACGGTGCGAAGCGCTTTGGCAATACGTCCCTGCTTGCCGATCACTTTCCCGACATCGTCCGGGTGAACGGACAGCTCGAACGTAATGGTGCGTTCATCTTCCACCGTATTCACGCGTACTTCTTCGGGATGATCCACCAACGCCTTAGCGATAACGGTAATAAGATCCTTCATCGTACCCTCCGAATCTTACAGATTACTTCTTCTGCAGTTTGGATTCGTGAAACTTAGTCATAATTCCGGCTTTGCTGAACAAGCTGCGAACAGTATCGGAAGCTTGAGCACCAGTTTGAAGCCATTTCAGTGCTTTTTCCTCGTCAATATTGACAATGGCCGGTTGAGCCACCGGATTGTATGTGCCAATCTCTTCGATAAAGCGACCGTCGCGCGGAGAACGGGAATCCGAAACCACTACGCGGTAAAAAGGAGCCTTGTGAGCACCCATACGCTTCAGACGAATGCGAGTTGCCATGCATATCACCTCCCCAATAGAATCAAAAATCTTTAGAACGGGAACTTCATCCCGCGGCCGAGCTTCTTGAGCTGCTTCAACTGCTTGGCCCCTTTGGGGCCCATCATGCCGGAGAATTGCTTCATCATTTTGCGCATGTCTTCAAACTGCTTGATGAAACGGTTGACGTCCTGGATGGAATTGCCGCTGCCCGCCGCCAGACGCTTGCGCCGGCTCGGATTCAGCAGATCCGGGTTTTGCCTTTCTTCCTTCGTCATCGATTTGACGATTGCAGCGACCCGCGACATTTGCTTGTCGTCCACCTTGAGGTCCTTCATCCCCTTCATCTTGCCTGCGCCGGGCAGCATGTCGAGCAGCTGATCAAGCGGACCGAGCTTTTTGACCTGCTCCATCTGATCAAGAAAATCATCGAACGTAAACTCGGCCGTGCGCAGCTTGCGCTCCATCTCCTTGGCTTTATCGGCGTCAATGGTCGCCTGCGCTTTCTCGATCAAGGTCAGCATATCGCCCATGCCGAGAATCCTTGAAGCCATCCGCTCCGGATGGAACGGCTCCAGCGCATCCATCTTTTCGCCCATTGCAGCGAACTTAATCGGGCAGCCTGTGACCGCTTTAACCGACAGCGCAGCCCCGCCACGCGTATCGCCGTCCAGCTTTGTCAGAACAACACCGGTAAGCTCAAGCTGTTTATGGAAGCTTTCCGCTACATTGACGGCGTCCTGTCCGGTCATCGCGTCGACGACAAGCAAAATTTCGTTTGGATTCACCGCTTCCGCGATTTGCTTCAACTCGTCCATCAAGCTTTCGTCAATATGCAAGCGACCCGCAGTATCGATGATCAAATAATCGTTGTTATGATCCTTCGCATGCTGTAGCGCCTGCTTGGCGATCTCCACCGGACTTACTTTATCGCCGAGCGAGAATACCGGGATTTTGAGCTGCTCCCCAAGCACCTGCAGCTGCTTGATCGCTGCCGGACGGTAAATATCCGCCGCCGCAAGCAGCGGTCTGTGATTTTGCTGCAGCAGCAGCTTGGCCAGCTTGCCGGAGGTCGTCGTTTTCCCCGCCCCCTGCAGACCCGCCATCATAATGACCGTCGGCGGCTTGCTTGCACGAACCAGCTTGCTCTGTGTGCCGCCCATCAAGGCGGTGAGCTCCTTGTTTACGATGTCGACTACGACCATGCCCGGCGTGAAGCTTTGCATCACTTCCTGCCCGATCGCCCGTTCCTTCACCTTCGTGACAAATTCTTTGACGACCTTGAAGTTCACGTCCGCTTCCAGCAGAGCAAGGCGCACCTCGCGCAGCGCCTCGTTGACATCGTCCTCCGTAAGTTTTCCTTTTCCTCTAAGCTTGCTGAATACGCTTTGCAGTCGGCTGGATAATCCTTCGAATGCCATAAGGGCTTCACCACCTTGCGAAGGGAATATTAGTCAAGTTCATACAGGTGTTCCGTTATAGCCCTGACTTCCGCTTGTTTTGCTGCGGGCAAGTCCCGGACTACAAGCTCAAGCTGCTGAAGGAGCTTCCGCCGCTCTTCATGTTTGGCGAGCAGTTGCAGCTTCGATTCATAATCCTCCAGCACAGATTCGGCCCGTTTAATATGTTCGTATACCGCTTGGCGGCTGATGCCGAATTCGGCCGCAATCTCCCCAAGCGAATAATCGTCATGAAAATAATGCTTCAAAAAAATCTGCTGCTTCTCCGTCAGCAGCCGTTCGTAGAAATCGAACAGCAAATTGATCCGGGTCGTCTTCGAAAGGACGGTTTCCTCCGTCATTCGTGCCTCACCTCCGTTAAGGTAAAACACTTTACAGCAAGCAACATCACCTATCATACTGAATTCGCAGATCGTTGTCAAGATTTTCTCCTTGTCAGCATAAATGCCTGTCAGAACGGGATCCAGAGAGCCTTTGCCTTACCGGTAAGCCTAGCGTCAGCTCTCCGCCTGCTCCTGGTCCTTATCCGATTCCGCAATCCATTTGCTGAACAGGGCATGTACAAACTGATCCGAATCGAAGGGCTGCAGATCGTCCATCTTTTCCCCAAGACCGACGAATTTGACCGGCAGCTTCAGTTCTTGACGGATGGCCACGACGATGCCGCCTTTGGCCGTTCCGTCCAGCTTCGTTAAAACAAGGCCGGTCAGCCCCGATTTCTCGTCGAACAGCTTGGCCTGGGTCATCGCATTCTGTCCCGTCGTCGCATCCAGTACGAGCAGCACCTCATGCGGCGCTTCCGGCACTTCGCGGCGAATGACGCGATAAATTTTGTTTAGCTCCTCCATCAGGTTCACTTTGTTCTGCAGCCGCCCGGCCGTATCGCACAGCAGCACGTCAACCCCCCGCGATTTGGCCGCCTGCAGCGCATCGTACATCACAGCCGCCGGATCGGAGCCGGCCTGCTGTTTGATGACGTCCACACCGACGCGGCGTCCCCATTCCTCCAGCTGCTCAATCGCGCCTGCCCGGAAGGTATCGCCAGCCGCAAGCAGCACCTTTTTGCCCTGCGACTTCAACCTATGCGCCATTTTGCCGATCGTGGTCGTTTTGCCTACCCCGTTCACGCCGACGAACAAGATGACCGTCAGTCCGTTCTCCGCCATCTTGAGCTCCGCCTGCTCGCTGGCCTTGAGCAGCGCAATCAGCATTTCAGACAAAATCGGCTGGAGCTCGCCCGGATTTTCGATTTTGCGTTTGCGAACCTCGCTTCGGAGGTCGTCGATCAGCTTCAAAACCGTATTCACGCCGACATCGGCGCCGATTAAAATTTCCTCAAGCTCCTCATAAAAGTCCTCGTCGATTTTTTTGCGGCGCGAGAACAAGTCCTCCACCCGCTCGACGAACACATCTCTTGTTTTCGCCAAGCCTTCTTTAAACTTATTGGTTACCGATTCGGTCTTGGTCGAGATCGTTTCCTTCAGACGTTTGAAAAAGCTCACTGCTGAGCACCTGCCTTTATGATCAATATAACTATACGTGAGCCCGAATGTATTGCGGCACAGCCGCCGCCGGTCAACCGGCCTCCATGATCGCCTCGTCTTCCTCCAAGCGAACGGAGACGAGCTTGGATACGCCGCCTTCCTCCATCGTTACGCCGTACAGGACATCCGCTTCCTCCATCGTCCCTTTGCGGTGCGTCACGACGATAAACTGCGTTTGCTGCGAGAATTCGCGCAAGTACTCGGCAAAGCGGGCTACATTGGCCTCATCCAGCGCCGCTTCCACTTCATCGAGCACGCAGAACGGCACCGGCTTGACGCGAATGATCGAGAACAACAGCGCGATGGCTGTAAGCGCCCGTTCGCCGCCGGAAAGCAGCTGGAGATTTTGCAGCTTTTTGCCCGGAGGCTGCGCCACAATCTCAATGCCCGTGTCAAGCAGACGATCCGGTTCGGACAGGATGAGATCCGCCCGGCCGCCGCCGAACAGCTTTGCAAAGACAACAACAAAGTGTGAACGAATCGCATCGAAGGTCGAGCGGAACCGTCTTCCCATCTCCTCGTCCATCTCGCGGATCACAGCATACAGCGCGGTCTTCGCCTCCACAAGGTCATTCTTTTGCTCGGATAAAAATTGATAACGCTCATTGACGCGCTGATATTCATCGATCGCGCCGAGGTTCACCTCGCCGAGAATAGCGATTTCGCGTTTGAGCTCGCGGACTTTGTTCTGCGTACCCAGCACATCCTCAGGAACGGGATAGCGCACCTTCGCCAGCTCGTAGCTAAGCTCGTAGTCATCCCACAACTTCTTGAGCAGATTCTCCAGTTCCACGTCCAAGCGGTTTACGCGCACTTCCGTCTGGTGCAGCTGTTCCTCCACTTGGCGAAGCTTCGTCCGCTGATCCTTTGTTTTGCTTTCTTCCGCTTCCAGCTTCGCGATCCATTCCGAGCGTTTAGCGCGCTTCATATCCAACTGCTCGGCGCACTGCTGCTTCCTCAGCTTCAAATCGTTGAGCTGCTCGATTTGCAGCACGCTTTCCTGCTCGTGGTTCGCCATATCCGATTCCTGCTGCCGCTGCAGCTCCCGATTGGCCTCCAACTCTGCCTTCAGCGCGTCGAACTCTGCCCGCAAGCGGCGATCCTGCTCCTGCAGCGACTGCTTTTCCTGCGACTGGGAGGCTGCGGTTACCTTCAGATCGGTCAGCTGGGTTTGCAGCTCCTCCTTGGCCATTTCGCTCGCTTTACGGCGGATTTCCGCCTCGCGAATCGCTCCCTGCAGGGCCGTCTCTTCGCCTTGCAGGCGCTCTAAAGCCTCAAGCGCGCTGATCCGGCGCTTCTCCAGCTCAGCCCGCTCTTCCGCAAGCGACTGCCCGTCTGCTCCATAGAGCTCAAGCTGCTGAGCGACCTGCTTTGCCTCGTTTTCCAGCGGTTCCAGCGATGCCCGGATCTGCTGCTCTTCAATCCGCCGGCTTTCGCCAAGCGCCCGCAGCTCGTCCAATTCTTTCGACGCTTCCCCGATCTCGCGCCGCACCTGTTCCGCTTTTGCACGCAGGCTGCGAAGCTGGGATTCGGATTGAGCGATTTCTTTGTCCATTTCCTCAATCTGACGCTGACGGCTAAGCAAGCTGGTCGTTTTCTTTTGCTGGCTTCCTCCGGACATCGACCCTCCGGGATTGACCACATCGCCCTCCAGCGTGACAACGCGATAGCGGTACTGCACCCTGGCCGCAATCCGGTTAGCCATTTCCAGCGTCTGCGCGATAATAACATTGCCCAGCAAGCTTGAGGCAATTTGGCGATAAGGCTCGTCGAACTGCACCAGATCGACGGCAATCCCGACAAACCCTTCCATTCCCTGCACCTGTCGCTGCTCGCTGTCCGGAATCGACCGTCCCCGGATGACATCCAGAGGCAGGAATGTAGCACGGCCAAGCTGCCGGCGCTTCAGGAAAGCAATCGCCTCCCGCCCGTTCGCTTCGTTATCCACGACGATATGCTGAAGCGCGCCGCCCAGCGCCGTCTCCATGGCAAGCTCCACATGTGCAGGCACCTTCACCAGCTCGGCGACAGCGCCGTGAATACCGCGCAAATCACCGCGTTTCTTTGCTTTCAGCACCTCTTTAACGCCGTGCATAAAGCCGTCGTAATCGTTTGCCATCTCACGCATCGTATCGCGCCGGGACACCATGGCGTCCAGCTTTTGCTCCCATTTGCGCACGGTCGCCTGAGCCTCTTCCAACAACGTCTGCTTTTCTTTCAGCCCTTGGCTCAAATCCAAATACCGGTTGCGTACTTCGGCAATTCCATCGACGACCTGCTGCAATCTGTGCTCCAGCTTCGCCTTGCGCTCGGCAATGCTCTCCTGCTGTTCGGCCCACTTCCGGTGCTCGTCGCCCAGCCGGTCCATCCGGCGGGTCAGCGCCTCAAGCTGCTGCTCGGCATACCTCGCTTCGTTGCGCGCGTTGGCCGAAGCGTTCAACACCTCCAGCAGCTCGCTTTTGAGCCTGTCCTCCTCGGCGCTGCTGGTTCCGCCAGCAACGCCCAGCAGACGGTCTTCCTCCGCCTTCAGGAGCGCCTCCGTTTCGGACAGACGGCTGGCAATCTCCCCAAGCTTGTCCCGCAGCGCAGTAATTTCCGCTTCTTTTTCGAGAAGACGCTGTTCTTGCTGCCTTATGGTCAGCTCAAGCTGATTCCGGTTGGCGGCGTAGTTCTTTTTCCGCTCCTTTAATACTTCTCCGTGACCTTCGCACTTCTCGAAGTCCTCGCTGAGCTTCAGCAGCTGCTGCTGAAGCTGCTCGATATTCTCCTCCAGCTTTCTCATTTCCAGACGGTCGGTTTCAAGCTGGGCATCGTGCACGCTTACAAAGCCGGACAACTCCAGCTGGGCCTGACGCAGCTCTTCGAGCTTGGCATTGGTTTCAGACCATGTTGCGTGGATCTGCTCAATCTGGTATACATACATTGCGATTTCGCTCGATTTCAGCTGCTCTTTCAATTCTTTGAATCGAACAGCCTTCTCCGATTGAATTCGCAGCGGTTCCAATTGGTCCTCCAGCTCCGTCACGAGATCGTGTATCCGCAGCAGATTTTGTTCGGTTTCCTGCAACTTTTTTTCCGTTTCTTTCTTGCGCGATTTATATTTCACAATCCCCGAAGCTTCCTCAAATATCCCCCGGCGATCCTCCGACTTCGTGCTCAAAATTTCCTCGATTCGCCCTTGGCCGATGATCGAGTAGGCTTCTTTCCCGATCCCCGTATCCATGAACAGCTCGGTAATATCTTTCAGCCGGCAAGGCTGCTTATTGATGAGGTATTCGCTCTCGCCGCTTCGGTGAACTCTGCGGGTCACCGTCACTTCATTATAATCGAGCGGCAGCGATTGGCTGGTATTATCCAGCGTCAGCGACACTTCCCCGTAGTTAACCGCTTTGCGGGCGTCGCTGCCGGCAAAAATGATGTCTTCCATCTTGCCTCCGCGCAGCGACCTGGCGCTCTGCTCCCCCAGCACCCAGCGAATGCCGTCGGAAATATTGCTTTTCCCGCTGCCGTTGGGTCCGACCACCGCGGTAATCCCCTGAACAAACTCCAGTTCGGTGCGGTCCGCAAACGATTTAAAGCCCGAAAGCTCGATACGTTTCAAAAACAATTCGCTCACCTCTTACGGCTATTGTAACATATTCCCTAGACTTAGTAGATACAGTTGCCTTTAACGCATAAAAAAAGCGACGACCTGTTACACCGGCCGCCACTTCCACTCCCATTTCCGTTATGGCTTCTGAACCTTTACCTGCAGTGTGTCTAATGCTTCTGCCGCCGCTTGCTGCTCCGCTTCCTTTTTGGAACGCCCGGTCCCTTGACCCAGCAGTTGATCGTGAAGATAAACCTCCGCAACAAATTCCCGCTCATGCGCCGGACCCCGTTCGTCTACGATCTTATATTCCAGCGGACCCAGATTACGCTGCTGCGTATGCTCCTGCAAAAACGTTTTAAAATCAGCCGTAAGCAAACGCCCCTGCTGAGGCAGATGAGGAAACATATGCTTTTGCAAAAACGTCCTTACCGTTTCCAACCCCTGATCCAAATACAAGGCGCCGATAAACGATTCGAACACATCTGCGAGCAGGGCCGGACGGGTTCTTCCTCCGGTCAGCTCTTCTCCTTTGCCGAGCAGCACATAAGATCCGAAATCGAGCTGTTCGGCAAAGCCGACAAGCGAGGGCTCGCAGACGATCGAAGCTCTTAATTTGGTCAGTTCTCCTTCCGGACGGTCAGGATACTTCTCAAACAAGTACTCCGATACCGTCAGTTCCAGGACAGCATCCCCTAAAAACTCCAACCGTTCGTTATCCTTGTAATGACCTACGCGGTGTTCGTTCACATAAGAGGAATGCGTAAATGCCTGCCGAAGAAGATCGGGATTATTAAAGGGCAAGCGCAATTCCGACTGGAGCTGCTTCAGGTTGCGATGCATATCTTATCACCTTCGTGTGGGCGGATGGCTTCGTGGAACCGTGGTTCCACGAAACAATATTTTAGTATAGACAACCACGAGAACATTTTATGCTTCGAATTTCTTGAGAATGACGGTGGCGTTATGGCCTCCAAAGCCGAACGAGTTGGACATCACGACATGAAGATCCGCTTGACGCGCCACATTCGGAACATAATCCAAATCACATTCCGGATCCTGATCGTCCAGATTGATCGTCGGCGGGATCGTTCCGTGCTTCAATGCAAGCGCGCAGATCAGCGCCTCCACTCCGCCCGCAGCGCCAAGAAGATGGCCTGTCATCGACTTGGTGGAGCTGACAGCCAGCTTATAAGCGTGATCGCCAAAAGCTGTCTTGATCGCAGTGGTTTCGGATTTATCGCCGACCGGTGTCGAGGTGCCGTGCGCATTAATGTAATCGATCGCTTCAAACGAAATGCCTGCGTCTTTCACCGCTGCTGCCATGCAGCGGGCTGCGCCGTTCGGATCGGGATCTGTCATATGGTAAGCGTCGCCGCTCATGCCGTAACCGATAACCTCGCCGTAAATCCGGGCGCCGCGCTTCAATGCATGCTCAAGCGATTCAAGAATGAGGATGCCTGCGCCTTCGCCCATAACGAAGCCGTCGCGTCCGGTATCAAAAGGGCGGCTCGCCTTCTCCGGCTCGTCATTGCGTGTCGACATCGCGCGCAGCGCGCAAAAGCCGGCGACCCCGGTCGGGCTGATCGTGGCTTCCGCACCTCCGCAAATCATGACATCCGCATCGCCGTACTGAATCTTCTTGAATGCGTCGCCAATGGAGTGCGTACCTGTGGCACAGGCGGTGACTGCCGTGCTGTTGGGCCCTTTGGCTCCCGTAATCATGGAGATTTGACCCGAAGCCATATTCGCGATCATCATCGGAATGAAGAAAGGACTCACGCGTTTCGGTCCTTTTTCAAGCAGGATTTTATGCTGCTCCTCCCAAGTGGACAGACCGCCGATGCCCGATCCTACATAAACGCCTACACGTTCGGGATTGGTATCTTCCTTAATATTCAGTCCCGAGTCTTTCAATGCCATCAGAGTGGCCGCCACGGCAAACTGCACAAATCGGTCCATTCGGCGGGCTTCCTTCTTGTCGAAGTATTCCTCAGGATTAAAGTCTTTGATTTCCGCAGCAATTCGAGTAGGATATTCGGATGCATCGAAGGACTCAATCTGGCTTATTCCGGACTTGCCGGCGAGCAGGCTTGCCCAAAACGTTTCAAGATCGCGCCCGAGCGAGGACATCACGCCGAGACCCGTAATTACGACTCTTTGTTTCACTTTAACCCACCTCTATTTTAAAATAACTTTCGTTATTTATTTCTTTATAAAAAAGCGTAAAGAGAAGCTTCCCGGGGTTCGGAATGGAGATAAGTCCCGTCACATAAAGAAACGGGACTTAGAATGATTAAGTATGAGATTTTATGTACTCAACTACTTGACCTACAGTAGTAATTTTCTCTGCATCCTCATCAGAGATTTCCATATCAAACTCATCTTCCAATTCCATAACCAATTCTACGACATCGAGAGAATCGGCACCCAAATCATCTTTAAAAGATGCTTCAAGCGTCACTTCCGCCTCATCCACACCAAGACGGTCAACGACGATACGTTTTACACGATCCAATACATCGGACATCCGGTTCACCTCCTCTTTGGTATTATACTTAACTTATGGACAAATTGCCATAGTCAGCATTGGGGACACGAAAAAAAACAATTTCACGCCTTTTCCCGCCTTCAACCGGGTTCAACCCACCCGAAATTTCACAGGTCGCACTGTCTAGTAGTTGCCCCGGGAAGGGTTACATATACATGCCGCCGTCGACGTGAATCGTTTGACCGGTCATGTACGAGGAATCCTCGGAAGCCAGGAAACGAACCGCCTTGGCGATATCCTCCGGCTGACCCAGCCGGGCAAGAGGGATTTGCTGAAGCAGCTGATCTCTCATCTCGCCCGACAGCTTGTCGGTCATATCGGTTTCGATAAATCCGGGAGCCACGCAGTTTACTGTAATTCCGCGGGAGGCAAGCTCTTTGGCCGCTGCTTTCGTCATGCCGATAACCCCTGCCTTGGCTGCTACATAGTTGGTTTGACCGGCATTGCCAAGCGCTCCGACCACAGACGAAATATTGATGATCCGTCCGGAACGCTGCTTCATCATCGGACGGCTTGCCGCCTTGAGGCAGTTAAACACGCCCTTAAGATTCGTTTCGATCACCTGATCGAATTCTTCCTCTTTCATACGCATGATCAAATTGTCTCGCGTAATGCCCGCGTTGTTGACCAGGATATCGATCCGGCCGAACGTTTCCAGGATCTGTTTAAACATATCCTCAACCTCTTGAACCGCACCTACATTCGCCTTTATCTTGATCGCTTTGCGTCCCATCGCTTCGATTTGCTGCACCGTTTCCGCCGCAGCCGCTTCGCTTCCTGCATAGTTGACAGCTACATCCGCGCCGGCCTCCGCAAGCGACAAAGCGATCGCCCGGCCTATGCCGCGTGAAGCACCAGTCACCAGCGCTACTTTACCCGTAAGCATATCCTTCCATCCCTCCCATACAGGTTATACGTTAGATTCCAGCCGGAACTTCTCGATCGCTTCCAGACTGTTCACGGAATACACTTTTACGCTGCGGTCGATTTTCTTGAGCAGTCCGGCCAGCACGGTTCCGCTTCCGATTTCCACAAACGTATCCACACCCTGCCGGATCAGCCACGATACACTATCCTCCCAAAGCACGGACGAATGAACCTGATCGACCAGCAGCTGCCGGATCTCGTCGGGTTCTCCCGCCGGCTTGGCCGTTACGTTGGCTACGACCGGGATGCTCGCCCGGTTCATCTTCAAGCCGGACAAAACGCCGGATAAACGTTCCGAGGCCGGTTTCATCAGAGAGGAATGGAACGGTCCGCTTACCTCGAGCGGAATGACGCGCTTGGCTCCCGCCTCCTTGCCGCGTTCAACAATCGCCTGCACGCCTTCCTTGCTGCCGGAAATGACGATCTGTCCCGGACAATTCAGATTGGCAAGCTCCACCACCGCTCCGCTGCCGCTGATCTCGGCACAGAGGGTTTGCAAAGCCTCGCGCTCCGCTCCGAGCACGGCAGCCATCGCTCCCTGCCCGGCAGGTACGGCTGCGTCCATAAACTCGCCGCGCGCCCGGACGGTGCGAACCGCGTCCTCGAAACCGAGCACACCGGCCGCCACAAGGGCGCTGTATTCGCCCAAACTGTGCCCTGCCAAATAATCCGGCTGCAAGCCGTGACGGGAGCGGAAAAGCTCCAGGTAAGCCATGCTCGTCGCCAGCAGCGCCGGCTGCGTATTATAAGTCAATTTCAGCTCATTCTCGGGTCCCTCAAAGATCAGTTTCGTCAAGCTGAAACCCAGCGCCTTGTCGGCCGAATCAAAGATCGACCGTGCCGCCGCTTCGGCTTCATAGATATCTTTGCCCATGCCTACGGCCTGGGCCCCTTGCCCCGGGAACACGAATGCGATTTTCCCCATGTCAAGACAACTCCTTTCCATCCCGCTTGGTCTGCAGGTATTTTATTACCATACCAGTACGGAAGCTCCCCAGGTCAGGCCGCCGCCGAAGCCGACGAGCAGCAGACGGCTGCCTTCCTCCACTTTGCCCGCTTCCACCGCTTCCGCAAGGGCGATCGGGATCGAAGCCGCCGAGACGTTGCCGTACTTGTCCAGATTGATCATGCATTTCTCTTGACTTAGCTCCAGTCGGTTCAACGCCGATTGGATAATGCGGATATTCGCCTGATGGGGCACGAGCAGATCGATTTCGGATTTATCCATTCCCGCTTTGCGAAGCGCCTCTTCCGCGGCACTGCCCATGACGCGCACGGCAAATTTGAACACTTCCGATCCGGCCATAAAAATAAAATGCTGCTTGCCTTCCAGGCTTTGCGGAGAGGCGGGATAACGGGAGCCCCCGGCCGGAACTTTCAGGAGCTGTCCCCCGGTGCCGTCGGCGCCAAGCTCGAACGATTGGAAACCGCGGCCTTCCGGCACGACGCCAAGGACTGCGGCACCCGCCCCGTCGCCGAACAAAATGCAGGTGTTCCGGTCGGTGTAATCCGTGATCCTGGACAGGCATTCCGCTCCGACCACAAGCGCATATTTATACGTTCCGGTCGCAATAAAATTTGACGCATTGGCCAGACCGTAAATAAATCCGGTGCAGGCTGCGGACAAGTCGAAAGCCGCCGCTTTCTTCGCCCCCAGCTTTTCCTGCAAAATGCAGGCCGTCGAAGGGAAGGCCATATCCGGCGTAACCGTCGCCACAACGATCAGATCGAGCTGTTCCGCCGTAATTCCCGCATTTTTCAGCGCCTGCAAAGCGGCCTCATAAGCCAAATCGGACGAGGCTTGCTCGGGAGAAGCCATCCGGCGTTCACGAATCCCGGTACGGGTAACGATCCACTCGTCGTTTGTGTCCACCATTTTTTCCAGATCTTGATTCGTCAGCACCCGCTCGGGCACATATTTTCCCGTTCCTATAATACCAACAGGCAATAAGTTCATTGGTTTACAACTCGCTTCCATTACGGATTTCTGTCGATATACTTCCGACCAAATCGTTCTTCAAGGCCAGCCGGGCTTGCCGCACCGCATTTTTGAACGCCAGGGCATTGGAAGAACCATGGCTTTTCAGCACCAAGCCGTCGATGCCGAGCAGCGGAGCGGCGCCGTGTTCCGTGTAATCCAGCTTTTTGCGGAATTGGCCCAGCCCCTTTTTCACGATCGCAGCGGCAAGCTTGGTGTACCAGGTACGCGTAAACTCCTCTTTCAACGCCGAGAAAATAACGGATGCCGTACCTTCCATCGACTTCAGCATGATGTTGCCCGCAAAGCCGTCGCACACGACAACGTCACAGGGCTTCCGCAGCACATCCCTGGACTCCACGTTGCCGACAAACCGTATCGGCGCTTGTTCCAGCAGCGGGAAGGCCGCTTTGGCCACTTCATTGCCCTTCATGGCTTCCGTACCTACGTTAAGAAGACCGACACGCGGCTCATGAAGACCGTGCACCTTGCTTCGATACAGGCTACCCATGATCGCGTACTGCACCAATTGATTTGCAGTGGCATCCATGTTGGCTCCCAAATCAAGCGCCAGTATGCCTTCCCCGTCCGTCGTCGGCAGCATCGGAGCCAAAGCCGGCCTCTCGATGCCCGGAATCCGGCCGACCACAAGCAGTCCCGTCGTCATGAGCGCACCTGTATTGCCCGCCGAAATCATCGCATCGGCTTCCTTCTCCTTCACCATCCGGCCCGCAACTACCATGGAAGCGTCTTTTTTGCGCCTAACCGCCTTGACGGGCTCGTCATCGGCTTCAATCGTTTCGGAGGCATGCCGAAGCTCGAGATTGGCCGGCTCGTTTCCTTGAAGAAGCGGCTGGAGCCGGTCGGTGTCCCCCACCAGAATGACGGTAATATCCGCCCACTCTTTAGCCGCAGAGACAGCCCCTTCTACCGCCGCTTGCGGCGCGTGGTCTCCACCCATCGCATCAATCGCGATCCGCATGAGCTTCACCTCCTTCGGAGCGGTCTTTTTTCGAATGATAAATAATGAAATTTCCTTGAAACACTACCTCGTCTCCGACGTAGGTAAATACCTCCACCTTCGCTTTTCCTTTGGAAATGGAACGGACATACGCCTTCGCGATGCACTTTTCCCCCAAACGGACCTGCCGCACAAAGCGGATGTCCGCCGCCGCCGTGAGGGCGACCTGATCGTTGATCAGCGCTACGGCAAGCGAATTCGCCTGGGAGAAAATATGATGACCCCGTGCGATTTTCGTACGGGAGAACACATGCTCCTCTTTGATTTCAAAGATGGAAATCCCGCTTTTGTCAAGCTGAAGATCGATCACATCCCCAATGACTTCGTGAAGGGGAAGAGACCGCACCTGGTCATAAGACTGCTCGGCCATCATCTTCATCCGCTCGCGCAGCTCGGGGATACCGAGTTCCAGCCGATCCAGCCGGATGGTTTGTATACTTACCTGGAACAATCGTGTTAATTCTTCATCCGTAATAAAAGGGTTCTCTTCTATCGCTTTGGCCAACTGCTGCTGGCGCTGTCGTTTCGGTATGCGTTCGATGACGAGCACCACCTTTGTTCACATATGTACGAAAAACTTCTCATTCAAACCCTTTTACATCAAGCTATTGGCGTGTAAGCAGGAGCTTTTCTTTTCACTCCTCCCACTGAATACTTCATCTTATGACCAAGTCATAAAGAAAAGTATAAAGGATTCCTGTTTAAAATGGAAGTTGGCCGGCAAAAAAAATAGCGCCTCACCCCAGAGGGAAGCACTATTTTCTCGAACCGTATGCGATTACTGGTTCACGATCTCTCTTTTTTTGTAATGACCGCAAACTTTGCATACACGGTGAGCCATTTTCAACTCTCCGCAATTGTCACATTTAATCATGCCCGGAACTTCTAATTTAAAGTGAGTACGGCGCTTGTCACGGCGCGTTTTGGATGTTCTCCTTTGAGGTACTGCCATATTCCCACCTCCTTCAACGAATTCATTGCCGCCCGCCTACGATTGATCTTTAAAGAAATCCGCCAGTCCGGCCAGACGCGGGTCCACCTTGTCCTGGTGGCAGCCGCAAGCCTGTTCGTTTCTGTTGGTTCCGCAAACGGGACACAGCCCCTTGCAATCTTCACTGCACAGCGGAATGAACGGCACGGCAAGCATCACGCTCTCGACCAGATAAGGCTTCAGCTCTATTCGATCCTCTGAGACGTAAAGCACGTCTTCCTCGTTCTCTTCTTCGTCATCGGATGCATCCAGCAGCTTTTCTTCGCTTTTGACGAACGTTTCGTGAAACGGAATCGTCAAATGTTGAGCTACCGGAGCAAGGCATCGGGAACAGGCTTGTTCCACATCGATTTCCAGCTCTCCGGAAACTTCCGCAGCACCGGCTTGATCCTGCGCCTCCAGTCGGACGTGCAGGGGACCATAATCCAGCAAGCTTCCCGATTTCGGAAGAAACCCGGTCAAATCCTCGGTGCCTTCCAGCCGGATCGTGCCTTTTGCAGCCAAATCCTTTAAATGTATAAACACGAGATCACCCCAAACAAACAAAGATTATTATATCGACAACCGTTACATTTTGTCAACATTTTCAGTTCGTGCTATAGTGAATAATCATGTGTCTATGTTGTGAAAATGCACTGTGCAGCATGAACGGAGGACATTCCCTATGCGAACGGTCGGTTTAATTGTCGAATATAATCCGCTGCATAACGGTCACTACTATCATTACCAACAATCGAAAAAGGTTACGGGAGCGGACAGTGCGATTTGTATCATGAGCGGTCATTTCCTTCAACGGGGCGAGCCGGCCGTCGTCAATAAATGGGCGCGCGCCGAGATGGCGCTGCGCATGGGCGCCGACCTCGTGCTGGAGCTGCCTGTCGCCTTCTCCGCCCAGCCTGCGGAATGGTTTGCTTACGGAGCGGTGTCCGCTTTGGACGCTACCGGGATCGTAGACAGCCTGTGCTTCGGCTGCGAGAGCGGCAGCATCGATTGGCTGAAGGCGGCGGCGGACAAGCTGCACGAGGAGCCCGAAGAGCTGGCACGGTTGCTGCAGCTCGAGCTGAAAAAAGGCATGCCGTATCCGGCGGCCTACAGCAAAGCGGTATCTCATCTTCTGCCCGGGGCCAAGGAAGAAGAATTGGCAAAGCCGAACAATACGCTCGGGCTTCATTATGTGATCGCGCTGCGCCGTCTTCAAAGCCGGATTGAACCGTTCGCGATCACAAGAACGAAAGCGGAATTTAACCAGGCGAATATCACCGATAACCGGATTGCCAGCGCTACGGCCATCCGACGGATCCTGATGACGGACCGGTCGCTTACGGGCATCCGACCTTTCGTGCCCGCCGCAACACTGGAGATCATGACCCGCGAATGGAAGGCCGGCCGCGGACCGGTCGATTGGGAGCGCTTTGCGAAGCCGCTGCTGCTGCAGCTGATGCATCACAGCCCAGAGCAGCTTACGTCCTTTCATGAGGTGACCGAGGGGCTTGAGCACCGTATCCGCAAGGCGCTGGCGGACCTTCGTCCGGATACCGACGGGGACGCAGCACAAGCTTTGGTGGAGACGCTGATCGACAAGCTCAAAACGAAGCGGTACACGCGAACCAAGCTGCAGCGGACCCTGCTGCGTATCCTGCTGAACCATAGCAAGCAGGACCTATCCCCCGAAACGCTGCGGCAGGGCGTTCCGTATTTGCGGGTGCTGGGCTTCAGCCCGAAAGGACAGGAGCTGCTCAAACGGATGAAAAAAACGGCGAAGGTGCCTATCGTCACCAAAGTGACCACAGCAGCCTCGCCGCTCCTGGAGCTGGATATCCGCGCAACATCCGTCTATGCCTTGGGCTATGCGTCGCCGACACCGGACGATTGGTTCAGGGATTATTACGAAGCGCCCATTCGTATCCGGTCTAACTGCTTGGCTTGACCGGCAAACCGGCCAAGTACTGCAAAGCCTCATCCAACGTTCCTACGGGAACGACGGTCATGTCCGTACCGATTTCTTCAGCCCGCTTCTTTGCATCCGTATAGTTGGGGATCGTTCGACCGTCCGGCGTACGGTAATCCTTGGGGCTGAAGAAAATGTCGGCTCCCGCCCGGTCGGCTGCGACAACCTTATGTTGAATGCCCCCGATCACCCCAACATTGCCTTCCGGGTCAATTTCACCGGTGCCTGCGATTTTATACCCTTTCGTAATATCTTCCGGTACAAAACGGTTATAAATCTCAAGCGCAAACATCAGCCCGGCGGAGGGGCCGCCGATGTTCCCAGCCTTAATCGACACTTGTTTGCTTTCGTCTTCCGCCTTAACGCTGTGAACCTCTGCAGGAACGATGCCCAGTCCGGCTCTTTGCCTTTGGGCACCTGCCGGAGCAGTGGCGTCCTCGCTTGGCAGAACCGCCAAAGCGATGTTGCCCGTCCGGATGACGTTTCCCCGCTTATAGCTTATGGCCGCCGTATCCCCGGCTTTTTTATTCGCTAACGACGCCCTTAATTCATCCGCCGTTGTAATGGGCTTATCATCCACCTTGACGATATAATCCCCGGCCCGAAGAATCTCATGAGCCGGATAATCGGGATAAATATGCTCGACGACGACCCCGTCATGGCTGATCCGATATGGAATGTTCAACTTGTTATAGACAGCCTGAATCGCATCCGCTTGCGATGTCATCATGACGACCGCTTGCCGCTGGGTATATTCCGATTCGGACTCTCCCTTGCGCAGCAGGTCCTCCTTTAAACGCAGCTCCTGATAAGGGCTTATAAACGACATCAGGTACCCGTACACCGTTGCATCGCTTACCGCGACCGTGGTCAGCATAAACTGCCCTTTCTCTTCTTCGGACGCAGCCTGCTCCACTTGAACCATAGGCTGTATAACATCGGCCGTGCCGGGTTTGAAAATATACAGCGGCAGCGGCATGAAATAAATGAGATACAACAAAGCTATGGCAGTGAAAACCGAAAAAACGATGCGTGACGCCCGTTTCATATGTCGAGCCTCTCCCATAGAGCGTTTCCCCACCCGTTCCTTATGATAACCATCTCTCTGTATGGTGCGTCGGCATGGTCTAATCCATGCGGACAAAGCGTAAACATGTACCAATCTGATTTAAAAAGCTGGAGTGATTCGGATGAAAGCGTTGCAGGCCCTTCTTTCCCCACGCTTGACCACGTTGTACTTAGGCGCTGCGGCGCTTGCTTTGGTGATCAGCATCATCTTGTTCCCCGACCAAGCCTTTCAAGCCTCCCTTCAAGGCTTGAGCCTCTGGTGGAAGCTTGTGTTCCCGGCGCTGCTGCCGTTCCTGATCATTACCGAGCTGCTGCGCGGCATGGGAGTCCTGCACGGCCTCGGCGCATTGATGGAGCCTTTGCTGCGCGCACTCCTTCGGCTCCCCGGCGCCGGAGGCTGGGTAATCTCCCTCGGCTTCACGGCAGGCATGCCCGCCGGAGCCGCAGGGGTAAGCGCACTTCGCAAGGACGGGCTGCTTACACGGGAAGAAGGCGAACGGCTGTTGGCCGTTTCCCATATGTCCAGTCCCGTATTTATGATCGGCGTCGTCGGCGTCGGTTTCCTCGGCAGCCCTGCCGCCGGACTCGCGCTCGCCATTATCCATTATGCCGCGGCCCTGTTCATGGCCGTCTTTCACCGGTTCGGTTCCGGAAGGTACGCTCCCGTGAAAAAATACGCCGGAAAAGGCTGGATCTCTCACAGCTTTCAAGCGTTTTATGAAGCGAGGGTCCGCGACGGCCGGACGTTCGGCAAGCTGCTGGGTGATGCCGTCTCTTCCGGTGTGCAGCAGCTTTTCATTATTGGCGGGTACATCATGATGTTCTCCGTACTGGTCCATGCCCTGTCCCTTACCGGCCTGCCGGAGGCGCTGGCTTCCGCCGTTTCCCTGCTCGGAGCAAATCCAGGCGACGCGCTTTCGCTGATCTCCGCACTATTGACCGGTTTATTCGAACCGCACCTGGGCGCTTACGCGATGGCGCAGGCGGCCGGCGCATCCCAAAGTTCGTTCTTTTATGCGCTTCTCAGCATGCTGCTGGCTTGGGGCGGCCTGTCCACCCATGCACAAGTCAAAAGCCTGACCGTCTCGACGGATCTGCGGTATTTGCATTTTGTACGGTCGCGCATCCACCATGGAAGCATCGCCTTTGTGCTGACGCTGGTCTCCTGGAAGCCGCTGATGAGCTGGATGAGCCAAGAACAGCCCGTTCTCGCCAACTATGGTATCTACGGCTCCGATTGGGATGCCGGACGCGACAGTCTCTGGCCGTTCATTAGCCCGATGATGCTCCAGTTCGGAACCGTCATCTTGATCCTTCTAGTGCTTTCGGTGTTCGCAGCCTTTCTCTTTTACCGGGGACGCCAAAGGAACGGTCCGCTGTAAAGGAATCTGCGGTAACCCGGCGATGCAGGAGGATTAAGGAACAAGGCGTTTTTTCTACGCGGCCTAAGCCTTTACCCCGGTTCCATATTTGCCCTTCAGCGCCTTTTCTACCTCGGGAGGCACCAAATCGACCACTGGCCCGTGGAACCGGGCAACCTCTTTGACGATACTGGAGCTTAAGTACGAGTATTTGGGCGTGGACGTCATAAAGAACGTCTCAATATCATCTTTCAGCTTTCGATTTGTCGACGCCAGCTGCATCTCATATTCGAAATCCGAAACCGCGCGCAGTCCTCTGACGATAAGATTCGCGTTTTTTTTCTGCATATAATTGATAAGCAAATCGCGAAATCCGTCGATTTCTACATTCGGCAGATCGGCCGTCACCCTGCGCAGCAGTTCCATTCGCTCCTCCAGCGTAAACAGCGGATTTTTGCTCGTATTGTTCAGCACCGCCACCACCAGCTTATCGAACACCTTGGCAGCCCGGCGAATAATGTCCAGATGCCCGTTCGTCACAGGATCAAAACTTCCTGGATAAACCGCCACTTGGAGTCTTTGATTGGTTCCCTGCTCTTTTACGTCCATTTGTATGGTCAGCCCCCTATAACATTGCCCTTTGATGTTTCTATACCCTTGTACGGTTTTGATAAATCGTTATCGCCGTATCCCCGTATTCCGCCCGGCGTACCTGTTCCAACATTCCATAGGATTCCTCATGCCGGTCCTGCGCATCATGCTCGACGACGACGCGAGCTTCACCGGCCAGCAAGCCGCTCTGCTGCAATTGCCCCAGCAGCTCCCCGATGATCTTTAACTTGTATGGCGGATCCACAAAAACCAGATCAAACCGCGCCTCCCGTTTTGAAAGCGCTTTGATGGCGCGAAAGGCGTCATTGCGGTAAATCTCAGCCCGGTCCGAAAAGCCGGTGTTCTGAAGATTGTGACGGATCGTGTCGATCGCTTTCTTGTCCATATCCGTCAGCACGGCCCGGTCCATTCCGCGGCTGAGCGCTTCAATACTGAGCCCGCCTGTCCCGGCGAACAAATCCAGCACTTGTCCGCCGTCGAAATAAGGTCCGATCATGCTGAACACCGCTTCTTTCACCTTATCCGTTGTGGGCCTCGTCCCCATACCCGGCACCGCTTTGAGCGGCCGCCCTTTGGCACTGCCCGATATGACTCTCATCTTACAGCCTTCCTTTACCTGCGTAGTAATGCTATCGTACCATAAACAAATTCTTTTGCACAAAAAATCTAAAAAAATTTTTCCGGCCGATGTATATCTTGGTTCCGATCGGGTCATCCTTATATCATCGACATCCGAAAATGTCGTAGACAACCGCGGAGAAGACTTACGTTCCCCATAAGCTCTTCGTCCGGTTTCTCCTCTCCCATGAAAGGGCCTCGTCGCGAGACGGGGCCCTGAATTATTATGATCCCCCTCGATCAAGCCTCGATGATAACCATATACCCAAAATCCTCTTTTTTCCATTAATATTACTTTTTGTATTCATTCGCCGGATCGGCATTTTGAACTATAGTGTACGGGTTATATAGGTAAACGAATTTGATATTTCTATTGATTCCATTTCCGGATATTCTGTACACGGTGAAGGGATAGGATCCATTCGCTATCAAAGGAGACATTTGAGTGCGAAGGATATCTGACGTTGCACTAATCCATGCGTACAAGCTAGCCATTGAACTTGATTTAGACAGGGACTTTATAAAAATGCTTGAGAAGGAGATCGAACGCAGAGGGATGAACATTCCAACTCTGCTCAAAAAACAAGAAGAGTAGAAGTCACCGCTATTACTGACTGATTTAACTATAATCTGAAGGGCGGATGGATTCTACTCCTTTCACTGGTGGGGCATCATGCCCCACCTTATTCTGGTACTTTTCGAGGCCCATGAGCCAGCCGGTTGCATTGCTGCTCTGCAGCACCGTAATCATACCAGCCGATACACCCGGCTCAAAAGAGCGGATTTTTTTATATTGAAACTTCCAAATTTTCGTTATAATCAGGAATAGAATACAATTCGAGGTGAGAGAATGGTTGTGGAACCAGGCTTTATGTTTAGCGGTATGATCATTTTTGTTTTCGTATTTGGCCTTTTGCTTTCCGTATTACATATCATTTTAAGCATTTGGGCTTATCGGGATGCTTTGAGCAGGGGCAAAAGCCAGGAATATGCGATTATCGTGCTGTTTGGCCTACTGTTTTTTCCAGTGATGGGCCTTATCGTATATTTAGTCATCCGAAATGATTGACCAGGGCCTCTGTCGCTAGACGGGCCGTTATGATAAGCCTTAAATCAGCATGCCTTTTGTTAGTCTATGGGCATTGGCCAGTAAGGTTCTATATGTGTGATATCGAGCGGTTTTCATCATAAACCCCCGGATGAAACAATAAACGAAATTGCAAACGGAATCAGCGCTCTGCTTGTTGTCATATCTCATTTTTATGGAGAGGCGTTTTTTTGCCGTGAAAGATTTACATAAAAAGAAACTGTTCTGTATACCATACAAAGAATAAAAATCTCCGGAAGGACGATGAATACAATGGACAATGAAAAGGATTATCTCAACGAAACATCCAATACCGCTGCCGGCATCAATACACCACCCGATCAGCAGGATGTGGCCGCAACCGATTTACTGAATGATTTCGTTGAACAGACAATGGATAATATACAGCATGCCTTTGATGGCGATGATGAAGATTCCAATAAAAAATAAAGGGTGCGTCATTTCACTTATCTTGTACAAGCGCGGACACGAATTCTTCCTTTCGGCCGTACACTGATTGCAAATACCGAAAGGACGGATCGCGATGAACAAGATGGTTGAGCATGCTATCAAGGTGCTTACGGAAGATAAAGACATGATCCAAATGTTTAAGGATATGGAAGTGCTGCAGAAAGAATTGGAAGTGCTGTTCAAACAAATGGAAAATTTGAAAAAACAAAACAAATAGTGCAAGGGGGTGTCCCATAAGTCACCGAGGTGACGGGTACCCCTTTTTCATTTTTGTAAAACAAAAGGTGTGCGCCTACACCCAGCGGATCTATTTCTCACGTCAGATCGCCAAAGCCGTCCGCGAAAATATCATGTTCATGTGGCTTGCGGCCAGACAGCGGCCGGATTTCCACACCATTAACCGCTTCCGCTCCGAGCGGATGAAAGATGTCCTCGAAACGGTTTTTACAGCCATTTTAGGTTTTCTCGTCGAGGAGAAGTACGTCAAGCTGGAGCACTATTTCGTTGACGGAACCAAGATCGAAGCCAATGCCAATAAGTATACGTTTGTATGGGGAAAGGCAGTGGTAAAGCACAAGGCCAAGCTGCAGGAAAAAGTGAAGACACTGTTTGCGAGCATCGAGGCGGCAGAGCAACAGGAAGAACAGGAAGAGCAAGGCCGGGATTTGTCGGAGCTCGGCGAAGCTGCCAGCCTCACAAGTGAAAAGCTGGAAAAGGCGGTTCAGAAGCTGGAAGAGAAGCTGCAGCACAAGCCTAAAGACAAGCCGCTAAAAAAAAGCGGTACGGATGCTGCGGAAGGACCTGCTGCCCCGGCTACAAAAGTATGAACGACATCAGGAAGTGCTGGGATAACGGAACAGCTGCAGCAAAACCGATCCGGACGCAACGTTCATGCGAATGAAGGAGGATCACATGCGAAATGGGTAATTGAAGCCCGGATACAACGTACTGATCGGAACGGAAAACCAATTTATTGTCGGTTACAGTCTGCATCAGCGTCCAACGGATACACGCTGCTTGAAACCGCATCTGGAGAAAGTGAAAGCGGCTCTAGGCAAACTGCCGGATACAGTCATTGCCGATGCAGGGTATGGCGGAGAAGAAAACTACGCCTATTTGGAGCAAGAAGAAGTTCAGGCTATTGTCAAATACAGCACCTACCACAAAGAGAAGTCGAAGAAATGGCAACTGGAGGTCGGGTGGCTTTCCCTTGCCCATAATTTATTAAAGTGGGCGGCGATGAACCAAAAAGGTCGAGTAAGAGAGCAAGTATAGCCCTCTACTCGACCTTTTTTTCTGTATGGAAACGAGAAGTTAAGAAAACAGGGCCGTCCCTGCGTAGTTAAAAACTACTTTACTTATGGGACGGCCCCTTTTTGCGCTTCGAGGCTTTGCGCGAATGCGTCATGATCAAGCAAGCGTTCGTTATTTCTCATACAGCTCGAGCGGAAGCGCATCGGGGTCGGAAAAGAAAGTGAACCGCTTTCCCGTTGTTTCGTCGATGCGGACGGGCTCGACTGCAACGCCTTGATTTTGCAGCTTTTGGACCGCCTCTTCGATATCGTCCACCTCAAAAGCCAGATGCCTCAACCCCTGCGCTTCCGGGTAGCTGGGTCTTGGCGGAGCGCCCGGAAAGGAGAACAGTTCGATCTGATGATCCTTCCCTACCAGCAGGTCCAGCTTATAGGAATTTCGTTCCGCCCGGTACGTTTCGCGGATTACCGGAAGACCGAGCACCTCCGTGTAAAAAGCTTTGGATTTCGCATAGTCGGAGCAAATGATAGCGGCGTGATGTATTTTATTGATGTTCAGCATGATGAACAGATAACCTCCTGGCCTCATTCTTCGGGATCCAAGCGACCGCCCGAACCGGTGAGCCGGAACCGCCTTTAATCTTGAGCGGAAAACCGATAAAGAAGGATTCTCCGGCAATCCGTTCCAATCCTTTCAGGTTTTCAAAAATGGTAATGCCATTCCCGAGAAGCTGATAATGTGCCGGATAGCCGTCTGAATGCGAACTGTCAATGGCCAGCGTATCGCATCCCACAGCCTTTATTTTTTTGGATGCCAGATAGGCGGCAGCTTCCTCGCTCAGACCGGGCCAACTGGCCGTGTAGGTTCGGCCGGCGGATCGCGGCGTCCAATACCGGTCCCAGCCAAACCGGAATAATACGATATCCCCTTCTTCAATGGAAAAATGTTCTTTTTCCCACAAGAGCACCTCTTGCCTGGACACCAGATCCGAAGCTTCATAGCTGGAGAAATCGAGGGTCAACGCCCGTCCCATACAATGCTCCAGGGGTGTTTCCGCCATATACCGGTGTGCAGGCTCCCCTTCCTTCAAGAAGTGTCCCGTAGCATCTACATGCGTACCGCAATGTTCATTGATGAGCAGTTGGCACACAAGCGCCGGACTTCCTGTCTCGAACGAATCCCACTTGGTATGAAAATAGCGCGAGTGCGTCGGATAAACCGGCATATCCTCCTCCAGCACATGGGTTAAATCGATCATTTCCATGCTCTCAACGGCATGAAGCAGATTTCGAACACTGCTCATCGTTTCTCATCCTCCTCACAGGTTATGACCCATCCAACCATAGACCCTCAGGCCAAATAACGGCACGCAGAAGTTCATAAACGGAAACAAACGAACGCCCAAGCCTATCCGGGACGTTTATCTCTTCTACCCATTATCTTCCATAGGCGCCGCTTATGTCCAGCCTTCTCCCCCCAATATCGGGTCTCGGAAAAAATTACCTGAGGCTCTCCTATTGAAATACGAATATTTGTTCGCTATCCTGTGTATGTTAAGAACATACGTTCTGTAAGTGAGGGTGAACATCATATGCTGACTTCCGTTTCAACTTCTAACAAGAGCGCGCGCACCATCATGCTGGCGGACTGTCAGTCGTTTTATGCCAGCGTAGAAAAAGCGGATCACCCGGAATACAAAAATAAACCCGTTGCTGTGGCGGGAGATCCCGCACGCCGGTCCGGAATCATTCTGGCCGCTTGTCCTATAGCCAAAAGCTATGGAGTAACCACCGCCGAACGGCTTGGCGAAGCATTGAACAAGTGCCCGGATCTGGTTGTGGTACGTCCCCGCATGCAGCATTATATCGATGTTTCGCTGATGATTACACAAATCTATGAAGAGTATACCGATCTTGTTGAAGTATTCAGCATCGACGAGCAATTTCTGGACGTTTCGGCAAGCTTGTCCATTTTCGGGGATCCTGTAACGATTGCCCGGTCGATTCAACAGAAGGTCCTGAGGCAAACCGGGGTATGGGTGAGGATCGGAATCAGTTCCAACAAAATACTGGCTAAAATCGCAACCGATATATGGGCCAAAAAGAATGAGAGCGGCGTGTTTACCCTACCCGCTTCACAAGTGGAAGATTTACTGTGGCCTCAGCCCGTAAATAAGATGTTCGGAGTCGGCTCCCGTATGACGGCTCATTTTACCCGCTTTGGCATGCATACCATCGGCGATATCGCGAGAACGCCGCTTCCGCGCCTCAAAGCTCGATTCCGTGCCTATTTCGGCAAGCAGTCGGATATCCATGCCGAGGTGATGTGGCGGACGGCGAACGGCCTGGATGAAAGTGTGGTTACTCCCAAAACCTTTGACACTCCGCCCAAGTCCATCGGACACATGATGACTTTACCCAGAGACTACACGAAAACGACCGAGGTGGACACGATACTTCTCGAGCTCACGGAGGAGGTCTGCCGCGACTGCCGGCGTAAAGGATATATGGGTTCCGTAGTGACGGTGAGCTGCATGTGCAGCCCCTACGAAGCACCGACCGGATTTTCCCGCCAGATGAAGATGCCGGACCCTACGAATCATACGAATACGGTATTCAAAGCCGTGAAGAAGCTTTTTTATCGCTTTTGGGACCATATGCCAGTACGCCGCCTCGGCGTCACCTTAAGCCAGTTGACGAATGATCAAAATTATCAGCTTACCTTATTCGAGGATCAAGAAAAAATCAGGTCTTTAGAGAAAGCAACCGACTTGATAAAGGATCGGTACGGGAGCTCGGCCATTGTACGGGCTTCTTCGCTGACTGCGGCCGGCCAAGCCGTGGAGAGATCATTGAAAATCGGAGGACATTATAAATGAAAGACAACAAATTGACACCCGGCAAAAACATCCTATGGGAGTCCTCACGCATGATGCTGCCCGAGCATAAGGAGCAATTGCTCCGGCACCGCCGCGAGCTCGGCAGACAAGAGAAGCCGACGCTCGACGAGCAGCGCTTGGAGGAGCTTGGACAGACGCTCGGCATCGCGCTCCATGAAGACGCGGCGCTGCGCCTTACACTGTATGATAACGGGGAGCGCAAATCGATCGACTGTACGATTCTGCAGGCCGATCTGCATCTGCAGCGGATCAAGGTACGCTGCAGTGAAGGCTCCACATGGGTAAGGCTAGCCGACTTGATCGGCGCCGAACTGCTGTGAGCAGACTCTCTCTTACGCAGCAGGAGAAATTCCCTCGCTTCATATTTTCTTGCGCTTCCATAAAAGAAGGGGATCCGGGCGCGGGAAGGCATATAACAGCCGGCATCACTGCACTAATCCGGCATCGGACGGTATCCGTCAGAAGCCGCTTTTTGCCGTATCCGTCCCTTGATCCGCAAGGGCTTCGCCATTCCCTGCACCGGAATTGCCGTATACCGTGTTGCTTTCACAGCGGGCGCTGCCGAGCCGGATGGCTGCCGAGGAGCAGCTAAACAGCGTATTGCCTGACACCAGGTTGCTGCGGCACCGGGCCCCGCTCCCTTCGCCCTTGGTATTCAGCAGGATGCCGGTTTTCACACGCCGGACGTCGTTGCCTGTCACGGCATTGCCATCGCTGTTCAGCAGGGCAATGCCTTCCGGCGCGCCGTCGACCTTATTGCCGGAAATGAGATTGCCCGCCGGACGCTCCAGCTCCGCCGTTCCTTCTCCTTCAAGCATAATGCCCGTAAACGCCGCCCGGGAAATGACATTGTGCTGAATCAGATTGTCCGTGCTGTAGCTGCGCAGCAGGATGCCGCGAGAACAGCTCGTCTCGTCCTTGGCCAATCCGGCGCCGGAAGCCGTGTTTCCTTCAATCCGGTTATGCGAGCAGGGCTTGATCTTCGAGGACACGACCACAAAGGCGTCTTTGCATTTCTCCGCCGTATTGCCGGATACGGTCGAATAGGAGCATCCTGCCGACAGATAGATGCAGGGTCTGGGCAGCTGCACAAACCGGTTATCCGTAATCCGAAGCCCTTCTCCGGATTCGGCCACGATACCGTATCCCTCATTATCATTACCCGCTGAAAGCAAGGAATTGAACAAGCAGCCGCTCACTGCAACATGCCGGCAATCCGTGATCCGTATGCCGTTTGTAATCTTGGAGAACGAGCAATCCCGTATCCGAACATGCTCGCAATCCTTGAGGTGAACCGCCCGTTCCGGATCTGCGAATACTTCCTGATACAGATTTCCGGTCCCCTCGAATCCAAGACTTTCCACTTCGGCATGCTTCACACCGTTGCCAACCATCAGGATCAAATGAGACTGAAGCGACTTGAGCACCGACCTCTGGCTGGATGCTCCAAGCAGCTTAACATTAGAGTAAAGCACAAGGCTCGAATTCAAATAATAGGTACCCGGAGGAAAATAAACGATGCCCCCTGTCCTCACAGCCGCATTCATGGCGGATTGGATGGCGGGTGCATCGTCCACATTGGTTCGTCCGAGATTGCCTGCCCCGTAATCCTTCACATTATGCCAAATCGGCGACTCCTGCTGGACAGCGCCAGGCAGTGCAGCAGCCGACGCCGTACCCCAACCCGTGCCTGCTCCTGATGCCAGCAACATCGCCGTGGCCGAACCGACCGTGGCCAACAGCTGACGGCGCGTCAACCCTCTACTGCCTTGCTCCGGCTTTTCTGAGTGTGACATTCTCTCTCCCCCTATGACAAAAACTAGCAATCTATTCAAAATTATAACTTTTGCTGCGCCGCTTGACAATGCATCCTTCACTTGAACCCTGCAAAAAAACTACGGCGGCATGAATAACATACATGTTATTTGAGCCATTGGTTTTCTAAATTTTTAAGATAATTTTGTGGATCGCGTTTAAACCGTTTGCGCATAACACTATCGCTCAACCGGTTATTCCATTTTTCTTTCTGTTTCTTGTAGCTTGTGTAGTCGACCATCCTTAAACGGGCGATTAGGTTTTCCTGTTTAAGTCCATCATCAACGAGCACAACCATCTCACCATTCCGTAAGATGTATTCGTTCCAGTTGCGTAGCCCGGTCATCCGACGGTGTCGTGTCTTCGTAGCTCGGAAGAAGCGTTCCAGATCGTTGTTCGTTCTTGGCACATGATAATGATCGTAGCAAGTGAAGAGTCCCTTCCAGAATCCCTTGCTGTAACTAAGGAGATTGTTAACCATTTCCAGATCATTCTCTTCGGTATAGGAAAGCCGAACCCAATCCAACAGCTTTGTCATTTCCCATTCAACTGTCTTGCTTGTCTTATCCATGCTGGGTTCAAGGATTTCTGCAATGTGACGGATTGGCTTCATCCAGCGAGCGACTTTCTCGTATTGTTGCTGAAGGGAATCGACTTTACTAAATATTCTGAAAACGTTTTGAAGTAGGGTGGCCCCCTTTTTTATCCAAGCATTTTTGAAGGGACGCTTGAATGGCTTGGGCCTGTTCATAGATACGCATACCGGGTAAATCTAATGGAGGATTTCCGTCTTCCAAGAGCAATGCACGTACGGCAGCAACGTAACCCTTCGCGATGCTTGCTTCTTGTGAATCCGACTGTTCGATTTTCCGCTCGACTTCACGAATGCCGCGCATGCTTTTCTTGAGCTCGGTCTTTAACTTTCGATCGACATCAACAACCGGTTTCGCGATGTCTTTTAAATAATGGTACTGGCAATATTGATAAGGCACATCGGGCAAAAGCGTCTCCATCGCTAGACGAATGGATTGCTGTCCATCACTAACAATACCGACGATCGGATAGCCTTGCTCGATGATCGGTTGGATGAGCGTTTGTAACTCGGCAGATGAACCACTTTTCATGTTTTTTGCTATTAAGACAGTACCGCTGAATACTTCACGAATTACATAAAGTGTCTCATTGCCTTTCTCTGGCTGGACGCCATCCATAGACAAGATAATACCGCCGTTTTGTTCTGTGACTTCAGCCAGCACTTTCTTCGTATGTTCAGTAAGACTAGCAGCAAGCAATGTTTGATACCGTTCATACAGATTTTGTGCGCTCCGTTCGGATGTCTGAACACCTCTCGCGTTCAATTCATCCGCAATCTCCTTGCGGGTCATATGCCGTTTGAAGCGAAGTTCACCAACTAGGCAAACAACGTCGAAGCCGTAAGGAGAATGCTTCATGCTTATTGCTTCTGCTTCCGCCGATTTGTAGTATACACCTGGCTTCGGGCAATCTGGATTTTCGCAATGGTAGGCCATGCTCCAAACGTGAACGACTTCTTTCAATGTGGCGATTTTCTTATTCCATGCTGTATGTGAACGACGTAATTTCTGTTGGCAGTGAGGACAATTCTTATGTTCAGGTCTAAAGTATATTCTCCGTTGTGGACGCAGACGGTTTTTGGAAAGCAATGCGGGTCAACTCCTTTGGAAATTTTGACCGTAATTACTTCGACAAACCGTTAGGAAGATCCTGTTAGTTATTCATGCCGCCGTAGAAAAAAAACACGTTCCGCTTCAGCGGAACATGCTCCACAGCTTAATCAAGTGAAACGTATTATTCGGATCGATTTTTTGGGAGATCACAAAATTGACCAGATGCTCCGTCTGCTGCTCCGTTACCTTCTCGCCGAGCACCTTGGTCAACGTCGCGACAAAGCGGCGCACCTTCACCCGGTCCTGCAAATCGTACTTGTTTACGCCCTTCAAAATCATTTTGACACGTTCTTTGGTTTCCGGGTTTTTCATTTTCAGCTTGATCCGCTCCACCTGCGCGGGATCAAAACCGAACTTTGTATAGCTCATTGAGCTGCACCTCCGCTTTCACGTAAGTAGAGTGGACTTCTATACCACACACAGTAAGTCTATGACGGAGGGCTTGGCCATGTGTACCTATTTATTGTTCCACCCCGCCGCAGCTGTGACCCCGAACACCTTGGAAGGCCGCATATTTTAATACCAGGACATCGATGACAGTCGGCTAACCATTTAAACAGGTTTTCATCTCCAAGCAAATACGGTAATATAGAACTTGTCGAATATTATCGAATAAGGGCGGATAGAAATGGACAACGGAGGAGTTACAAAGGAAGAGCTTTCTTTATTGCTATCCCATGATTCCAAAAACCTTAGGGAATCATTCACATCTGTTGAACCCAATACCAGTACTTTTATTCCTAGGTCCAAGCGGCATAGACGAAGAAAAAAGTGGCTTTCTCTTCCATGGAAGGGCAAGGGCTAGCCTTTATCCGTGAAAAAAGCATCCCGGCAGGTTTATGCTCTGCCGGGATGCTTTTTTATGAGGAATATCAGTCCATCAGGTCATTATCGAAAATGCGCTCGCGCTGCAAATATTCTCGAAGCGACGCATAACCGGCCCCGGTCCAAAAGTCGGGTCGCCGCACCATCTCGGCAGCGTCATCACGCGCCTGCTCCATGATTTCAAAGTCAATCACCATATCCGCGACCCGGAAATCTGGAACGCCGCTTTGTTTGGTGCCGAAGAAATCACCGGGACCGCGCAGCTCCAAATCCCGCCGCGCGATTTCAAACCCGTCGTTTGTCTGAGTCATCACCTTCATCCGCTCTTTTCCGACCTCATTCTTCGGATCGGCGATGAGCACACAATAAGATTGGTGCTCGCCGCGCCCGACACGGCCCCGAAGCTGATGAAGCTGTGACAGCCCGAACCGGTCGGCATCGTATACCACCATCAGAGTGGCATTCGGCACATCGACGCCAACCTCAATAACGGTCGTGGATACAAGTACCTGCACCCGCCCGGCGCTGAATTCGCGCATGACCTCATCCTTCTCGCCGGGCGTCATCCGGCCGTGAAGCAAACCGACTTTGTATTCGGGAAAAGCGTACTGCAGCTGGGCATGCACATCGATGGCGTTTTGCACGTCGAGCTTCTCGGATTCTTCAATCAACGGGCAAATGACATAGGCCTGCCTGCCGGCAGCCACCTCGCGGCGAATGAAACCGAGCACCCGCTCCAGCATGTTGTGTCCTACCGCGTACGTCTTGACCGGCTTACGCCCCTTCGGCAGCTCCCTGAGCGTAGATACATCCATATCCCCGAAAGCGGTGATGGCCAACGTCCGCGGAATCGGGGTCGCCGTCATCGTCAGCACATCGGGATTTAAACCCTTGCGGCGCAAAATACTCCGCTGCTGAACGCCGAAGCGGTGCTGTTCATCCGTCACCACAAGCCCCAGGTTCCGGAAGAACACGTCCTCCTGAATGAGCGCATGGGTACCGACTATGATATCGGTGAGCCCCATTTGCAAGGAAGCAAGCACCTCACGACGCTGCTTGCCCGTCAGGCTACCGGTGAGCAGGGCGGTTTGAATGCCGTAGGGCTCGAACAAGCGATCAAGCGATCGTTTGTGCTGTTCCGCCAAAATTTCCGTCGGAGCCATAAGCGCCCCCTGGTAGCCTGCTTTTACAACGGCAAACAAGGAGGCCGCCGCCACCACGGTTTTACCGGCCCCGACATCTCCCTGCAGCAGCCGGTTCATCGCATAGTTTTGCTGCAGGTCATGAAGAATTTCAGCCAACACGTTTTTTTGCGATTCCGTCAATGCAAACGGCAGGCTGCGTACAAAGCTGCGCACCCCCGGCAAATCGACAGGATGCGCAACCCCGTCGGCCCGTTGATGATGAAGCGCGCGGTAAGCCTGCATCTTAAGCTGAAACAAGAACAGCTCTTCATACACCATGCGGCGTCTGGCCCGCTGGCCCTGCTCCATCGATCCGGGCAAATGCAGCAGGGAAACAGCCTGCTTCCTCGGAAGAAGATCGTATTTGCGAAGCAGCTCGGCAGGAAGCACCTCCGGAATCATCTCACCGAATTGCAGCAGCGCTTGTTTCATCGTTTGCCGGAACCACTTCTGCGTGATCGATCCGCCCACCGAATAAACAGGCTGCAGCGTGCCGATCTGCGAAGTCCCCCGACCCGGAAATTCCGCTTCCGTTACCGTCAGGCTCATCCTTTTTTGATCCCATTTGCCTGTCAATATTATTTCGCTGCCCGCGCTCAGCTTGTCCTTCAAATAATGCCGGTTAAACCAAACGGCCGTAATGAACAATCCGTCGACCACGATTTTACAGCTCATACGGGATTTCATCCGGCCATACATTTGGACCTGAGGAACCCCTGCTATCTTTGCCTGCACCGTAATTTTGTCGCCATCCTTCACCTGCGTCAAATCCCGAAGCGTGTAATCCTCGTAGCGGAAAGGATAATAATCGAGGAGCTCCCCGACGCTCGTAATCCCAAGCGCGAGCAACTCCTCAGGCTTCTTGCCTTTGACGCCGGACACCTTCGTGACCGGAAGCGAATATAAATCAATGGTCATATCAGACAGGGAGCGCAAATGCCGCTACGGTTCCAGGCCCGACATGGGTGCCGATCACGGGGCCAATGTGTGTGTAATGCACGCTCTCTATAGTAAAATGCTGCGCAATGAGCGACTTCAGCTCTTCCGCCGTATCCCGTCCGGTCGTATACGCGAGGATCAAGTGAATCGGCTGGCCGCCCAAGTCCTGCTGAAGCAGCTCGACGATCCGGTTCATAGCCTTTTTCTGCCCGCGTATTTTATCTACGGAATACACTTCCCCTTCCGCGTTAATAGACAAAATGGGCTTAATGTTCAGCAGCGATCCGAATAACGCCGCCGCTTTGCCGATACGGCCGCCCCTCTGCAAATATTCCAGCGTGTCGACCAGGAAATACAGCCGCTGCGTTTGACGCATCTTTGCAATCAGCTCTAATATTTCTTCCTTGCTCTTTCCCTGCCTCGCCGCCTCGGCAGCTGCTACGACAAGCATTCCAATGCCGTAAGAAGCTGAACGGCTGTCCACCACTTCAATATCCGCATCGCCTTCGACCATGGATTTGGCCAGTACCGCAGACTGGTAAGTCCCGCTCATCCTGGATGACAAATGAATCGAAATAATCGGACCGCCGCTCTCCTCCGCCAGCTTTTGATACAGCTGTTGAAATTCCACAGGAGACGGCTGGGAGGTGGTCGGCATATCGTTGGACTCGGTCAACCTGCCATAAAACTGCTCCGGTCCGATATCTACAGCATCCCGAAGCACTTCTTGACCGAACAACACCTTTAACGGCACCATAGCGATGCCAAGCTTCTCCCGAAGGTCGGCCGGTATGTCTGCCGTACTGTCCGTTACAATTCGAACTTGACTCAAAAAAGCTGCCCCCTTCCTTATCTAAACTTTTTTTATTCCGCAGAAATGATGTAGTAGTAGAGAGGCTGGCCGCCCTCGTGGACTTCCACTTCCACATCCGCATACGTTTGTTCGATATAATCTGCCAGCTGCTCCGTCTGTTCCGGCCGGGCTTCCGCCCCCGCATACAGCGTGACGATTTCGGCACCGCCTCCGACAAGACTGTCGATCAGCTTCCGGCAGGAGGCCAAGATATCCGGCTCGGAGGAGACAATACGGCCATTGTGTATGCCGATGTAATCCCCTTGCTTGATGTCCATCCCATCCATCTGTGTATCGCGAACGGCATAGGTCACTTGTCCCGCCTGTACATGCTGCAGCGCCTGCTGCATCTCCTCGGCATTCTCCTCCGGAGCCGCATTCTCCTGGAAGGCGATGACGGCTGCGATCCCTTGAGGAATGGATTTGCTCGGGATCACGATCACCTGCTTGTCTTCCACGAGTTCTACCGCTTGCTGCGCTGCGAGAATAATGTTGGAGTTGTTTGGCAGAACAAAAACCGTCTGGGCATCGACCCCGGCTACCGCACGCACGATGTCCTCCGTACTCGGATTCATCGTTTGTCCGCCGTGCAGTACCCGATCGACCCCGAGACTCGTAAAGATGCCGGAAATGCCTTCTCCTGCAGAAACCGCCACAAATCCGTAGCGTTTAAGCTCTTGTACGGCTTCCTTCCGGGCAGCGGCATCTTCAGAATCCGCAGACAAATGTACGGCCATCCCCGATTGCGCTGCGTTCCGCTGCCCGGCTTCCTCCATTAAAATATGCGTATGCTGGTCACGCATATTCTCAATCTTGATGCGGCTTAGGTCTCCGTAGTTTTGCGCCAGATTCATAACGCTGCCCGGATATTCCGCATGAATGTGCACCTTCACGAGATCGTCGTCGGCCACAACGAGCAGAGAGTCGCCGAACGCGGACAACTCTTCGCGGAAACGATGCTCGTCGAAGGTCCGGCTTGCAACCTTGTCAGCGTTCAACCTCACCATGAATTCCGTACAGTATCCAAATTCGATATCCTCGGTCGCCAGCTTCGCCTGAGCGCTGTGCAGTTCCCCATGCACATGTTCGAGCGGTTTGGAGATGGTAAGGGCATTCTGTTCCAACACCTCATCCAGCGGCTGAACAGCCCCGAAAGCGGTATAGGGCATATCCGCGGGCTCTTCCGTTATCTCGGACACCAATGCGGACATGAACCCCTCATAGATGAGAACAAGGCCTTGGGCGCCGGAATCGACTACACCGACCTGCTTCAGCACGGGGAGCATGTCCTGCGTCTTCGCGAGTGCTTCCCGCGATTTCTTAAGCAGCTCCTCCATGACGATATGGATATCCGACTGCCGCTCCGCTGTTTTCACGGCTTGCTTGGCCGATTCCTTGGCTACGGTCAGTATCGTTCCTTCCACCGGTTTGACCACCGCTTTATAAGCCATGTCAACACCGCTTTGGAACGCCGCGGCAAACTGCTTAGCATTGACCGATTCCAAATCCGACACCGCCTTCGCAAAGCCGCGGAACAACTGCGATAAGATGACGCCTGAATTACCGCGCGCACCCATCAGCAGCCCTTTGGCCAATGCTTCACCCGCTTTGCCGATATGATCCGAAGGCCTGCGGCGCAGTTCCTCCACACCGGACGTCAGCGTCAGGTTCATATTCGTTCCCGTGTCACCATCCGGCACCGGAAAAACGTTTAATGCATTGACCCGGTCTACGTTCGATTTCAATGCATTGGCCCCGGCCTCCACCATCCGGATAAAGTCTTGTCCGTTAATTTGAATTAAGCGCTTACTCAAAAAGACCAATCTCCTTCCCCGCTATCACCCTGTCGGCGTCTCATTATATCGGCGACAACTGCTGTCTGTCAGTCTTATTGCGCGATCCGCACGCCTTGAACAAAAATATTAACATAGTCCACTTGCAGTCCTGCCACTTCGTTCAGCATGTATTTCACTTTGGTCTGAACATTGTGGGCTACGACCGAAATTTTCGTGCCGTAGCTGACGACGATATATAAATCAATGGTCAGCACGCCCTGCTCATCACGATGAACCTCCACACCCCGGCTCAAATTATCCCGACGCAGCAGTTCTGCGATTCCGTCTTTTAATTGATTGCGCGAAGCCATTCCCACGAGTCCATAGCAATCCAAAGCAGCTGAGCCTGCGAGCACAGCAATCACTTCATCGGTTACGTATATTTTGCCATATTGTGTGTTAAGTTCGACAGCCATCTCTCTAACAGCTCCTTTAATCCAGATTCGGATGGACTATGTTACATTGTACTATAATCATCACAAGAAATAAACAAACCTCCCTAGCCATAGCGGAAGAAAAACCGCACGCATTCGTTGACGGCATTTATTCGGCTGTGATATGATATTCAAGTATGTTTTTGAAGCGTACATGCTTTAAGGAGGTGTAACTATGTCCCGTAAATGTTTTATTACTGGTAAAGGACCGGGTACCGGCAACCATGTATCCCATGCGAACAACAAAACCCGACGCACTTGGGGCGTCAACGTTCAAAAAGTCCGCATTCTGGTCGACGGCAAGCCTAAGCGCGTTTGGGTAAGCACAAAGGCGTTGAAATCCGGAAAAGTTACTCGCGTGTAATCTGCCCAGCAGACAAAAAGCACCTGATGCAGGTGCTTTTTTAGCGCTTCAGAGCATTGACTCCGGCGTGCTCTATACTTGTTTCTGAATCACCCTGACAAACGCTTACGTCCCCAAAAGGACGGCGCAGCCGTTTATCCCTGGTTTGCTGTGCGCGGCAAACAGCAAACTCATAAGTACGAGCTCTCATACCTTCAGTTTTTACTAAAAGTATTAAGTACTGCCTTCACAAAACCACCCAAAAACTTCGGAAGCTTAATCGTATAAAATTTCATTCAGTACCCTCCTCCCGGCAACTCAGCCTCGCAAAACCAGTATATTACTGCTTCCGCCAAAACGTGCCTGACAACCCATTTTTCCGATAAAACAAAAAGGCTACAAAAGTAAGCCCTACTTTTGTAACCATGTTATGCCCCGCCCGGGCAAAATATGCTGTTTTTGCTTATGCGGGCTGCTGTACGATAGACAGACAGACCGCATGAAATACCGAATAGATAAAATAAAATAAGAACTCAATCAAATACGAAAGCCATTCCCATACCGAGGGTCTATTTTCAGCTTTAAGCTCCCTTGCCCGTCAGGCCTGCCCGCGAATCGCGCGAATCGCGTCCGCACGATCAGGCCGATTGAACACCGCGCTGCCGGCCACCAGCACATTAGCTCCGGCTTCGACAGCAAGCTTAGCCGTTTCCTCATTAATGCCGCCATCCACCTCGATATCCACGTCTTGAAGCCCCCGGTCATTGAGCATTTCCCGCAGCTTTGCAATCTTAGGCAGCATGCCGGTGATGAAATGCTGTCCGCCGAACCCCGGATTGACCGTCATCACAAGGACCAGATCAAGCTTGTCGTCCATGACGTGCTCCAAGGCGGAAAGCGGGGTAGCCGGATTCAACACGACCCCGGCCTTGACCCCCTGCTCCTTGATCAAATGAAGCGTCCGGTGAAGATGGACGCAGGCTTCCGTATGTACCGAGATCAGGTCTGCACCCGCCTTGGCGAACGCAGGAATGTAGCGGTCCGGTTCTTCGATCATCAGATGCACGTCGAGCGGCAGCCTCGTCTTCGGACGGATGGCTTCCACTACCAGCGGACCAAGCGTAATGTTCGGAACAAAATGCCCATCCATGACATCCACATGGATCCAATCCGCTCCTCCGCGTTCCACATCGGCAATCTCTTGGCCAAGCATAGAAAAGTCAGCGGATAGAATGGAAGGAGCAATCCGCAGCATGTCAGTACCTCCTTTTTTTATCCCGGATTTCCCCTAGGAACTGCAAGTAATTTTCGTATCGCGTAGCCGCGATAAGCCCGGCATCTGCGGCCTCCTGAACCTTGCAGCCCGGCTCATGGAGATGAAGACATCCGCGAAAACGGCATTCTGCGGCAAAGGGCGCGAATTCGCGGAAGCAGCCGCCAAGCCCCTCGGCATCCACCTGCAGAAAATCCAGTTGACTGAACCCGGGCGTATCCGCCACAATCCCTCCGTTTCGCAGGCGAATCAACTCGACATGCCGGGTCGTATGCTTCCCGCGGCCGAGCTTCAAGCTGATTTGATTCGTCTCCAGCTGCAGACCCGGAACCATGGCATTGAGCAGCGACGACTTGCCTACCCCGGACTGTCCGGCAAACACGCTGATCCGGCCGGAAAGCTGATCCATAACCTTATCTACGCCGACTCCTTCCTTCGCGCTTGTGACCAAAATCGTGTATCCGATCGATTCGTACAGCTTGATCACCGATTCCAGCTCCAATGGACCGCCGTGTTCCCGGGAATCGGCAAGCAAGTCATGCTTGGTCAAGCAGATGAGCGCATCGAGCCCGGCGCTTTCCGTGTGCACCAGAAACTTGTCCAGCAGAGGGAGGTTGAGCGCGGGCTCATCGACAGAGAATACCAAAACAACGAGGTCTACGTTAGCGATCGGCGGACGAACGAGCTCGGAGGTGCGAGGCAAAATTTCATCCACCGTTCCCTCCCCGTTCTCCGTCAGTTGGTAGATCACGCGGTCTCCTACGAGAGGAGAAATCCCCCGCTTCTTAAAGATCCCCCGCGCCCGGCATTGAATCGATTCCGCGCTTTGCGAATCTTCCGGCAGCACATAATAATACCCGCTTAACGCCTTAACGATAAATCCCGTTGGCATTATGATTGTCGTCCCCCTGTACTTGAGCTTCCTCCGGCCGCCCCGTTACCGTCATTATCGGTCCCCATCGATCCAGGCGCACTCGCCGGGGCATCCTTCACAGCGCCTGTTCCCGGTATGGCGCCGTTCTTTTGCGCCAAATAATCCTGATAAGTGACGGAGATCACCTCGGCAATAATGTTGTCCACTTTCACTTGGATGACCGCATTCTTTTGGGGAGAAACGACCAGCTTAACATCAAGCGTTTCCGTCTTGACCACGTTGTTCAGCGTTTGGTATTCAAAGTTGTCGTATTGGGCGTCGCTTAATATGATTTTGACCGTGGAAGGCTTTCCTTCGCTCGTCGGCTTGATCGTCACAGGCACCGACATAGGTCCGGCCTCCTCGGGAAAACCGGAGCTGACAATCAGCTTGATCTCCGCTCCCGGCGATACCTCATCGCCCGGTTGATACGGAAACTGCTCGATGACCCGGCCTTTGGTTTGCTTATAGCTCGCCTCATAGCTGACGTTTTCGTTGGACAGCTTCAAATTGTTGACCATGACCATATTCCGCGCTTCGTTTTCCGTCTTTCCGATCAGATTCGGCATCTTGAACGTCTCCGGGCCTTTGCTTACGATCAGCTTGACCATTACGGCCGACGGATCGGTAAATTCCTCACCCGGCCCCGGAGTCTGGGTTACCACCGTATCCGGCTCCTGGTCCATAAACTGCGGATCGACAGAGATATTTTCCGGTTTAATCCCCCACTTCGTAAGCCGCTCTTTGGCATCGCTCAGCTTCAATTTAACGACCTCCGGCATCTTTTGCTTGGCCGGCCCCTCACTGACATACAGCGTAACCTTGTATCCGGGCCTGACCTTCATGCCTGAAGGATTCTGCCTGATCACCACATCTTTTGGAACATCCGACGATTCCAGATACTCCACCAGCGCTTCAAGCTGTCTGCTCGCAAGCTCCTGCTTCGCCTGATCCAGCGTCATATTGACGACGTCAGGCACATCCACCTCGGAGGGAACCGCGATCATTTCCTTGACATAGCCTACCGAATACCACATGATGCCGAGCATCGCCGTCAGGATGATAAACCAAGCGAACGGCTTTCCCCAGCTTTTCTTCTTTTTTTCCTTTACCGTAAGCTCCTCTTCCTCGTCGGCCTCTTCTTCATCCCTGACGGCTTCATATTGACCGGGGCGCAGGGCCGGAATGACCAAGGTCCGCTCTTCATCCAGCTCATCCTCGTCCAGGAAGCTCGCCTTCGGCTCTCCCCGGCGGTGCGGAAGCAGGCATGATTCCAAATCATTCATCATATCCTTGGCCGAACGGTAACGTTCCGAAGTACTTTTGCGCATGGCCCGTAAAATAATGTTCTCCACGCTCTGCGGAATGAGAGGATTCACCTTGCGCGGCTCCTCTACGTCCTCCTGCAGGTGCTTCAACGCCACACTGATCGGACTCTCTCCAAGAAACGGCAGACGCCCCGTCAGCATTTGATACATGACGATGCCCAAGGAATAGAGATCGGACTGCTCCCCTGTCGGTGTGCCTTTGGCATGCTCGGGTGAAAAATAATGCACCGAACCGACAACAGAGCCGGTTTGTGTGATGGTGGAGGAGGTAACGGCGCGGGCAATCCCGAAGTCGGTCACTTTTACACGGCCGTTCCTGCCGATCAGAATGTTATGAGGTTTGATGTCGCGGTGAATGATTTGATGATGGTGCGCATGATCCAGCGCATCACAAATCTGACTCGCGATATGAACGGCTTCCTCTACCTGCAAGGGGGCTTTTTCTTTGATCAGCTCATTCAGCGTCGTGCCTTCGATGTATTCCATGACGATGTAATGCACGTCTTCCTCTTGGCCTACGTCATAAATGCTGACCACGTTGGGGTGTGATAATGAGGCCGCGGCCTGCGCTTCACGGCGAAATCTCTGGATGAATTCTTCGTCGTGCACATACTGCTGACGCAGTATTTTTACAGCGACATGCCGATGCAATAAGATATCTAGTCCTTTGTAAACAATGGCCATTCCGCCGCCGCCGACGCGCCCCAGAATCTCGTAACGTCCTCCCAACTGCCTACCGATCATGATGTCCTCACCCCGCTTCCCCAACATTGTCGCTTGCCGGATCCGCAACGTTGGCGAGCAACACCACCGTGATATTGTCGTCGCCGCCGGCATCCAGCGCTTCCTGTATCAACTGCTGAACCTTGCTCTCCAGCTCCCCTTCCCCCGTGACGGTTTGCAGCAGCCTATCCTTCTCGACCAAGCTGCTCAACCCGTCGCTGCACAGAAGGAGCAGATCGCCCTGCTGCCACATAATTTCCTGTACATCGACCTCAATGGTCGGCTCCGTACCGAGCGCTCTGGTCAGAACGTTGCGGCGCGGATGATGGTATGCATCCTCCCGGCTGATTTGGCCGCTGCGGACCAGCTCGTTGACAAGCGAGTGATCCTCGGTGAGCTGTTCGATGTGATTTCCGCGGATCCGGTAAGCCCGGCTGTCGCCGATATGTGCTACAACCGCGCGGTCGTCCTTGGCCAAGACCGTGACAACCGTCGTTCCCATCCCGTGATAATTCTCCCTTTGAGAAGCGAATTCAAAAATCTTTTCATTGGCAATCTCAATCACCGTGCGCAGCTGTCGCTGGCGTTCTTCCCCCGAAATGTTAGGGTCCACGGACTGCAGCCCTTCCTGGATCAGTTCAACCGCCATCGTGCTTGCGATATCCCCGGCTTGATGGCCGCCCATCCCGTCTGCCACAATGGCAAGAGTCCAGCCGTTCAAGTCCTCTTGCACAATTGCGCGGTCCTCGTTTACCAACCGTACACGGCCAATATCGGATTGATAAGCCAATCTCAGCATCGTTCGTCTCACCTCGCACCCGACTCCATATGCTTCGCACGCAGTTGTCCGCAGGCCGCAGCAATGTCGCTGCCCTGCTCCCGGCGAATTGTGGCATTGATTTTGTTTTTCTCCAGAATGCGTTGGAATGTAAAAATGTCATTCCGCGGCGTACGCACATAATTCCGTTCCGAGACAAAATTGACCGGGATCAGATTGACGTGTGCCATAGGGAACGTCTTCAATACTTTAGCGAGCTCCTCCGCATGCTCGGGCCGGTCATTGACCCCGCCCATCAGCGCGTATTCGAACGTAATGCGCCTGCCGGTTTTGGCCACGTAATACTTGCACGCCTCTATCAAATCCGCAAACGGATAACGGCGGTTCACAGGCATCAGCTTGGACCGAAGCGCATCATTGGGAGCATGAATAGAGATCGCAAGATTGATTTGCGTATCTTCATCAGCAAACCGGTAAATATTGGGCACGATTCCGCTTGTGGATACCGTAATATGCCGCTGGCCGATATTCAGGCCTTTGGGATGAATCATGACTTTAAGAAACTTCATCATCGCATCGTAGTTTTCGAACGGTTCCCCGATCCCCATGATCACAATGCTGCTGACCCGCTCTTGTGTTGCATCAAGCAGCTGCTGCGCCTTGACCACCTGTGCGATGATTTCACCGGGGGATAAATTCCGCTTTAAGCCGCCCAGCGTCGAAGCGCAAAACGTACAGCCGATCCGGCAGCCAACCTGTGTCGTCACACATACGCTGTTTCCGTAGTTATGCTTCATTATCACGGTTTCAATCGCATTCTTGTCGGTAAGCTCAAACAAAAATTTGACGGTCCCGTCCTGCGACCTATAATTGGCCACCTCGGTCAGCGTGACAAAATCAAACTGCTGCCGGAGCTTTTCCCGCAGCGACTTCGGCAGGTTCGTCATTTCTTCAAAGCTTGATACTCTTTTCACATACAGCCAGTCAAAGATTTGACCGGCCCTGAAGCCTGCTTCGCCGATCGTCTTGACCCACTCCTGCCAATCCTCAAGAGTATAATCGTATACATACGGCTTTATTTCCTGAGCCCTGGTTTCCTCAAGATTCACGATATCCATCACAACCCGTTTATTCTATAGTGAAAGCCTTAAGGGCAAATTTGCCCGAAAAAGCCACATTTAGTTTACCACACTTTGCATTTTTATGCTCGTTTGCGGAGTCTGGCTATAAAAAAACCGTCCGATCCGAAGTCATACGGCATGATTTGCACGAATGCCTGGCCGGCCGGCAAGGAAAGCCGTCCGGTTTGCCCTGACGGAGGTGCGTCCGGCTCAAACTCCGGATGCCGCTCCAGGAAAGCACGGATCATGTCCTCGTTCTCCGCTTTTTCCACCGTACAGGTGCTGTACACCAACACTCCGCCCGGCTTGAGCAAGGAATGTATCGAATCCAGCAGTTCCTGCTGAACCTCGCAAACGCTCTCCAGCTCGCTTTCCTGCCTGCTCCACTTCATATCCGGCTTGCGGCGGATCACGCCCAAGCCCGAGCAGGGGGCGTCGAGCAGAATGCGGTCGAAGCTTCCGGCCGGAAATTGCCCGGCAAGGCTGCGCGCATCAGCCCTTACCGTGCGGATGGACCTGAGCCCGAGCCTCTCCGCCTGTTCGCGGATCAGCTGCTCCTTGTGCTCATGTACGTCGCAGGCAATGATTTCTCCGCAGTCCTGCATTTTCTCCGCCAGATGCGTCGTCTTCCCGCCGGGTGCGGCGCAGCAATCCAGCACCCGCTCGCCCGGCTGCGGGTCAACCCACTCCGCGACGAGCATCGAGCTCTCGTCCTGAATGGTAAACAGGCCTTCCGCGTATTCCCGCGTCAAGGCCATGTTGCCGCCGCCGCGCACAACGACGCCGGCGGGGGCCACGTCCGAGGGCTCCGCTTCGAGCCCTCCTTGACGAAGCCGCTCGGCCAGCTCCGCCGGGGCGAGCCGAAGCCGGTTCACGCGGATGCTTACGCGCGGGGGGCGATTGTTCGCCTCGCAGATCCGCTCCGCGGCCTCCTTGCCGAACTGCCGGATCCATCTGCGCACCATCCATTCCGGATGCGAGGTGGCCAAGGCAATCCGCCGGTCGTCAGGGAGCCCGTCGGGAAGAACTAGCTCGGCTTTGCGGCGGAGCACATTACGCAGTACACCGTTCACCATGCCGGAGATGCCTTGATGCCCTCTCCGCTTCGCCAATTGCACCGCCTCGTTCACGACCGCATGCTCCGGAATCCGGTCCAAATAATAGAGCTGGTAAAAGCTCAGCCGCAGCAGGCTTCTCACCCAGGGCTGAAGCTTGGCGAGTCCGCCTTTTACGAACTTTTCAAGGAAATAATCGATCGTCCCCTGCCGCTGAATCGTGCCATAAACGATTTCCGTGGCCAACCCCGCATCCGGCCTGTCCAGTTGATATTGCTGCAATGTCCGGTTCAGCAGAAGGTTGCTGTAGGAGCGGTCCTGTTCGATGCGAAGAAGCACATCAAGCGCCGCTTCGCGGGCCGAGCCCTTAACCCCTTCACGCGGCCCGCCTTTGCCCGGCTGGCGCTTTGACGGCCGGTGCTCCGGCGCTTTACTTTTGGCCAAGCCCGGCTTGCCGGCGCCGGTATTGTCGTTGTTTCGTTCGCTCACTTCGATTCTAAGCCCCCGTTTCCTATATGCCCAGCACCGTGCCCGGGGTCAGCTGCCCGCCGCGTGCGAAAGCGGCCGCATCCATTGCTTTTTTACCTGCGGGCTGCAGCTCCGTGATGCGAAGCACACCTTGTCCGGTGGCTACCGCAATTCCCCGCTCGCCCGCTTCCAGTACGGTCCCCGGAAGCGTACTGCCCGGGACGGATTCTGCGGCGTCCGGCTTGGCGCATGTCCATATTTTGAGCACATCGCCGTTCCACAGCGTGAACGCACCCGGCCGCGGATGAAGCGCCCGCACCAGATTCCAGATCTGCAAGGCCGGCTTGGTCCAATCGATCCGCTCCTGCTCCCGGCTGATATTCGGAGAATACACCGCTTCTTCATCGTTCTGCGGCACCGCCCGAACCCGCCCGGAGAGCAGATCCGGCAGCGTCTCCTTCAACAGCTTGGCGCCGGCTATGCTTAATTTTTCGAACATCGTTCCCGTAGTGTCCTGATCTCCGATCGGCACTTCGATCCGGCTGATCATGTCCCCGGTATCCAGCCCTTCCGTCATGTACATGATCGTAACGCCCGTAACGGGATCCCCGTTCATGACCGCATAATGAATCGGCGCCCCGCCGCGATATTTGGGAAGCAGCGAGGCATGAATGTTGATACAGCCGAGCCGCGGCAAATCCAGCACCGACTTCGGCAAAATTTGTCCGTATGCGGCCGTCACGATCAATTCCGGCTGAAGCGCTGAAAGGGCTTCGACCGATTCAGGGCTGCGCAACCGTTCCGGCTGAAGCACGGGGATGCCGTGCTTCTCCGCTTCCGCCTTGACCGGGGTGGGAGTCAGTACGCGCTTGCGACCGACCGGACGATCCGGCTGCGTGACCACCGCCACAACCTCCACACCGTCATACTCAAGCAAGGTTTGCAAAGAAGGTACGGCAAACTCCGGCGTACCCATGAAAATCACTCTCATGCCTCACCACGATCCTGCGGTTCGTTCTTATAGACTTTTTCAGCCAAATCGGTATAAAGCACACCGTTCAAATGGTCGACTTCATGCTGAATGCATCGCGCCAGGAGATCCGTCCCTTCGATGACAATTTCCTCGCCATCCCGGTTCAGGCCCTTCACCTTCACCCGCTGCGCGCGTTTAACGTCGCCCGTAAAGCCTGGAATGCTGAGGCAGCCTTCCGGTCCGAACTGCTCGCCTTCCCGTTCGATGATCTCAGGGTTGATCAGTTCGATCAATCCGTGCTCATCTCCGACATCCATCACAATGACCCGCTTGAGAATTCCAATTTGCGGAGCCGCCAGCCCAACGCCTTCAGCGTCATACATGGTATCGGCCATATCTTTCAGCAGCTTATGGATATTCGGCGTAATTTTCGGAACAGGCTTGCTTTTTTCCCGCAGCACCGGATCCGGATCTTTCACGATCATTTTGATAGCCATACGAACCAACACCATCCTTCTAATAATAAAACGCTGAGTAATTATATATATTCCGGCCTTCCTGGACCGGTTTACATCAAAATTTGCGGATCGACGTCGACGGACACCGTCAGCTTCCTCTGCTTGACAGCATCGTCCAGCACGGCAACTGCCTGCTGCACGAGCCCGGCAATGTCCATCTCTCCCCGATATTTTATCATGCATTGGAACCGATATCTATCCTTGATCCGCGAAATCGGCGAAGCTACGGGTCCAAGCACCTCCAGCTCCGTCCCTTCAGCCTGCACCTGACTCGCCAGTTCCTTCAGCCTGGCGGCAACCGCTTCACCCGAGCGAATCAAGAGCTGCACCTGCTCATGCGACAGCGTAATCAGCACCAGCCGGTGAAAAGGCGGATAATTATGCTGCTTGCGCATCAGCATCTCCTTACGCATGAAGCCTTGATAGTCATGTTTGCTTGCACTGAGAATGCTGTAATGCTCCGGAGTATACGTTTGCACGAACACTTCGCCAGGAAGCTCATGCCGTCCAGCCCTGCCGGCTACCTGCGTCAGCAGCTGAAATGTCCGTTCCGCCGCCCGAAAGTCCGGCAGGTTGAGCACGGAATCGGCAGCCAGCGCGCCAACAAGCGTCACATGCGGAAAATCGAGTCCCTTGGCCACCATTTGCGTACCGAGCAGCAGATCCGCCTGCCGGTTTTTAAATATCGTGAGCCATTTTTCATGAGACCCTTTCTCCGTCGTTGTATCCACGTCCATGCGGATCACTCGAATCCCCGGGAACAGCTTGGAAAGCTCCTCCTCCACACGCTGCGTTCCCGTGCCGAAATGACGGATATGCTCGCTCCCGCAGTCCGGACATGCCGTCAGCTCACGCTCGGCATAGCCGCAATAATGGCATCGGATCGCCCGGGAGCTCTGGTGGTACGTCAGCGAGATGTCGCAGTGCGGGCAATTAGCTACATAGCCGCAGGTGCGGCACATGACGAAGGTCGCGTAGCCCCGGCGGTTCAGCAGCAAAACGGTTTGTTCTTTCTTGTGTAACCGTTCTTCTATCGCTTTATACAGGGCGCGGCTGAACATGGAACGATTACCGTTTTTCAGCTCTTCCCGCATATCGACAATATGTACGCGCGGCAGCGGCCTTCCCTCCACGCGGGAGGTCATGGTCAGCAGTTCGAACGCCGGACGGTCCGGCGTTGCAGAAAGAACGGCCTCGCGGCCTGTCCGGTACATGCTCTCCAACGAAGGCGTAGCGGATCCAAGAACAACGGCCGCTCCATGCTCGGACGCTCTGGCGATGGCGACGTCACGAGCGTGATATTTCGGGCTTTCCTCCTGCTTATAGGTCGATTCATGCTCTTCATCAATAATAATAAGTCCGATTTTCGTGAATGGAGCAAATACGGCCGAACGGGCCCCGATCACAACGCTGACTTCCCGCCGTACGATTTTGCGCCACTCATCGTACCGCTCCCCGTGTGACAGACGGCTGTGAAGCACGGCAACCCGGTTGCCGAAGCGTCCTTTGAAACGCTCGACCATTTGCGGAGTAAGCGAAATCTCGGGTACGAGAACAATCGCCTCCCGTCCCTGATCCAGGCAGGTTTGAATCGATTGCAGATACACTTCCGTCTTGCCGCTTCCCGTTACGCCGTTCAGCAGAAACACCCGCTGCCCGCCGGAAAGAACCGCGTCCTTGATGCAGTCAAATACTTTCTGCTGTTCCGGGGTAAGCGGCAGCGGCGAGGTCGGACGAAACGTCCGCGAGGCGTACGGATCGCGCTGAACCTCGACCTCCTCGAGCCTTACCCATCCCCGCTCCGCCAAGCCTTTGACGGCGGCGGCGGTAATATGCAGCCTCGAAAGCAGCTCCGTCAGCTTGATGGGCTCGGGGTGCTTTTGCAGATACTCCAGCACCAGTTTCTGCTTGGCAGCTCTGGCGGGAAGCTCTTCCTGCCATGCCGCAAGCTGTTCCGGGTTCTCCGGGGGAAAAACCGTCAGCGCTTTTTTCGCCGACATCCGGTCCTTCACCATATGAACCTCCGTCAGAACCCCGTCCTCCAGCAGCTGCTTTACGAGCAAAGTGTCCCCGGCAAATTTCTCCAACAGCGTTTCCAGCCGGACCGTTTCCTGCTTCCGGACATAATTTAAGATCTCTTCCTGCTTCGGGACCGGCAGCATCAGGACATTCTCATGCCCTCCTCGCCGGCCTCCGTGTTCGTCCACCTTCACATGGCGTTCGTATTTTGCTTTTAATGCGCCTGGGATCATGGCTTGCAGCGCCGTGATTTCATGGCACAAATACGTCCGGCTGATCCAGCGGGCCAGCTTGACCAATTCCGGCGTCAGCGGCGGGATCAAATCGAGGATCTGCGCAATCGGCTTCAGCTTGGCCGGATCCAGCTCGGTTCCTTCGTGCAGTTCCACAACGAATCCCTGTACCGTGCGCGGGCCAAACGGTACGCCGACCCGGCTGCCAACGGTGACGAGGTCCTTCATCGCTTCCGGAACCACATAATCGAAAGCGCGGTTCGTCGGTTTGGCCGGTACGTCGACAATTACTTTGGCGTACATTCTTCGGTTATTTCCCCCTTCGTCAGACGGTCTGCGATAAAGGCCAGCAGCCGGGCGGCCACTTCCCTCTTCTCCATCAGCGGCAGCCTCAGCACGAGTCCGTTCGCATCATAAACGTTCACCACATTCGTATCGGTGCCGAATCCGGCCCCCGGTACCGTGACGTCATTGGCGACAATCAGGTCACAGCGCTTGCGCTTCAGCTTATCTATAGCAAAAGCTTCTACGTTGTGCGTTTCCGCCGCAAAGCCGACAACCAGCTGGGACGCTTTCTTTCGTTCGCCGACCGCCTGCAGGATATCCGGATTTTTGACCAGCTTCAGCATCATTTCCGACTCCGTCTTCTTGATCTTCTCCGGCGCTTGCTCTGCCGGACGGTAATCGGATACCGCCGCGGCTTTGATAATCACGTCCTGCTCATCCATCGCGGAGAGCACCGCATCCATCATCTCTATTGTAGATTCCGTGCGAATCACCTTAACCCCGTTCGGGACGGCAACGGTTGCCTTACCCGTGACTAAAGTGACTTCGGCCCCCATTCTTGCAGCCTGTTCGGCAATGGCATAGCCCATCTTGCCAGAGGAATCGTTCGTCAGATAGCGAACCGGATCAATCCGTTCCATGGTCGCTCCGGCGGTAACCAGCACACGCTTGCCGCGCAGCGGCTTTTTCTCGTTAAAGAAGCTCTCGATCGCCGCGAGAATCTCTTCCGGCTCGGCCAGGCGGCCTTTGCCGACATAGCCGCAGGCCAGCTGCCCTGTACCCGGTTCGATAAACCGAACGCCACGGTCGGCCAGCGTTTGCAGGTTGGCCTGCACCGCAGGATGAGCGAGCATATGCACGTTCATTGCAGGGCAAACAAAAATAGGCGCCGTCGTCGCAAGCAGCGTTGTGGAAAGCATGTCGTCCGCAAGCCCCAACGCCATCTTGCCGATCACATTGGCTGTCGCCGGAGCGATAACGACCAGATCGGCCCGGTCGGCAAGATCAATGTGGGACACGACCGACGGATCCTTCTCATCAAAAGTATCGATGTAAACGGCATGCCGGGATAATGTTTGAAACGTTAGCGGAGCGACGAATTTGGCCGCGGATTCCGTCATGATGACCCTGACCTCGGCTCCCGCTTGAGTCAGCTTACTGCACAGCGCAGCTGCTTTGAACGCGGCGATCCCGCCGCTTACGCCGAGCACGATCGTTTTTCCGTTCAGCATCCGGTTTCCTCCCCTTCTGGTTTCATAGCGAAAAAAATAACAACCGCGAGGGTTGTTGTTTTACTTTATGGATTCTTTGTTATACAGCTTCTCATACGAGATATGTCCCTCGTAAATTTCCTCAAGGGCCAAACCTACGTATTTGTGCGATTTCTGGTTCTGCACTTCGGTCTTCGCTCCGTCACGAAGCATCCGCGCTCGTTTGGAGGCGGCGACCACCAAAGAGTACTTACTGTCTACTTTGTCCAAAAGCCGATCTATGGAAGGGTACAGCATCTTATTTTTTCACCTCAGCCATCCAGTGTTTTATTTTGGAAACCATGCGCGCTTTACGGCAGTGCTCCGCCGTGAGAATACTGCGAATCCGGGAACAGGCCAGTTCCACTTGATCATTGATGATCGCATAGTCGTAATGTTCAATCAAAGCAATCTCATCTAAGGCTACGGACAACCGGCTGCGGATCGAATCCTCCGATTCCGTCCCCCGTCCTACAATGCGGCTCTCCAATTCGTTAAGCGACGGGGGGAGCAGGAAAATAAAGACGCCCTCCGGAAATTTCTGCTTGACTTTGAGTGCGCCCTGCACTTCAATTTCCAAAATGATGTCTTTGCCGCTGTTTAACGTATCTTCCACAAATTTGCGCGGCGTTCCATAATAATTACCTACGTATTCCGCCCACTCCAGCATCTGGTCTTGGTCGATCAGCTGCTGAAACTGTTCCCTCGTCTTAAAAAAATAATTCACTCCGTCCACTTCACCGGCTCGAGGCGGGCGGGTCGTTGCCGACACGGAGTATACGATGTCCGGCGCGCACCTTCTCAGCTCTTTGCACACCGTTCCTTTTCCAACCCCGGAAGGTCCTGAAAGCACGATTAATATTCCTTTTTCTGCAGGGCCGTAACCCAAATTACTCGTCATGATCATCGTCCTTATTGGAAAGTCGATGCGCTACCGTTTCGGGCTGAACCGCCGACAGGATGACATGGTCGCTGTCCGTAATAATAACGGCACGCGTACGGCGGCCATACGTCGCATCAATCAGCATATGGCGGTCACGCGCTTCCTGAATGATCCGTTTGATCGGAGCCGATTCAGGACTTACAATGGAAATGATTCGATTCGCGGAAACGATGTTCCCGAAACCGATGTTGATAAGTTTGATCGCCATCTATAGGTTCCCCCTGGTTCTTTCTTTGAAATCAGGCGTTGTTCGCGGGAAGGAAACCGACGCACGGCAACAGTTCTCTTCTTTAGTCGTTGATCAACCAACACCGTTTCAAAAGAAAGAATGATATTACTAATAAGGTATGTTATTCGATATTTTGGATCTGCTCCCGCATCTTTTCCAGCTCCGCCTTCATCTCCACCACAATGGAGGAAAGCGGCGCATAATTGGCTTTGGAGCCGATCGTATTCACTTCCCGATTTATTTCCTGAACGAGGAAATCCAGCTTGCGGCCTACCGGTTCGGCGGACCTGAGCAGCTTCTTGAACTGGCCGAAATGGCTGTTCAGCCGGGTCAATTCCTCATCGATCGCGGCACGATCCGCGAACAATGCCACTTCCATCGCCAACCGGTTCTCGTCTAAGGGCATATGCTGCAGCAGCTCCTGAATTCGGCTTTTGAGCTTCCCGGCATATTCCTTCACGATGATCGGAGCTAATTGAACGGCCTCCAGCCTATAGCTTTCCATGACCCCAATACGCTGCTCCAAATCCGCAAGAAGCACCTCGCCTTCACGCTCGCGCATCGTCACGAGTTCCTTGGCAGCCTCATCCGCACAAGAGAACAATTCGCGCTCCAGCACCTCATCCTCCAGCTCCGGCTTGTCCTTAAGCGAAACCATACCGGGTATTGACAACAGATCGCGAAGCGACAGCTCCTCTGAAAGCGACAGCTTCTCTCGCATCTGCTCGGCCGCTTGCCGGTAACCCATGGCCAATGCCCAGTCCACTTCGACAGCTTGCGGAGCCTTACCGTCCCGTTCAACCGAAACAAAGGCATCCACCCGACCGCGCTTCACCCGTGCAAGCACCGCACGTTTTACTGCGTCTTCGTAACGGGCCCATTCCCGGGGCATCCTTACAACGACCTCGCAGTAACGATGGTTGACCGATTTCAAGTCGATCTGCAAACGAAAGCCCGCGAGGCTTCGAGCGGCTTGGCCGAACCCAGTCATACTGGTCATCATGGCATTCACATCCATTACCCTATTTTAATTCATTTTTCCAGAGGGTACAAGTGGAAATCGCGTCTTCCCGCTTTCTGCCACACGTATTTGGTCAATTCAACAGTCATCTCATATGCAAGGAACGGCGTCATCAAGTAAATGCCTTTAAAATGGCTCAAAGCCACATCCAGCAGTTCCTTGGCGATTTGCACGCCCATAGCTCGTCCTTCCTCGCCTTTGAGACCGCTCATGCGCTGACGCACTTCGTCGGACAGTTGAATCCCCGGCACCTCGTTGTGTAAATATTCCGCATTGCCTCCGCTGGCCAGCGGCATAATGCCCAGGAAGATCGGCACGTTGAGGTGCCTGGTCGCCTCGCTGATTTTTTCGATCAGCTCGGCATTGTAAACCGGCTGGGTCATGATGTAATCGGCACCGGACTCAATCTTGCGTTCCAACCGCCGCACCGCTTTATCCAAATATTTGACGTTCGGATTAAACGCAGCTCCGACAATGAAGTTCGCTTTTTTCTTCAGCGGCTTGCCCGAGAAAGAAACCCCTTCATTCAGCTGCTTGATCATGCGGATGATTTCGAACGAAGTCAAATCGTATACGGAGCTCGATCCGGGCAGGTCTCCGAATTTCGCCGGATCGCCCGTTACCGCAAGCACGTGGTCGATGCCCAGTGCATGCAGTCCCATCATGTGCGACTGCGTTCCGATCATGTTCCTGTCGCGGCAGGCGATATGAATGAGCGGCCGAATGCCTATACGCTCCTGCACGAGACTACCGAGCGCCAGATTGCTCATTCGCGTTACGGCAAGCGAATTGTCCGCCATCGTGAGCGCATCGGCTCCGGCTTTCTTAAGCGCGGACGCCCCCTGCATAAACTTCTCGATGTCCAAATCCCGCGGAGGATCCAGCTCCACGATCACCGTAGGCCGCTCCTTCACCAGGTCGACGATCGTAGGCTCCGACTGTACAGGCGGTGCGGCCGGCGGCCTATCGGACACCTGAACCGGCTCCGCAATCCTTTCCGGCCGAGGCTCCCTGACGTCTTCAGTAAGCTTGCGAATCGCTGCCGGATCCGGAACGTACCCTCTTAGCGACGAGGCTATCGCAGCGATGTGCTCGGGGGTCGTTCCGCAGCATCCGCCGATAATCCGTGCGCCGAGATCGACAAACTTCCGCGCCGTTTCACCGAAATAAGACGGCGTCGCCGCAAACGTATAGCGTCCGTCTACATAGTCGGCTATCCCCGCATTCGGGAATATGGAAAACGGCGGGGCGGCCTCCATTCCGGCGATGCGTTCCAGCGAGCGCATCAGCCCGTTCGGACCGCTGCGGCAGTTGAAGCCGACCACATCCGCCCCTGCTGCCAGAAGCCGCCGAAACGCCTCATCCAGCGGAATGCCGTCGTGGGTCGATCCGGTACCTTCTGTCGCGAACTGGCAAATGACAGGCAGGCTGCTGATCTTTCGGATCAGCTTCAATGCAATCAGCAGCTCCTCCAGATCGTAGAACGACTCCAGCAACAGCCCGTCCACCGGCGTATCCGCCAGCACTTCAATTTGCTGCTTCAAATCATCCTTGACCTTGGCCGTACGCACATTTTTGCGTTTGCCCGCGCGGATCGAACCGATCGCCCCGACGACATAAGCATCGCTGCCGACCGACCGTCTGGCTAAATCGACACCCGCGCGGTTGATGGCCTCCACTTCCTGCTCCAATCCGTATTTGGACAGTTTTTCGCGGTTAGCCGAGAAGGTGTTCGTCTCGATCAACCGTGCGCCAGCCTCATAATATCTGCGGTGGACATCCATAATGACGTCCGGCTTAAGCAAATTCAATTCCTCATATGAAATGCCGACAGGAAAGCCCATTTGGTACAAATATGTCCCCATAGCCCCGTCCCCGACAATGAGCTGCTGCCGGAGCGCTTCTCTCAAATCCGCTTTCATCGCGGCGCCCCCTCTTCCCATCATATACGTTAAAGCGTTCCTTTAAACACCGTTTCCGCCGGTCCGGTCATATAGACATGATTGTCCGCCTCACTCCACTCGATCAGCAGATCGCCGCCTTTTAACGACACGGTCGCCTTGCGGTCCATCAGTCCGTTCAGCACCCCGGCCACCAGCGTGGCGCATGCTCCTGTCCCGCAAGCCAGCGTTGGCCCTGCTCCGCGTTCCCACACGCGCATGTCGGCATAATCCCGGCTGTGCACCGTAGCGAACTCAACGTTGATGCGGCGGGGAAATAACGGATGGTTCTCTAGTTCGGGCCCCCACTTGTAAAGGTCAACCTGGAGCGCGTCTTCCGTAAAAATCACGCAGTGCGGATTCCCCATCGACACGGCGGTAAAGCGAAATTCCTGTCCGTCTACGGAAACCGGGTACGAGACGATACGTTCCGCATCGATGACCGTAGGCACCTCAAGCCCGTTCAGAACAGGCGCGCCCATATCGACGCGAACAGCCGTCACTCGTCCGTCCGTAACCGAAAGCTGCACGGGCTGCACCCCTGCACCGATCGTTTCAATGGTAAGCCCGGTTGCCGCTTTGTCCACCATTCCGTGATCATAAATATATTTAGCGGCGCAGCGGATGGCGTTGCCGCACTGCTCCGCCTCCGAGCCGTCCGAATTGATGATTCGCATCCTATAGTCAGCCTTCTGTGAAGGCAGCAAATAGACCATTCCGTCCGCACCGATGCCGAAATGACGGTCGCATAAACGAACCGCCAGCTCAGATGCATCCCGAGGCAGTTCGTCATGTCCGGCCAGCACGATAAAATCATTTCCCAATCCATGCATTTTCGTGAAATCCATCGTCTGCACTCCTGTTTGAGCATTTTCCTCATACTATATCGCAATTTCGCCGGAATGCATACCCGCTGACGAAAAATTTTATACCAATCCGTCTAAAAAAGCAAACAAAAGAACTCCGCTTTCAAGATGCCGGAGTCCTTATCGTTTCTATTATCTTGCGGCAGGTCCGATCGGTTTCGGGCCGCCGCCGTATGTCATGCGCTTGCGCTTGGAGGAACCGCTCAGCACGCTGCCAATGCCCATGAAGAAGCTTGGAATACCGGCAAATACGAGGACGAGCAGCCAATCGAGCCCCCCGAGCGGGACTGTCTTGAAAATCGGCTGAAGCTGCTCCACGTACAGTACGGGCAGCATCAGCAGCAGCGAAGAAACGACCGCCAGTACAAGCCAAACGTTTTGCAGCGGATTGCGGTGAAAGATCGAGCGCGAGCTCCGGCAGTCGAACACATGAATAAGCTGCGCCATAACGAGCGTAACGAACGCAACCGTCTGTGCTTTGACCAGCGCATTCGGGCTGTCTCCTCCCTGCTTCAAAGTGATGTAGAAAGCCGCCAGCGTACACAATCCGATCAGGATTCCGCGGCTGACAATCTTCCATCCCAGACGCCGCGCAAAAATGTTCTCCTTGGCCGAACGCGGCTTCTGCTGCATAAGATCCTTCTCCGCCTGATCGACGCCGAGCGCCATCGCCGGCAGGCCGTCGGTCACCAGATTGACCCATAAAATCTGGATCGGCACCAGCGGCAGCGGCAGCCCGCACATCATGGCCAGGAACATCGTCATAATTTCTCCGACATTGGAAGCAAGCAAGTACCGGATAAATTTGCGGATATTCTCATAAATGCCCCGCCCTTCTTCAATAGCGGATACGATGGTGGCGAAATTATCGTCGCTGAGCACAAGCGCAGACGCTTCTTTAGATACATCCGTACCGCTGATGCCCATCGCAATGCCGATATCCGCCGCCTTGATGGCCGGCGCGTCGTTCACACCGTCTCCGGTCATCGCTACCGTATGGCCCCGGCGCTGAAGCGACTTGACGATCCTCAGCTTGTGCTCCGGAGAAACGCGGGCGTACACATACACGTCATCCACCCGTTTGTCCAGCTCGTCGTCGGTCATCACCGAAAGCTGGCGGCCATTCATGGCCAGCCCGTCCTGCGGAAGAATGCCGAGCTGCAAGGCAATCGCCTCCGCCGTGGTTTGGTGGTCGCCCGTAATCATGACGGTCTTGATCCCCGCACGACGGCATTTGACGATCGCTTCCCTGACCTCGCGCCTCGGCGGGTCGATCATGCCTGTCAAGCCTACAAACACAAGCTGGTATTCCAGCTGCGTTTCCTGAAGGTCCCGATCCGCCGGCTTCAGATCCCGATAAGCGAGTCCCAGCACGCGCAGCGCGTTTTTGGCCATGTCCTCATTGGCGGAGAGTACCTTCTGCTTTAATGTGGGAGTAAACGGGATGATTTTATCATCCCACAATATATAAGAGCACTGCTGCACCAGCACATCGGGCGCCCCCTTCGTACATACCATCCGCCCTCCCTGGTGCTCCACGACAACAGACATCCGTTTTCTCTCTGAATCGAAAGGCAACTCGTTGACCCGGCGGTACAGCCCATCCAGAGAACGCTGCGTAATGCCCGCTTTCGCCCCCAGGACAACAAGCGCCCCCTCTGTCGGGTCTCCCTTGATACGCCAAGCGCGGGACGGTTCGGCATCCGCTTTTTTCTTCTTGTTGTCACTTGTTTCTTCATGCAGAGAAGCATTGTTGCAAAGCACGGATATCTGAAGCAATCGGCGGAGCATTTGATTTTTTTTAATGTCCGCCTGCTCTCCGTTCCTCAGAATATCCCCGCGAGGGTCGTAGCCGTCCCCGGTGACCTCCAGCCAGTGGCCTCCTACCCATAAGTGGGTGACCGCCATTTTGTTCTGGGTTAACGTTCCCGTTTTATCGGAGCAAATCACCGATGCGCAGCCCAGCGTTTCGACCGACGGCAGCTTGCGGACGATCGCTTTGCGCTGAATCATCCGCTGTACGCCGAGAGCCAGAGCGATCGTTACGATGGCCGGCAGGCCTTCTGGAATCGCTGCAACCGCCAGGCTGACGCCGGCCAAAAACATGCCGTACGGTTCCTGCCCGTGCAGGATGCCCGCTGCGACGACCATCACCGTCAATGCCAGAGCGACGATGATCAGAATTTTACCGAGCTGCTCCAGACGATGCTGCAGCGGCGTCTCCATCGCATCCGTGTTTTGAATGAGATCCGCGATCTTGCCCATTTCCGTGGCCATGCCGGTACGAATTACGACCCCTTTAGCCGAGCCCCTCGTCAGCAGGGTTCCCATAAATCCCAGATTGCGCTGATCTCCGAGAGTTACGCCTTCTCCGTGAATCGCCCCGATATGCTTGGCTACCGGAACGGACTCCCCCGTGAGCGCCGACTCTTCCGCATACGTGCTGTATACCTCGATAAAACGGATATCGGCCGGAATGCGGTCGCCGCTTTCCAGCACGACAATATCGCCCGGAACCAGCTCGCGGGCCGGAAGCTGCTCCAGCTTTCCGTCTCTGATCACCTTGGCATTGGGTGCGGAAAGCTCCTTTAGCGCGCGCAAGGAACGCTCTGCCCGAAACTCCTGCACGAAGCCAAGAATTCCATTCATAATGATGATGGCGATAATCGTGATGGCATCCAAATATTCACCGAGCAAGCCGGATATTAATGTAGCTCCAACGAGTACCAGAACCATGAAATCTTTAAACTGGTTCAAAAAAAGCGTGAGCGCCGATATGCCTTGTCCATCCGCCAGCTCATTTTTGCCGTAAACGGCAAGCCGCTTGTCCGCTTCTTCCGCAGCCAGCCCTTTTGAGGGCTCCGTCCCCGACGACTGCAGCGTTTCCTCGGCCGTCATTTGATACCAATGTTTCTGACTCATCTGCTCTTTCCCTCCCAAAAGGTCGTCTAGGCTAAATGTATTCAGACAAGCCGCAAAATATCACGTTTTCCTTCGAAGAGAAAATATGGCATGATAAAGGGTAGCACTCAAAAACAGACTCATCCTCGCACGATTGGAGTTGTTCTTAACATGTCATTAGACGGTCTCGTCGTTCACGGCCTCTCCCGCGAGCTGCAAAGCTGCGTCATGGGCCGAATCAATAAAATACAAATGCCTTCCAATAACGATATTATTATGCAGATCCGCGCGGCGGGCCGCACCGTGAAGCTGCTTCTGTCGGCCAACCCGACTTACCCGCGTGTCCATCTCACGGAACAAAGCTTTATGAATCCGCTGGAAGCGCCCATGTTTTGCATGCTCCTGCGCAAGCACTGTGAAGGAGGCATCATCGAAGCGATCGAACAGCCCGGGCTTGAACGGATTCTTCACTTCCGCATCCGCCAGCGCGATGAACTGGGCGACCTGAGCGTCAAAACGCTCATTGTGGAAATCATGGGCCGCCACAGCAACATTATCTTGATGGACCCGGCCACCGGCGTGATTTTGGACGGGATTCATCACGTTACGCCGGCGATCAGCAGCTACCGCGTAGTCATGCCCGGCAGCAGCTATATTGCGCCCCCGGAACAGCACAAGACGCTGCCGTTCGACTTGAACAAAGACCGGTTTATTGCACTGATGGCGGAAAGCGCCGAGGGTGTCCCGCCTGAGGAGGCGGCCTCACGCCGCTTCTGGGAGCAGACGCTGGTGCAGCGCCTAAGCGGTTTTAGCCCGCTGGGCGCCCGCGAGCTCGTTTATCGAGCTTTGGGAGACGGTCCCGCCGTTATGTCCCCTGCCGATATGGCGGAGAAATTGTGGGAGCCCCTGCGCTTGCTGACGGATCAGGTCCGCAGCGGAGTGCTCGATCCGGTGATTGTGGAGCAGGAGCAAACCGGGAAAACCTTTTTTTCCGTCACCGCTCTCACCCACATTCCCGGAGAGGTTCGCCGTTACGAGACGGTCAGCGCTTGTCTGGAAGCTTATTATGGGGACAAGGCCGAACGGGATGCCGTCAAGCAAAAGGCGTCCGACCTGCTCAGGCTCCTTTCCAATGAACGGAGCAAAAACGTCAAGAAGCTGGAAAAGCTCGAGGAGACGCTGAAGGAAGCGCGCGAGGCCGATAAGTTTCGCATTCTCGGGGAGCTGCTTACGGCATCGATGCACCTGGTCACCAAAGGCGAGCGGCAAATCGAGGTCATCAATTATTATGATGAGGAGCAGCGCCCAATTACGATCGAGCTTGATCCTTTACTGACCGCCTCGGAAAACGCACAGCGCTACTTCAAAAAATATACGAAAAGCAAAAACAGCCTGATCGCCGTAGAGGAGCAGATGGCGCAAGCGCACGAGGAAATCGGTTATTTGGACAATCTGATACAGCAGCTGTCGAGCGCAGGACTTGCAGATATCGAGGAGATTCGCGAGGAGCTGGAGGAACAAGGATACCTTCGCAGCCGCGGCAAGAAGGGACGCAAAAAAAAGCCGAATCAAAAGCCGCTTCTTTCCTGCTATACTTCCAGCGAAGGCATACCTATTTATGTCGGCAAAAATAACACCCAGAACGAATACTTGACCAACCGTCTCGCCCATTCGGGGGATACGTGGCTGCACACCAAAGACATTCCAGGGTCCCACGTCGTCATCCGCAGCTCCGAATACGGCGAAGCCACTTTGCATGAAGCCGCCCGGCTGGCCGCTTATTACAGCCAGGCCAGGGAATCGAGTCAAGTGCCTGTCGATTACACGCTGATCAGGCATGTACGCAAACCCAACGGCGCCAAACCCGGGTTCGTCATTTACGAGCATCAAAAAACGCTGTTCGTTACGCCCGACGCCGAAGCCATCAAACAGATGCCGGTTACGGTAAAGTAAAAAGGGGCTGTCCCATAAGTCAACCTGATGGATGAACTGTACCCCGTCAAATAGACAGTACTAAAATAAAAATCAGTTAAGCGGCCTTCGTCTTGAATTCCTTCGGACTGAGGCCGTTTAATTTGGCTTGTAACCATTCGTTAGTAAAAGAAGATGTACGCATCAATGTCCCTTTGCAGCTCATTAAAGTTACTGTACGTGTTCAAATAATACATCTCACATTGGCAGGAGTAAGGGTATGGGAATCATTTCCAGGCCCGTCGTCGGCAGATCTCTGTTACGCAGGCTGGTCTCAAGAAGAATTGGCGGAAAAACTTTTTGTAAGTCGACAGTCGGTTTCCAAATGGGAAAATGGTCAAAATTATCCGAGCATTGAAATCATTATTAAAGTGAGCGATCTCTTTGGCGTAACCATTGATTCTCAAGACAATATTTTGAAACTAAGTTCCGGGCTTCGGCCAGCGACCAAACCGGGGTCATCATTTGCGGATCTTCATGGCCGCAATCCTTTCCGCTCGAACAACCGGTCCACCACATCCGCGTCGATTCGGCGAGCCCCGATGGGCGCATGAAACACAACGCCGCCCCGTTCGCCATGATAATCGGACCCCGCTGTAATGAGCAAACCATGCTCTTGCGCCAATGCCGCATAATGTTCTTCCTGTTCCGGCGAATGATCCGAATGGTAGGCCTCCAAGCCGATCATTCCGGCCTGCGCAAGCTGCGGGATCAAATCATCCTGTCCGTACAGCCCCGGATGGGCTAGCACCGCGGCGCCTCCCGCTTCCATAATCCAGCGAACGGCCTCAAACGGCGTAATCCGCGGCGGATTGACATAGGCCGCCGCCCCTTTGGCCAAATAACGGTTGAAAGCGTCGGCCATGGAATCCGCCGCTCCGAGACGTACGAGGGCATCCGCGATATGCGGCCTTCCGATCGTATCTCCCTCTTTTTTCGAAGCCTGTACCGACTTTAGAACGTCCTCCATCGTAATGGAGATGCCAAGCTCCTGCAAACGGGCGACCATCATTTCATTGCGCCGGTCCCGAACCTGTCTCAGGTCTGCCAACCTGGACAAGAATAGCGAATCCTTTTCATCGATCCAATACCCAAGCACATGAATGTCCTGGCCGTTATGCACCGTACTGATTTCCACTCCGGGGATAACGGCTATGCCATACTTCAATCCGGCCTCCTGAGCCTCGGCCAGCCCTCCACCGTATCATGATCCGTTACGGCTACGGCGCTTAAGCCTGCTTCCGAGGCCAACCTGACGTTGTCGGACGGAGAGCCGGTGCCGTCGGATGCCAGCGTATGTGTATGTAAATCGGCGTAAGACATCATGAATACCTCCCCTTTAAACATGCCTATTTTATCTGTTTCGTTGTCACAGATTTCCGTTGGGCCGTACCCGGCTTGCTTTTGGATCCGTCCGGTCTGTCCGGTCTGCTATAACCATTGGCTCAGATCCCGCTCTCTCAAGAACGTCAAGAACGTCACCGCAGAAATGGGAAGCAGTGTGGAGCTCAAATAGATCGCATAGAAACTCCGCGTAAAGCGAATGCCTTCGACATCCTTTACTTTCAGCACTCCAAGAGCCGCCTCGTGCCTTACCGAGGATTGGGACAGGATGGAAATCCCGAGGCCCGCTTCCACCGCCGATTTGACCGCTCCCGTACTGCCAAGCTCCATCACGATTTTGAGCATGGATACGTCGCATCCCGCCTTTGCCAGCTCCTCTTCCATCACCCTTCGCGTACCCGAGCCCTGCTCCCGGAGCACAAAGGGATACTTCAGCATCTCTTCCAACGGAATACGCTCCCGTTCCGCCAAAGGGTGATTCTGCGGGACAATCAGCTTCAGCTCGTCGCTGAGCACCGCTTCCGTATGCACATCGGGATGTTTCACTTCGGCCTCCACTAAACCAAAGGTTAACTGATGGTTCAGGACTTCTTCAAGAATCAGCTTCGTGTTGTTGACTTTCATACTAACCGATATATTCGGATATTCGGCGCTAAACGGCCCGAGCAGTCTGGGCAAAATATATTCCCCTACCGTCAAGCTTGCTCCCAAATGAAGTCTGCCTTCCAGCATATGCGTGAACTTGGACATACTGATGTCCGTTTCCTTCATCAGCTCAATGCTGCGCAAAGCAAACGGCAGCAGCGTGCGTCCCGCCTCCGTCAACTCGACCCGCTTGGTCGAACGGATGAACAGCTTCGTTCCAAAATAATCTTCGAGCGACTGCACCTGCATCGTAACAGCCGGTTGAGTCATATGAAGCGCCTGCGCGGCATGAGAAAAACTGCCCTTCTCCGCAACCGTATAAAAAATATGAAGCTGGTGAAAATTTAGCGCCATTATATCGAATCCTCCGCCTACTTGGTACCCATCATATGAGAAGCTTATGATCGAAGATCAAAAGAACGTCTGACGAGTCTTAAAAAACATCTTGGGCAATCAGAAAGGTGAACCTCCGGTTCAAATCGATCCTTCAGCCTATTATAACAAAAAACAAAAGGGCTGTTTGGAAAAAAACAAAAAAATACGCCGGGCAGAGCTCCGCTCCGGGCGTATGATATAACATATGCAGACGCAAGTTCCGCCGTTATAACGTGTAGAATCTTGTTTTATCAGGAATATTATTATTATACTCGGTTTTGATTTCATTGCGGTACGACCGCTCGACTTTTTTGACGAAGGGCAGCTTTTGCAGCTGCTTTACCGTTTCGTCCAAACGGCTGGAATATACGTACATGGCGGCATAATGCAGCTTTTTGGAGAGGTAATACACATTGCCGTATTTCTCCAAATGTTTGCTAGCCGCTTTTAAATCGCTAAACCAAACGATGATTCCGCTGCGCTCAGGAAACATGGCTCATAACCCTCTTTCTTAAACCCATACTGGTGGTACGGATCTTTAATCTAATGATGAAAGGATGAAAGCAATAATGCAATCCTTTGACCAAGACAACCTCTGTGAGGTAACCCGCGGCAATCTGACGGAAAGCATGCATCGCGGTCATATTGCCGTGGTGGACAACAAAGGCAAGCTGATCGCTTGCGCCGGCAACCCCCGGCATTACGGATATATGCGTTCAACCGCCAAGCTGCTTCAGGCCATTCCACTGCTGGAAGCCCGGGGCGACGAACAATTCGGGCTGACCGAAGCCGAAACAGCTTTGTGCTGCTCTTCCCACGGCGGGGAACCGGAGCACACCGCGGCGGTGCAATCGATTCTGCATAAGCTCGGACTAACTGAAAGCGCTCTAGCATGCGGCCGGCAGGAACCGCTATATAAGCCCTCGGCCGACGAGCTGAGACAAAAGGCGCTGCAGCCGTCGCAGCTCCACAACACTTGCTCCGGCAAGCATGCCGGCATGCTGGTCCTGGCAAAGGCAATGAATGTATCTATAAAACAGTATACCCGTTTGGAGCATCCTGTCCAACAAAAAATGCTGCACATCATCTCATTCATGTGCGGCGTATCAACAGAGAATATCGGTGTCGGCACCGATGGCTGCGGCGTGCCCGTATTTGCAGTGCCGCTGTCTGCACTCGCCTATGCATACGCCCGTCTGGGCGCCCCTGACGAGCTTGCGGCCCAGCGCGCCGCGGCGTGCCGTAAGATCATCCATGTCATCGGCCGACATCCTTACTATGTAGCAGGCACCAACCGGTTCGACACCCGGCTTGCCGAAGTAACACAAGGCCGCGTCATCGGCAAAATGGGTGCTGAAGGGGTGTATGCCCTGGCTGTCCCGGATCGCGGGATCGGTCTGGCTGTCAAGATTGAGGACGGCGCCGAACGTGCCCTCTATCCGATAGCAGCCGAGGCTTTAGTGCAGCTTGGAGCCCTGACCCGGGAGGAAGCCGGACGGCTTGCCGAATTTCATTACCCCAAGGTCATGAACCGGCGAGGCGAGACCGTAGGCTCTATCCGTCCGTCATTTCAGCTTCGGCAGCCTTAAGATGACATTAACGACCGTCATAAGGCTTCTCCCGCCGGCTTAACCGCACTTGCCGCTGCAGCTGCCGCCTGAAGAGCAGCCGCCGCTTGCGGCCAGCGGGTCATTGGAAGGAACCTTGATCGTGTCGGAAACGGAGTGCGCTACCAACTGCGATATTTCATAAAGCAGTTGATCCAGCCGGTTCTCCGCTTCCTTAAAACGGCGTACCGGCTCCAAAGCATCCAGCTGAGCTTGAACCTTCTTGACTTGCTCCAGCGCTTCATGATAGTTCGGATGGTAATGCCCGAAACGTTCGCATTCGGCGAATCGCTCTTTTTGTTTGGCAAATTCCTTGGTCAGCCTGCCGACTTCCTCGTCCTCCTCTACACGCCGCTTCCAATATAAATAATCCGCAGTTTCCGCGGAAAGCTTGATCATGTCAGCCAATTCATAGGCTCCGAGAAGGATTGCAGACATATCGATCGTCTGGGATTCCATGACTGCCATATGCAGCACCGCCTTTCTATAGGTTGGACCATGGTGGCCTACCTATTTATCATATCATATCCGGCAGCGGTGTGCCGATCTAATATTTATCATTGATGCCTGGCAAAATCAGCTTCATTTCGTCCCATTCGCCGGCATGCCAACGAACCTCCAATGCTTGAGGGAGCCTGTCCTTCCGCTGTTCTACGCCCGTCATCCACCAGGTTCCCCGGGTATCCTGTACTTTTCGCGGAGCGACCCGGTAATCGGTTCCGTTCATTCGGACTTGCAGCAGCGTCTTCATCTCGATCGCCTTTTCCACGATTTCTTTTCGGGTAGAAACGTGATAGGTCCGATAATCCTTCAGCCACATCGGGGGAATGTCCTTTAAGTCGGGATACAAATCGGCCGGCTCGGGCAGCTGCGACTCCAGCTGCAAATAATGAGCTGAATTTCTGGAGTAAATCAGCCCCCTATCCATCGACAGCTGGAACTCGGCATCTGCTTCGTCTTCCTGCGGATTTACATCCGCCAGCTTCGGGTAAGACCTTCCGCGGCCGGAAACGTTCTTACCGTTGAGCAAAAGCGGCATCCCCGGCATATACCCCGCTTTTTCCAGCACTGCCGCAAGAGGCTGCAGGTCGTCCAAAGCAATAATATAATCCTTGGTTCCGACGGCTTCTTGAATATAGGGCGCCGCACCAGGCAACTTGGCTACGGTTGACGCCGTCTCTTCATCATCACAGCGGAGTAACAGCGTGTTAGCGAAAGTCAACTTGCCGAAGGGCCTCGCCCATCCTTCTATCGCCGGGAGGAGATGATCGGGAACTCCGTAAAGCGCATGAGCTTCCAGAAACTCCGCCATCTCTTCAGCCGTCCTTCCGTTCTCCAAAGCACGCCGAATACTGGCTTTGGACAATTTATAAACGCTGACCTGATCGTGCGCAACCGGATCGGCTATACAGCACAATTCCCAGCAAACCTCATCCGTCACGTCCGGCGGCACGATGATCTCGAAGTCCGGCTGCACCATAAACCGCCCAGGTTCCTCAGACTCCTGCGGAGCACGGCTTGCTTGAAATAGCCTAACACACCAACGATAATGCACCCTTCCGCCCAGAGCCTCCGTGCCTTTTTCAAGCCAGCCCATGGCAGCCAACGGGTCCAGCCACTTCTGCTGCAGCCGGCCAAGCCGCTCTTCCAGCCCTGATTCAGCCGGTGCAGGCATCAGGCCTTGCCTTTCAAGCCCGGTCAAAAGCCCAAGCGGAGAAAACCAATGCCCGTGATCGCTCCTTTCAAGAAGTGAAACCGCATGCTGCAGCCAGGCTTCCGCCGGAAGGGTCAGCCGCTTCCATATGCTGTACAACACAAGATGTTGTTCGTTAACGGACCGGTTCAGCCAGGTTTTGAGCGCTTTGGATTGAAGCTTCAGCATTTCTCCGTCCGGCACGATCAACTGAAGCCGCAAAAGCATATCGAGCATGATCGCTGCTTTCATCGGATACGCATCAGCATACGCATATTTTATCGTCGTCCCCTGCAGCAGCGTTTCGTTCAGAGGAATAAGCTCAAGCCATTTTTGCAGTTGTTTTTTGTGCAGGATTCCGTTTTGGGTCAGCTTCAGTTCCTGCTGCGCCGCGAAGACAAGCGCCTGAAAAAGCCCCCTGCGAATATCGGTCTTGACGACTTCAATCGGTTCGATACCGGAAAGAGCAGTGCCATCCGGCGGAACAACGGCAAGCTCAGGAAACATAATTTGCTGCCACAGACCGAAGCTGTCTTCCGGAAGCAGGTAAACCAGTTCACCCCACGTTTTTCGAAAAGCGAAAATAAAACCTTTGCGCAGCAGACCGGCCAAGCCCGCTTTCATCTCGGCTCCGGACAACAAGCCCCTCGCCGACTTCTCCAGCCGAGCCGCGTCAAAAAGCTCGGAGCCGATGTCCCGTACAATCCCTTCAAGCACCGTCCGTTCGTCCGGGCCCATCCGATTAAAGATCGTTTCCAGCACAACCGGATCGGCCCAAATGTCCTCCAGACCGTATCCTTGCCCAAGCCAGGGAGCGTATACCGTCTCTGCTTGAATCCGGCTTCGCAGCTCCCAGGGCATTCGGGCGCAAATTTCCGAATAATTCATTTCAGGACCGTCTCCTCCTGCCTATCCGCCTGATCGATCACATAGTTGTAGCCCTGCTCGATGAGAAATAACTGCCGGTTCATGGCAAACTCCTGCTCCTTCGTGTTCTCACTGACGAGCGTATAAAAGTAAGCTTTATTGTCCCCTGATTTAGGCCGCAAAATGCGTCCGAGCCGCTGAGCCTCCTCTTGGCGGGAACCAAAGCTCCCCGATACCTGGATAGCTATGGAGGCGTCCGGCAAATCTACGGCAAAGTTGGCTACTTTGGAAACGATCAGCACCTTCAGTTCGCCGTTCCGGAAGGCGTTATACAGTTTTTCCCGCTTGTCGTGAGCCACTTCTCCGCTGATCAAGGGAACCCCTGTTCGCCTGGTCAGTTCCTGAAGCTGCTCCAGATACTGGCCAATGATCAAGATTTGCTCGCCTTCATGCTTACGCAGCAATTCCTCTACCACTGCCTGCTTAGCCGAATTGACGCTTGCGCATTTCATTTTCTGCCTTGCCTCCTCCGTACGATACACGTCCATTTCTGCCGGAGGCATGGGCACCCGCACCTCGATGCATTCCACCGAGGCGATCCACCCCTTCGTTTCAAGATCCTTCCAGGGCATCTCGTACCTTTTGGGGCCGACCAGGGAAAAAACATCTTCTTCCCGGCCGTCTTCGCGGATTAACGTAGCTGTCAAGCCCAAGCGGCGGGTCGCTTGAATATCCGCAGTCACCCGAAATACCGGCGCAGGCAGCAAGTGAACTTCATCATACACGATAAGTCCCCAGTCCCGTTTGTTAAACAAGTCCATATGGACAAAAAGATCATCCTTCGATTTGCGGTAGGTCAAAATTTGATACGTTGCGATGGTAATGGGTTTGACCTCTTTATGCTGCCCGGTATATTCTCCCACCATCTCTTCAGTAACATCGGTTTTCTCCAAAATCTCCCTTTTCCATTGACGTACGGATGTACTGTTCGAAGTCAATATGAGGGTAGCGCAGTTTAGCCGTCCCATAGCGGCGATGCCGATGACAGTTTTCCCCGCCCCGCAAGGCAGTACCAAAACACCGCTTCCTCCCTGCGCGCTGCCCTCACGGTAGAATGACTCCACGGCAGATTGCTGATAATCCCGGAGTTCAAAGGTTCGCCCTCCGTTCATTTTCGTCCTGAGCCGGATTGGCAGCCGCTCTCCTTGGCTGTATCCCGCCAAATCCTCAACCGGAAAACCCATTTTGACCAGTTCCTGCTTGAGATGTCCCCGGTAAAGCGATGAAAAACGCAAGGTCCGCGAATCCAGCTGACAGAGGCCATAGGATTGAAGCGATTTATAGGAAACCATCTCTTTAATGACATCGACATCGTCGGATATTAAAAGCAGGTCTTCTCCAAGACGTTCCATTCGAACCAGGCCGTAACGCTGCACAAAACGGCGAATATCCTGCTTTACGGATGCAGGAATACCGAATTTGGACCACAGCTCCAAAAATGTTATGATTTCCTCCGCCGTCATTCCCGCTGCCGCCGCATTCCAAAGCGACAGCGAGGACATTCGATATGTATGCAGGTTTTCGGGAGATTTGACAAGATCGGCAAATCTTGCCAGGCCCTTTCGCACATCATCGAATGCGGGATGCCGGGATTCCAGCAAAATGCTGAAATCGCTCTGTACGACGAGCGGCCGATCTTTATGAAATTGCATACCGATCCCTCCAAACTTTTACAGATACTGTTATTATGTTGGATTGGCGGCGGATTTAAACATGTAAATTATAAGCGAAGAAAGACGCCCGAAAAGATATGGCGGAGGAAGAACGGCAAAAAACGGAGATGAAAAGCGGAGGCTTCCGCTTCATCTCCGTACACCTGTGTAAATAAAAAATCGTTCTTCCGATAAAAAAGTTCGGAAGAACGATAAGAGCTTAATGCAAGGCGTGCTGGTTCTGTTCGGAAATTTGGCTCAACGCCTCGCCTGCTTCGTTCTCATAAATGCTGCGGACTGCGAGGTCGCCGATGGATACGATCCCGACCAGGTTCCCATTCTCGACAACAGGCAGACGGCGAATCTGTTCATCAGCCATGATTTTTGCCGCTTCATCCACTGTCGTTTCCGGAGTTACGGATACGACTTTGTCGCTCATCACTTCTTTAATAGCGGCAGATCCTTCCCTTTTCTCAGCCAAACCGCGAATAACGATGTCCCGGTCGGTCAGAACGCCGATTAGCTTCTTGCCGTCAACGACAGGAATAAAGCCCGTATCTTCCTGCTTCATCTTCACCGCAGCTTCATACACGTTATCCTGTAACGTGACTGTAGCGCAGTCTGTAGTCATGATCTCGCGAAGTGTTCTCGAACTCAAGGGAAATCCCTCCTGAAAGGAACTGGCAGCCTGAAGCATCGCCCTGCCCGGCGTACCCAAGCTGCTGCAGAATTAGGTTTTCCCTTTCCCTTGCTTTCCATTCGCCCGATCACTGTCACTTACCGGGAATGTTCCGACATATAATCTTCGACCAGCGCTATGAACAGCTTTGCAGCATGGGTCATTGCCGTTTCGTCAATATCGAACCGGGGATGATGATGCGGGTAAACGATGCCGCGGTCTGGATTTCCCGCTCCGACAAACATGAAGCATCCCGGCACCTGCTGCAAATAATAGGCATAGTCCTCCCCCGCCATGATCAGCGGCGAAGTCTTCGCCCCCGCCTCGCCCAAAGCCGCCTTGGCCGCCCGATAAAACCGCTGCTCTTCCTCCGCGTGATTCACGACAGGCGGATATCCCAGCTTGTAGTCTATCGTATAATCGGCTCCCTGCATAAGACAGGTTTGTCGGACGATATTTTCCAGACGGGCCTTCACATCCATTCGTAAAGAAGCGTTGAATGTACGCACCGTTCCCTTCAATACGGCTGTTTCTGCAATGACGTTAAAATTGGTTCCGCTGTGGATCGAGCCGACGGAAACGACGCATGGCTCAGTGGGATCCGTACTGCGGCTGACAATCGATTGTAAATTGACTACCAGCTGAGAAGCCACAAAAACGCTGTCCACCGTTTCGTGGGGCAGACCGCCGTGCCCGCCTTTGCCTTTGATTTCAATGGTGAACTCATCGGCTGCCGCCATGATGGGACCCGCCTTGCAATACGCGGTCCCAACCTCAAACGGCGTCCACAAATGAATGCCATAGATGACGTCCACCCCATCCAGCACACCATCCTTGATCATTCCGAGCGCCCCTCCCGGAGTCACTTCCTCCGCAGGCTGGAACACAAAGACAATATTTCCGCGCAGCAGCTCCCTGTGTCTGCTGAGCGTTTTAGCTACACCGAGCAAGGTGGCCGTATGAGCATCATGACCGCAGGCGTGCATGACACCGGGTACGCTGGAGGCATACTCGCAAGCTTTCTCGTCTTGTATGGGCAGAGCATCGATATCGGCCCTGAGCGCAACGGTCGGTCCGGCTTTTCCGCCCTGCAGTCTGGCTGTCACACCGTGTCCGCCAACCCCCGTCCGTACCTCAAGCCCCCATCCCCGAAGCAGTTTTGCAATGTAGGCAGCGGTTTCCGATTCTTGAAACGACAGCTCCGGATGCCGGTGCAAATACCTGCGCCAAGCGATCATCTCGGGAACTATCGTATCCAGTGTATCTTTTATCATCATAGTACCCCCTCCGCTCTTTGCAGCGTCATCATATAATGGCGATCCTTTCATTGGCATATTAATCTTAATTTTATCAAATCTAAAGAGCGGTTTCATCCATGTGTCACAAGAAATTCAAACTTTACAGCACCGCTTTTGGAGCCATATGCATTAGGCTTGCACAAGTAAGGGAAACATACTATCATGAATAAAGGATAATTAGCTGAGTTGTACATATTTAGGAGGGCTTGCAGTGATTATTGAAAACAGTGGATTAAAAGGCTTAAAAAGTGATCTCGCCCATTTGGACGAGTCTATGGAGCAGCTCGGTTTCGTTCGCTGGCAGTGGGAATATAACCGGGCAACTTACGACCTGAAGCTTGAAGATAAAGCTACGCAAAGCGATTATTACCTGCGCATTAATACTCGGGCTGAATCCGGCAAGCTGGAATCCCCTTATGCCATTCTTTACATCGAAGAAGTCTATATCGGCAAAGCTACTTTCCCGCATGGCCTGGACTATCAAGCGCCTGTTCCCGATGCCATCTTGAAAACGGTCAACGGTAAATTGGCGGAGTTGAAAGCAAAGCTGTCCCAATAATCGGGGAATAAAAGCTTATGACTTCACCGAAACCGAAACCGAGACGAGGAACGCCCGATTTCTTGCTGCTGTTTTTGACGTTTTCGCTTGTGTGTTTTGGTTTGGCATTCGTATTTAGCGCAGGCATGGCTTACAGGTCAAGCGAGCCTTGGTATTTGGCAATCCGCCAGGCATTCGCCATCGGTCTAGGAACGGTGGCCATGTTTTTCTGTATGAATATAGACTACCGCAAGCTGCAAAAATGGATCGTTCCGTTTTTAGCCGTTACCGTTTTCCTGCTGCTGTTGGTGCCGATCATAGCCCCGGAAAGAAACGGTGCGCAAAGCTGGATATATATCGGCAGCTTTGGGCTTCAACCGACGGAATTTGCCAAATTGGCGGTTATTCTATACTTGGCCGCCATTATCAGCAAAAAAGGGGATCGGATCCGTGACTTTAAACGAGGACTGGTTCCTCCCTTGGTCGTAGTAGGTTTCATTGCCGCGCTGATTATGCTGCAGCCGGATTTGGGCTCAACGATGATACTTATCCTGTCTGCCTTGCTTGTCATCATCGTGGGCGGAGCCAATCTGAAGCATGTTTTTTATCTTGTCGGAGCCGCTGCCGGAGCATTGTCCGTCGTCATTGCTATTTATTTTATGAAGACCGGCGGTGACAGCTACCGAATCGCCCGCTTTACCGCCTTTCTGGATCCTTGGTCGGATCCGCTTGACTCCGGGCATCAGCTCATTCAGTCGCTTTATGCGTTCGGTCATGGGGGACTGACAGGCGCCGGCTTTGGCCAGAGTATACAGAAGCTGCATTATTTGCCTGAAGCTCACAACGATTTTATTTTTTCCATTATCGGGGAAGAGCTTGGATTTATCGGAACCTCTCTCTTTTTACTGGTGTACCTGGCTTTTTTGCTAAGAGGACTCATTGTAGCTCTCCGATGCAAGGAAACCTTCGGTACCCTGGTGGGTGTAGGAATCGTAGGAATGATAGGGATTCAGGCGTTCATCAATATCGGCGGAGTAACCAACACGATTCCGATGACAGGGGTAACGCTGCCGCTGATTAGTTATGGCGGCACTTCCATGCTGATGACGCTGATGAGCCTCGGAATTCTGCTAAGCATCTCCAGAGAGCATAATAAACCGGAAAAAGAACGCGATATGAAAAAGAGAGCCTGACAAAAGGCTCTCTTTTGGTTATTTAACCCGGTTGTGCGGATCTTCCACTGCTGCCGTCTCTTCCTCCCGAAAGGCTACCCCTTCCACCTTCACATTGACCTCTACAACGGATAAGCCCGTCATATTCTCTACCGCCTCGCGGACGTTTTCCTGCAAATCACGGCAAACTTCATGAATCCGGCTTCCATAGTTGACAATCACTCTCAAATCGATTGCCGCTTCCACTTGACCCACTTCAACCGAGACGCCCTTTTGGACGTTCTTTCCGCTCAAGCGCTTGGCCAATCCTTCCGAAATGCCTCCCGACATGGCGGCGATCCCTGGAGTTTCGAGTGCGGCTAGTCCTGCAATCGTCGCCACAACATCATCTGAAATACGGATAAGACCTGTTTGAATGTCTTCGCTCAAGAGGATCACTCCTTCAAGGATTATAGCTCTATTGTAATAACTTCCCACACGGAAAGCAAATGCGCCGTATCCGATCGGATCCAATGAACTGACCTTCAACTTTAAATCGCCTTTACCATGCCTCCGTCCACATAGAAGACAGAACCGGTCATGTAGCTGTTGCGCGGCGATAATAAGTAGGCAGCCATCGATGCCAGCTCCTCCGGCTCACCGTAGCGTCCCAGCGGAATGTCCTTGATCATGTTCTCCTGTATGTCTTCCACCGTTTTTCCTTGCCGGGAAGCATTGAAGGAATCCAGTTCGATGAGCCGGTCGGTCATAATTCGTCCTGGACACACCGTATTCAAGAGGATACCGTCCGGACCCCATTCAATCGAGAGCGTCTTCATTAACCCGATGAGTCCCGTGCGCAGGGTGTTGGATAGTACAAGCCCGGGAATCGGTATCTTCACGGAAGACGACGCAATCGTAACGATCCGTCCCCCCTGTTCCTTCATTAATGGATGAAACCCTTTCACCAAACGGACGACGCTCATCAGATTCAGCTGGATGGCATGAAGCCAGGCCTCTTCATCCAGCGACAAAAAACTGCCGCCCGGCGGGCCGCCTGCGTTGCATACCAGTGCGTCCACCTGTCCGAACCGATCCTGGGCTTGCTGTACAAGCCAAGAGATTTGTTCAGGGCTGCTCAAATCCATACCCAAACCGGTGGCTTCCACGCCATACTTCTGCGCAAGCTGTGCGGCGACATCACAGATCGCTTGTTCATCCCTGCTGCACAGCAGCAAGCTGGCGCCTTCCGCTGCCAACTGCTCGGCTATAGCTCGTCCCAATCCTTTGCTGGAAGCGGTAACAACCGCTTTTTTTCCCTTCAGCCGCAAATCCATTCGAATGCTCCTCCTTTTGCCGAAACGGGATATTTGAGAATAGGTTTTGATCCATTCAGGTATACTTTACCACATGAGGTGATAATGATGAAACGCCACGGTTTTGCCATTTGTCTAATTTTGAGTTTTGCGCTTAGTGCGGCGGCGCATTATGTTGGATCTCCCGCATTCAATCCCACGCTGCAGTTTTTGATTGCGGCGGTCGCCATTATATTTGCCGCCGGCTTTCTCGGCAAGGCGACCGAAAGCGTGGCTCAATACGCGGGAGAGCGGCTGGGCGGTTTCCTGAACGCCACTTTCGGCAATGCGGCGGAATTGATCATCGCCATATTTCTAGTGAAGGATGGGTTATTCAATACCGTTAAAGCAAGCATCACCGGATCGATCATCGGGAATATGCTGCTTGTTCTGGGGCTCAGTGTTCTGATCGGCGGATTGAAATACAAGGAACAGCACTTTAATGTGAAGCTCGCCGGTCACAATGCTTCCCTGATGCTGCTGGCGGTCATCGCCTTGTTCATCCCCGCCGCTTTCACTCGAAGCCTGACGACAATGGAAACGCAAACCTTAAGCATTATCGTCTCCGTTATTCTGATCGTTGCCTATTTGCTGTGGCTGTTTTTTTCCATGATCACGCATAAGACCGAGCTGTCAGACCAGGCTCTGGAACACGGAGAAGCGGTATGGTCCAAGGGAACATCCGTCTTGTTTTTACTGCTTGCCACCACGATGGTGGCTATCGAGAGCGAATGGCTGGTGAGCACGCTGGAGCCCTTCAGCCATCAGTACGGTCTGTCCGACCTGTTTGTCGGCGCCTTCCTGATTGCCATAGTAGGCAACGCGGCAGAGCACAGCGCAGCGATTATTATGGCCCGCAAAAATAAAATGGGCGCCGCTGTGGAAATTGCCGTCGGAAGCAGTCTGCAGATCTCGCTCTTCGTCGCACCGGTGCTTGTCCTTTTATCGCTGTGGTTTGGCAACCCTATGAACATTATATTTACTGTCTATGAGCTTGTAGCTATCGGTGTGGCCGCCATCATCGCTACGTCGATCTCAAGGGATGGCAGCACCACCTGGTATGAAGGCGTCCTGCTGCTGGTGGTTTATCTGATCCTCGGGATTGCATTTTACTTGGTGTAAAGGCCGCATAATAAAAAAAGAGTAACCTTCGGACGAAGGTTACTCTTTATTTTGGTTCATGGCTTCATACAGCTCGGCCAAATTGCGTTCGAGCTTCATCAGGATATGCTTACCGGCTGCCTCATTGATGAGTTCGGCTCGAATAGCGAAATCGATTTCTCTGGACAGCCCGTAAATCTGCGTATCTAATACCTCTTCATAGAGAGGACATTTGCGCGTAGTCAAGTTTTCCATTTGCACTTCAATCAGCTTCTCAATCTTGTCCGCATCCTCCTGAAGCAGATTCAGCGCTCTCTGCGACAAGCTGAGCAGCACATCCGATGACATGAAGCTTCCCCCCTGTAATACGCCATGAAGCGAAACCCGGCTTACCATTTTCAAATTCGTTTCGCCCTCCCGGTTCTCCCGAAATGACGCGAATGGATATCATTCACGCTTCATAATTCAATTTTAGTCGAAAATGGCGGAATACACAAGTCATAGAGGAAGAAAAGGCATTTTCCGCCGTGCGGAAATGCCCCTCCTTGTTTCGCATCGCTTTGTTGTTAGTCCTGAATGCTATTGATCTTCAGTCCGTGCTTCTCAAACACCTCGGCCATGGCTTTCTTCGCTTCCTCCGCATCAGGACCGTGGACGTGAAGGTCGTAAGTGCCGGATGCAAGCAATGTGGTAAACAAGCCAAGAATGCTCTTCACATCGATATATTTATTGTCATACTGCAAAACGATTGAAGATCTGAATTTATTTGCTGTTTGAGAAATTTCCACGATTGCCGCATTGTTTGCGTTAGGCATAACAATCCCTCCAAAAATTACGTTGTTTTAGCTTATGATACATGGGAAGAGAATAACATGCAACTACATTTTCACACCCGGTTATTTTAAATTTTCAGGGTTTAAGCCCATTAGTTCAGGAATGACGAACCGGCCGTCCTTGCGGATCAAACGGTCGTCAAAATAGATTTCTCCACCCCCGTACTCGGGCCGTTGAATCAGCACCAAATCCCAGTGAACGGAGGAACGGTTCCCGTTATCCGCCTGTTCGTACGCTTGCCCCGGCGTAAAATGAAGACTTCCGTCGATCTTCTCGTCAAACAGCGTATCCTTCATCGGGTGTAAAATATAAGGGTTAAAGCCCAGGCTAAATTCACCGATATATCTTGCTCCTTCATCCGTATCCAACACTTCCAGAAGACGGGCGGTATCGTTCGCCGACGCCTCTACGATTTTTCCGTGTTCAAATCGGAACTTGATATTCTCGAACGTTACTCCGGAATAAACGGACAGAGTATTGTAGGCGATGATACCGTTCACCGAATCCCGCACCGGAGCCGTATACAGTTCCCCGTCCGGTATGTTCCGGCGGCCGCAGCATTTGACCGATCCGATTCCGCGAATCGAAAACGTAATGTCCGTTGCGCCCGGCCCTGTAATGCGGACACGGTCGGTTTTATTCATCAGCTCCTGGAGCGGCTCCATCGCATCGGCCATTCTGGCGTAATCCAGATTGCATACATCAAAATAAAAATCTTCGAACCGCTCGGTGCTCATACCGGCCAATTGAGCCATGGAAGCGTTCGGATAGCGCAGCACCACCCATCGCGTCCGCTTGACCCTCTGCTCCAAATGAACTTTTTTACGATAAATTTGATTGTACAGCTTCATCTTTCCGTCCGGCACATCGGAAAGCTCGCTGACATTGTCACCCGACCGAATGGCGACATAGCAGTCCATCTCCTTCATTCGCTGAAGGTCCATATTCGCCCAGTGTTCCATCTGCTCTTTTGTGGCCGAACGCAGCACAGCCGCGCGAATGCTGTTATCCGCCAGCTCTATATACGGATACCCGCCCCTGGCATGAACTTCCTCTACCAGACATTTAACGATTTCACGCTCGGAACCGACCATTTCGATCAGTACCTTCTCTCCGGCTTGAACATCCAAAGAATAGCCGACGATATTGCGGGCTAACTGCTGCAGTCTCGGATCGCGCATAAACCTCTCTCCTCGTATAGTATTTCCATTCGGGGAAATTCGTCTCTCTCCTGGCACCAGTCCAGCCCGTTCGAGGCTGAGGATACCAAACGCATTCGTTCCGGCAACCGATTCCTGCGGTACTACCTGGTTGAAGCTGCCAACTCGGTGAAAAACCGCGATCCGTTAATTCGGCGAGTACTACCGGAAGAAGTACAACGAAGTACCCAAGCGCCAACACAAACGCGCCTCGTCTTAACAGCAAGAAAACTTGTGCGTCTGGTCGATGTGCTGCTACGCAACGGCCAACTCTGCACGCCTCGAAGGAAGGTGACAACTGCGAAGGTTTATGCCTCCTTTGCCAAAGTCCTTCACGGATTCCCAGTTAAAATCTGGTAATTGACTCGATTTTCGACTGGGTTTAGTTTGGTGCTGCCATTTTTCCTGACCCCTGCGCTCTGCAGCCAAGAAAATTTCCAATTCTCACGAATCAGGGACTTGACATCTTACCGTTGGACTTTTTGACGGTCTACATTCCATTTTCGTTTTTCATCCACTTATTTTTGAATCGGTTGCCGATCACGATCATCACGGCGAACGCCGCCAGAAGGACCAAGAGCCGCCCCTTATATCTGGCAAAATGCAGAAGATCGTGCCCGATCAATGATTCGAGCCATATCATCGGCGCTTTACCGATAAGGGTTCCTGCAATGAAATCTCTCGCCCTTACTTTCATCACCGCCGCGCCATAATTGATCGCGAAGGACGGGAGCACCGGTATCAAGCGGCTTAAGGCAATGAACAGCATGCCGCGCCGTTCCAGCTGCACGTTAAGCTTTTCGATATTTCTGTATTTCACCAGCTTTTTCTGAACCCAGCTTCTTCCACAGTGCCTGGCAGCATAAAAGGCGATGACCGCGCCGAGGCAGGCACCCAAATAATTAATGGCCAGCCCGCCCCATAACCCGAATAACAGAACATTCATCCCAGCCACAAGCACAAATGGAACAAAAGGAAAAACGGTCTGCAGTACGGCAAGCAGCGCACCTCCGAGATGACCGACGACACCATACGAATTCAGAACGTCCGACATGTGCTGAACATTCCATTGCCCCAATGCTGTAACCTCCCACTTCAAGCTTTTCCCATTGTATCAAAAAAGAAGAGATTCTCGAACGGGATTGCAGCTTGACACAGCCCTGTTATATCTTATAAAATTAATTGTCGAGAATAGGCATGCCACCGGGACTTTACCCAAGTATGCTTATTGTGGAAGCTTGTGTCACCCTCTGTTGATTTTGTTGCCGACGGGACCGCGGCTGGTTTTTTCCCTTCGGACGCCACATGGGCATGAGAAACAAAGTCGGGCACACGCTTCACCCGTTATTAAAACCAAAACTATCTTACTTTATGAACAAAGGAGCACTCTAATCCATGTCACGTTACACTGGTCCTAAATTTAAATTAAGCCGCCGTCTCGGCATCTCCTTGAGCGGTACCGGCAAAGAATTGAAACGTCCTTTCCCGCCTGGCCAACACGGCCCGGGTCAGCGCAAAAAAATCTCCGGATACGGTTTACAGCTGCAAGAAAAACAAAAGCTGCGCCACATGTACGGTCTGAACGAGAAGCAATTCCGCAACCTGTTTGACAAGGCAACTAAAATGCAAGGTATCGCCGGTGAGAACTTCATGTTCCTGCTCGAAAGTCGTTTAGACAACCTGGTTTACCGTCTGGGTCTGTCCAACTCCCGTGCAGGTGCCCGTCAGCTCGTTGCTCACGGTCACATCACGGTAAACGGCAAAAAAGTAGATATCGCCTCTTACCTCGTAACGCCTGGCGATGTGATCGGCCTTCGCGAAAGAAGCCGCAACCTGTCTGTTGTTAAAGAAGCTTTGGCTAACCGCAACTACCTGCCGGCTTACCTTGAGTTCGACGAAAACGCAATGGAAGGCAAATATGTCCGCCTGCCTGAGCGTGCCGAGCTTGCTCAAGAGATCGATGAAAAGCAAATCGTCGAGTTTTACAGCCGTTAATCTTAACGATACGAAAAAACCTTGGCTCTTCTTCGGAAGAACCAAGGTTTTTTGTTGTTTCAGCCAAGCTTGATTTTGGCGAATTTACGCTTGCCAACCTGTACGATTTCGCCGCCTTCGGGCGTCAGCTCCTCGTTCGGGTCAACGATCTTCCGTTCGTTCACCTTCACTGCGCCCTGCTGTACGCTCCGTCTTGCTTCGCTGTTTGAGCTTTGCAATCCCAGCGTCACAAGCAGCTTGGCGATTCGGATTTTCCCGCCCTCGAGCGCTTCAGGCGGAAGCGTTACCTCTTCAATATCGTCCGGCAGCGCCCGTTGCTGAAATACGGTTACAAAATGCTGCTGTGCATCGTCTGCCGCCTGCTCTCCGTGATACATGCGGACGAACATGTGAGCCAGACGCATTTTGGCGTCGCGAGGATGGATCGTGCCCTGTGCGATGCCCTCACGCAGCTGCAGCAGCTCCTCGTTCGAAATATCCGTGGCCAACTCGTAATATTTGAGCATCAATTCATCCGGTACAGACATCGCCTTTCCGTATATTTCGTTCGGCTCTTCATCGATACCGATATAGTTGCCGAGGCTTTTGCTCATTTTCTGTACCCCGTCAAGGCCTTCAAGCAGCGGATTCATAATCGCAATTTGAGCGGGTAAGCCATATTCCTTCTGAAGCGTTCGGCCCATCAGCAGATTGAATTTCTGGTCGGTTCCTCCGAGCTCGATATCGCTTTTCAAAGCAACCGAGTCATAGCCCTGCATGAGCGGATAAAAGAACTCATGAATATGAATCGGCAAACCTCCGGCATAGCGCTTGGAGAAGTCATCCCGCTCAAGCATCCGCGCCACGGTCACCTTGGCGGACAGTTGAACGACATCAGCAAACGTAAGCGGCCCGAGCCATTCGGAATTATAAAAGAGCTGCGTTTTTTGCGGATCGAGAATTTTGTAGATTTGCTTCTGGTACGTCAAAGCGTTGCGCTTCACGTCATCTTCCGTCAACTGCTTCCGCGTTTCCGATTTCCCGGTCGGATCCCCGATGCGGCCCGTAAAGTCACCGATAATGAGCTGCACCTGATGACCAAGCTCTTGAAATTGGCGCAGCTTATGCAGCACAACCGTATGCCCAACATGAATATCCGGCGCGGACGGATCCAGTCCAAGCTTTACTTTAAGCGGTTTTCCCGTAGCAACCGAGTCGATGATTTTTTGCTTCAATTCGTCCTCCGGAACGATTTCGACCACACCGCGCCGGATGGTTTCCAATTGTCGGTTCACTTCGTTCTGCTGTTCCGCAGTCAGTTGTTCCCATTTTGTCATTTGCTTCATTCCTCCCAAGTATCAAAAATACAAAAAAACCTTCTCATCCTCAAGGGACGAGAAGGTTTAGCTCGCGGTACCACCCTAATTAAAGCGAGACAGACGAAACCTGTAGTGCGAATTCCGCTGCTAAACAGATAAACGCCAGTCTTGGCTTTCACTTCAGCAGGATAACGGGGGTTGCCCGATCGGAAGCTACCGGCCTGATACCGTATGATACGGCCATCGGGCGTTCCCTTCCGCTGCTCCGGACTGTAATTCGGTATAAGGTCAAGTACCGGTTTCCACCGTCCACCGGCTCTCTGAAAGCTTGTCTCCTTATCCTACTGATGTCCTTCAACGCATTTGGATCTGATGCAATTAAGCTTAGTTATACCATACGTTTGCTATCGGTGTCAAACGGCCCCGTTTGTGCTTGCGGCATAAGCCAAACATCATGAACAGTGATCCTGAGAGCCTAATGCCGCTGTTCGGCTTGACTCTATATGCTATAATGTTTAAGTAATGTTTTCCAATCGGGAGGAAACCGTAGTTATGGAAAAGGAACAAAAGCCTCAAAACTATAAAGAGGTTCTGCAGTCCATCGGTAAATACACGCTGCTCACTTTCAAATGGATGTTTATCGTTGGAATGATCGCCGGATTTCTCGGGGGAGGGGCCGCGTTCGGATACGTATCCGCTTTAGTCAAGGACGATCCCGTCCGCAGCAAGGAAGCCATGGTCGCCCAGATGCAAGACGATGCACAAACCGGATTCGTCTATTTTCGCGATAATACGCTCGTTGGTCAAATCCGTACGGAGGAAGACCGCCGTTTGGCCAATTTGAACGAAATTCCTCAACTGGTGATTGATGCCGTATTCGCCATTGAAGATAATCATTTTTATGAACATAACGGGGTTGACGTTAAAGGGACGATGCGCGCCGTTATCCAAAAGCTGCTGAATGAAGACGTCCAAACCGGGGGCAGCACCATTACCCAGCAGCTGGCCAGACGCGTTTACCTGTCATTAGATAAAGCCGACAGCCGGAAGGCCAAGGAAATACTGCTTGCGATGCGAATGGAACGCATTATGTCCAAGGACCAGATTCTGCTCGCTTATTTGAACAAAATTCCATACGGCAACGGTTCTTCCGGCTACAATCTATATGGGATCAAAGCGGCTGCGAAAGGGATTTTCAACATTGAAGACTTAAACCAGCTGAATGTTGCCCAAGCGGCATTTCTGGCTGGCCTTCCCCAGCAGCCGAGCAATTATTCCACCTTCAACAGCAGCGGGGTGTTCGACGGCGCCGCCTTCAAACGCGCGGTGCAGCGCCAGCAGCTGGTGCTCCGCCGAATGTTGGAGGAAGGAAAAATAAACGATCAGCAGTATCAGGAGGCACTTCAGTTCGATTTGAAAGGCTCGCTCGCTGAACGGGTGAAGAAAGCTTACTCCACCTATCCTTATTTGATGATCGAGGTGGAGAAGGAAGCCGCGAAAGTGCTGCTGAAAGCAGAACACCCGGATTTGGACCAGAAAGAAAATCCGGAGCTCTATAACGAAGAGCTCAAAGAGATTCAGGCGCAGCTCAAGCGCGGCGGATATCATATTTACACAACGATCGATAAAGAAATTTACGACTCGATGCGTGACATCGCTCAGGATCCGAAAAACTTCTCACCGGACGATAAAGTTAAAGGAATGGAACAAATCGGAGCGGTCATGATAGAAAGCAGGACAGGTGCGATTCTTGGCATGATGGAAGGCAGGGATTTCTTTAAAGAGCAGTTGAATCACGCCACCCAAGCTTACCGCCAGCCGGGGTCCACGATGAAGCCGATCGCCGCCTATTTGCCTGCCATGGAAAAAGGCCTTCAGCCCGCATCAGTGATCGATGACTCTCCGATCATCCTTAAGGACGGTACCCGGGGTTATCACATCCCGGAAAACTGGGACAACAAATATCGCGGGCTGATTACTGCCAGAAGAGCTCTCGACCAATCGTACAACATTCCGGCGATCAAACTGTTTTTGGACGTTGTCGGCATTAAGGAAGCATGGGAATTTGCCGGAAAAATGGGGATTAAATCCATCACGGAAGCGGATTATGTTGCGCAAACCGGTGTTATCGGCGGCTTAAAATACGGTGTAACGGTAAAAGAATTAACCAACGCCTATGCAACGATCGGCAACAACGGAGTTTATAACGAAGCGTACTTGATCCAAAAAATAACGGACTCCAATGGCAAGGTCATCTACGAGCACCAGTTGAATCCGTCCACCGCTTTTTCCGAACAAACGGCTTATCTCATGACGGATATGATGCGTACCGTGATTACTTCGGGAACGGCGACAGATCTGATGAAGAAATTCAAACATTATGGAAAAGTACCGATTGTCGGGAAAACGGGTTCCACACAGGACGATGCGGATGCGTGGTTTATGGGGTACACCCCGGATATTACCTTAGGCGTGTGGGCCGGGTACGAGCTGCCGATCCATAAGCTGAGCAAACAAACCGGCGGGACGAACCGCGCCAAAAATATATGGGCGCTCACTATGAACATGGCGATCGATAAGCGTCCTGAGCTGTTCCCTACCAAGAATTTCAATCGCCCGGACAATATCGTACAGATGACGGTATCCAGCCTATCAGGCAAGCTTCCGAGTCAAGCGACTATAGAGGCGGGGAAACAGGTAACGGACTTGTTTAACAAGAAATTCCTGCCGACCGAGGAAGACAATGTGCTCGTTAAACTCCCGATCATTACTTATAACGGAATCAATTATATTGCCCATGCCGAAACCCCGGCCGATTTCGTTCAGGAGAAAATGGTGATCCGCAGGGAAAAACCGCTTAACGAACTGTTTGCAGAGCTGGAGAGCGTCATTAGCAAGCTCCCGGCAAGCCGTAAAAGAAGTTTAAGCTTCTATCGCCCGAGTGACTATGATATGGACGCACCGTCAAAGAACGATCCGAGAACAGATGACGGGAAACCCCCTGCAGCGCCGACAACCGTTGTCTCCACCCGCTCGGGAGATACAAGTGTCATTACGTTCCAGGCCAGCGGCAGCGCGGATATCGTCGGATATCGTCTCTATCGTTCTTCCAACGGCGGACCGTTCCAACGGGTGAACGGCAAAGTGGTCATTGCGGGAGAGGAAACGAAGTTTACGGACACCACGCCTGGCGCAGGCGTATTCGGATATTACATCACGGCGGTAGATGTAGCCGGCAAAGAATCCGCGCCAAGCCAAGCGGCTTATACGGATGGATCGCTGGGGCAGCCCCTATCGTCTTCGGGCAAAGAAGATCAGCCGCCGGGCTCTGATTCCGGAAGTGCGGAAAAGCCTGACCAGGTCCCCTCCGCTCCATCGGGCCTGAGCGTAAGATCCAGCGGCGGCGGGATTGAGATGAAGTGGAAAGCCAACCCCGGCAAAGACCGTGTGAATCAATATACCGTTTACTACAGCGACAAAGAAGACGGAAGCTATTCCAAAATCGGCACCGTGACCGGGGCAACACAATTCCGCTACTATGCGGTCTCGTATGAAGGGTATTACAAGATCTCGGCAACAAACGATCTGGGGGAATCCAAGCATTCCGCGCCCGTAAAATATAAAAAGTGATACGTTGTGATTTACAGCAAACAAACCCGGTCAACGAAGACCGGGTTTGTTTATGCAGCTTTGATTTGTTATTAATCTTCAATCGTCGAGAGGTCGCCTGTCGGCAAATTGAGCTCCCATGCTTTAAGCACGCGGCGCATGATCTTACCGCTGCGGGTTTTCGGCAGCTTATCTTTGAATTCAATCTCACGAGGAGCAGCGTGCGCAGACAGCCCTACCTTAACGAATTGTGCAATATCGGCCTTCAACTCTTCAGAAGGAGTATAGCCTTCCCTCAGGGCAATGAACGCCTTAATAATTTCTCCGCGCATCGGATCCGGCTTGCCAATAACGCCCGCTTCTGCGACAGCCGGATGCTCGATCAGCTTGCTTTCCACCTCAAACGGGCCCACACGCTCCCCGGCCGTGTTGATGACATCGTCGATTCGGCCTTGGAACCAGAAATACCCATCCTCATCCATATACGCGGAGTCTCCGGAAATATACCATCCCGGGATACGGAAGTACTCCTCGTATTTAGCCGGATTTTTCCATATTTTACGCATCATCGACGGCCACGGCGTCTTCACGGCCAGATTGCCCATACGGTAAGGCGGCAGTATGTTGCCTGCATCGTCGAGAATCGCCGCTTCTATACCGGGCAGCGGCTTGCCCATCGAACCGGGACGGATCGCCATGCACGGATAGTTACAAATCAGGTGGCCGCCGGTTTCGGTCATCCACCACGTATCGTGGATTCGCTGACCAAATACCTTCAGCCCCCAACGCACGACCTCCGGGTTCAAAGGCTCTCCAACGCTAAGCACATGGCGAAGTGAGGACAAATCAAATTGCTTTACAGTCTCGTCCCCCGCACCCATCAGCATGCGGAATGCGGTCGGGGCACTGTACCATACCGTGACCTTGTATTTCTCGATCGTCTTGTACCAGTCCTGCGGACTGAACCTTCCTCCGCGGATGACATTGGTCGCACCGTTAAGCCATGGCGCAAAAATACCGTAGGAAGTGCCTGTAACCCAACCGGGGTCGGCCGTACACCAGTACACATCCTGCTCCTGAAGGTCAAGCACGACCCGTCCGGTGTAATAGTGCTGCAGCATCGCATTATGAACGTGATATACGCCTTTCGGCTTACCCGTGGAACCGGAAGTGTAATGGATTAGAAGCCCGTCTTCGCGGTCTACCCATTCCAGCTCAAGCTCCTCGGAAGCGGAAGCCATCTCTTTATAAAAATCAACTTGGCCTTCAGCAAGCGTGATATCCTGCCCCACTAGAATGATGTGCTTCAAATGCGGCAGTTCCGCCGCAGGAACCCTCGAGAGCAAAGCAGGCGTCGTGATGATGGCAACCGCTTCACTGTCCTCCAAACGATCCTTGACGGCGGTTTCCATGAATGCTTCGAAAAGCGGTCCAACGACAGCGCCGATTTTGATCGATCCCAGCAGTGCAAAATACAGCTCCGGCGTGCGCGGCATGAAAATAAATACACGGTCGCCCTTCCCTATCCCGAGCTTGCGAAGCACGTTGCCAAAGCGATTGGACTGCAGCTTCATATCGAGGAAAGTGTATTTCTCGTCTCTTCGGTCATCGCTGTAATACAGCGCTACCTTGTCTCTCCGGGTCGAATCGGCATGACGGTCAATCGCCTCGTGGGCCATATTGACTTTTCCCGTATCCGACCAGGTAAAAGTCTTTTCGACGGCTTCCCAGTTGAAGCCGGCACGCTCTTCTTCATAATTTTTCATATTGGATGATGATGATACGGGTGCAATGCTTTCTATATTCGCGCGGTCCACTACACATACCTCCCAAAATCCAGCTTACCCATTAATTTAAAACGCTTTCATAAAGCTCTATTTTATTATACCATAACCCTTTTTATTCGACCAATTTTTTGTTATGCTACTACGTAGTGAAGGTTCTGGAAGGGAGTCGGTCTGCACAGATGGAACATATCAAAATATATCATTCCCTGGTTATCCCGTATCAGAACACCGAGATGATCGTTGAGGGCCCTATACCGCCTGAACGGCTTCGCACATACTCCCTTCATCCGGATCTGGATGCGTTTCGGCGGCCGAAAGATCAGTGGGAAGCCTTGGTAGAAATAGCCGAACTGCCGGAAGGAAGGATCATTGCCGCACGAATCTCCGATCAAATCATAGGATATGTCACCTTCCATTATCCGGATGAGCTGGAGCGTTGGTCCGAAGGCGGGATGGACGATCTGATCGAGCTTGGAGCCATCGAGGTCGCTAACGATTTCCGCGGTATCGGACTGGGCAAAAAGCTGATCAAGCTGGCATTTGAAGGTGAGCAATTGGAGAACGTCATCACATTTACAACGGAATATTATTGGCATTGGGATTTGGAAGCTACCGGGCTCACGGTCTGGCAGTATCGCAATATGATGGAGCAGCTGATGAAAAGCGTGGATATGGTCTGGTATGCCACCGACGATCCGGAGATTTGCTCTCATCCTGCAAACTGTCTGATGGTACGCATCGGTAAAAACGTACCGTTGTCCTCTGTCGAGAAATTCGACCGTGTTCGGTTCCGGCAGCGGTTTATGTACTGATGGAGGCGTGAAAAGTCATGAATTCCAAAGCCTTGTTCATTTACGACGAGAATGAAACCGCATACCGTTTTAATGACAGCCATCCGTTTAATCAAAAAGATTAATTTTGACCGTGGACCTGCTGCGAAAAGCGGGGGCTCTGCCCCCCGAATCCGTCATTTCCCCCGGTAAAGCAGCGGAAGCACAGCTTTACCATGTGCATTCCAGGGAATATGTTCAAGCCGTCACCGCCCTTAGTTATCCGGAACCTGAACAGAAATGGCTGCAGCAAGCGGAAAAATACGGGCTGGCTACGGAGGATACCCCCTTCTTTCCAGGCATGAACGACATTACCATGGGCTTGGTCGGCGGGTCGATTCGAGCTGTGGACGCTGTCATGACCGGGGAAACGGTGCATGCGCTGCATTTGGGCGGCGGACTGCATCACGCCATGCCCAGCAAAGGGTCGGGCTTTTGTGTATATAACGATGCGGCGATTGCCATTGCGCATGCTAAAAGCGCTTACGGCAGCCGAGTACTCTATATCGATACGGACGTGCATCACGGTGACGGCGTGCAGTGGAGCTTCTATACGGACCCTTCCGTATGCACATTCTCCATTCATGAAACAGGGAAGTATTTGTTCCCGGGAACCGGAGCGGTGAATGAACGGGGAGCCGACTCCGGGTTCGGGACAACCGTCAATGTGCCGCTGGAACCCTACACCGAAGACGAATCGTGGATGGAATGCTTCAGCGAAGTGCTTGGCAAAGTGGCGGAGCAGTTCAAGCCTGATTTAATCGTTTCACAGCACGGCTGCGACGCGCATGCCTTCGATCCGTTGGCACACATGCACTGCAGTATGGAAATATACCGGGCGATGCCGCGCTTCATTCACCAACTCGCACATCAATATTGCGGCGGTCGTTGGGTGGCGCTCGGCGGAGGCGGGTATGAGATTTGGCGAGTCGTTCCGCGGGCCTGGAGCCTGCTTTGGCTTGAAATGAGCGAGCACGCGATCATCGGGCAGCTGGAGAAGGACCCGGAGCTGGCTCTGCCGTCTTCATGGCTTAAGGAATGGCAGCCCTACTGCAGTGAAGCGCTTCCTTCCACATGGCTAGATCCTGTAGAAACCTGGGAGCCGATACCTCGCCGAAACGAAATTACACAAAAAAATAGGCAAACCAAAGAGCTTGCCATGCTGTATTTGCCCAAATAAATGTGCTGAACGGAAGATCGGCGATGATCCGCCGAATAAAGAAAAAGCCCGCTGACCTGCGACAACCGGTTCAAGCGGGCTTTGCCTGTTAAAATTCGATTTTTGATTCAAGGAATGCTTTCAATTCGCTGATCGGCATCCGTGTCTGCTCCATCGTATCGCGGTCGCGAACGGTCACCTGTCCGTCCTGCTCGGAGTCGAAATCATATGTGATACAGAACGGGGTACCGATCTCATCATGGCGACGGTACCGCTTGCCGATCGATCCGGCTTCGTCGTAATCCACCAGGAAATGCTTGGATAAGTCGGCAAATACTTTATTCGCCCCTTCCGAAAGCTTCTTGGACAGCGGGAAAATCGCCGCTTTGTAAGGCGCCAGTGCCGGATGCAGGTGCAGCACCGTACGGCTGTCATCCCCTTCAAGCTTCTGTTCTTCGTAGGCGTTGATCAAGAAGGCCAGCGTCACACGGTCTGCACCAAGCGAAGGCTCGATACAGTAAGGAATGTAGCGCTCGTTCGTTTCTTGATCGATATAATGGAAATCCTCGCCGGAATGCGCCATATGCTGCTTCAAATCATAATCCGTGCGGTCAGCGATACCCCAAAGCTCGCCCCATCCGAACGGGAATTTATATTCAATGTCGGTAGTACCATTGCTGTAATGGGACAGCTCATCCTCGGAGTGATCCCGCAGACGAATGCTGGTTTCCGCCATGCCTAGAGACAGGAGCCAGTCACGGCAGAAAGAACGCCAGTACTCAAACCATTGCAGATCTTCCCCCGGCTTGCAGAAAAACTCCAGCTCCATCTGTTCGAATTCACGGGTCCGAAACGTAAAATTGCCCGGTGTAATTTCATTTCGGAAGCTTTTGCCGATTTGGCCGATGCCGAACGGAAGCTTTTTGCGCATCGTACGCTGTACATTCTTGAAGTTGACGAAGATGCCCTGCGCTGTCTCCGGACGCAGATACACGATGTTGGCGCTTGATTCCGTCACGCCCTGGAATGTTTTGAACATCAGATTGAACTGGCGGATTTCTGTATAATCCATAGCCCCGCAGTCCGGACAAACGATGCTGTGCTCGGCAATCAGCTTTTCCATATCGGCAAAGGATAATCCGTCCACAATCATCTCGATCCCTTTTTCCGACAAAGCATTCTCGATCAGCTTGTCCGCACGGTGACGCACCTTACACTTTTTGCAGTCGATCATCGGGTCGTTAAAATTGCCTACATGGCCCGAAGCGACCCAAGCCTGAGGATTCATCAAAATAGCCGCATCCAAACCTACGTTATAAGGCGATTCTTGAATAAACTTTTTCCACCATGCGCGTTTGATGTTGTTTTTGAGCTCCACTCCCAGTGGACCGTAATCCCAAGTGTTCGCGAGGCCTCCGTAAATTTCGGAGCCGGGAAAAATAAACCCTCTGTGCTTTGCCAGAGCGACAATTTGATCCATTGTTACCGATGACATGATTGAACGACTCTCCTTATCTATTTTAAAGCGCTGCGGCAGTTTTTTATTGCAGCCGCTTCAGTAATTGATCTACAATACGGTATGAATTCTCTGAAGCCTGGACGGTAAATTCCGCAAAGTTCACATGCGCCGAACCATCCGCTTTATCGGACATGGAGCGAATGACGACAAAAGGAACCCCGTTCATGGTGCAGACTTGAGCTACAGCCGCGCCCTCCATCTCCGTGCATGCTCCCCCGAGCTCCGTGTACAGCTGCGCCACCGTTTCACGGCTCGCGATAAACTGGTCTCCGGAAAGCACACGCCCTTCTTTCACCCGTCCGCCGAATAACTCGCCGCTCACTTCCACAGCAAGCTTCCGCAAACGGTCGTCTGCGGCAAACAACGATGTCTCTTCATAAGGTATCGTGCCCCGGGGGAAGCCAAGCGCCGTTACGTCCATATCGTGCTGCAGGCATTCCGTCGATACGACGATATCCCCCACGTTCAGATCCGGATCTACCGCCCCGGCCACTCCGGTAAACACAATGGCGTCCACCCCGTATGTATCAATCAAAATTTGCGTCGTTACGGCAGCGTTTACTTTGCCCACACCCGATTTGCAGAGCACGATCGGCCGGCTATGAAATTGTCCTTCATAGAACACCACGCCCGCCTTTACCGATTCGTTTACCTGATCCATATGGTTATGGAACAGTTCGATCTCTTCCTTCATCGCCCCGATGACGCCGATTTTTGAATAAGCCAAGCCAAGTCCTCCTTTACAAAAAGAAGTGGCTCACGTTTAGCGTGAAGCCACCGAATTTCTTTGAATGATATCGTGAGGTAACGTAACCTGCGTCAGCTCCGAGGCATCCTTGGTTTCCTTGTTCATCAGCTTGGTCAAAAGACGCATCGCCACGGCGCCGATATCATACATCGGTTGAGCTACCGTCGTCAGCTGAGGCCGAACCATGGACGCCATCCGGATATTATCCACACTGATGACGGATACATCATCCGGCACTTTCAGCCCGCTATCCTGAAGCGCATGAATCGCGCCGATCGCCATTTCGTCCGTCGCCGCAAAAATAGCCGTAGGACGCTCGTCCAGCTCCATGAAATATTTCGTGACCTCAAGACCTGATTCGTAACGGTAATTACCGATACGGACATAATCCTCACGCAGCGGAATCCCGGCCTCCTCCAACGCCTTCTTGTAGCCTTGGTAACGCGCATATCCGTTCGTCGGATCCTGCAGGGTTCCGGATATCATGGCGATTTGACGATGGCCTTTCTGAATCAGCAATTGCACCGCATCGTAAGCGGCCTTCTCATGGTCGATATCGACCGACGGGATGGTCTTCTGTTCATCCGCCGTCGCGCAAAGCACGACCGGAACCGAAGAGGTCTTGAACGCTTCAATATGCTCTTCCGTGATAGCGCCGCCCATAAAGAGCAGTCCATCAACCTGCTTCTCGAGAAGGGTATTGATGACGCGTATTTCTTTATCCTTCTTTTTGTCCGCATTGCAAAGGATAATATTGTAGTGATACATGTTGGCGATATCTTCGATGCCTCTTGCGACCTCGGAGAATATCGAGTTGGAAATATCGGGAATGACCACGCCGACGGTTGTCGTCTTCTTGCTGGCCAAGCCTCTGGCCACCGCATTCGGACGATAGCCTAAACGCTCAATGGCTTCAAAAACTTTCTTCCGTGTTTGCGGCTTCACGTTGGGATTGTTGTTGACTACTCGGGAAACGGTCGCCATGGAAACGCCCGCTTCTCTTGCTACATCATAAATTGTCACAGTCACGGCCATTCTCTCCAATGTTAAAAATTATAATGCGATCATGTCATTTAGCCTTATCATACGACAAAATGCCTGATTTCGCAACGAATATAGGCTTAATCCTATGTTCATAGTATCAAATTACATCAAAAAAAGCCAACTGCAGGGCAGCGGCTTTCAAAAATCGTGTACTGTTATGGCATGTTTGGCGATTTGAGACAAGCGTTTTCTAATATCATCCACCCACGGCCCGTCGTTAAGCGACTGGGCAAGAAGCAGCAAATCCAGCAGCTCGTTGATGCGTTCCTGGATGATGGCTTCCACCGGATCGGAAGCCCGATTCTTATCCGTCACTTTTACCATCAGATGGGCGACTTCGCTGACCTCCTCGAATTGCAGCTGCTGCTTTTCCGGCTTGCTGCCAAGCGTTCCGATTAATCCGGTCAGCTCCGGCTTCACCTCGGGATATACTTCACTTCGGCTGCAAGCTTCACAAGAAAAAACAGGGACGTTTTCGATTTCAACTTTGTTTTGATAAATCACGGTGCGGAGGCGGATACCCATGTATTCACCGCATTTGCACTGCTTCTGCAACGATACCACTCCTTTATGACGACAGCCAACCCTTTCTCCATAGGTTCAGATATTCTACCTTGGTTCAACTTTTCCTTCCGAAAGGCGGTTAGTAATATTTAGCACCGGAGAGCCGGCCGTACCAGCGCCGGACAAAAGGAATATAGAGCAGCAGCATGGCTAGTGCGGCTCCGATAGCGTCATTGCGAATATCCTTGAGATCGGGCGTCCGCCCCGGAACGAACGATTGGTGGTATTCATCGGTCACGCCGTACAGAACACAAAGCAGTATAACGGCAAGCTTAACTCCAAGGCTTAACCGCTTCGGACGCCATGCCCATAGATATGTCCAGGCCAAAATAAAATAGGCCGCAAAATGTCCCCAATCAAAGCCTTCCATCATCGGAACAAAGCGGCGGACGATGTCCAGCCAGCCGCCCACATCTTCCCCTGTCCGGGAAGACAAATAAAAAATGACCGCCATCCACAGCAGGGAAGGCAGCCATCGAATGAATACATGCATTCCGTTTTGGCTCCTAACTGCTATCAACTTGCCGAAGCTTTATTTGCGGATATACCCGGCCAATACGTCGACGAACGTTTTCGTAAATGCGGGAAGATCCGGGGGCCTGCGGCCGGAGACGATATTCCGGTCCACTACAACCTCTTGATCCACCCAGATGGCTCCGGCGTTCTCCAGGTCGTCCTTAATCCCCGGGGTCGAGGTCATGGTATAGCCCTTACAAATTTTGGCGGATGCCAACACCCAGCCGGCGTGACAAATATGGGCAATCGGCTTCTCGGCAGCATGAAATTCCTTGGTGAGCCGAAGCACGGATGCATAACGGCGCAATTTGTCAGGGGCCCAGCCGCCGGGGATATACAAGCCAATATAATCCTCGGAACGAACTTCATCCAGAGCATGGTCGGTTGTCAGCGGAACCCCGTATTTGCCGTGATATACCGTATTGGCTTTGGGACCGGCGAGGTGCACCTCCGCTCCGGCCTCCTTCAGCCGCATCACCGGATACCACATCTCCAAATCTTCAAAATCCTCGTCTACAAAAGCAAGCACTTTGCGGCCTTTTAATTCCATCTTCGTTTTCCTCCCACAAATTTATGGATCGTCTCTTGCAACGGCGAACGGGTTAACAGCAGCCGCTTGCCGGCCAATGAGGTTTGGTTTCCTCCACCAAATCAGTCTCCAGATAGCGGCCGAGCACCTTGATGACAGCGGAGCTGGACGTACATTTGGACAACTCGTCCCATATGCCCTCGGTATCGCTGTATTTGCTTTGCAGCAAGCTGTTTTTCACCTTCAATATGGCTTGGACCGACATGCTTAATTCCTTAATTCCAAGCGACAGCCAGATCGGCAGGGCGCGTATATCCCCTGCGAGCTCGCCGCATACGCTGACATGCGTTTTGAACCGCTTGGCGTTATCTACGATCATCTTCAGCATACGCAGCACCGCAGGATGATAAGGATCGTACAGATGAGCCACCTGTTCATTCATCCGGTCTACAGCCAGTACGTACTGTACCAGATCGTTCGTACCGATGCTGAAGAAATCAACCTCTTGGGCCAGCAGGTCGGAGATCATGACCGATGCCGGCAGCTCAATCATAATGCCTACCTCAACCTCCTCGCTGAAGGGCACTTTAGCTTCCCTCAACTCCTGCTTGGCTTCTTCCAGCAATTCATTTGCCCGATGCAGCTCTTCTAGGCTGCTGATCATCGGATACATGATTTTGACGCTGCCGTAATGACTGGCCCGGAGGATGGCACGCAGCTGCGTCTTGAACAAATCGGTCCGGTCCAGCATCACTCGTATCGCGCGGTATCCAAGCGAAGGATTCTCCTCTTCGGGCAATGCCAAATAATCCAAATGCTTGTCGCCGCCGATGTCGAGCGTGCGGATCACGACCGGCTTCCCTTGAAGCCGCTCGGCGACCTCACGGTAAACAACAAACTGCTCCTCTTCTTGCGGGAAGGTGCTCCGGTCCATGTACAAAAATTCCGTCCGGAACAGACCCACGCCGGATGCCCCGTTGCGGATCACTAAATCCAGCTCCTTCACCGAGCTGATGTTGGCTGCAAGATTCATCTGCCAGCCGTCTTCGGTTTGGGAAGGCAGGTGCGCCAATTTTTGCAGCTGTTCCTGGACCGCCTTCCAAGATTCCCTTCGCGCTTCGTACTGCCGAATAATTTCTTCCTCCGGATTGACGTAAACGATCCCTTCATCTCCGTCGATGATAAGGTAATCTCCGTTTTGAATCGGCGTTTGCAGCTTTCCCTCAAGCCCAAGCACATAAGGCACGCTCATGGCGCGGGCCATGATGGCCACGTGCGAGGTTTTGCCCCCCATCATCGTAACAATCCCCATCGTTTGATTGACGTCAAGATGAACCATTTGGGAAGGAATTAATTCTTTAGCTACCAGAATATACGGCTGATCCTTAGGAGGGAGCGTCTCTTCGAGCGCTCCGAGCAAATGCTTGAGCAGTCGGTTGCCGACATCCTTAATATCCAGCGCCCGCTCCTTCATGTAATGATCGTCCAGCAGATCGAACATGTTGACAAATTTATCAATCGCTTCCTTGACCGCTACCTCCGCAGCCTTATACTGGCGCTGCATGATCCCTTGCACTTCGCTCATAAAGATCGGGTCTTCAAGGATCGCCAGGTGAGCGTCGAAAATTTGCGTCTGCTCTTCGCCCAGTACACTGACGAACTCTTGCTTGATCTGCTCGATCTCCACCTTGGAATGATGGATCCCGTCATATAACCGTTCGAATTCATAAGCCAAATCCGCAACGTCGATCAGCTTATCGGGAAAGTCCCATTCCCATGTCGGGATGACAAAAGCTTTGCCCATGGCAATACCGGATGATGCTCCGATTCCCTCAATCAAAAGCGTTCCCTCCCTCTGTGACGGCATCCTTGAGTACGACCGACATAACGGACGCCTGGCCTTTTTTCACCGTTTTATAAGGCGCAAAGCTCCATGACTTGACCTTATCGACGTTGGTGATCAGCATTGGCGTCGCCAGCGATTTACTGTTCTTTTTCACCCTGTTCAAATTGAACCGAACCAGCAGCTGACCAGGCTCCACCTGGTCTCCTTCTTTAACGAAGCAGGTGAAATATTTCCCCTGAAGATGAGACGTGTCGATACCGATATGCAGCAGTACCTGAAGACCATGTTCCGTTTCGATACCAATCGCATGAAGCGACGGATATACATGGATGATCTTACCGCCCACAGGAGCTACGAGTTCCCCCTTTTCAGGGAGAAAAGCTACCCCGTTGCCGACGATCTTCCCGGCAAAAATTTTGTCCGGCACTTCTTCCAGCGGAATCATGCGGCCCTGCATGGGCGAGTTGAACAGGACTTGCTTAATGTCCCTGCGCAGCGCCTTATTGATTTCCTCACGGATCAGCTCGGAATAGGTGCCGAAAACCACCTGCACGTTCCCCCCGCCCAACCGGATGACTCCGGCTGCGCCCAGATGCTTAAGCGCCGCGGTGTCCATCAAACGATCGTTGACGAGAGTCAGACGAAGGCGGGTAATGCAGGCTTCAATGTTCTTGATGTTGTTCTTTCCCCCCAGGGCCTGCAGAATCAGCGGGGAACGATAAGGAATATCCCCTGCCCACTCTTCCAGCTGCGAGCCTTCCTCGCGACCGGGTGTAGGGATGCGGAATCGGCGTATCGCCCAACGAAACAAGACGTAATAGACCATTCCGTATGCCAGACCGATCGGGATGAGGAGCCAGCCGTTTTTCGCCAGGTGCAGGTTGATTAAAAAGTCGATCGCGCCTGCCGCGTAGGAGAACCCGTGGTGGATGTCCAGAGCAAATGCAATCCACATCGCAAAACCGGAGAGAATGGCATGCACAATAAAAAGATACGGCGCCACGAATAAAAAGGCGAACTCGATCGGCTCCGTCACACCGGTTAAAAAACAGGCAAACGCCGCGGTTAAAAATGTGGCGCGAACTTTCGGCTTCAAGTCTTCGCGCGCTTCATGGATAATGGCCAGCGCAATGGCCGGGAGCGCAAACATCATGATCGGATATAACCCGGCCATATAGAACCCTGCTTCGGGATCGCCGGCAAAAAAACGGGGCAGGTCTCCGAACACCGGCTGACCGTTAGCGTCGTAAGCCCCTAGCTGGAACCAGAAAAAATTATTAAACACGTGATGAAGACCTGAAGGCACCAACAGCCTGTGAATGATTCCAAACAAGAAGGTCCCGAATCCGCCCAGACCCAAGATGACATTCGTCAGCGCTTGCATGCCCGATTCCAAAACAGGACCTATATGAATCATGACCACGATCAGAATAAAAATGGCCAGACCCATAAGCAGCGGCACCATCCGCGGGCCACCGAAAAATTGTATATATTCGGGAAGCTGAATATGCTTCACCCGATGATAAATTACCGCCGCCAGCAAACCGATCAGAATCCCGCCCGGAACTCCAAGCTGGAACGATTCGCCCAAAAAATGCTTCAGCGATTCACTGAACATATAATGCCCAATTAAGGCCGACATTCCCGCTATGCCCGCGCTCTCCGTCAGGCCGAGCGCAACGCCCACGGCAAAAATCAGCGGCAAATAAGTAAAGATCGTCGTCCCGGCCATCGTTAAAATTTCCCCGATTTGGGGCAATTGCATTTGTTCCCAAGGCAGCGAACCGAGACGCAGCAAAATGGCTGCAACGGGAAGCGTTATCGTGGGCAGCATCAAAGATCGGCCAAGCTGCTGCAGGTTTCCCATCCAATTCAAAGCAAGCCGCTCCCCCTTTCATATTAAGATCGTAAGGCTTGGACACTTTTTTTGTCAAACAATGAAATGAAGCCTCCGCAAGAAAAAAAGAGACGGAAATGAATATCCGTCCCTTTTAACCAATCCCGATAAATCAGACTTGATATCTGTTGATGCTGCTGACATTCACCCCGAATTGACTTTGAGACGGCTGTGTGGAGTCCGAGCGCAAATAGGCGTCATGGCCTTGTTGGTCTCCACGGTAGTTCGCCGTGTGATAAGACTGCGGGTTTTGATATTGTCCGTATTGTTGTTGTTGGTTGGAAACGCCGAATTGTTGGCTTATTCCCGCGTTGTACTGGCTGCCGAATTGGCTCGATTGACCGGCAAACCCGCTGTATTGGCTTTGGGACGGCTGGCTGGAATCCGAACGCAGGTAAGCATCATGACCCGCTTGATTCCCGCGGTAGTTCGCCGTATGATAAGACTGCGGGTTCTGGTATTGTCCGTATTGTTGTTGGTTGGAAACGCCGAATTGTTGGCTTATTCCCGCGTTGTACTGGCTGCCGAATTGGCTCGATTGACTGGCAAACCCGCTGTATTGGCTTTGGGACGGCTGACTGGAATCCGAACGCAGGTAAGCATCATGACCCGCTTGATTCCCGCGGTAGTTGGCGGTGTGGTAAGATCCGGCGTTTTGATTAGAACCGAAAGACGAATTCCACTGATTGTTCGTTCCTTGGTTCAAGGATTGGTTATACTGGGATTGAACATAGCCCACCGGTTGGTATTTGGTTTCATACCCGCGGTACTGGGAACCGTAATGAGCTCCTGCCTGATTTTGAACATTGTTTTGGAAGCCCTGTTGATTATACATGAAAATCCTCCTTGAATGAGATTAAGAAGTCTTCCGGTTCCGGCGCACATTCGTCCGTTCTATTCCGAAAGCCTTTCTTATTTTCTTCAAGGAGGATTTTTTTTATAACCTTGCCGGATCTTTTTTTCAATCGTCAGCGTGCGCCAAGCACTTCCAGCTTCAGCCGTTCGGCGGCAAGACGCGGATCCCGGCTATGAACAATGGCGGATACGACGGCTACGCCGTCCGCACCGGCCGCTACAACGGGGGCGGCTTGTCCGTGTCCGATTCCCCCTATGCCAACCATGGGAATGCGGCTCCAGCGCTGCTTGATTTGGCCGAGAAGCCGGGTGCCGATCGGCTCGCCTGCATCGCCTTTGGTCAGTGTGGAGTAGATGGCCCCGACACCCAGATAATCCGCCCCGTTCTGCACTGCCCATTCCACTTCTTCCATCGTCCCTGCGGAGATCCCGACGATGGCGTCCTTGCCCATCAGCCTGCGCGCCTCCGAGCCGGGAAGATCGTCCTGGCCTACATGAACGCCGTCGGCTTCAAGCAGTAAGGCAACGTCTACCCTATCATTAACAATAAAGGGAACGCCGAACTCCCGGCATAATTCCCGGATCGGCCGGGCCTCCTTCAGAACCCGGGATAACGGCGCTTTCTTCTCTCTGAGCTGCAGCATCGTAATGCCGCCTTCCAAAGCAGCCTTCGCCGTTTCAAGGGCGGTTCTTCCCTCATAAGCGTCAAGCCCCATAACCAAATAAACAGCTAAACGATTTTGCAGGTTTTCCCGAAACAACTTACTTCCCTCCAGGCAGCAAAATGGAATCCTCTACCTTGATGCAGCGGTCCATAATCACTTCAAGCCCCCCGGCTTTGGCAATATCCGCCGCTTCTTCATTGTAAATGCCCAACTGCAGCCACAACACCTTAGCTCCGATACGTACCGCTTCCTCAGCCACCGGAACCGTTTGTTCGCTTCTCCGGAAGACGTTGACGATATCGACCGGTTCCGGGATATCCGCCAGCGATTTGTAGCAAGCTTCACCCAGAATCGTACCGTTGACCATCGGATTGACCGGAATGATGCGGTAGCCCTTCTTTTGCATGGCCTCCGACACCATATAAGACTCCCTGTCGGGCTTGTCGGACAAGCCAACCACAGCAATATTCTTTGCATTCACCAATATTTCTTTAATGGCCTCGCGAGACGGATTTTGAAACGGCATCCTGCTCACTCCTTATCACATATTATTTTGTATAGCTGAGCGCCTGGCTCCCCATCGCTTCCCAGATTGCCAAAAATTGTGTTTTTTCAATCTTGTGCTTGCCTTTTCCCGACAGGGGATCATTCACATACACATACTGCTCGTCAAAGCCCACAAGCAATACGGCATGCACCATAAAGGTGGATTGAAACGGTCCGATCGGCGTATCCCATACGACCCATTTGCTCGGCACTTTATAATCGATGGTCGTCCACACCACAGAGGGAATGCCTTGAATCAATTGATCTTCAAGCTTAGAGAACGGCTCCCGCGTCATATCGACAGCCGTGGGCACATACGCCTTCAGCAGGTCGAACAATGCCGTATGATAAATGCTGAAGCCTTTGCCCGCGCCCGTCACCTCTCCGACAAAACCCAGGTTCGGGTTGCCCCAATAAGCGATAGAGCCGTCCTTGTTGTAACGGATCGGAGTTGCATCCCGCTTCATCTCTTTGGCAAGCTCCATCTTCGATTTGTTCACGCCGTAATACTGAAGCAGCATCGTCAGGCTTGTGACCTCGCAGCCGGAAGGGAGCTCCGGAAGCTGGCGGACAACGGGCGCGTCCAGCACGACGCTTTTGGGTCTGGGTTCTGCCGGCTTCTCTACTGCAGCATCGGCGTTATTCCCGCTAGGGGTCGGAGCTCCCTGCGCCGATTGGTCCGCATGGACAACGGGTCCGCTTAAAACGGGTTCATTCAACCATGCCTGTCCGGTGATTTTGCCGTATAACAGGACGGCAAAAACGCCGCTGGCAAACAGCAGTCCCGCAATCAGAAAGAGACCTAACGTAACTTGAATACCTTTCCACAAGATGGTCATCATTTAAACACCGCCTGGCCGCAAACGGATTATTCATCCTGGCTTTTTTATTCCTGTACGAGCTCGATGTTCGCACCCAGAGAGAGGAGATGTTCAAAATATTGCGGGTACGACTTGGCTACATGATGCGCATCGTTAATGACAAGGCCCTTATCCGAACGCAATCCTGCAACCGTCAGCGCCATAATGACGCGGTGATCGTAATGCGCGTTGATTTCCACGCCGCCGGCAATGCCTTGCGGACGACCGTGGACAATGATTTCGCTTTGTCTTTCTTCCACATCCGCGCCCGCCTTGCGCAGCTCGGTTACAAAGTCGGTAATACGGTCGCATTCCTTATAGCGAAGATTCTCGACATTGTAAAAACGGGAAGTGCCTTCGGCAAACAGGGATGCCGCCACCATGGCCAGAACTGCATCGGTAAAATGATCGCCGTCAAACTCACCGGCCTTCAGCTTTTGGCTGCCGCGTACGCGAACGACATCGTTCTCGTGAGTCAAGTTCACGCCCATCGCCCGCAGCACGTCCACCACGGCTCGCTCTCCCTGCTTGCTGTCCTTGGAAAGGCGAAGTACCGAGACATCCGAATTTGTAACACTGGCTGCAGCCAGTATCGCAGCCGATCCCGGATAATCGCCTTGTACTACATACTTTTGCGGCAGATATTGCTGTCTTCCGGGAATTTTGTAATGCATCAGATCGTCGGAAGCTTCGATCCGGATGCCCGCTTGCGCAATCACTTCGAGTGTCTGCCCTACAATGACCTTGGATTTCAAGTCATGAAGCACCGTAATTTCACTGTCTTCCTCCAAAAGCGGCGTCATGAACAAAAGCGAGCTTAAAAATTGCGAGCTGACGTTGCCGGAAACCGTGATCTTGCCGCCGCGCGGCTGCCCGCCGCGGATCGTAATCGGAAGCTTGCCGTCCCGATGCTCCACCTGGACACCCATTTGCTGCAGAGCGTCGATCAAGTCGTCATGAGGTCTTTTTCCGAGTGAGTCCGGATAGGTATTCACAAAGGTCACTTCGGGGCAAAAAGCGGCCACGGACATCAAAAATCGCAGCACAGCCCCCGCATTGCCAACGTTCAGCTCTTTCACATGTTTAGGATTGCGGCCGAAGCCGCGAATCGTCATTTTCTCATCGTCCTCTTCAATCACCGCTCCCAGATCACGGATGCATCGGCGCATCGCATCGCTGTCCTCGCTGTGAGCCGGGTAGTACACGGTGCTCGTTCCATCCGCCAGTGCGCCGATCAGCAAATAGCGAGTCGTGTAATTTTTGGAAGACAGCGCATTGATCGTTCCTTCCAGGCGCGGCGTTGGTTTAACAATTGCTCTCATCGTAAGTATCTCTCCTTATATGATGTATCCTAAATAAACAAAGGCTATCCCCGCCGTATAAGTGAGTCCCATATATATCCAGGCGGAACGCTTGCGGCCTTGCGCCATCAGGTCCCAAGACTCCAGCTTGAAAGTGGAAAATGTGGTGAAAGCCCCGAGAAATCCGCTTCCGAGCAGAGCCATCATCCGGGTATCCGCCCCATGGCCCCATAGCCAGCCGAGCAAAAAGGCTCCCAGGACATTAACTGAAAGCGTACCGTAAGGAATCGGGCCGGGAAACCGCTTGGCGATCCTCCCGCTCATCCAATATCGGCTGATCGCTCCCCCGAAGCCTCCAGCGGCCACCAAAACCATATACAGCAATGTATTCGACATCACTCGGCAGAACCCCTTTTCGCAAACAGGACATGGGAACGTCGGCCAAGATGAACGCACAACAGCCCGCCCCATAAGCTGATCAAAAAGTAAACCGCGGTGCTTGCATACTGTCCGTGCCCAAGCAATTCAAAAAACTCCCAGCTTAGGGTGGAAAACGTCGTGAACGATCCGATAAATCCCGTCGTCACGGCAGCTCTGATCCGGGGATACCGGCCCAGTCTCACAGAATAAGCGAATCGGCCCAGCAGCAAACAACCGGCAAGATTGCACAGCAGCGTCCCCCAAGGGAAATGTGAGTTCCCATGGTTTAAAGCAAGAGACATCCCGTAGCGGGCCAAGGCTCCGGCCACACCCGCCAGACCTATGTATACTGCTGTCATCTCTATATCCCTCCTGGTGTGCGGCATGAATAGGTTTGACACAGCTTCTATTTTTTCATTATGATGAAATCGTTATGATGAATTCATTCGCCATAAGGCTATCCCCATAAGGAGGACTATTCCATGCAGACGATCACTCCAGCAGAAGTCAAACAGCGAATCGAGAGCGGCGAGAAGCTTTTTATTCTTGATGTCCGCGAACCGGAAGAAATCGCTCTCGGGATGATTCCGGGCGCGAAGTCGATTCCCCTCATGCAAATTCCCGAACGGCTTGCGGAAATTCCGCAGGATGGAGAAACGATTCTCGTCTGCCGCAGCGGCAACCGAAGCGGCAGAGCCTATGAATACCTGGAAGCGCAAGGCTTCAAAGGACTCAAAAACATGACCGGCGGGATGCTGGAATGGGAAACGCTCTAAGCGTTTCCTATTCTGCTGCATATGATCTCGACGATACGGTCTACCGGTAAGCCATCCGTATCCACCTTCAAATCCGCAAAGTCGTAAGCATGTTCCCTGCTTTTCGCAATGTGTTTTACCCGTTCCTCCAGATGACCTTGAAGAAGCGGGCGGTTTTGATCCCCTTTAACGCGCTCGATAATAGTCTCTACCGAGGCAAAGAGAGCAACGACAAACCCGTTCTCTTTCATGGCAAGGCGGTTCAGTTCAAGCAGTACCGCTCCGCCGCCCGTAGAGACAACCTGCTCGCTTCGCTTCAGCACATTCCCTATGATTTCGCTTTCCGCCTTCCGAAACGCCTCTTCTCCCAACTTGGCAAACATGTCGCTGATGCTCATGCCTTGGCTTCTTACGATCTCTGAATCCGTGTCGACATAGGTCCAGCCCAACTTGGCGGACAGCGCTTGTCCTACTGTCGATTTGCCCGATCCCATCAAACCGACCAGTACAATATTGCGGTTCATTTCCATGCTGCACCTCTGGCTAAAGTCTTTAAACTTACCCTATCATATCACAGCTTGTCCCAACGTGAATAGAAAGTTTAGTGAACACATATGATGGATGTGAATAAATCCCAGCTTAAACAGTCAAGCTGATAATGCTGTATAGCTGCGAAAGGAGATCCTTTATTATGGTACCCGATGCCCTCTCGAACCCGAAGGTTCCCGCACCCTTGGCAACAGATCTGAAGCTCCAGCAAATCTTAGATTCTTCCACGCCCCTTTGCAAGGAAGACATTGTCTGGATGCTCGAATTCATTAAAAAAAAGGTGGCCGAGGAAGATCCGAATTTAAAAGATCTTTCCCAGCCACGACTACTTCAAAACTTTCGCTATTTTGCTGAAATCGCCCTGATGCTGATTCAACGGCGCAACGGATTCGATCAGGATGCCGACCGGCTGAAGCTTTGGCTGGCCGAGGCCTCTTACGGATTGCATCCGGCCAGAACCCGTTCGCTCAGGCAGGCCGCTCTAAATGATGAGAAGGCTTAGTTTTCCATCCATTGGTAATGGAAGGTTCCTTCTTTGTCCACGCGCTTGAACGTATGAGCTCCAAAATAGTCCCGCTGCGCTTGCAGCAGATTAGCAGGCAGACGCTCCGTCCGATAGCTGTCGTAATAGGCCAGCGCGGAAGCGAAGGCTGGCACCGGAATGCCGCGGCTAATGGCGGTCGCCACCACGGTTCTCCATGCTTCCTGATAGTTTTCCACGATCCCCTTGAAGTACTCGTCAAGCAGAAGGTTTTTAAGTTCCGGATTGCGGTCATACGCATCCTTGATGTTTTGCAGGAATCGGGCGCGGATAATGCAGCCGCCGCGGAAAATCATGGCGATGTTGCCGTATTGCAGATCCCATCCGTATTCTTCGCTTGCGGCTCTCATTTGAGCGAAGCCCTGTGCGTAGGAGCAAATTTTGCTCGCATACAGCGCTTTGCGCACGGCTTCGATAAATTCCTTGCGGTCGCCTTCGAATACTGCCAGCTTCGGACCGTTAAGCACCTTGCTTGCGGCCACCCGTTCTTCTTTCATGGCGGAAAGGAAGCGGGAAAATACCGACTCGGTGATGATGGAAAGCGGCACGCCGAGATCAAGTGCGCTTTGGCTGGTCCATTTGCCTGTTCCCTTTTGGCCGGCCGAGTCGAGAATGACATCAACCATCGGTTTGCCCGTTTCCTGATCATATTTGGTGAAAATATCCGCCGTAATCTCAATCAGATAGCTGTCCAATTCGCCTTTGTTCCAGTCGGCGAATATTTCATGAAGCTCCCGAGTATTAACGCCCAGGACGTCCTTCAGCAGCTGATAAGCTTCGCAAATCAACTGCATATCTCCATACTCAATTCCGTTATGCACCATTTTGACGTAGTGGCCAGCGCCGTCCGGACCAATGTATGTGCAGCAAGGGTCGCCGTTTACTTTAGCGGAAATGGCTGTCAGAATCGGAGCCACCAACTCGTAGGCATCCTTCTGTCCTCCTGGCATAATCGCCGGTCCTTTCAAAGCGCCTTCTTCGCCACCCGATACGCCGGTACCGATAAAACGGAGGCCGTGCGCCTGCAATTCTTTATTACGGCGCTGCGTGTCCGGGAAGAACGCGTTGCCGCCGTCGATGATAATATCCCCCTGCTCAAGATGGGGAATCAACTGATTAATCGTATCGTCGGTCGCCTTTCCGGCTTGGACCATGATCAAGATTTTACGCGGTTTCTCAAGCGAAGCGACGAATTCCTCAATGCTGTATGTACCGACCAATCGCTTGCCCGGCGATTCGGACAACAGCGCATCGGTTTTTTCGCGGGAACGGTTGTATACGGAAACGCTGAATCCTCTGCTTTCGATATTCAAAGCCAAATTCTTGCCCATGACAGCAAGTCCGATTACGCCAACCTGTTGTTTCGACATAAGTCTCTCTCTTCCTTCCTTATCCTTATTGAATTGCTGACGATTTCAAAAAGAAAAGCAGCTCTCTCTAGATCGTCATCGCCCCGAAGCCCCCGTCCACCCGAAGAAGGGCTCCCGTAACAAAGCCGGACGCCTTCTCCGAGGCCAAATACACGGCAGCCCCCTGAAGCTCCTCCGCTTCGCCGAACCGGTTCATCGGCGTGTGCCTCATGATCGCATCAACCCGGTCGGGCGACAGGATCTTACGGTTCTGCTCAGCCGGGAAGAAGCCTGGAATAATAGCGTTCACGCGCACTCGCGCCGGCGCAAATTCGCGCGCCAAAAACTGCGTCACGTTGTTGACCGCCGCTTTGGAAGCGGAATAAGTGAATACGCGGGAGAGCGGAGGCTCGGAGGAAACGGAGGAAATATTGATGATGCTGCCTCCCTCGCCTTTATCAACCATATGCTTCCCAAAAATTTGACAAGCCAACACCACGCTTTTCAGATTTACATCCATGATCGCATCCCATTCGTCCATCTGCAGCTCAAAGAACGGCGTCGGGCTGTTCATTCCGGGACAGTTCATCAGCACGTCGCAGCGGCCCGTCCAAGCCAGAACCTCCGACAATACCCGCCTCAGATCGTCTGCGTTGGTCGCGTCGGCAGAGAAGCATCGCGCTTTACCTCCCGCCTCCTCCACACGCTTGGCCACCTCTTCGGATTTCTCCATGTTGCGTCCTACAATCGCCACATCCGCGCCGTGTCCGCCCAAGCCGACCGCCATGGCGCCGCCCAAAGTACTGTTGCCGCCGATGATGACGGCTGTTTTTCCCGTAAGATCGAATAAATTCATGCTCATGGTCGAAAAGCCCCCTTAGGATTGCGTGTGCGTCAATTGGAAAGCGGCGATGGCATCAAACTCGTCCTTCAACTGATGGTACACACGATTATAAATTTTTGTCAACTGTCGATATATTTCGTGGTTCCGCTCACTGGCCTGAAGCGACTGTTCCACATGCATCCAATCATGCACGCTGGAGAAGTCTGCAATCTCTCCAAGCGCCAGCATGCCTAACTGGGCCGCCCCGAGACCGGAACTCTCAATGGTATTCGGTACGGCGACGTCCGTGCCAAGCACATCGGCCATCATCTGCAGCCAGAAAGGCGATCTTGCAAACCCTCCCGAGGCGCGCACTTCCCTGGTCGGACCGCCCAGTTCCTCAAGAGCCTTCACGACCGAATGGATCCGGTACATGACGCCTTCGAGCACGGCGCGAATCATGTGTTTCTTCTGATGATACAAGGATAATCCGAAAAAGACGCCGCGAGCATTCGCGTTCCAATAAGGCGCGCGTTCTCCGGACAGCAGCGGAAGAAAGATCAATCCGTCCGAGCCCGCAGATACTTCGCGCGCCAGCGCCGTTAAGTAATCATACGGATCCATTCCGCGGCGCCGGCCTTCTTCCGCTTCCGCCGTGGCTAACTGGTCTCGCACCCAGCGGAACATGATGCCGCCGTTGTTGATCGCCCCTCCGACGACCCAGAAATCCTCCTTTAAGGCATAGCAGAACAACCGGCCTTGCGGATCTGTCACCGGCTCGCGCACGACGCCTCTCACAGCGCCGCTTGTCCCTATAGTCACGGCATACACTCCCTGGTCCAGGGCTCCTACGCCGAGGTTCGCCAGAACGCCGTCGGAAGCCCCCACTACAAATGGAGTATCTTCCGCGAGCCCCATCGAAGCCGCAGCATTCGCGTTCATGCCCTGCAGGATGCAGGTCGTGGGTACCGGGTCAGACAGCTGTTCGCGTCGAACGCCGCAGGCCGCGAGCGCTCCTTCGTCCCATTCCAGCCTGCGCAGATTGAACAACCCCGTGGCGCTGGCTATGGAATAATCGATGACCAGCTTACCGAACAGCCTGGCAAATACATATTCTTTAATTCCGATAAATTTGTAGGCCTGATCGAACAGGTCGGGCCGATGGTCGCGGAACCACATCAGCTTAAGCAGCGGGGACATCGGATGAATCGGCGTTCCCGTATTCCGGTAAATATCAAGTCCATTTAACTCTTCTTTCAGCACCTTCACGTAAGCTGCACTGCGGTTATCCGCCCAAGTGATGCAGCGTGTCAGCGGCCGCAGTTCCTTATCCACCGCCATCAGACTGTGCATCGCCGAGCTGAACGATACACACAGCACCTGCCCCGGCAGAACGGCGGCTTTGCGTACCACCGTACGAACAGCGGTCAGCACCGCTTGGAATATTTCATCCGGATCCTGCTCGGCCATATCAGGCGCAGGCGTAAACAAAGGATATTCCACGGAATGAGAAGCAAGCACTCTGCCGCTCCGGTCGATCACAAGCGTTTTGGTGCTCGTGGTGCCGATATCCGCTGAAATGATATAAGGCTTTTGTACTGACGAACCAATCATTTAAATCAAGTTCCCTTCCTTGTTGAATGGCAAGTCGTATGGTTCGGTTAAAATCTCAATGTCCGGATGAAGCCTTGCTTCTTCCAGCAAATTCACGGAAATCTCGATTTCACCGAGGTGCAGCGTGTCTTGAATCCGTACCAAGCGGCATTTGGTATAATCCAGAATGTTGCATGTTTTTATTGCGGCTTTGATGGCGTAAAAATCGTTTTCGAGCGTCGTCGCAATTTTGGTCGGCGCACAAACGGTAGACGTCAGGCCATTGGCATACGTGGCAGCCAGATCCATTTTATCCACCAGGCGCTGGGTTGTAAAATCGGCCGTTCCCACCCCGTTTGCATTGCCTTTGGTCTCCGGCGTCGTATCGAGGACAACCATCTTGGATACGTCCGGTCCGCCATGCGCATAAGGCGTAGGATAGCGGCCGGTCACGTTCGGGTCCATGCCGTCTCCGCTAATATTTTTTCCGATATAATCAATGACCAGCACATCGATTTGATCGAATAAAATTTTAGGCAGCCGTGCTTTGGCGATCTTCAATAGTTCGATCTCGCGCTCCTCGATTTGCTCCGCGGGCAGAACCTCGACGATACACGTTTGGTCATAGGCGTTCTCAACCAGCGCAATTCCGAATACGATCGGCAGTTTGTCCAGCATAATGCGCGCCATGGCAGGCACATTCTCCGCCATATATTTAAATCCGAGCTGATGGCACGCTTCCGCCCCCTTCTGTTTGCCGAGGCCGATGGAAATCATTTTCATAATTCCGCTTTCGATCGGCCCGCGGAAGGCGGTGTGCGGTTTCACACGGTTAATAACGATAATCGCGTCCGCTTCCGAAGCATACTTGTCCACATACACCGGCAGACCGTTGGGAAGCTGATCGATCTTCACCACTTCCATGGAGGAACGGATCGGCGCGCCCATCGCTTCCTCGGTTATGCCAAGGTGATGGAGCACCTCCCTCTGCCCCTCAGCCGTTGCTCCTCCGTGGCTTCCCATGCACGGAACGATAAACGGGTGCGCTCCCGCCTGTTTAATCGCATCTATCGTCGTTTTGGTCAACGCGGCGATATTAGCCACGCCCCGGCTGCCCACAGCGACGGCGACCTGCTGCCCCGGCTTGATTCGGTCGATCGCCCCGGGCTTCCCAAGCTCTTTAACCAACTCTTCGACCGGATTCTCCAGCTTGTCTCCATTGAATTTTTGCCGGATCTTGACTACTTGCGGAATCGGGATATCTTGAAGCAGTTCTCTTAATATGCTCATTGCTCTTGTCAGCCTCCTGCGATGGTTTTGACAGAGTCCCGGATGACGAGCTCCGTGTGAAAGTAGACGGTCTCATGCTCCAATTGCTTGCTTTCAATAAACGCAAGCAATTTTGCCGCCCCCGCCCGGCTCATCTCTTCGATCGGTCTTCTGATCGTCGTCAAAGCCGGCGTCATGAAAGCGGAGAACAGTTGATCGTCGAAACCGACGACCGAAAGGTCGTCCGGCACCTTGAGCCCGCGTTCGGTTATGGCTTTCACGGCCCCGAGAGCCATATCGTCATTGCAGCAAAATACGGCTGTGGGACGCTCCGGCAGATCCAGCAGCCGGTTCATCGCGGCATAGCCGCTTTCCAGATCATAATTTCCCTGCGCCGACATAGCTTCTGAAAACGCCACATGATATTTCCTTAGCGCTTCAAGATAACCGTCGCGGCGGGATTGAGTCGATTTGAAGCCTTCCTTGCCTTCAATAATGGCAATTCTGCGGTGCCCCTGTTGAATTAAATACTCCGTCATCCGAAAGGCTCCGCTTTGATCGTCCGGCACAACATTCATGACCTGGACGTCCTCGATTTCACGGTTCAATACGATAAGCGGAATGCCTTTCTCCGCGGCATATTCAATGAACGGCTGGTCGCTTGCGCTTTGGCTCATCACGATAATGCCGTCGAAGCTTTTCCGGTTCACCTGATGAAAGCTTTTGTAGTCGTCGATCCCGCGAACGATCAAATTATATTCATCTTTAATGACGTCATTCACGCCTTTGATCGCCTCGTACAAAAATCCTGCGGAAGTACCCGTACGCAGAGTCGAAAAAAACAGCCCCAGGTTGTAGGAACGATCCAGCACCAAACTGCGGGCGCTGTAATTGGGCGTGTACTGCAGGCTTCCGGCAATCGCTTTGATCCGTTCCTTCGTTTCCGGATTAATCAGCGGACTGTCGTTCAGCGCCCGGGAAACGGTTGTGTGCGATACGCCGGCCAGCTTGGCGATATCCTTGATCGTAACGCTGCTCATAATCCAACCACCTCTTTGCTGTAATCATAACACAGAATTGCACACGTTAACAATGCTCTTTTTATTCATCTTTCTTTCGTCTCGCGGACCTCTTTTTACCGTTCCTTTCCGCTGCATTCTTCATTCAGGCTGACATACGAAACGGCCCGTGCGGATACACAGGCCGTTTCACATTTCGTATTCACATTTCAAGCAGTAGCATTTCATGCCTTAGCTCCTTCAACCTTTCTTTACATGCATCGGCGGTTTCGCGGTCTCCGTTCTGCAGCGCTTCGTGCAGAACGGCCAGTTCGTAATCAAGCTCCAGCCTCAACACCGGGATACGTTCATCCGGACGTCTGGAACGGAACGCCTGCATCATTTCCTCCACCGTTACGACAGGTTCTTTTTGGAATAACACTTTATGCTCCACCCCCGAGATTTCCACCATCCGAATGATTTGGCCGAACATGATGTTTTCGATCAGGATTTGCCGGTCTTTAAAGCGTTTGACGACAGCATGACCTCGTGTATCCCCGATCATTTTCTCCATGAGCTCCGCGAGCTTCTCATCCTTAAAGGAGTAGTTGCCAACAATCTTGTACCTTTCTCCTATCCTTTGGAATTTTAATTTTACCAGCTTGCGGCCGGTCCGGATGGAAACGATAAATTGCTGATCACTTTCATTCCAATACAAGGAATAACCTTCTTGTATAAGTGTTTTGATGAAGTTACGGATTAGCCGACGATCAAATCGTAACTCAAGGTTGCAATATTCCACTTCATGACTTTTACTCACGGCAATCCCTCCTCAGGTAGAATAGCAAGAACAAAGTTTCATCGGTTGCGTTGAACATTGCTGGGTCAGACATTGTCTATGATAACGACGAGTAGCGGATCCAACCTGCAATATCTTTGATAGAATTTTCTGATTTTTCTGTTTCTTAGTTCTATCTTATTATGAATCATATGTTTTAGCAACTTGGATTATTGTCTTTTTTACGAAATTCGAACCTAATTTTTTGAAAGGCCTGGCACAGGGAAACAAGAGGAAGGAGAAACTGAGGCCGATAAACAACGGAAGGCTTGTAAAACAAAACATCGCCCAGGAGCTGTTTCCTGAGCGAGAACGTGTTGAATTTATCCTATTGCGGTACAACGCTATATACCGGGTTGTATAGACGGCAAGCGGTAACGCTTCATCGGGAGTCTCGGGAAACTTAAGGATTCTCCCGCTTGATCGCTTCGTCCTCCAGATCCGTCTTCGAGTAAATATTCACTGTATAGCTCGTATTCAGCCAATCGGAGTTTTTATTCACCTTAAGCCGGTCTTTCCAATAGCGTTCGAAAACGTAGCCATCCTGCGCGCGTACCGTTTCCAGATAGTAATAATCGTACATATCCTCTTCGCCTGTTACTTTATCGATAATGATCGGCTTTCTATACATATATATGTTGTCGTAATTCGCGACAAGGGTGTTTTTAACATGGCTCCGCAGCATTTTCAGCTTCTCGGGATGAAGCTCCCCATTGATGACATACGATTCGTAGTCGGCGGAATACACCTGTTCAGGGGTCTCACGCAGCCTTTTATTCAATTCGCTCTCACTGATGAATAATGCGCCTGTCAAGCGCTCCTTGGCCTTATTCAGACCGTTGGTGTCTATACCCATTCGCTTGACGTCCGACTCCCGGTAATACGGGGCATAGTTGGTCGAACTGTTGTTGTATGTAATCAGCATCGGGTATTCCGCCCCGAGATATTTCAGTGTGATGGAATACGGATTATAGAGCTCGATGGATTCATAGTTCGGATTCCGCTCCTCCACCTTCTGCTCCGGGTTGATCCGGCTGTTAATATAAATCGTTTTGGTCTCGCCCCTCCACAAGACGTTGGCCCCCATCAGGCGTCCCAGTTCAGCTAAAGGCAAATAGCTTTTGTCTTCATAAATCAGCGGCGGGCCCGACAATTGAACAGGCTTGCCGTCCAGCACCAACCGGAAATCCGGACGCAAATAAGCCTCCACCTTCTGCAGCACATCCTCTGCATATACCCCTGCGGTAAAAGTGCTCCCCATTAAAGCTGCCATCCAAAAAACGCGTTTAATCCGATTCATCGTCATTCAAACCTTTCTATTCATAAGGAAAATAATGGACATACTTATATACAATACGACATATTTCTGTCGAAATCCTGCAAAAAATGGTGTTGACAAGACTTTTAATTCCTATAAAATTAGTTGGTATGATTGTTCGCATATCAAGGAGAGTGACCACGTTGATTGAAATCAAAAACGTCAGCAAAACGTTTCATCAGCGCACGGGAGGCACCTTTACGGCCATAGACAATGTATCGCTCACGATCAACAAAGGCGAATTCGTTTCGCTGCTCGGACCTTCCGGCTGCGGCAAATCGACCTTGTTGAATCTCGTTGCCGGACTGGAGCAAGCCGAGCAAGGGACGATTACCGTGAATGGAAAACCGTGCAGTACGCCGGGGCCCGACCGCGTCGTTGTGTTTCAGGAACATGCGCTGTTTCCATGGCTGACGGTTCTCGATAACGTAGCCTTCGGTTTAAAACAAAAAGGCATAGGAAAAAAAGAACGCGAAGCTTTGGCAATGGAGCAGATTAAAGCGGTACACCTCAGCAAGTTTGCCGACCGTTATCCCCATGAGCTCTCCGGAGGTATGAAGCAGCGGGCGGCCATAGCCCGCGCGCTGGCTATGGACCCTGAAATTTTATTGATGGACGAGCCTTTCGCGGCGCTGGACGAGCAGACCCGACTGATTTTGCATAAAGAATTAGAAGAAATCTGGATGCGCACGCGCAAGACCATTCTGTTTATTACGCATAATATCCGGGAAGCGGTTGTCCTCTCGGACCGTGTGCTCGTCATGTCGACCCGACCGGGCACGATTAAGAAAGAGTTCGCCGTGAGGGCGGCTCGTCCCCGGGATTACTCCGATTCCGTCTTGCACCACGTAGAAGCCAGCGTTATGGAAGCGTTGGCCGATGAACTTGAAAAAGTGGTAAAGGAGGAGATGGGCGATGAGTACAGCATTAAGAAGAAGCCTCTTTCTGATTCTTCTGCTGATAGCATGGGAAGCGGGATATAGAATTTTCGACTGGGGCTGGAAGTTCCCTTCCGTGCTTCAGACCTTCCAGGCATTCTATGACGGGCTGGTTCACGGACAGCTGCTGGAGGCTACCTATCAAAGTTTGAAGAGACTTCTGATGGCCTTTATTCTGGCGATCGTGGTCGGCACGGTGCTCGGCTTTTTGTTCGCGCGCTATCGTCTTATTGACGATACGATCGGCTTTCTGGTCGTTGCGCTACAGACGATTCCGAGCATCGCCTGGCTCCCGTTTGCGATTATCTGGTTTGGCATGAGCGATTTTGCCGTAATCTTTATCACCACGCTCGGGGCGACCTGGACCATGGCCATGGCGAGCCGGACCGGGATCAAGAACATTCCGACCCTTTATATTAAGGCAGCGCAAACGATGGGCACCGGGAATGGACTGCGGATGTTCTATCAGGTGATGGTCCCCGCCGCTTTCCCCCATATGATGACTGGTGTGCGCGTTGCCTGGGCGTTTGCCTGGCGGGCGCTGGTTGCCGGCGAATTGATCGCCAAAGGCGTGGGGCTTGGCCAACTGCTTCAGGACGGACGCAATCTGGCGGATACGGCGCTGATGCTTTGCATCGTCATTATCATCGCTGTGCTGGGTACGATATCCGACCATTTCTGCTTCAAGCGTCTGGAGGATAAGCTGCTGGTCCGTTATGGCCTGATCAGCACCAAAAAATAAGGATCTTATCGATCCGGTCACACAACCAAAAAGGAGAGGGTTTACAGATGAAAAAAAAATCCGCACTACTCGCATTAGCGCTGTCCGGCGTGCTGGCACTAACGGCATGCGGCGGTAAAACAGAAGCGCCGAATAATGCCGGAAACGACGCTGCCGCGGCCAAGACGGTTCGTCTCGGCATTTTCAAGAACGTGACGCATGCCCCGGGCTATATCGCCCTGGAGCAGGGGTTGTTCCAAAAGTACTGGGGAGATAACGTCAAAATCGAGGTTCAGGCTTTCGACAACGGTTCCGACTTCTCCACCGCATTGGCAACGGATCAAATCGATCTCGGCTTCGTAGGCCCGGGTCCTGCAACAAACCAGTATATCAAAAGTAAAAATTTCCGCGTCATCTCCGGTTCCAACAACGGAGGCGCAGTACTTGTAGCAGGTAAAGATTCCGGTATCAACAGCGTGAAGGATTTGGTCGGCAAGACTGTGGCCATTCCGACCAAGGGCAGTACGAACGAAATTTCGCTGCGTCTTTTGCTCGAGCAGAACGGCTTGAAAGTAACGACGGATACATCCGGCGTGCAAATTATCGCCCGGGCTCCGGCAGACACGCTCATCGCCATGCGCCAAAAGGAAATTGAAGCTACGCTGATTCCTGAGCCGTGGGGAACGCAAATGGAACAGGAAGGCATCGGCAAGGTCATTGTGCCTTGGGACCAAATTCCACCGAACAACGGGAACTATCCGCTCACCATTCTCGTCGCGAGCGATAAATTCCTGAAAGAAAACCGGGAAATGGCGAAGCAAGCGGTCAAGGCCAACGCTGAAGCGATTGAATTTATAAAGAACAATCCCGACAAATCGTATGAGCTGATCAATAACCGGTTGAAGGAACTCAGCGGCAAAGGGATGGACGTAAACCTGATCAAGGCGGCGCTCTCCCACCTGAACCTGACGACAGATGTGAGCAAGGAAGCGATTGAAGAAATGGCATCCGTCTCCATCAATGCCGGCTACATTAAGGATGTTAAGAAAGAAGAGCTCGACTTGAGCCAATTCCTCGACCTCTCTTTATTGGATGAAGTAAAGCAGGGCAAGTAAAATAAAATGAAAAACGGAGCTGCGCGGCTCCGTTATTTTTTTGCGCCATATGTGAATACGCTTTCGCTTCATTCCGCGCTCGGCGGCAAAGGGACCTGCCTCACATTACATCATCTCATAAGCAGCCCGCCGTTGATTTCGATCGTCTCTCCCGTCACATAGGAAGCCAAGTCCGAAACGAGATACAGTACGGCGCCGGCGACATCCTCAGGCGTCCCTTCACGCTTTAGCGGAATTCCGGCCACTGTAGCCTTACGCGCTTCATCCGTGGTAAAGGTATCATGAAACCTCGTATTTCCGATAAACCCGGGAGATACATTATTGACCGTAATTCCGCTGAAAGCCACTTCTTTTGCCAAGCCTTTGGAATAGGCCATGATCGCTGCTTTGCTGGCCGCATACAGGCTTGCCCCCGGTCCGCCGCCATTATGCGCGGCAATGGATGTCATGTTGATGATCCGTCCCGCTCCCTTCGCTTTCATGCCGGCAAGAACCCGTTTACACATGAATACTGTACTTTTCAGATTTACGTTCATGATTTTCTCGTAAATCTCTTCGGTCATCCCGGCATTGTCCACGCGCTGCACCAAGTGGCCTGCGTTATTCACCAATATGTCAATCGATCCTCCAAACGCCCGTTCGACCTCGCTTACCAAGCGGTCGATTTGTGCCAGATCGGTCACATCCGCCTGAACCAGCACCGCTTCTCCTCCGGCGGCGCGTATGGCTGCCACCGTTTCTTCTCCCTGGTCCACGCTGCGCAAGCAATTGACACCTACCTTCGCACCGCTTTCGGCTAATGCAATGGCAATAGCGCGGCCAATCCCCACATTAGAACCTGTAACCAAAGCGATTTTCCCTGTCAAGTCAATGTTCATGATCTTTTCCTCCCAAGTTCATATGCTAAGGTCTTCTTCTTCATTAAACTGCAAATTCCCCTTTCTTGTAAATCATTTCTGCTCACAAATGTGTTTGAATGACGGAGCAATTTATTGAACTGAGGGGAAAGGTTAAGAAAACTCTATTTTTTCAACTTATCGTTTATCTCGCGTAGAACCTCTTCCATCCGTTCCATTCTTCTCAACATGGAATATTGGTTACTAATCATACCTGCAAAAATACCTGCAAAACCAATGACTAAAACAATCACAATAAATAAAAAGCCCCATAAGTCCTCGCCCACTTCTATGCTTTCATGTATTTTGAAATATTTACAATACATCCTCGTTGCATTATACCATCCATTGCTTCATACAAATGGCGATAACCGTCGATTCCTGCTGTCGTTTCGTGGCCTTCTGCCCTCGATTATGATATATTGTTTGGAGAAAAAGGAAGCATGGAGGGAAACGGCATGACCACGTTCAAGGGGTTTCACCAGGAGGATTTCGATACGTTTACGATTGACGGGCTGGAAGAAAGAATGAAAGCTATTCAAACCCGCATCCAGCCCAAATTTCAAGCGCTCGGCGATGATCTGTTACCATCTCTTTCCGTCCGTTCGGGACTGGAGATGTTCCTTCATATTGCAAAGCATGCCCGCAGGAAAGTGAATCCGCCGGTAGACACATGGATGGCTGTAGCCAATAATAAACGCGGCTATAAGCAGCATCCGCATTTTCAGATCGGCCTGTTCGACGACCGGGTTTTCATCTGGCTTGCATTCATATACGAGCTTCCGAACAAAAGGGAGATTGCCGGGAAGTTTCTGAAGCAGGCCTCCGATATCAAACGGCGTTTGCCGGCGGATATGCTGCTTTCATTCGATCACATGAAAAAAGATGCGCTGAAGCTGTCCGATCTGGACGAGTCCCAATGGAAGCAAGGGCTTGAACGGTTTCGCGACGTGAAAAAGGCAGAGCTGCTGATCGGGCGCAATATCATGAAGAACGACCCTGTTTTGCAAGACGGGGAGAAGTTCGTAGCGCTCGCCAACGAAACCTTTGATCAACTGCTGCCCTTATATCATTTATCCCTAGGCATTCAAAATTAATTTCCGCCTAAGCTTGCTTTAAACTAAGGTTAACCTTGTTTGCATATCCTATAGCTGGTGAAAACCGAAACCTACTTAAGGAGGGTATGTAGCTATGAAGCAGACTTACGCCAAAAAAATGATCGTCTCCTCCCTGACGCTTGCCTTGGTACTCTGCGGGGGAGCGCTCTATGGCACAAAGCAATCCGTTCGGGCGGAGACTCCCGATGCGGCCGTCCAATCGCAGGGCAGTACCGACAAACCGGCGGAAGATAAAAAATGGGCTAACAAAGGCGGTCAAGCACGCGGCATACATAGTAAATCGATGCCGATCTTTGAGGAAGCCGCGGCCATTCTCGGTATGGACAAGGAGACGCTGAAGCAGTCGCTGAAGGACAAGACGCTGGCGCAGCTTGCAGCGGAGAAAAAGATCAGCGAAGCCGACCTGATCGCCAAGCTTCAGGCCGAACGGACGAAAAAAATCGATGAGGCCCTTGCTTCCGGCAAGCTAACCGCGGAAAAAGCGGAGAAGCTGAAACAAAAAATGGGAGAACACCTGAAATTTATGGTGAACCATAAGCTGAATGGCGAAGGAAAGTTTCGAACGCACGGCGGCAAGCACCATATGATATTGCCTGCCAAGGACAAGCTGGCCGGCATTCTCGGCATTTCCGAGGACGAGTTAAAGGCGCAGCTTAAAGCCGGCAAATCGTTGGCGGAGATCGCTCAGAGCAAGGGCATAACCAAGGAGCAGCTGATCGGCAAAATCAAGGACGAGATGACGCCGTGGATCGAGAAAATGGTTGATCGCAAGCATGCTGTCGGCGACAAAAAGACAGAATAAATCCATCATAAAAAGACGGGGTTCTCCCCGTCGGGGGTGTCCCATAAGTCACCGAGGTGACGGGGGTACCCCTTTTTCAATTTTGTAAAACAAAAAGAAGCCAAACCTTGGTAAAATGGAAGTGCGAGCAACCATTCAAAGGTGGCCCTGTTTTCTTAACTTCTCGTTTCCATACAGAAAAAAAGATATTCCCGCGGGGCATCTGGTCCGCATTGTCAATGATGCGGTTAATCGGTTGGAATTTTGGTTCATGGCGATCTGACGAGAGGAATAGATTCGCTGGGTGTAGGCGTACACGATGATTTTCGTAAGCATTTTCGGATGGCAGCTATCCCGACCGCCCCCGGATAAGCAGCCGCAAAGATGTTGTCGTACCTGGCCAAGAGGGCGGGATCATAGGCGATCTTCTGCTTCTAAGCTTCATTTCAACGCCTTGCGTTGCAGGTCTGGAAAATATTGAGGATATATAAACAAAGGCCCCGAAAAAATCGGGGCTTTGCCAACAATCTGACGGGGTTCTCCCCGTCTTTTTATGTATTTCATGGCTGATTTGCATCTTATCCTCTTCACTACTCCGTACGCGAAAAAAATAAGCCGCGCTGCGAAACATTCGATGCGGCGGCTTATTGGGTCGGTTAAAGCGGTTGGGCGGATGCCCGGGTGCCGTTTCGGTCCAACACGATGAAGCGGTACAGCAAATAGAGCGCCCCTACAGACAGCAGAGCTCCGGTAAGGAACGGCAAAGTGCTGCTGTAATCATAGATTCCCGCTCCCAACAGCGGGCCCGAGATGCGTCCCAGGCTGTCCATCGACGAGCTTAAGCCGGACGCTACGCCCTGCCCGACCGGGGTCTTCTGTGTAATCAGCGAAGTGACGCACGGGCGGATCAGCGCGTTCCCCGCGGCAAAGACGCTCAAATAGATCGAAGCCGTAAGCAGGTTCGACGAGAATAAAATGAGTACGAAACCTAGCGCCGAAAGCACAAGGCCGATTCCGACCACACGGGCCTCCTGTCCTTTTTTGATGAGACGCCGTACGATACCGCCTTGAATCAAGGCTCCGACAATGCCGCTGACCGCAAACATAATCCCCAGCTGTGCCGGCGTCGCGCCGATCTGATCTCTCTGGAACAAAAGCAGCGTCGCTTCCAGTCCCGCGAGCGAGAATGATACGAAAAACGATAGGATATACAAATATTTGAGCGATCCTACAAACGCGCTCCAACGGGAAGCCCCGGCTTCCTGCGGTTTGCTGCGCTTTTCCTCCGTCAGCGATTCCGGCAGCTTGAAGTAGGCGAACACGAAGGTGCCCAAAGCCAGCGCGGCGGCAGCGAAGAACGGTACTTGAATCCCCCATTGACTGAGTATGCCTCCGATCGCAGGTCCGAAAATAAAGCCCAAACCGATCGACATGCCTACAAGACCCATGCCTTTGGTCCGGTCCTCGTCCGATGTGACATCGGCAACGTAAGCGACAGCGCAAGCGGTGGCCGCTCCGGAAAACAATCCTCCCAATATGCGGGAAACGTACATAAGCCAAAGGCTTTCCAATGCAAGTCCAAAAAGCAAGAAGCTGATACTGAATCCGAGTGCGCCGATCATGATGAGCGGACGCCGGCCGACCCGGTCGGACAGCCCTCCCCATACCGGGGACATCAGGAAAGACGCCAACGAGTAAACCGAAAGCAGCATACCCAAATGAAAATTCTCCGCTCCCGATCCCGTCACGGCGTCGGGAAGTACAGGAATGATGATACCGAAGCCGATAAAAATCGTCATCAGCAGCACCATGATGATGGCGAGCTGTTTGTTCATGTGGTAATGGGTTCCTCCCGATTGCATTAGTTTTCTTTCTTTATCGTACCACATCTTATTTGTCGATGGAAACGAACCCGGGTAAGATTAACAAAATAGACAAACCCCCCGGTTAAATTACCTGCAAAATTATCAAACTATCAAGGTCCCGAAGATTTTGTCGAGATAAATTCCGAATTGCTCGTAAAAACCGCTTGCATCCTTGTCGCATTTTGCTATACTCATTTTGTTTGTTTATTTTCGCTTTGTTTATGATAATTCGATCAAGAAGGGAAGGGATAAGCTGTGGATCAAACGAAAACTCCCTTGTTTACCGCATTGAAGGAGCATGCCGGCCGTAATCCGGTGCAGTTTCATATTCCAGGACATAAGAAAGGGGTCGGGATGGACCCGGAATTCCGGGAGTTTATCGGCGATAACGCGTTGTCCATCGACCTGATTAATATAGCTCCACTCGACGATTTGCATCAGCCCACCGGCGTCATTGAAGAGTCGCAGAAGCTCGCTGCGGAAGCGTTCGGAGCCGACCACACCTTTTTCTCCGTCCAGGGAACAAGCGGCGCCATCATGACGATGATCTTGACCGTTTGCTCGGAAGGAGACAAAATCATTGTGCCGCGCAACGTGCACAAATCGGTGCTGGCAGCGATTATTTTCGCCGGGGCGAAGCCTGTGTTCCTGAAGCCGGTGCGCGACGAATCCTTGGGGATCGATCACGGCGTAACGACCAAGTCGGTGCGGCGCGCGCTTGAAATTCATCCCGATGCCAAAGCGGTGCTGATCATCAATCCGACATATTACGGGGTGTGCGCTAATCTGAAAGAAATCGTGGACGTCGTTCACAGCTATAACATTCCGGTGCTGGTGGACGAGGCCCATGGCGTGTTGATCCATTTTAGCGACAGGCTGCCGATGTCGGCTATGCAGGCAGGCGCGGACATGGCCGCGACGAGCGTCCACAAGCTAGGCGGCTCGATGACGCAAAGCTCCGTGCTTAATATCCGTGAAGGCCGGGTCAACATCATGCGCGCCAAGACGATTATCAGTATGCTGACGACCACTTCCACCTCGTACATTTTGCTGGGTTCTCTCGACTGCGCAAGGCGCTACTTGGCTTTGAACGGCAAAGAGCTGGCCGACCGGGCCCTCGAGCTGGCTTCCTACGCTCGGGAGGAAATCAACCGCATACCGGGGCTTTACTGCTTTGGAGAAGAGATTCTGGGCAAGGAAGCGACGTACGATTACGACCCGACGAAGATCAGCATCCATGTGCGTCATCTGGGCATTACCGGGTACGATGCGGAAAATTGGCTCCGGGAGCAGTACAATATTGAAGTCGAGCTTAGCGATATGTATAACATTTTGTGCCTGGTCACCCCCGGGGATACGCGCGAGAACATCGACATTCTTCTCACCGCGCTGCGCAGACTCTCTCAAGAGAACTACTCGATCCGCCAAGCGAATGAGCTGGTGATCAAAATACCGAAAATACCGCAGCTGAGCCTGTCTCCGCGCGACGCTTTCTACGGGGATACCGAAATTATCCCGTTCAAGGAATCGGCGGACCGCATCATCGCGGAATTCATTTACGTGTACCCGCCGGGCATTCCGATTCTCCTGCCGGGAGAAGTCATCTCCCAGGATCTGATCGACTATATTACGGAGCATATCGAAGTCGGTCTGCCTGTGAAAGGACCCGAGGACCGCAGCATCGAAAATATCAAAGTTATCGTGGAAACACCGGCGATTTTTTAACCACGTACCGCATGGCCGCCCCGGATTGGGGCTGGCCTTGCTCTGTTTTACCATCCTCTTTGCTTTATCCGCTCCTCCAGCCAGGCAATGACGTCGGCTACCGCATGCTCGTTATGATGCTTGCAGGAATGGACGGCAGACTGCAGCAGCTTCGGATGAGCGTTGGCAACGGCGATGCCGATGCCGGCCCGCCGGATCATCTCCAGATCGTTCAGATGATCCCCCATCGCCACACAGCGCTCCATCGGAACACCGACTTGCCTACTGAGCTGCTCCAGCGCATGACCCTTGGTCGCCCCCTGCGGCAGCATCTCCAGGTATTTATCGTCCGACCGGACCCAGACAACCTCCGCATCCCCTGTAAGCTCGTTCACGGCCGCAGAGACTTCATCCAGCCATGCCGGTTCCCAGGCGAACAGTATTTTGATCCAAGGCTCAGACAGTGCATCGGTTAACCGAATCGTCTGCAGGGCAAACCCCTCAATCCGCCGGTGGCGCTCCGTGGTTTCGTTGTCCTGCAAAATATAGGGCGCATGGCCGTCCCTGGCGTATATTTCAACGCCCAGCTCCGGAAACCGTTCCAAGACCCGCTTCAGCACATTTCTGCAGGATGCAGGCAGCGTCCTCACCCACAGCGATTCCTCACGTTCGTAATCATAGATGACGGCACCGTTGCTGAGAATGACCGGAGCATTGACCGGCAGCCGGTTGACATAGCGCCTGACGGAAGACGCTATGCGCCCCGTTGCCAGGGTAAACCGTCCGCCGTGCTGCGTAAACCGCTCGATTGCGGCAAGATTCTCCGGGCTAATGTCCTTTTCGCTGTTCAGCAGCGTCCCGTCCATATCCGTAACCAGCAAATAATCGCTGAACAATCCGCTTTGGTTCATAGGTATCCCCTTTTCCTGCTGTCTGCTCAGCTGTCCGCAAAAGCCTTAAGCAGTATTGTATTTGGTTTTTCTTAATGCTATGATGGTCATGGTGCTTGACACAAGAAAACCTTTCCAGTCCATTATGTAGGCAGGTGCATTCATCATGGCGCAAAGCGCTTATATTAAGTTCGTCGAAGGGTCCGCCGTTTCCTCGTTAACGCTGGATGAACTGAAGAATCAGCTGATGCATTACCGGGATCAGCTGGCCCTTACAGGCCGTCAGCTCGAATGGGAGTACGATGATGCAGGGTTTCCGTATACGCTGGAAACGAAGCCCGAGGCGGAGGGCCAATGGTTTTATTTAAAAGGAAAAAACCCCCTCTACAAATATATCGTCATGGGTGTCGGTTCCGAAACACAGGCCGGTACAGAGCGCCATTATGTACAGGTCGTCCTGCCGGATGACTGTACACATGGGGATAAAGCAAAGGGCAATGAGTTTTGCAAATATTTGGCCAAGCTGTGGAAAGCCGAGCTTCATTTATTCAACGGGCGCGTCATGTACTTCAATCCGCGGAAATAGGGCATGATCTTTCCCGGCAAATGACGTACTTATGATGATGCAGGTAACAGACAGGCTGCTTTTTTCTTGCATGTCCGTGTTCAAGCAAAGAACCCTTCTTGCCTTCAAGAAGGGTTCTTTGCTTTGGATGTTATGACTGCTCTTGCTGTTCTTCCACGATCTCGTTGTAAATCTGAACAACGCGATCCCACTCTTCCTCGTCCTCAATGCTGGCCAGGAAGGCTTCATCGTTTTCTTCTTCAATCCGGAAAATAACACCGTCAGCCTCTACATCATTCCGGTCAAGAAGCACTGCATAGGCCCGATCGTTTGCTTCAAAGGTGTATACCATAACCATCTCGTGTTCAACGCCATTTTCATCGGTTACTATAAAAATATCATCCTCATGATCATGGTCGCAGGAAGCGTCATGAATATGTTCGCTCATGGGAAAACCTCGTTTCGTCATAATAAGTAATATTGTTCCCTCGTATCGTATCACGCCCATGGTCCCAAGTCAATGAAAGGAAAACCTCATCATCGGATTTCTTTACCGTGTACAGCCCGGGGCTCCGCACAAAAATCCGGCCCGCCAAAACAGGCTTCACAACAGCCCCTAAAAAAGCAAAAAGGACGGCGTTTAGCGCCATCCTCATTCGGTTCTACTCTCCGGAAACGATCAGTTTCTCCGAGACTACGGTATAACTGCCCGTTTCGCTATCTTTAATGGAAAATTTCACTACATATTTGCCGGCTTCATTAAACGACACGTTAAACGGCCACGGATACCAGAAGCTTTCCCTTTGACCGCCGACGACCTTCTCATGAACCGCCACTTCCTCGCCGCTAGGCGATATGATGGAAATCTTAAAGGAGTGGATCGGTATGGTCAGGCTGTCCACTTGAGCAAATACCGCAAAGTCCAGCCGGTCTCCCTTTTTGACTCCGCCAAACGGCTGATTAATGGAATAATCGTCATTGACTTTCTTCGCTACAAACATGTGTACATTCGGCTTGTAAATGGATACGGTCTTCGAGGCGTCATCCCATTTGACCAGAGCTTGCAGAGATTCGGACAGGGCACGAACGGGAAGCACGGTGCTTCCTTTAATCAAAAAAGCGGGTGTCTCGCCGTCCTTGAACGGTCTTTCCGCATTGTTAATCAGCACTTTGGCTTTCACATAACCTTCAAACTCGCCCCACATGGAACTGGCGTAGACCCCTGTCGTCCCGAAGAGGGAAAGCGACAGCATCAACGTCAGCAATCGCGGCACCTTCATTTCAAGCAACCTCCATCGTGTTCTTGGTATGTTATCTTATACTCCGATGGTTCGCAAGAGTTGCGGTGTTTGTGGGAAAAGCCCAAACTTTTTTTGAAAAAAAATCTATATCTAGTTACCTGAATCCGTGACAAACTTAAGTCCACTCCGCCAGAGAGGGCAGTATATGGAAAAAAGTAATCGGAAATCCCCCCATCAGCTAAAGATTCGTGATGAAAACAAATCTACAAATGACAGAATCCATCAAGCAAGGCATGCTCAATAAGCCTTGCTGTTTACGGTAAGGCCGGAACAGGGAAGAGCAGTTTGGGTTGGTCTGGATGGCGAAAAATGGATTCAGGCAAACGCTTGGTACACTCGTCGTACGGTCTGAAACCAGGGACTGTATCGCCCAAAATTGAAAATCGTTTGACGAGCGTGTCGGCTGACTCTAGCCGCGATGTACACGATGTTTTGAATCACGGTGCGGATGCGGCGACGTTGTACGCCTCCCCGAATCGGAGCATCGTCTTGGCGCAAGCTTTCCTGCCCCATGATGCGGAGCAGGTTGTAAGCGAACACCCCCGCGTGCAAAACCAGATCGTTGGTATCGAATTTGCCGGCGGGCAGTCGCTCCAAATCCAGATCCGTCTTCAGCTCACTATGAAATTGTTCGCTCGTGCCGTGATCGCGATACAACTCGATGACACGCCACGGCGAGCAGGTAAGAGAAGTCCAATAGACGTTCACTTCAATTTCCGGGAACAGGAGCATCTGACCTTCACGGTCGATCGTCCGTACGATCACTTGAAACACTTGACGAAGGGCTTGATCGAAGCCTTTTTCGGGAAAGGCGATCACGCCCATGTATTCCGTCTTGCCGGGGCGCTGCTCACAGGCCATGCCCTTGTCTTCGGCGATCCGTAGCCAACTTTCCTTGGATGTATTGCGCAGATTGACCTTGATGATATAATCGACCTCTGGCTCAGCATGACACACCTGCAGATTTTCCAGACTGTCGTGAGCGGAATCCATCCGCACGAGAAGGCGCTCTTTCGTGATGCGCCGGGCATACTGGATGCTTTCGCGCAGAAAATCAGCGCCATCCTTCTGACTGTGCGTGCTGCCTTCCCGAAGCTGCACATTCACGCTATACCCCTCCTGTCCGAGGTAGGCGAAAATGGGGGCGTAGCCGAACGTGCCTTTGTAGGTCAACGAAACACCCTCTTTTTTCGTACCGGAGTTATCGAACGGAGAGACATCGATATCCAGCGGAATCACCGTATGCTCGCCTGCTGTCAGTCCGGTTACAGGTGCTTTTACGTTTCGAATCAGATCGGCGGATTCTTGAAGCAGGATCTCGTTCCAGTTGGCATTCATCGTTTGAGCTGCGGCATCCAGACGCTGACGGAGCGTCGGGCTTGACGGCACCTTGCGGACACCGAGGCAGGTTTGGAATACGGGATCTTTTCGGAAAGGTTCGATGTGGTCGAAGTCGCTTTTGCCTTGGCAAAGCAAGCCAAGATAGCTGGTCATGACATCGCCATGACTGTGAATCGGGTTCTCCATTCCTTTCACGGTGGAGCGATTGAGACGCTGCGGCAATCGGGTATGGGAAAGCAAGGCGCCGACGGTGGCCAGGCCAGCATGCGTAGTCAACAGAATTTCCTTAGATTGGGTGAATTGGATTCTCATATGTAGCACCTCGCAGGTGAAAGTGGATCATTCATGGTTCCTTTAAAATTCACCATCGGAGATGCGATTTCCTTTCTTTTTCTTCTTTTTCACAGAAGAACTATCACGGATTCAGGTAGTTATTTATAAAGGTATTCACTGATTAATTATACAAAATATGCCAATAAGGACGCGAACATGAATGTCGAATGATGTCCCGTCTTTTTGACGAGCTGTGACGTTTCGTGCGCTTGCCCGGGAAATTCCCCGGTCTTCCCCGTGCTGTCTGCGGGGCCTACTCCTTTGCTTCCAGCAGTTCCTGCAGCTTCTCTTCACACTTGCCCCTGAGCACGGCCGGCATGATCGAGCAGTGAAATTCGTAGCCCTGATACACGTACATGACGTGATAATTCCGCTCCGGCGTGATTTCTTCAAGCACGATGCGGCATCCGCTCTTGCGCAGCCGCTGTTTTATGCCGACGTGCTCCCTCTCCACCCGAATGGACAGCCGTTCGAACAATCCGTTCCAAATCCGGGACAGCTTCATCGCTCCGGCGTATTTGCGGTCCAACTCCAGCGCTTTAAGCAGATGCAAAGTCACTATATATTGATGAATCCACGGCTCTATCGCACTATTCCGCATATTCGCCCACCCGAAATTTCATGATCTTTACCTCATTATATAGAACATATGTTCGTTTTTCAATCCTTATCCTCCCATTCTTTCCTGATCCAAAACCTGTCAAAATGTTCTTGAATCCTTCATAAAAAACATGGTAGATTAAATAATATTCGGCTGGTATGCCATAGGCGAGTGGAGGATCGCGAATGAGCCTGCAAATTCAAATGATCGGTACGGGAAGCGCATTTGCCAAAAACTTTTACAACAACAACGCATTGATTCATGCCGACGGCTTCACGTTATTAATCGACTGCGGAATTACCGCTCCCAGAGCATTGTACGAGCTCGGCATTCCGCTCGACCGGATCGATGCGGTGCTCATCTCACATATCCATGCGGATCATGTGGGCGGGCTCGAAGAACTTGCTTTTCAGTACAGGTATGTGTTCAAACGTAAAATCAAGCTGCTCGTCCCGGCTCCGCTGGAAGCCGTCCTGTGGGAGCATACGCTTCGGGGAGGACTTGAGAATAAGGCGGAGGGCCTTGTCGGCTTGAACGATTATTTCGAAGTCGCTGCTTTGGCGGAACGAACGCCGACTTCCATCCATCCGAAACTGACCGTGGAGCTGCTGCCTACCGATCATATCCCCGGTAAAGCGAGCTACTCCTTTCTGCTCAACGGCAAGGTGTTTTACAGCGCAGACATGAGGTTTAGCAAGACGCTGCTGACCGGATTGCATGAACAAGGCTGCGAAGTCATTCTGCATGACTGTCAATTGTTCTGTCCCGGTACCGTACACGCTTGCCTTGACGAGCTGCTCACTCTGCCCGAGGAAGTGCAGGAAAAAGTGCTGCTTATGCACTACGGAGACAATATGTCTGAATTTATCGGCAAAACGGGCCGCATGACCTTCATAGAACAGTTCAAAACGTATCCATTACCGTCGTAAGCATATTCTTTGCACCGCGCCATGGACGCAGCTTACTTAACGGGTGCATTCCAAAACCTGACCCCCGGGGTCAGGTTTTGTCGCAGATCCCCTCCCGTCAGAAGCGTTCGGAGACGACCTTGGCTTGGGTAAACTGAAGCAGATAATCGCGTCCCCCCGCTTTCGAATCCGTTCCCGACATGTTGAAGCCGCCGAACGGATGAACTCCCACCAGCGCTCCCGTGCATTTGCGGTTGAAATACAGATTGCCGACATGAAACTCAGTACGGGCCTTCTCCAGATGAGCCCTATTCCTTGAAATAACGGCTCCGGTCAGCCCGTACTCCGAATCATTGGCCAGTTCGAGCGCCTGGTCAAACGAGGCCGCTTTGATAAACGCAACCACCGGTCCGAAAATTTCCTCTTGCGCGATCCGCGCCTTGACGTCGACATCGGCAATTACTGTCGGCTCAATATAATATCCCTTGGCATCTCCCGCTCCGCCTCCGCAAACTACCCTGCCTTCCGTGCTTCCAATTTCCAGATATTCGAGAATTTTAAGGTGAGCCTTGGCGTCGATCACCGGCCCCACGTCAATCTCAGGATCGGACGGATCACCCACACGCAGACGGCTTACGCGTTCTGCCACCCTGCGAAGCACATCGTCATATACGCTCTCATGTACGATGGCGCGGGAGCAGGCAGAGCACTTTTGCCCGGCAAACCCGAAGGCGGACGCTGTAATGGCCTCCGCCGCCAGCTCCAGGTCACTGTCGCTGTCGACGATAATCGCATCCTTGCCACCCATTTCGGCGACTACGCGCTTGATCCAGCGCTGGCCGGGTGCGGTTTTGGCCGCCAGCTCGTTGATCCGCAGCCCTACCTCGCGGGATCCCGTAAAGCTGATAAAGCGGGTCAGCGGATGCTCCACCAAGTAATCGCCCACCTCCTGTCCGGAACCCGGCAGGAAGTTGACCACTCCATCCGGCAGGCCGGCCAATTGAAGCAGCTCCATAAACTTGGCAGCCACAACCGGTGTCGCGCTGGCCGGTTTCAGCACCACCGTATTGCCGGCCGCCACGGCTGCCGATGTCAATCCCGCCATAATGGCTAACGGAAAATTCCATGGAGGTATGATTACGCCGACACCCAGCGGAATATAGGTAAGCTCGTTGTCCTCTCCCGGTATTCGCGTAAGCGGCTGCCGCTGCGCCAAACGTTCCGTTTCCCTGCCGTAAAACTCCAGAAAATCGATCGCTTCTGCGGTATCGGCATCCGCCTCCGCCCAGCTTTTCCCCGCTTCCACCACCATCCAGGCGGAAAACTCGGCTTTACGGCGGCGCAGGATCGCGGCGATTTTGTATAAAAGACGCGCCCGCCCCGCCGGAGGCACCGATTTCCAGAACGTAAACGCGCGCGCTGCCGCACGGATCGCCCGATCTGCCAACGCGGTGTCCGCCTGGCTCACTGTTCCGATCACCTGCATCGGATCGGCAGGATTGACGGAAACGGCCTTCCGAGCCGTCATCAGCTTCTCACCGCCGATCAGCAGCCCGTATTCTTGGCCGAGCTGCGCTTGTACCTTCTTCAGCGCTGCTGCGAATGCCTCTCTGTTCCCGGATTGGCTAAAATCCGTGAACGGTTCGTTGCGAAAAGGCTCTACCATGATCATCCCTCCTCTTCAGAATTACCATGTTACGGAAAAGCTCATCTTCATTTCAAGTCTCATTTCGGGAGCTTACCGAATAAAATGGATTAGCACGGCGCCGGCGGCGCCGGCTTCACAGATCCAACACCCAACGCTGCTGCCCTTCTGCTACATAATATATGCCGCCGCGCCGCGTACAAGAAGCAAATCGGAAAGAGGGTGTTCATGTTTGGATATCGGTACCAGACTGTTCCGTTCTGCTCTGCTTGCGCTCGCCGGAAACCGGGTCGTCGGGAAGATGGCTCACCGGTACGGGATGAAGCTCGGGGCAAGCCGGTTCGTCGCAGGAGAAACAGCCGATGAGGCGCTGCTGCAAATTCGGCGTTTGAATGCCAAGGGAATCTCCGCCACCTTGGACCTGCTTGGCGAGAGCATTCGCGATTTAGCGGAGGCGGACCGGTTTAAAAGAGAGTATGTCACGCTGCTTGAGAGGATTCACCACGATGCATTGGATTCAAACGTCTCTTTGAAGCCGACCCAGATGGGATTGGCTTTAGACCCGGCGGCCTGCTACGCCCATATCCGGGATATCGTTGAAAAAGCACAACAGCTCACAAACTTCGTACGCATCGACATGGAAAATTCACCATATACCGACGATACCATAGCCATGGTGCACCGCCTTCATGCCGAAGGCTTAACCCGCGTCGGCACCGTTATACAAGCCTACTTATACCGGAGCAGGCTGGACGTCAGGCAGTTAACCAAGGCGAAGGTCAATCTGCGGCTGGTCAAGGGCGCCTATCGTGAACTGGGGCATCTCACTTACCGGAGCATGGACGACGTAAATGCCAACATGAAGCGGCTGATTCGGGTCCGTTTGGATGCCGGCGTCTACACTGCCGTTGCGACCCACGACGAACAAATCATCGCCTGGACGAAAACCTACGCGAGGAGAAACGGGATACCGGCAAGCAGGTATGAATTCCAGATGCTGTACGGCGTGCGTGTGCCGCTGCAGGAGCAGCTTGCCCGGGAGGGCTACAAGGTGCGCTGTTACGTACCTTACGGACGGATGTGGTACCCGTATTTCGTCCGGCGCGTGGCGGAACGCCCGGCCAATCTGTGGTTTGTATTGAAAAATTGGCGGGACCGCCCGTCAGCACCACGCCAGAACGGATAGGAGGTATCCATTTATGAGATGCAAACCGGAATTATCCATCCTGCGGGTGCCGTTCGACTTGGGTGCCGGGCGCAAAGGCGTAAGGAGAGGTCCGGATGCGATCCTTCAGGCCGGCCTGGAACGGAAGCTGCGGCAGCTGGGCTATTCCTGCGAGCTTCCGGATCCGGTCCCTGCCCCGTCAATCGCCAAGGAGAGCAGCGTCTTCGTGCCGCAGGCGGAGCCCAGGCACCTGAATGAAGCGGTAAAGGTGAATGAAGCACTCGCTGCACAAATAAAGGACGTGCTGGAACGCGGACGCTTCCCGCTGGTGCTGGGCGGGGACCACAGCATCGCCATCGGCACGCTGGCTGGACTTGCGCAGCATTATAGAAGCATCGGCGTCATCTGGTTTGACGCACATGCGGATTTGAATACGCCGGACACCAGTCCTTCCGGCAACATTCACGGCATGTCCCTTGCGGCGTCGCTTGGCATAGGACATCATCGGCTGACGCGGATCGGCGGCTTTCTTCCCAAAATCCGGCCGCAGCATACGGTCATTATCGGGGCCAGGCAGCTGGATCCCGGAGAAAAGGAGCTGATTCGCGCTGAAGGCATTACCTGCTTCACCATGCATGAGATCGACCGGATGGGAATCGCCAGGGTCACGGAGGAAGCGGTGCGTATAGCAACCGCGGGTACGGACGGCCTGCACGTCAGCTTCGATATCGACAGCCTCGATCCGCTGGAGGCTCCGGGAACGGGAACGCCGGTCAAAGGCGGAATCAGCTACCGCGAAGCGCATTTGGCGCTGGAGCTGCTGTACGAAGCCGGAAGCGTGCTATCGGCGGAGATGGTAGAGGTCAATCCGGCGCTGGAACGCGATAACCAAACGGCAAGGCTGGCCGCAGAGCTGATTTCTTCTCTGCTGGGGCAGCGTATTTTATAGGAGGGAACACCATGAAACCGACATCGGAAGATATCATTCGCCGCACGAACCGGTTCGGGGCGCGGAATTATCAGCCGCTTCCCGTGGTCATTTCCAAAGCGGAGGGGGTATGGGTTTATGACCCGGAGGGCAGGAAATACCTCGATATGCTGAGCGGCTACTCGGCGCTCAATCAGGGGCACCGCCATCCCCGTATCATCCGCGCGCTGAAGGATCAGGCGGACTCCGTTACCCTGACCTCGCGCGCGTTTCACAACGAGCGGCAGGGCGTGTTCTATGAGCGCTTGTCCGATTATACCGGCAAGCCGATGATCCTGCCGATGAACACCGGGGCCGAGGCGGTGGAAACGGCGATCAAGGCAGCCCGCCGCTGGGCTTACTTTCGTAAAAACGTCCCCGAGGACCAGGCGGAAATCATCGTTTGCGAAGGCAACTTTCACGGCAGAACGGTAACCGTTACCTCTTTCTCCTCGAATCCGGAGTACAAACGCGGCTTCGGGCCCTTCACCCCCGGGTTTGTCGTCATCCCCTACGGCGATGCGGGGGCCTTGGAACGCGCCATCACCCCGCGAACGGCCGCCTTCCTTGTCGAGCCGATTCAGGGGGAGGGCGGCATCGTGATCCCTCCTGCCGGCTACCTGCAGCAGGCCGCAGCCATTTGCAAGCAGCGGCGCGTACTGCTTATCGCCGACGAAATTCAGACCGGCTTCGGACGAACGGGGTACCGCTTCGCCTGCGATGCGGAATCCGTGGAGCCGGATGCCTACATCCTCGGCAAGGCGCTGGGAGGAGGCGTCCTGCCCATCTCCGCCGTAGCGGCAGACCGCGAGGTGCTGGAGGTGTTCGAGCCGGGGTCGCACGGCTCGACCTTCGGAGGCAACCCGCTCGCCTGCGCCGTGGCGACAGCCGCCATACAGGTCGTGCAGGACGAGAAGCTGGCCGAACGCTCCCTGGAGCTCGGAGACTACTTTCTCGGCCTTCTCCGCCAGCTAACCAATCCGCTGATCCGCGACATCCGCGGGCGCGGTTTGTTCATCGGTGTGGAGCTGGCCGTACCGGCCAGCGCTTATTGCGAGCAGTTGAAAAACAAAGGTTTATTATGCAAGGAGACGCATGACAACGTCATTCGCCTGGCTCCCCCGCTCACCATCGCCAAATCCGATCTGGATTGGGCCTACAGCCGGATTGCCGAGGTGCTCGGATAACGGCAGGCATCATTTGCCTCCTTCCTGAGCATGCTATGAACAAGGAGGCGATCAACGATGAGTCAAAACAAGCGGCACGTCGTTGCCGTACGCAAGAACGGCGACGGCGATATTGTAGACCTGAAGCTGTCTAACGGCGAAGTGGTGGATTACCTGGAGGCTCAACAGCTTGCCAAAGACGGCCAGCTGGAGAATGTCAACGTGTTCCGCGGACGGGACGGGGATGAACACCTGCGCTCCAATGCGGACGGCGATCCGTCCAATAATCTCGATAACCTTCCCGGGTTCTGATGCTAACCCGTAATAAGCCGGTACGGTTTTCCGTCCGGCTTATTTTTGATTTATCTCCCCAAAAAATCAAACGATGACGAACCAAGTATAATGAAGCGCTTAAAAAAAGATAGTGACCCGGCAGGAATTACTTTACAAATACAGAATCCATATATTATCAATTGATTTAGTCGGGAGTTGGAGTTTCATTATGAACGGTAGCACAGTCTTCGTCATTTATGCTGGTTTTATCTGCGCTTCCTCCCTATATTTCCAGCAAACTGAAAGCCCTCTTTTACTCATTGGCATAACTTTCATTTATATGCTGTCCCATGCGGCCCGCAAAATCATTCCCGTACCTCATGCCGTTCAACTGGTACTGCTGATTGTGCTCCATATCTTCAGCGCAACCCATTGGATCTTGCCGCTGTATTTGCTGCATATGGGCATCATTTTTTACAAGACGCCTTCTCTTACATTGGCGCTATCCTATAATTTAGGGATGATGACAGCCTATTCCCTTGCCGTACTGACCTACAGCACGGTAACGATATATACAGTAACCGACATCGTCTTCACCGCGGCAAGCTGCATGCTCATGGCTTATCTGTTCCGGAAATATATGTATGCCATCGAGCAGCAGAAGCAGTTGTTGACAAATGAAAAAAAGCACCTGAGCACCCACGATTTACTAACGGGTCTATACAACTTTCAGGAATTTCACCGGCAGATGGGAATTTTTGTGGAACAGAAAGAAAGCAGCATTCTGGTTCTGATTGATTGCAAAAATTTAAAGTCACTGAATACGACGAACGGCTTTCAGGGCGTCAACAAAATATTGAAGCAAGCGGCCGAGCTGCTCCGTATTATGTTCCCTGACGCTTCCCTGATTGCCCGTTACGGCGGCGATGAATTCGCCATCGTGGTTACGGCAAGCGACCCGAAGAAAACGATACATACGATCACCCAACTGCTCGCTTCCGAATTTCCCAAGCTCACGGGCATCGAAATCAATTTCGGTATCGCCAGTTATCCTGAAGACGGACTGAACAAAGACGATCTGATTCTTGTAGCCGAACATAATTTGTATATGATGAAGCGGGAAAGCTGGCTGAAGCGGGAGGAGCACATGCTGCGTTCCGAGAAGCTTCGCGTAGTTGGCGAGCTCGCTTCTGGCATGGCGCACGAAATACGCAATCCGCTGACGACGGTCAAAGGATTTTTGCAGCTGTCCAGAGCGGGGAATTACAATATCGAGCCTTGGTACGACCTGATTATGGATGAAATTAACCGGATGAGCATGCTGACCGCCGAATTTTTGCAATTCTCCAAGCCGCATGTCACCCATTATAAAATCCAAACGATTGAAAGCTGCATTAGCCGCGTCATTTCATTGCTTGATTCGGAAATCACCCGTTTGGGCCATCAAATCGGCTTTAAGGATGAAGGCCACGGAGTTTGCATGTTTATGGATCAGGACAAGATGCTGCAGCTGCTGCTGAACTTGGTCAAAAACGCCCTCGAGGCTATGCCTGAGCAAGGTACGGTATATATTCATCTTTATCTGTAGAACAATAACGCCGTCATTGAGGTAACCGATACGGGCAAAGGCATCCCCGAGTCGGAGCTTGATCAGATTTTCATCCCCTTTTACACAACCAAAGAGTCCGGAACCGGACTTGGGCTGTCGATCTGCCACAAGATCGTACAGGATCACGAGGGAACGATCGAAGTGGAAAGCGTACCGAATATGGGAACCAAATTCACCATCACCCTTCCAACGGCTACAGCCGCGGAAGCTGCTGAACGGCAGATTCAGCCAAACCGGACAAAAATTTTCGTATGAGCTTGAACCCCGCCTCCATCCAACCGGCGCTTCCAGTCACTATGGTGCAGCCGAACCAACCGAACATCCAGCCGTCAGCTGGTTTCCATACCCGTGAGGGTGACTTTTCTCATCGTTCCCGAAGTAAACGGCATTTCAGGAAAAACGGGTCAGCATGGAAATCGGGAAGCTGGCGTCGGGTTCTTGCCCCAATGTTCCCCAGGCCATAATCCCATTCACATAATGTACCTCGAACGGCAGTTGTTCGCCGTCTACTTTATATAATCCGGGCGGGAAATCGGCCGGATTCAGCGTATATGCCTTGGCCGCATAATACTTGCGCTCCAACACCGAACGCTGGCTCGGAAATTCAGCCCGCTGCATCTCTTCTTGGAGCAGTTTCATCTCCGTTTGGAGTTCCTCGGGCGTCATTTGACTATACAGCTTTTTCATAGTGTGTCTGAACCCCTTAATCGATTTAGTTTAGCGCCAATGTCCTTATGTATTCGATATTGGCGCTCCATATTCCCTTTATAAAATATTGCGGCTTTATTGAAAAGCGGTTTTTGGGCTGCCGGTGCTTGTTGCCTCGGACAAACCCCTTACGGTATAGTAAGGGAGAATAAGGTATGCATATATTTATGTAAAGGGCGTAGTTAAATGAGCAACGCGAACAGGCGGCATTTTTTTCGTTTACCGTTTCAGCATCCGCTGTGCGCCGAATTAAAAATGATAGATTACAAGGGCCTCATGCCTGAATCCAGAATCGTCAAAGCCGCGCTGCTGGACCTGAGCGCAGGCGGGGCCCGCTTCCGCACCGCAGCTCCGCTGCCGGATGACGACAACCTTCTCGTCGAGCTGAAATTTACCGTCATGCAACCGGTCGGCACCATCGTTCGCAGCATGAGATCGGAAGAAGAGCATGATGAATACAGCATTCAATTCTCATGGAATGAAGCGGATATCGCTGCCCTGACCGGCGTACTGAACCAAATGGCCGTCAAGCTGCGAAACAAAACGGTTCTCCCCGGATGCAGCTTTTGTACGGAAGAGGATCTTCTCGAATTTAAGCGCTTATGAACGGGGATGGCCTGACATTCCGGCAACGATATACGTTTTTCCGGTTTCCGTATGCCATACCCAGCTTCGAAACAGCAGCTGCTCGGGACGCATCCGGTCATAAAGGTCCTTCAATCCGATAACGGCTGTTTCCATCCCGTATTTTCCAAACGCCTCGAACAGGAACCTTGCCCGCTCCCGATCCCCCCGAGGCTGGCTTAACTCCTCGGCAATCCACTTCTTGTCCTCATCCAGCAAAATCATATCTGTCCACACCGCCACTCTTCCATCCGGTTTCACCAGGGAGAGAAGCAGCCGGTTATAATCGGATATCAAGCTGTTGCGCAAGTAACCGAGCGCCTCAATGATTTGACGAATGTCCTGCTCCGCGTAGCGTTCCATATGGCTGTAAAGCTGTGTTAGCGCGTCTATATAAAACAACTGGGTATGAACGCCGGAGGATACGACAAGTGAGAAGGAGTTATTTAAATGAGGCAGTGCCTCGTAACGCCGTACCTCGAATACACAATCCCGAAGGTAGTCCGCAATTTCCGTACCGGAAGCCCCATTCATGAGCATTTCCTCAAATTTTTCGTAAAACGAGATGTGATCCAAGCAAGTATAATCGACTCTGGTGAGCGATTTCAGACGGCTTAGCGCAAGCCCTCCCGTCTCTTTGAGCCATTCTTCCAGCATATTGTCTTCCGTATCCAGCACAGTCACCTGCTGAAAATGAACGGCCAGACCCGGGAGATCCACATCGCCGTGATTACCCGCTCCAAGCACTGCCGCCTTCTCCGGCTTCGCAAGCAGCTGAACGGACTCCCGGATTAATCTCCGCACATGATAACGGTGAGTTCCCCACTCCTGCTCGCCCCAATCCAATGTTCCAATGCCCGCTCCCTGCTCTTGCGGAACCCCGAACGGCAGCTGCATCATCCCAGGTACATTTCTCATGAAATCCCTCTTTCTAAAAGCTTGTCTTCTGTTGTCATTATAGCATAAGCCTTGTCGGAAACACATGGCATTCCGGCAAAAGAACACGACCCATCTGCCGATTTACAATGAAGACGTTTTCTTGCTAATATGATAAAACAGCGAGAAAAAAAACGATTCCTCCAGAACGGGGTGAGCGAGATGTTTACTGAATTCGAAAAAGAAGCTTTATACAAGATTATCTATACCCGAAGGGATATTCGCACATTTCTTTCCGATCCGGTACCCGATGAAATCATCATGAGGCTACTGGATGCAGCGCATCATGGTCCTTCGGTAGGATTCATGCAGCCTTGGAATTTTATTGTGGTAACCTCCAAAGAGGTTAAAGAGCGGTTGGCTTGGGCGGCGGATAAAGAAAGACGCGCATTAGCCATCCATTACGAGGAGAATCGGCAGGACCACTTTCTGAGTCTCAAAATCGAAGGAATCAAGGAGGCTCCTGTCACGATCTGCATTACGTGCGATCCCACACGCGGCGGATCACACGTATTGGGACGCAATTCGATTCCCGAAACCGATATCATGTCTACAGCCTGTGCTATTCAAAATATGTGGCTGGCCGCTTGTGCCGAAGGTTTGGCCATGGGGTGGGTCAGCTTTTATAAAAAGAATGATGTCCGCGACATCCTGAACATTCCGCCTCATATCGATCCGATCGCATTGATTTCGATTGGATATACCGATCAATATCCGTCCATGCCTATTTTGGAATCCGCAAACTGGGAAAAACGAAAATCCCTCAAGGACCTCATTTATCATGAAACTTGGGGAAAATAGACCGGCACCTATACTTGTTTCCCAAAAAAAACAAAAATCAAGGCGAACGAACAATCGATATCCCCCTATGTTACGTATACTGTTTGCAAACAGATAAGGAGGGATATCAATTGACTCATCCAGGTAAATGCTGCCCGCCAGCAGATCCCATTATCCAAAGACCCACTCAAGTCTTTAGAGATTTTTACCATCCGCAGCTTGTTCAGGTCATTCATCCTATTGAAGTGATCAATCGTCATCACTGTGTCCCCGTCTTTAAACATGTTCACACTTATATTGAAAGAAATGTGGGACCAATATCATCTCACGTTCCTTGCGGACCTTATGGAGCAGGGGCAGCCATCGCCAACGCAAAGAGACGCAAAAGATAACTCTGCCAATTTGATTATTGCTCTCCAGCAATAAGTTGCTGGAGAGCTTTGTCCCCCATAAAAGAAGCACGCCGGCTCCAAATCCACATAAGCTTATCGATCGATTTAATACGTATTGTATACATTTTCACATTCTTCTGCTGTCGGTTCATAGAAGCAATGATTCTTGTAGCGTCCTGCAAAAGGCTGATTATACCATGTCGGAGGACAGTCTCCGGGCGGTCTGAAATACCACAAGCTGAACTTTGCCGGCCAATGCCGTTCCCCGTTCACCGATCTTCGGGCCAAACGTTTTTCCCGCTCCCTGGCATTTTGATAAAAATACCCGTGAAGTACGGCTTCAAAAGCGTGAGGTTGATATATCATTTGCGGAATGGTGCGGATCCCGATAAAATCGGAACAATTCGCGCGGATGCGGTTAATCCCTACGTTGCCGACCAGCAGCATGCCCTGCTCGCCCTCCCCTTCCGCTTCGGCACGAAGTAATCTTGCAAGGAGCGCAATATCTTGATCCCTAGCTTTAACAACAGCCATCAGGTTCACCTCTTCACTGTTTATAACCTTAGAATATTGTAAAAGGAACCGATAGGTGACTGTCTTTGATCAGTTTATTGACCTGTATGGTTATTCGTGGTAATTTTAACATGACCGTAAACGCGGTAAAGCCCCTTGAGGTAGCACCTGAGGGGCTTTGCCTATTTCGTTTTTTGTTTTTAAGGAGGAGCTTGAATTGAAAAAATGGTCCGGAATTTCAGCCATGGTATTAGCAGCTGCGATTATGATTTCAGGGTGCGGCAATTTACAAGCCGCCTCAACTCCCGCCTCGCCAGCAGAGAACAAGATATTCTCCACCGCCAAAGTGACCGGGGTCGTCGACGGCGATACGATCAAAGTTGAATTGGAGGGTAAAGAAGAAACGGTCCGAATGATTCTGGTAGATACGCCCGAAACCGTCCATCCGAACAAGCCCGTGCAGCCGTTCGGGCCCGAAGCCTCCGCACTCGCCAAAAAAACGCTGGAAGGCAAGGAGGTCAAGCTGGAACGCGATGTTTCCCAGCGGGACCGGTACGGACGCATTCTGGCCTACGTATATGTAGACGATCAAATGTTCAATGAGGTGCTCCTTGAAAAAGGATTAGCCAGAGTCTCGGTTTTTCCTCCGGATGTCAAATATGTGGACCGCTTCAGGGAAATCCAGAAGAAAGCCCAGAAGGCCAGGCTCGGGATCTGGAGCATCGAAGACTATGCCTCGGATCATGGGTACGATGACAACAAGGCACAGATCTCGTCCGAGCCCCAGCCATCCCGGAATGAGGAGGTCTACTACGGCAAATGCGCTGAAGTCCAGGCTGCAGGCAAAGCTCCTCTTCACCGCGGAGACCCCGGCTACCGCAGCGGTTTGGACAGGGATGGCGACGGTATAGCGTGTGAATGAATTTTCCCTTCATACAAAAAACTCCCCGCATCGTCGATGGCTGCGAAGCGGGGATTCAAAAAATGTATATAAAAAGATGGGGTACGTTATTCATTATGGCCGGTGATCATGAAAGTAATCTTTAAAACAGATGAAAAGAACATTAAAATTTTAATTCAACCAAGGAAGGCTTCCTTAAAAAACCGTGGCGAGTCCAATGGTAAAATTTTACTTTGGCCTTGATCAAAGGTTGAATATAAACAAATTGATTGTCCTCGCCTGTAATCAGCTGTTGAGTGACATCATAAAACTCCTTCTTCTGCAGCGGGGATATATCGGATTCAATCATCCCGACCGGCCGCTTCCGCCCATGATCTTCCACCTCCGCCAACCAGCCAATGCCCTCTTTTCGATACCCTGTAATCCACACATCCTCGTACTTGTAATTCATGATCTTTAACCAGTCATGAGAGCGCCTGGAAACGTACGGACTGTCTTTTTTCTTGGCAACCATCCCCTGCATGGATTGTTCAACCAACAGATTGTAAAGCTCCTCGCCTCTTTCATTTACTTGAAGTATGATGTGAAACCGCTCATTTGTCGCCATAACGGATTCAAGGATAGACCTTCTTTTCATTAATGAAAGATTGCGCAAGTCGCGGCCTTTATGTTGAAGGATATCCCAGACCACATAATGCACCGGACGCTGCTTGGCAAAAAAGTGGATTTTCTCCCGCTTTGTTAACTGCAAACGTTCCATGACAAGCTCGAAATCCGAAGCTCCCGTATCCGGATCAATACAGCAGACCTCGCCGTCAAGAATAACGTCACCTTCCACAGGAACATCATGAAGTTCGGGATACTGGCGTGTACATTCCGTCTGCTCTCTTGTAAACAGCCGTGTTTCATCACCCTTCTTGATCAAGATTAGCCGGTGCCCATCCATTTTCGGTTCGAATATAAAAGCCGGGTCTGAGAAAGGATTGTCTTGAGACTCAAGGAGCATAGGACTAATCAGCATATGCATCACCCGAATCCATTTTATCATGGAAAATTCATTGAATAAGCAGGAAAAAGAAGGAGACCTTAAGGCAGCACAAAATAGAAAAAGGACCCCTTTCGGAGTCCTTTTCAACGGTGAGTGTTTGGTATTTGCCTTGAATCTTTCCATTAGCTCGGGTTTTACACCTCATTCACATCTTGCAGTACGTGTACTACAGTAACGTGTCTTTGGCACACACCTCCGCTTCTATCTCGATTCAACAACAACTTCCACGGTATTGCTCGTTAGATCGCCCAACGGAACCACACCTCTCTTGTCACCGTTAATAGTATGATGTCCATCCCGAAAATCTTTATGCGCATTTTTTTTGCCGCCGCGGCCCCGCCATATTTCATCGATTCAACGGCTCATATCCTAAATAAGCATCCAGCTTTTCTTTGATCAGCTTCATGCCTTCCTTCACCGCTCTTTGTATAAGTAAATTGGTTTTATAATCCTCCTGCTCATACTGCACCCTGATCTCCGCATGTTCCCCCTTGACAATGCCTATAATGACCGATACAACTTCCCCGCGCTCATCGGGTCTGCCTGGATTCTCATGCTCGCTGCGGCCTTCCTCGATCATGGAATCCCACGCCAAAACATCTATGCTGCATTTGTAATCATAATCCGGATGCTTAGAATAGGATTTGATGGTGTCGGCTAACTTCACCTTCATCCAGATCTTCATCTTGTCCCCCTTCAACCGTTCCCAAGCTAATCTAGTTAAACAACACGCTTGGCAAACAAAAAACGATTTCTCCAGTATGTATCAAATTCCGTTAACGTAACCCCCGGATCGCCGTAGGTATGAATGATTTGTCCGTTACCCGCATAGATTCCCACATGACCTACCGTTTGGTTGCTGGCAAACCGGCCAGGGGTATAAAAGAACAGGAGATCCCCGGGCTGCAGCTGATTTACGGATACGCTTTGACCAACCTCCGCCTGAGCACGTGAAGACCTGGGAAGCTTGATTCCGAAGTGGCCGTACACATACTGGACGAAGGAAGAGCAATCGAATGTATGCGTACTTTCGTAAGGTCCGGCAGCAAATTGATAGGGCGTTCCTACCAACCCTTCGGCAAAGCGGATCAAGTCATTTTTGTTCACCGAGATTCCTGCTGCTCGTAGGGTTTCCGTTTCAGATACACGGAATTGTGATAATTACTATAGTATTAAGTTTAAGACTTATACACGTAGATTTAAATGATAACCATTGACCAAGACTCTAAATGCATCTAGAGTCTTTTTTATTCAACTATGAAACCACATTATAAATTATCACAAAATAAAAAGCCCTTGAAATACAAGGACTTTTTCTGTATGACCTGTAGTGGGCTCGAACCACTGACCCCCACCCTGTCAAGATGGTGCTCTCCCAGCTGAGCTAACAAGTCATAACATCAAATATTATTTCTGCGTATATAATACCAATCTCATGAGTAAAAGTCAACACTTTTTAGACAGCACTTTTTTTCTTCCGCTCGCCTTTCTATCGTTCCATTTAAATATGAAAAAAATTTAGAAAAATCTATAAAAAAATGTGTCTTAAATCACAATTTTGGGCATATAATATGTCTATAATTGTCACATCGACGCGAAAGGAGATCATTTATGTACTATTGCATTGCATGTAATAAGGTGCATCCTCCCTTGTCAACAAAGAATGAAATAATTTTTAAGACCGGCTTTCATTACATTAATTCTACTATGTACAGCGCCGGAATATGCAAGGCTGTCCCCGAACCGGAGGAATTGCAAAAATCAGTGACAGCCTAAGCCAGGCAAGCACTCATTCGTTGACGGGAGCTTTCCCGTCTTTTGTATTGTGATTCATCCATACCCGTACGGTTAGTACGATAGTCAAGATCACCAGCCCGGCAAAACATACAACGCCTGCCGATACATACAGCCAGTCGGAAAGGGTTGGCTGCGGATCCTCCCCGGCACATGCACAGGCCAAGGATGGCTTTACATAGGACATCCCTAACCATAGCAAGGGCAATAGATATATGAACATTTTATACATCTGTCTTTTCATATCGTTTTCCTCTTCTTTTCAAGCGCCAGTACGTTCCTAATAGAGTAGACGGGAGACATCCGACGAAGGTTCCGCATCCAAAAAAGTGGTGTTTTCAACAACCCTTTTCGTGTAAAATAAAGCATATAACCCTTACAGGAGGCAATTTCTATGAAAATTGTGATTTCTGCATCCGAGGCGATGGAAAAGGGAGTATGGATTGAACTGCTCAAGCTTTTCGGCAGAGACAAGGATGAGGATTTTTTGCCTAATGAAGAGTTCATTTTAACAGAAGAACAAGCGGTGCAGTTAAAGCTGATTACAAAATAAGGAGCGGCAAGTATGGATTCGATTCCCAAGCTGTTGATCTGGGGCGGAGTGGTTATGATCGTCGTCGGACTCCTGTGGTCCGTAGGCGGAAAATTTTTGAATCTTGGCCGGCTTCCGGGCGACATTGTCGTGGAGAAAGAGAATGTAAAATTTTATTTTCCGATAGTTACGTGTATTGTGATCAGTGTCGTCTTATCGCTCGGCATGATGGTCATCCGTTGGTTTACAAAATAAGGCGCCCCTTACGGGATGCCTTATGGACATGAAACCTGCTATTTCCGTTTCCCATTCCTTGAACTCCAATCGATGGAGCTATCTTTCGGTTCGGTTATGTTGATATTTTCGTTGCGTACCATCTGAGATAAATCATCGATCGTTTGATCGAGGAGTTCCCCCTTGTGTTTGGAAAATAACCGGCGCCTTTCTTTAAGCAGAATCTCCAGTATCAGTTTTTTTTGACTTTTGCTGAACAGCATAACGTTGTTCACCTAGCTTTTAGTTTTTTTCTCAAACGCCATGCACGGCTTTCCTGAGGATCGCTTTACCAATGCCGAAGGCAGGTCGCTCGTCTTGAATCCGTAGAATCGGCAGCCTCTGGGAAAGCCCGGGTCCCATGTCACATAAAAGTATTTACACAAAAAGCAATTTATTCTCTTTTGAACGGCAGCGTTGTCGTTCTTCATGCATCAACTCGAGCGGGTGGATTGAAAGAATTCGATCCATTCTCCATCCGGTCCGTAAAAGAAGAAATATCTTGAACCGTTAGGCAGTGTCGTAATTTCTTGATCGATGAGCTTAACGTCCATCCGGCTAATCCGGGCCCACTCTTCTTCAATGTCATCGACCGTGAATGCAAGGTGATGCACCTTGCCCTCCTGCGGAAGCCCGTCGTTATAGCCTTGAATCAGTTCCAGCTCCGTTTCGCCGGCCTGTCCGAAGCCGAGGAAAGCAAGCTTGATCACTCCATTCGAATGATCCAGCTTATCTTTCAACTCTAATCCGACCACTTCTTTATAGAATCGAACCGAAGTATCGATGTCCTTTACCATGACACCGACATGTTCTACCTTTCTGCCTGCCAAGTTATTCCGCTCCTCTCTTCATTCATCCTATTCCCATCTATTATATCATAAATCAACATTAGGCTGGAGTCCCGGCGATGCTGTTCACGCCATTTATGAGTCCGCGGCCATATGCTGTTTGGTAGTTTCATCTTCCCGCTTGTTCTGAAACATTACAAAAACAAAGACCCGTTCCCGGGTCTCAAATGTCTACTTTGGCCGTAAGCCGCGGAGCAGCTGCCGGATATGCTTGATTCGGGATTCCGAGCGGATCGATGTAATCGATCCAATCTGGACTAAAGAGGATGTGGAAATGGCCAGCACCTCCACATTATTGACATGTATAGCACCTGAAACCTGATGTGTGGACATACGAACTTCACGCGCTTGTCTCGGTACCGGGAGAGGCGCCGAGAAAATCGGGTACGCTTTGAGATTGCCTTCCTTCCCGTGATACGCAGGAATCTCCCGATGAACCGCTAAAGCGAGAGTTACCGGCGAGAAGTCTCCCAGATCCCCTGCATTCAAGGCGGAAGCATAACCGATATTGTAAATCATGACCCGGTTTACCACCGAGGTCCTGACCGGGAGCGCCATGCTCATTCCTCCAGAGGCAGCGGTTCAAGAGGCCCGATAATAAGCGACTCCGGCGGGGTATCGAACACACTGGACAAATAGATGACCTGCGTATCGCCAATGAGAAAAACGGACGAACTGGCAACAGCGGTCACCTTCACATTCCCGACGTTAAGCGCCTTATTTTCCACCTTTAGAATCATTCGCAGCGCCCCCCTCTTGATTCATTTTCATTACATACTGCTTCATCGCCAAACGGATATCTCCAATGACTTTATCCGTAATGATCTGCTCCTGCTCCATCGTAAGCACCGCCTGCTTAGGGTCTACCATCGAATCCAAATAATACTCGATCCTCTGTGCGGCTTGCCCTTTTAAATCTCCGATGACAAAATCCGAAAAGTCCTGACCGAACTCCACCCCATACATGGCTTCAAGGTCGGCCAGCTCCTCAGGGCAGGATCGCCGCAAATAATCATAGACCTGTTTCTGAATGCGGGCAAAGGATTCCGATCGGGCTGTATTGGTTCCGATGGCCTGCCCTCCTGCCGTGGCGTCATCCAATGATTGAGTCCCTAAGCCTGTCGGGGACAAGCCTACATTTAATGTGCCTTCCAATGTTTCCACTTTTAATTGGTCGAATTTGTATTCAATCCTTTCGATAGTCACCCCTCGCTGCCCCTTTAGCGAATCCAGTTCTCGTTCAATGAGTTCGATACGTCCCTCCAAATTCCGGATGCGTTCGGTTTGCCACCTCAAATACTCGTTTAACTGATGAAAGTAAGACTCAGGGTAGGATGAATTCATCGAATATTCCTCCGTTAACGGGAAGGTGCAGGAAGAGGCACAAAAGGTACGGCGGACGGAACCGCAAACGTCCCTCCCAATTCAGGAGCAGGTCCGGTAAACCCTCCCGTATTATACAAATTCGCCAAGGCGCGAATCGTTCCGGCTGTTCCGATCTGAACTACGGACGAATTCGTCACCGCGCCGATTCTGAGCTGGTGTATGACGATATTCTGATGAATGGTCAACTGCATAGAATTAGACGACACCTGCCTTATCCGCCGAGGAAATGTTGGAATCGAATACGTCATTATCATAAGTATTGGTCGAACTGACTACATTGTAGGTTCTTACATTTTCGCCGGTATTAAAAGAACCTGCCCCTGCAAAGGTTTTGGCTATCGTCTTGGGAGCCAATTGGATCGCGTCGCCGATGTGCACTACGGAGCCTGTACCTACACTCACAATCTTAATTGCACCCACGATGGCCGGCATGGCAGCAACACCTTACCCGTTATGGATTTGATTCATTATATGTTCTGATCCCAGAAAGTATGTGTTTTGCTTCGTTATCAAGGTTATCCTTTGCGTTTCACATTCATATACTGAAGCAGTAAGGAGAGTGGATGATCATGGACGAAAACAAAAATAACAACAATTTCTTCGATATAAATTGGAAAAATTTCGAGCAATTTTTTGGCGGGAAGCTGCCTTTTACAGGACCCATGAACCCGGGGAAGGAGAGTGAACCTATGGCATGGGTTGAAAATTATGTAAAGAACGTCATGAAGCAAGCGATGCCGAATATGGATTCCCCTTCACTCAAGCATCATTTTCATACCGAGATTTTTGATACTCACAACAATGTTATTGTGAAAGTTCATGTCCCGGATAAAGCGCAAGCACGCAAGCTGAGGGTTAAGCTGAACCTGAACCAAGTTCGCCTGGAGGGGCTGCCGGACAACAAAACGCAGACCATCCGATTGGCCAGTCTGGTGGTTCCCGAAAGCTGTAAAGCGGTCTATCGAAACGGCATTCTGCAGCTCCACATACGAAAGCAAAGCGCGGAGAACCCTTACCAGGAAATCGATATCCGGTTTACGTAAAATACAAATCAGCGCATCCCGTCCGTTTTCGTTCAGTACGGAGAGATGCGCATCGGACTAACGCTGCATCGCCGGCACGATATGCGGCCTAATTGTTTCCCGCATTATTCGAATCGGCTACATCGGGATCGATCGTATTCGTGAAACTGATCAGCGTAAACGTAGCGCTGAAATCACCAGTATTGCTGCCTCCAGCCCCTGCGTTCGCTTTGGATGTGCTTTTAGGCGTAATTTGCAGGACATCGCCAAATACCAGCTCGCCAGCGTTACCAGTCACTTTAATGGGCGCCAAAATAATCGAAGGCATGGAACCCCTCCTCTTTCATGTGATTATATAAGTATATGAACGAGGGAATGAAAAAACACTCGCCTATAGTAAAAAAATACGAATAAAGGGTTTTGCTTTGGCGATTGCCAAGCAAAACCCTTTATAAAAATCGTTGTAAGAACTGCCGAAGACCGGACTCGAACCGGTACGGTAGTCACCTACCGCAGGATTTTAAGTCCTGTGCGTCTGCCAATTCCGCCACTCCGGCAAGATCTTATTTGGTGGGCCCTGAGGGACTCGAACCCCCGACCAATCGGTTATGAGCCGACCGCTCTAACCAACTGAGCTAAGGGCCCTGGTGTATTTGGTTGCGGGGGCAGGATTTGAACCTGCGGCCTTCGGGTTATGAGCCCGACGAGCTACCGGGCTGCTCCACCCCGCGCTATTGTTTCGCTTACGACAGCGACAAAATTAAATATACACCAAATAAATCGTTGAAGTCAAGCATAAAATTATACCATATACCTTACGCCAAAACGCCCTTTTTTGGATCGAAACACCTCTACCTCCGAAGGACATTCATAACCGTAGATCCACCAGTCTTCTTCCATCCGCTTGGCCAAGCAGCCGGCCTGAAATTTACTGTCGTACAATTTCACCCAATAAATCCAGTTCATTGTCCTCACTCCGCTTGATGTAGATGAAAAATAAAGTTCTGTTAATAGCTTAACCAAAATAAGTTGCCTTATTTTAAGGAAGCCTCTCCAAAATATAACAAGTATAATGAGGCGCGATGCAAGACATGTAGTTAGCTGATCTGCTCATCCAAATCGGTAAGGCAGCTGGATTTCCCTGACGATCAGAGCGATGTCTTCAATAGTGACTCCGCGTTCTTCCAGCTTCTGATATACCGCGGCTTTGACTTCCTTGCTGTGTACCTGACGTCTCATGGTAATAGCCTCCTTTTCTCCAATAGGATGTCCGTATCATATTATGTAAACGTTTGAATGCTGGTGTGGACGAACTGCTATTTCTGTTATTTTCCATTTTTCTTTTGGATAGATGGACCGGAAGCCATTATAATGTAAGCAAAGGAGGGATTGATATGTTCTATGGCATGCCGTCTTTCCGTCAACCGAAATCCGTGAATTCGCGGACCTTTACCGCAGAAGGTACGATCCCCATTTTCCGTTGCTTAAACCGCATCTTACCCTGCGGGAAAAAGAAGCCTGGGACAAGCCTCCGGCTTCCTTCAGATTCCGCCTCGCGGCGGACACCCTTGCCCTCAGCTACGGTAGGCGCTCGCCAGCCCCCGTTCGGGACTTTCACCCTAGAGATGACGCCCATGCTGGGCGTACACAGCAAGACGAAAGGCGGCCTGTAGAAGGCCGCCTTTCGCCGGAAATGAAATATAAAGTCGGATTATTGCTTGAATACGCCAAGCAGACGTTTACCTTCTGCACCTGTCTCTGTGGTAAACACTTCATAGATGCGAACGGATAACGGGTAACCAAACTGCTCGGAATTGCCGCTGAAGGTAAAGTTGTTTTCTCCGTTTACAATCCGGTTCGAACCGATGAAAGGAGCGGTTGCCGTTCCGAGTAAACGGTCTAAATTATCATAAAGCTCAAACTGCAAATGAGAGAAGCTCGGATCGATCTGAACCTGCTGCTGACGCTCGATATCAAAGAAAAATTTGGCTTTGTAGGAATGCGTAAGCGTCGTCGAGTTATACAGCGCGCTGATATTCCAGCTGCTTACCTTCACATCGAACGGATAAACACTAAATTGGTTTTGCTCGTTTTCGGGTTGAAGCGTCACATTATAAGTTGCGATGGTTGTTTTATACGGAGCCGCCGTCTTGGCGTCCAATACTCGGAGCGCCAGTCCTTTGCCCGTCTCGGAGAATGGCACCGTATACTGGAAGCTGACCGTAATCGATGAATTCGGCAGGACCGAAGGCGTGCTGATGCTCTGCTTGCTGCCGCTGTACTGGTATCCGTCCGCGCTCATGATTTCGGATTGGAAATTCGGTACGGCGATTGGACGGTCGCTCTTGTTCGTCAGCTTAAATTTGGCCGTGACGTTCTTGGAGCCTTCCTCTTTATTCTCATGCATGTTCAGTTCAACGACGGATACTTCCATATCCGGGTGAATCAAGGTGCTCAGGCTGTCAAATTTCATCGGCGCACCGAGCGTGTAAGCCTCATGGTTATTGATGTTTCCTTGGTTCGGAAGCAGAATGTTCAGGCGTCCCACATTGTAGGTCACCTTCTCTCCCGGCCCCCCTGCCCCGCCCTGGGCAAACGACTCGGGAGTCAGAAGGTTTAAGCTGGTGAGTACGGCATCCTGATCAACGGGAATGGAGTAATGGATATATTTTTTTTCTTTTGCTTCCAAGGCAACGATCCCCTGCTCTACCCGGCTGCCGGAGTAAATCTTGCCGTCCGTTTTACCGTCGATAACAAAATCAGGGACGATCTCTCTTTTGTCCGCCGGATTGTAAGCCAAAAGCTGTACGACGTAGAATGTACCCTCCTTGGTCGATTCTTTGTTGATGCCTACCGGTGTATATTGAATCGGAGAGATCACCGACGGAATCACGAAGGAGTCCGACCATTTTTTGACGGCCGCGGGATCCGTAATCGGCGTATCGCTTCCTTTCCACGTTTCTCCTTGAATCGGAGCGGCTGCGATCAGCGTCTCCTTCTTTGGATAGACATACACGTCTACATCCGTCCAGTTGACCTCGGTTAAGCTGACGCTGTCGGTCCGGTCGATAACCGTCATGTAGCTCAGCTCGGTATTGGCTTTCGGTTGAATCGCTTTGGCATTGGAGGCGCTAGGCTGCAGCGTATATTCAATGCCTTCGCTCGTCTTCACGCGAAGCTCGTATTCCGGAACTCTCGTTACGGCATTGCCGTTGTTCTTCATCCGGATGACGACACCCAGACGCGTCCCTTCCTGTACGCGTTCGTTCAATACGCTTTTGACCTCGACATCCAAGACCTGGGTCAATTTGTATGTAACGGCCGTCTGTGCGCTGACGGCGGGTTCTGAAGCCTCGGCCGCAAAAGCGGAGTAACCGGTGCTTATCATCGAGGCGGTAATTACAACAGATGCTACGGTTTTCTTCAGCTTGTGTTTCACTTGGGTTTCCTCCTGTCAAGTCTGATGTCGGTTATTTAGCCAACTGTACTTTTTCTTTGTCCTTTAATTGGTTTTGTCCAGATACGATCAGTTGTTCACCCTCACTGACGCCGGAGAGGACTTCCTGGAATGTATCGTTTACTCGTCCAAGCGACACCTTCCGCTTCTCCACCTGGTCGCCAACGAGAATAAACACAAAGGTTTCTCCGCCTTCACGCACAACACTGAGCGAAGGTACGGTGACAACCATCTGTTCGCTTTCCTCCGTAAGCAGAATTTGTGCCTTCATCCCCGGTTTCAGCTTACGGTCGCCATTGGGAACCTCCAATTCCAGTGTAAACGACTTCGATTGAGAGCTCATCACGTCGGCTAAGTAGCTCACCTTGGCTTTCGTATGATCCAACGTGCCCGGTATATAGAAGGTAAGCTCTGTCTTGCCCCTTACCAGCTTAGCCATTTCTTCCGTCAGCTCCGCCTTGATTTTGATCGGGTCAAGCTGCTGTACCTGGGCCGCACGGAACCCTCCATTCAAGTACATACCGACCTCGATAGGAAGATCCGTCAGTACACCGCTGACGGTGGCCTTCACTTCCATATTCTCGAGGGTGCGGTCGATCTCGCGGATGGATAAGTTCGATGTTTGGACAGCCTGTTCGAGCTGAGCCAACGAATTCGTGCTTTCAAGTGTTTTCAGCTTATTCTGACTGCTCTCCAGATCAAGGCGCAGGTTGTTAAGCTGCGACTCCATTTGCTCCAGCTGGAATTTGGTCACAAGCCCCATATCATAATCGTTGCGCATCTTGTTATAATCTTTTTCCATATCTTTGATGGACTGTTCAAGCTTCTTGATTCCGTTTTGCAGGTCCAGCTTGGAATCCGCCAAATCTTGACGAGCTTTGGCGATTTGCTGTTGAGCCGTGGCCAAAGCGATTTGTGTCTTTTCCTTTTGAATTAATACATCCGTAGGATCAAGCCGGAAAATCACCTCGCCTTTATTCACCATGTCGCCGCGTTTTTTCAGAATTTCCTTTATGTCGCCGCCCGCTTTGGTGACAATATCCATCTGTATGGAAGAGATGACGTCGGCCACTTGTTCCATAGGCTCACTGATTTTTCTCTTCTCGATGGGCGCCGCCCTTACGGTCTTCAATTGGGCTTCCGCCGTATTCGCCGTAGCATCCGCCGGGGGCTGAGAAGAACAACCCGTAAGGAGAGCCGCGCTGATGACAACAGCCCCCGCTATTTTGGTGCTATGTTTGACTGTATGATTCCATGTCCGATTCATTTGTGCCGATTCTCCTTTTCCTTTATCTATCGATACCGATCGCAGGTTGAATTAAGGTGCGACGGATTCTGTCTTCATAGCGACAGCCTGTTTCTTGTTCCGCCTGAACAATCTGCTTACTCGCTGCTTGGCTCCATCCACCAACTCATACATGACAGGCACCACAACCAGAGTCAGGATGGTAGAAGTCGTCAGACCTCCAATCACGACAACGGACAACCCTTTGGAAATAAGCCCTCCCTCAGCTGCTCCAAAGGCCATAGGCAGCATGGCGGTTATCGTAGCTCCGGCAGTCATAATAATCGGGCGAAAACGGCTTACTCCTCCTTCTATCAATGAATCGCGAATGGAATGCCCCGCCTCTACATTTTGCTGAACGCGGTCGACCAATACGATGGCATTCGTAACCACCACCCCGATCAGCATAAGAAATCCGATCAAAGATGTGATATTGATCGTTTCTCCGGTTAGCAAAAGCGCTATAAATCCGCCAATAGCGGCAAGCGGAAGCGAGAACAGGATAACGAATGGCGCGCTTGCGTTCCCAAAGGCGATAACCATGATCAGATAAACGATGCCGATGGCCGCGGCCATGGCAACAACCATATCACTAATCGTTTTTTGGATGTCGTCGCTAACCCCCTGAACTTCGGTCCGTACGCCGTTGGGAAGCTCAATGGTTCGCAGCGCCGCACTCACTTTATTGCTGACGCCGCCTTTGTCCTTGCTTTCGATCGAAGCCGTGATTCTTACATATTGTTCCTGATTTTCACGGGTAATGTTGGCCGGTGAATCGATTTGACGGACTTGAGCCACTTCATTCAAATAGACCGTAGAACCTCTCGGCGTCTTAATCTGGAGTTGGCCAATTTTATCCACCGAGTCTTTGAAATCGTCATCGAGCATGATCTTCGTATTAAATACGGTGTTGTCGAATCTGAGGTCACCGATACTGTCTTTGGACAGCCAGCTTCGGATATTCTCCAGAATTTGCCCGGAAGACAAGTCGTACAAACGCGCTTTGTTTTGATCGACCCTGATCTCCAGCTCCGTTTTTTTATCGCTTAAGCTGTCCTCGATCTCCGTCAGCTCCGGAAATTCGCGCATTTTTTCTTTGACTAATTCGGCTCCGATCATCAGTTGATCCAGATCGTCGCCTTTCAGCATGTAAATAAAATCCGATCCTGTTTGTGCGCCGCCCGATTCCGTCAAATTACCGGTAACCTCGGAGCCTTGCGGCATCATCTCTGCAATCTTGACCTTCATTTCTTCCAAAAGCTGTTTCGTATCGGAAGCTTCGGATGCTTTGGCCATAATCGAGGTTTTATAAGCGATCCGTTCCTCCCCGTAGTCAAAACCGACCATGGTGTTCACATAGGTAAAGGCCGGCTCATTGTTCGGATCCTTGGCGGCCAGAAGCATATTCTCCACTTCCTTAGCCTTTAAATCCATCGTTTCAAAGGACGTCCCGCGCGGCATCTCCATGGAAAACTGCACTTCTTTTGCCGTACTGCTTTCCGGTATAAACTCATATCCCATGAATGGAACCGTTCCGCCAATGGTCAGGATAAACAAAAGAAAGGAAGCAAAAACGGTTTTCTTTGGATTATCAAGGGTCCAGGAAAGAACCTTTTTATATCGGGTCATAAACTTTCCGTTGTTCGGTTCCTCATGGTGTTTAAGCTTCTGGTGGTTCAGTACCAGCAGTTTGGCCAGCATGGGAATGACGGTCAAAGCGACAACCAGCGAAGACAGAAGCGCCACCGCTATCGTAATGGCAAACGGTCTGAACACTTCACCTACGATCCCGCCTACAAAAGCAACCGGAACAAAAACGCCGGCTGTCGCTAAAGTCGACGAGGTGATGGCGGAAGCCACCTGGGATGTCGCATGCTTGATGACCGATTCGTTGCGTTCATGCGTCTTTACCAGTTCACTGTAAATATTCTCGATAACGACGATGCTGTCGTCCACTACCCGGCCTATGGCTATAGTCAGCCCACCCAGGGTCATGATGTTCAAGGTAATATCCAAAGGCACCATAACGAGCAGCGTAATTAAAATGGATAATGGGATAGAGACCAAAACAATGATCGTCATACGAATATTTTTTAAAAACAGCAGGATCATGAGCGAGGCAAACAGAGCACCCAGAACCGCTTTCTCCAACATGCCGTTGATCGACTTTTTGACTTCGTTGGCCTGGTTCATGATCGGGGTGAATTTCACATTAGGAAATTCCTTCTCCCAATTGGCGATCAGACCTTCGACTTTGCTGACAAATTCAACGGTATTCGCGTCTTTCGCTTTATAGAGCGTCAAGCCGATCGAAGGCTCGCCGTTCAATCTGGACAAGAATGTCGACTCGGAAATGGCTTCGACTTTAGCAATGTCCTTCAGCAGTACCGTATTGCCGTCCGTCGTATTGATTTTCATATTTTCAAGAGCATAGATGGAGTTCAAATCGCTTCGGACGCGCACCATTTGCGTATTGCCGTTAATATCAACGGAACCGGCGGGGCTTGTCGTAAGGGCGGCACGGATGCTTTGCGATACCTGAGCCGGGGTCAAGCCGTAGTTAATGAGCGCATTCATATTCAATTTCATATTCAGGGTAGCTTCCTGATTCCCCACGGCGTCCAGCCGGTCGATCCCGTCAAGTGTGCTCAAGGTAGGATCGATGATATCGTTGTAAATCCGATCGAGATCAGACTGATTTACCCCGTTCTGACCGCTCATCGCCAGAAAGTAGACCGGGATCGAGCTAAAGCCGAATTTGGCCACCTTGGGTTCGGAAGCGCCTTGAGGAAGGCTGACATTGGAAAGCATGCCTTCGATATCCCGCTTGGCTTCATCAGGATCCCGCCCGTTTTCCAGCTCGACTTGAATGGTCGAAAAATTGTCAGCGGAGGTCGAAGTAATTTTTTTGAGTCCTTCCAAACCGACGATCGCCTTCTCCAAAGGCTTGGTCACATCCTCCATCACGTCTCTGGGAGGTGCGACATACGTCGTGCTGACAAAAACCATGGGCAGCGAGATATCCGGCATTGTTTCCTGATTAATGGTTACAGCGGCATATCCGCCCCCGACGAACAACATCGCGCAAATGATGATGACGGCTGCGACGTTCTTCATGGAAAAACTCGATAAATGATTCATCTCTCTACTCCTCCATTACGATTGCTGACTACTTAGACGAGTTTTTTTCTGTATCCCCTTCAATAATACACCTGTTATTTCACATTATAGCTGCTCCCTTATCCGAATCCATTCTTCCTCAATGCCTTCGAGCCGCGACATGACCAGCCGATACATCGCCGCGCTCTCAATAAAACGGCGTTTGGTTACTTGAAAAGAAGCTTGCTCTTCCTCCGTCACATTATCGATTTGGGATAAAATCGTAAGCGACTCATCCACCTGCTTTGTGATGGACTCCACTTTATGCCGCATCGTGCGCAGCGTGATCGTACTAAAATCTTCAGCGATGTAATAGTAATCCTTGCGGTCGTTGCCGGTAGGTATTTTCTGGCACATACAGTGCTTCTCCAAAGCGCGGACCTGGACGCTGACAGCTGCCTTCGTCACTCCGAGCTCATCGGCCATTTCCTGCAGACTCAAAGGCTCAGGAGCGAAAAGCAGCAGCGCGAAAATTCTCCCGACCAAGGGACTGAAACCGTCCGTCTCAAAGGAAAGAGACAGATGATTGCTTGCGGCCTGCTTTAGTTCAGCAAAGCTTTGCGGCTTAGAATTCATGATAATCTCCTCGGTTATCTATGTAATTATCGTTAAGAATGTTGTTAACGATATAAATATAATAAACATAAGGTATCCTGCAAAACCTGTCAATGCTTCCAAAGCAAAATTAACCAAACGTTCATAATCACCCTGTGTCTTCATATAAAACCGTCCCCGCATTGCAATGATCGGCTGTGTCAGGGACGGCTTAAAGCTTTTTAATACAGATATATAGGAAGATCTATTTTATCGTTTCAAACCATAGGACCTGCTTCGAGGCGAGCAGCTTCTTCTGACCCTTAAAGGAATCGTAGATATTGAGTTTGTAACCCTTCAGAAATTGAACCTGATATATGATTTCGCTGTCCTGCTTCGTTATCTCTACATTCAAATGCTTACCGAGCTGCAGCCTGTCTGCCGCTCCGCTCGAGGAATCTCCTTCAGCCGCTTCTTCAAAAGCAAACTCCTTGGTGAAATTGAGTTTATCCTCGTCGTCTTTGATCTCAATGATTAACTTTCGGCCTTCCATGTTCGAGACGAGCAGCAAATCCTTGGACATCTCATAATCGAACTTCAGCTTCAGCCCCGTCTGATCGATTTGCGGCTTGATATTGCTGAGCGACAGCTTATAAGGAGCCAGATCGATGTCTTTGAAATGATCCTGAACCGTCTGGTTTTCCTGAGGGAGCCAGAAGGCCGCCGCATTCACGTAGGCATCCGGCTTTTTGCCGATTTCCGTAAGCTGATCCTCTGTGACCGCATCACCGATCATCACATGCGTTCCGGTGATCGGGAATGTTTTGGGAACGTTGCTGGACAGCATCAAAAGCGCCGTGCCTCCCGGATTGACCTTGCTCTTGATCTCCGTCACGGCTGCGGGATATACGGTTCCGTCCACCGTTTTGATATGGGCGACCAGCTGGGCGATATCCGTGAAACGCTTCTCCAGATTTTTCACTTCAAGCATCACCGCAAAGGTATTCGCCGTATCTCCGATGTACGTTTTGATTTCCCGAACCTTATAGCTTGCGCTTCTTCCCACGCTTGTCACATGATGAGCTTCGCCTATGTTGTTATACGTTACGTTCATCAGCTCCGCACGATGTACGAATTCCAGCAAATCGTCCGTCTGCGCCGCTCCTCCGTTTTGGGCATCATCGGCAGCGGTCTTTTCCTGAAGTACCAGCTTCACCTCACCGAATTCGTAGGTATACGGAATTTTGCCGATAAACTGGAACTGCGCCGATGCGCCCGGAGCCAAACCTATCACTTTATCCGTCCTGATCAGCTTCGCCTCCACCTTCACCGCGCCGTCGAGCATAAAGTATCCCGCCATGTCCGGGATCGGCAGCGATTCCGGACCGTTGTTGGAGAGCGTGAATCCGGCGGTCAAAATGTCCTGATCCTCCCAAGGCAAACGCTGCACGGTATTCAGCCGGGCCGTATAGGTTCCCTTTTTGTTCGAAAAGTGATATTCTTTGCCCGTGTCTACACTGTCCGCCTCCGATACCGGAGGCAGCGCAAAATACGCAATCGGCAGGTTCAGCTTCACATCGGCCGCATGCTGAATGATCACCAGCTGCCAGTTCTCCGGCTTCACGGAAACAGGTACGGAGCCGGACAGTTCAATCTCCTTGTCCACCTGCGGATTAATCGTGAGATCCTTGATTCCTTTGGCCTCCAAAGGATACATATATCCTTCGCTTGTGCGAAGCAAATACTGATACCCGGGAACCACCGCGCTTCGGGCGCCAATGTTTTCCATATTCATCACAATCGTGGGCGTATAGTTTTTTTCGTTTTTGCTCAGCAGCACTTTCTTGATGGATGTCTTGACCGGATTGCCGGCAATCTGGATCGTATGAGCCCCGCCTGCTGCCGTTACGATGCTGTAGTTTGCCGGAACGGCCACTTCGCCGATTTTGCGTTCGAAGTTGGTCTGTGAGAAATCCCATTTGATGAATTCAAAAATAAGGTCTTTTAGCCCGGTCGTTTCATTGACGCTGGCATAGAAGCTGATGTCCTGGCTGGACTTTGGTGTGATCCGGTTTTTGTCTTTATCCTGCGGCAGTACACGAACCGAGATTTGATTGCCGGTCTTCGTCTTCAGCCGGACCCAATAATCGATAAACAACAGGTCGCTGGACCCTCCGTTGTTGACCGTAACGGTAAACGTTACCGTATTGCCGCCTTGCTCGGGCAGCATAGTCACATTCTTCAACTCAAAAAAATTGCCGCCCCCGATGTCAACCTTGCCCAGCACCGGTGCGCTTCCAATGGAGATCACGGCGTCGCTGCCGGGAGGAGGCGTACCGCCGTCCGCCGCAAAGGCGGGAACGGCGGAGCTGAGCATAAGTGCGGCTGCCAGAAGAAGTATGCATGATTTCGTTCGCTTGGATTTCCGGTTCATCTTCTGCTAACCTCCTTGTTCCATTTCCTTTCGTTAGTCAAGCGGGGTTAACCCAACGTTCTTGGTTCTGGCATACCCGGTTCGCCGTTCGGATTCTCTTTGAGTTTTTGAATCATGGCGTCCCCTTCGGTCTGCCACTGCTTCAATGCTTCACGGACCTGAAGCTTGCCTTCCATCACTTGTTGAAGCTTCTGATAGCCTATGCTCTGCACCTCATACAATCTCGGATTTTTGAGATAAAGCTTTGTGTCTTCGAACGGTACCGGCATTAATGAAGTGAATGCTTGTTGATTGTAGTCCAACCCGTCCTTTGTCTTGATATATTTTTGCCGGGATACGATATTATGCGAGCTGCCGGCCTTCAACCGTGCCCATTCCTCACCGTTAATAAACTTCAGGAACTTCCATGCTTCCTCGGGATCCTGCGCTTTGGCGTTGATCGACATAATTCCATCCATCCCGATAAATCCGCCTGTATCCGGCGCTTCCGGATGAACGGGCAGCGTGACGACATCCCATTCGAACGGAGAAAAGCCTTGAATCCGATCCGCATTCTTCATCACATCGATGATGCGGTCAAGCTCGCCATAGTTAATGATCGCCATCGCTACGCGTCCCGAAAGGAAATCGTCATGCTGGAACGGATTATAGTTTTCATTCGGACCTATGCTCCCGTTCATTTTGGACATATCCAGCGGACCGGGAACAAGCTTTTCCGTGTGGATTTGCAGCATCGTTTTCCATGCGTTCTCCCATTGGTCCGAATCGACCGTCATTTTCTCACCATTGTCGTCAAACATTCTCAGCCGTAAAGGCGCCGTGTAAAGCTGCGTCGCATACGACATGTCCCCGCCCATATTGTAAGTCGAAAATGAGAATCCGTACTTCCGGTTCTCCCCTTCTCCCTTGGCCAACCGGCGGGCCAAATCAAACGTTTGCTCCCAGGTCATTTTATCCGTCGGATACTGCACTCCCGCTTCGTCGAACAACCTTTTGTTATAGATGACGGCAGAAGAATTGAATGTCGGCGCCAACGCATAGATTTTACCTTCACCGACCTTTTTGATGCCCTCGATCACCGCCGGGACGATATCGCTGATATCGAATTTGTCCTTTGTAATCAAAGGATCAAGCTGCGTCAGCAAGTTATTGCTGATCAAGTCAGGCAGCTGCTCATACTGGGTCATGACGATATCCGGCGGATTGTCGCCCTGCATCAATTCCTTCAGCTTCTCCAGCGGATCCTGGGGCTTTTCGTTGGGATCCGGTCGGCCATACATGTAGCGGTCGTCCATGGCCGAGATGATTTCAATCTTCACATTCGGATTGGCAAATTCATAAAGCTCGGTAAACCGCTGGCGAAAATATTCATCGTTCGCGCTATAGCCCATCGTCGTGGCGATGCGCAGTGTGCGCTCCGTGTTGTCCGATGTGTTCGGACTCGTACAAGCTGCAAGTACAGGTGTCATCATACCGACGCTGACCGACAGCGCCGCCGTTCTTTTGATCCATTTGTTCATTTTTGAAAACCCTCCGATTTTATGGTTTTAAATGTACTTTAATGCAGCTTTACAGCGGTCTCATCCAATGATTTGGGCGTTTTGATGATAATCTTCTCCCCGTCAAATTCCATGGACGCCTTGCTTTCGATTCCCAGCGCCTGCAAATACGCTCTCGGTATTTGCAGCCGTCCGGCCCGGTCCAGCACCACGTATTCCTCGTGAACATCGTGAATCGTCCCGCCGCCTGCGGCAGCTTGATCCAGGTTCGGATTCCGCTTGATGAACTCGGTGCTCGTCATTCCGTCACGGATCGCAACCACGCGGTCCACCTTGCCGGCCAGCGCCATATCATGCGTTACGAGCACAATGGTAACGCCCATCTCCGTATTGAAGCGGCGGAAGATGTCCATGATCATATCCGACGTCTTCGTATCGACGGAGCCCGTCGGCTCGTCGGCAAGGAGCAGGGACGGCCGGTTAGCCAGCGCTATGGCGATCGCCACGCGCTGCTGCTCGCCTCCGGAGAGCTGCTGCAGCTTGTTGTTCAGCCTATCCTTGAGACCGACCCATTCCAGAAGCTGTGCAGCGTAATGCCGGTCATATTTCCCGCTCAGCATCATCGGCATCTCCACATTCTCAAGCGCCGTCAAATACGGCACCAGATTACGGGCATTGTTCTGCCAGATGAATCCAACGGTATTGCGCTTATATTGGACCAGCTCTTCATCCGTAATTTTGAGCAGGTTCCATTCTCCCACGCGAACTTGCCCGGCTGAAGGACGGTCAAGGCCGCCCAAGATGTTCAGAAGCGTAGATTTGCCGCTCCCGCTGTTGCCGATAATCGCCATCATTTCGCCTTGGTCTACCGAAATATTAAGCCCCTGCAGCGCAACGACTTCAATTTCGTCGCTCTTATATATTTTGACGAGACCTTCGCAATGAATCACTACATCATTTCTCCTCTCCCAGCTTCACGGCCTGATGGACACGCAAGCGCCTGATATGAAGGAACAGCAGGCCCGCACCGGTCAGCATCATGACGGCTACGACGACATAGAGCTGATCGGTATCTCTGGCATCGAATACCACACGAAACGGAGGCACCTGCATTTTGACATTCTCTGCCGTCTGGAGGAAAGGCAGGAACAGGTAGCTCGTCAATTTACCGATGCTTAAGCCCAGAACAATCGCCAAGCCTGCGGTAAACGTCTGCTCAAGCAGCAGCATGCCTGTCAATTGACGTTTCGATAATCCCATCGCCCGCAATACGCCGAACTGGACCACCCGGCTGGACAAATTGAAAAACCAGTACAAGATGTAGCCAATCAGTGAAACGAGCACCGAGACGAGGAAGCCAAGGCTCAAAATACCGAATACCCCTCCGCGTGCCGGATGCCTTTTTTGAGAGATCAGCTCGTTGCGGACGTCCTTGACGCTGGCGATGTCGACTTTCTTTTCCCTGAGCGTTTCGATCAACGGCGTGACCTTGGCTCCGTCTTTCATCTTCAGCCAAACCTCATAAGGCGTTACCGGAGCCTGATCATAAATGTACTCCAGATTGGCGATCATAAACGGCGTCTGCTCCGGATATTGACTCGGCCAGTAAGGGACGGCGGCAACGACGACGAATTCCACCGGTTGGCCGGATATCGTAATATTCATTAAATCGCCCGGCTTGATCTGATGCTTCTCGGCAAACGTTGTCGGAATAATGACCGCTTGCTCGTATTGTCCGAGCAGATTCAAGTAATGGTTGGGATGCACAGAAAACAAATCTTTACGGAACCAGGCCACCTCCGCAAAATCGACGTTATCGATTCCCATCAGCATGCCCTGGCCGAGCGATTTGCCGGAAACGACAACGTTGCTTTTTGCCAGCAGGACACGTGCCGCATGCTCCACGCCTTCCAGCTGGCGGAACACCTCAAACGGCGGTTCGATATAGCGCATTGTCGGCGGAGGTCCTCCCGTGCCGCCTCCGGGACCGCCCGGTTGTCCGGGACTGCCCGGGCCTTGACCCGGATTCGAACCCCCGGGGCTTTGCGGGTTACCTCCCGCGCTGCCTCCGGGATTGCCTTGGCCTTGACCTTGACCGTTTCCCGGATTCGGGGCTTGAGGTGGCGTTTCGGCGACAGCCTGCCAATCCGCTTTCATCACCACATCTGTCCCGTAGGCATACAAAATCCGGTCCGTCGAGTTCAGATCGATCGTCCTCGCCGCCGAAGCGTTGTACACTCCAAGACCCAGTGTCAGGATCAGCAGAAGCATCAGGGGATAATAGGCCGTTGACGAACGGGACAGCTGCGTCAGCGTTAAGTACATCGGAACGGGCAGAACCCGCTTGCCGAGCCAATTGCAGAAACGGAGCAGCCACGGAAAGATACGCAGAAAAAACAGCCCAAGCCCGATAATCGATAATGCCGGAATGAAAAACAGCAGCGGATGCACCTGCAGCTGATCCGTCGTCATCCCTGTCTGTGCGAACAATTCCTGGCGCTGGCCGAACAAGTAATACCCATATCCGACCAGACACAGCAGCAGCACATCAAGGAACCATTTTTGCCAGAACGGCTTTTTGTCAGAGCGCGCCAATTGTTGTTTATGGCTGACAATCGAGGCTCTGGCATAAATGACGGCCGGAATCACGCTGGCCATCAAAGCAATGACCACGGCGGCTAACCCGTAGAGCAGCGCTTCTTCAGATAGGCCGACCGGAACGGCCTCCCGGTCCACAAAGGTAAGAAAACCGCTGGATGAACCTATGCTTTTGGCCATAAACCACCCGAGCATGGGACCGATGATGATAGCTGCTCCTCCGAGCAGCAGCCCCTCCAGCAGATAGATCCATATAATTTGTCTCGTGCTCCCGCCCCGGCTTCGAATGACCGCAATGACGGTTCGCTGCCGGTCAAGAGACTGTCTGGCATTCATTACGATGTAATAGAATACCATCGCAATCATGGGAGCGGCTAAAGTGAACAGCAGGATCTGCAGCTGCAGGCTTTGTACTTTAAATTCCTGCAGCAGAGGGATAAACGATACGTCCACCCGGGTATCCTTCAGCTTCTGGTACAGCGTAATGTCGAGCCGCTCCAGCTTGCGCTGCAGCGAAGAGAGCTGGCTCGTTTTGATTTCCTGCAAATCAAAAGCGTAATACCAGTTCGCCAGGTTGAGCGGAATTTTTTCTTCGTCAAGAGCTCGTCGTTAAACCCGGTTTCGCTCATAAAAAAGGTCGTGATGAGCCCTTCTATTCCTTGAAACCAATACGGATCAGCATCATTCTTCGGCTTGAATATGCCCACGATCTTTACTTTCAGCGGGGCGATGCCGAGTCCCCCGGAAATCGGATAATGAAATACATCGCCGACGCGCATGTCCCCCCGGAACATGGCTTCCTCATGGATAACGACTTCGATAACGCCGTCTTGCGGCTGTTCCGAGAACCAATTCCCCTGCGTCAGCTCGACCTCTTCCTTGAGTCCGCTCTGTGCCATCAGGGTCATCTGCCTTCTCTTGCTCGGATCCACTTTTGACGGATCGTCAGGGGTAAGCTGCGAACCGCGTATGGACAAACTGCGAACGTACGCGTCCGCCGGGAAACCGATTTCCTGCGGCAGCTCTTCTTTGATATAAGCATCGACATCGGCAAATGCAGACAGATCCGCCCGGTCATTGCCGGAGGCTTGATAGCGGATCAAGACCGAACCGGCGGACATTCCTTGGCTTTTCTCTTCCAGCGTTGCAGCGACGACCCGCTTGAGCGAACCGTCCGAATACATGGGAATGCTCGTGGTAAACGCAACAGCCATAATGAGGCCGGCTAAGGTGCTGAGCGTAAGCCAGCGCGTATTCCACATTTTGCGGAATAAAAAACGAAGCATTGCCATCAGCGTCCCACTGCTTTCTGCCCGGGCGTAAGACCTTTCACAATCTCCACATCGGTCGACGTCTGCTGGCCGATTTCCACATCGACTTCCCTTTTACTGCCCTGGTCATCCACAACCTGTACGTAGTTTCGGCCGGCATACGAGCGAAGGGCGGCAAGCGGAATGACAACCGCATTCTCCTTGCGCTGCGTAATGACCGATACGCTGAGCGGTGTGCCCCGATTCAGGTTTTCCGGGAACGGATCCAATTGGATGATCATATAGTTTTCGATCGAATCAGGCTGCCTGCCCTGACCGTCGCCGGGAAAGCCGCCGCCCCCGCTGCCGTCATCGGCTTTCGGATTCGGAAGCTGCAGTACTTTTCCTTTGTGCTGACCGGCCGAGTTAATATCTACAATGGCCTCCATGCCGACCGCCACTTTCTTCAAGTCTTCCCCGCTGAGCGTGGCCGCTACCGTCAGCTGGGACAAGTCGGCGATGGTTGCTACCGCATCATAAGCTTTAGCCGTATCCCCTTTCTTCAGATAAACCGATACGATCGTGCCGGAGAACGGGGCCGTAAGCTTTGCGCCCGCAATGGTTTTCTCCAGTTCAATCAGCTCTTCGCGCTTCAGCTCAAAATCGATCTTCGCCTGCTCCAACTGTTCGGCGCTCATCTCGTCGGCCTTGCGCAGCGTCTCAATCATGGTCAGCTCGTCTTTGCGCGTCTGAAGCCGTTTCTGCTTCAGCTGGCTTTCAAGCTCCGTGACATCCAGTTCGGCGATCAATTGGCCTTGTGTCACCTGGTCTCCGGCCTTTACGGCAACATTTTTGATGCGGCGGCTGTTCTCATCGGTAAAATACAAGTCTTCTTCCACCGTGGCCATCAGCTTCCCGGAGCCGCGCACCTTCGTTTCCAGCGTATCCGTCTTCACCACATACTCCGGTTTTTTGGAAAGCTGGGGCGGCTTGACGATGGGTACGATTTCTTCCTCCTCTTCTTTTGGCAAAAGCGAGCAGCCCGAAGAAACGGCCAACGATGCCGCCATGCATACGAGCAGGAAAGGCTTTCCCCCTTTTTTAACTATTGATAAACTTCCCATCCACCATTTCGAATACACGGTCGGCAACCTCCATTATTGTCGGATCATGCGTTGTCATGCAGATCGTCATGCGTTCCGTTCGGATGATGTCCCGAAAAACGGTCATGACCTGAGCTCCCATTTGCGAATCCAGCTCTGCAGTCGGCTCGTCAGCCAGCAGCAGACTGGGTTTATGAGCTATCGCTTTGGCAATGGCTACGCGCTGCTGCTCTCCCCCGGAGAGCTCGAACGGCCGGTGATGCATCCGTTTGCCCAGACCTACAAGCTCCAAACAGTGAGCCACGCGCGCCTTCCATTCGGATCTTGGCCGACCGGCCATCCGCAGCGACAGCTCCACATTCTCCCAAGCCGATAACAGAGGCATTAATGCAAACGACTGGAAAATGAATCCAATTTCAGTTTTTCTTATGTACGTCCGCCGATCGTCGCTGCATTGATGAATCCAATGCTCCTTGAACCGGATCTCCCCGCGGTTAGGCAGATCCAGCCCCCCGATCAAATTCAGAAGCGTAGTTTTGCCCGAGCCGGATCTTCCCTTCAGCATGACAAGCTGTGTGGGAAACAGCTCCATGTCAATTCCCTTCAACACATGCAGTTCATGTCCTCCCACTGAAAAAGAACGTTCCACACCGGTTACGGTGAGGAGCGGTTTGCTCGTATCGATAACCGGTTCATGCTCCGAAGGATCGTCCATCAGGGCCTGTGCCGAAGAGGCGCTCTCCGCTTCCGCCTGCGCTTGCCCCCCGCGTAAGTCCTGCGGTGCCGGTGGAACTTCAGGAAGCGGCTTCCTGTGCATCCCGTCTTGATGTCGTCTGCGCAGCCATCGAATCATATGGGCCCTCCTTCCGGTTATGGATTTGTCTATAATCTGCCAGAAAGTGTAACTACCATCCATTTAGACGTAGATGTTCAAAGAAAGGTTACAAAATGATCATTATTTTTTAAAATTTTTTTCCATAATACGACCTCTTCCTCCGATTCCTCTTTGGAAATAGGTGATCTTCATCCCTCCGCTGCAATACAAAAAAATCCCTCAAAGAGGAGGACACTCTTGGTCCTTCCCTTTGAGGGATTTCATGAACAGCCCGGGACAACCCCTGCTGTCTCTTGGTTAACGTGCACGGAATTTCTGGGAATGCTCCTTCGCCTGTTCTACGGTTTTGATCCGGTTTCGCTGCCATTCCAGAAGAATCCGGTCGATATAACGAAAATGCACCTTTCCTGCGAATACCGCTTCCTTCAGCCCGGCAAGAATAAGCTCCTCGGGATATCCGTCCTTATCCATCCAACCCGAGATCGACTCCAGCTCCATCGGGGTAAGCGGACGCCCGAACTCTTTTTCGAAGATGGTAAAGATATCCTTTTTGCCGGATGCGTCTGCACCCGCTTGCCTGCGCAAGGCCGCGCGTTCCTCCAGCAGCTCTTCCAGGCGGCACTCCGCCAGCCGCTCCATCAGCGGCTGCCAATTATATTTCTCGCTGTGAACCGCAGATAACGGATCCGTCTCCTCGTCAATCCTCAGCAGCCCTTCCTTCAGCAGCTTTTGCAGGACGGCAATGACCTTCTCCTGCGGGATCGACATGCGCGACTGGATCTCCTCGAACGTCGGAAAATCCTTGTTTTCCTTTTGCTTGAAAGCCATAACGTGAAGAATCAGCATGACATCCTGCTCCTGCAGCCGAAGCTGCGTGTAATACCGGAGCAGCCAATAAGGAACATTCACGTTCCCCTCCTGCCAGCCCGCGAGCAGCACGGACGGCAGCTCCTTCGTATCTTGTTCGCTCCTTCTCATGCAAGCCCTTCCTTTCGGATATTACGGGTATAAACGGTACAGCAGCCGCGGGAACGGAATCGTCTCGCGAACGTGGTCGAGACCGCATATCCAGGCCACTGTGCGCTCCAGCCCCAGACCGAAGCCGGAATGCGGCACCGATCCGTACTTGCGCAGGTCGAGATACCACTGATACGCTTCCTTCGACAGCTCGTGCTGCTGAAACCTTTGCTCCAGCAGCTCCGGATCGTCGATCCGCTGGCTGCCGCCGATAATTTCCCCATATCCTTCCGGCGCGATCAAATCTGCGCACAGCACCACTTCAGGCCGTGCAGGATCCGGCTTCATGTAGAACGCCTTAATGTCCGTCGGATAATGAGTAATAAACACCGGCTTATGATATTGTTGGGCTATCGCCGTTTCGTGGGGAGCGCCGAAGTCTTCCCCCCATTGGATTTCATGGCCGTTCTCCTGCAGAAATTTAACCGCCTCGTCGTATGTAATGCGCGGAAAAGGAGCCTCGATGCCCTCCAGCCTGGATACGTCCCTCCCCAGCACCTCAAGCTCCCTGCGGCAGTGCTCCAGCACCGACTTCACAATGTAGGCGACAAATTGCTCCTGTATTTCAAGGTTTTCCTCATGCGTGAAGAAGGCCATCTCCGGCTCGATCATCCAGAACTCGATCAAATGACGGCGCGTCTTGGACTTCTCCGCCCTAAACGTTGGCCCGAACGAATAAACCCTGCCGAGCGCCATGGCCGCAGCCTCCATGTAGAGCTGGCCGCTCTGGGTCAGGAATGCATCCTCATCGAAATATTTGGTATGGAACAAGCTCGTCGTCCCTTCCGCCGAAGAAGGCGTCAGGATCGGCGGGTCGACCAGATGAAAGCCCCGCTCATCGAAAAACTGCTGCACCGCCCGGATGATTTGCGCCCGAATCACCAGAATCGCGCGCTGCCGCGGAGAACGGATCCACAGGTGGCGGTGATCCATCAGAAAATCGACCCCGTGCTCCTTGGGTGTAATCGGATAATCGCTTGTGAGCTGAATGATCTCCACTCCCGTAACCGTCAGCTCGTAGCCGCCCTTGCTGCGGGCATCTTCACGCACTACGCCCGTGATGTACAAGGAGCTCTCCTGCGTAAGCTTGCCCGTATCCTCCCATACCTGCTCATCCACTTCGTTTTTTACAACCACGCCTTGAATAAAACCGGAACCGTCGCGCAGCTGCAAAAAACGGATTTTCCCACTGGATCGGCTATTGTGCAGCCAGCATCCGATCGTAACGGTTTCGTTCACATGCTGATCCACGTCCCGGATCATACATAAATTGCGGCTCATGAAACCATCCTCCCCCGTGTTTCGTTATGTAGCATTTATCAATGAACAGACGTTCGGTATTCGCCTTATCTCATTATTCTACATCATTGCGGTGTAAAATCAAACGGTATGTATCCCTGGCGATGACGAGTTCTTCATTGGTGGGAATGACCAGCGCCTTTACCTTGGACTCCGGCGCCGTGATTTCCCGTTCCCCGGACTCCTTGCGTTCGTTCGCTTGCTCATCCAGCTCGATCCCGAGGAAACTCAAATTCCGGCAAACCGCAGCCCGGAGCATCGCAGAATTCTCTCCCACACCAGCAGTAAACACAACGGCATCCAACCCATTCATTGCGGCGGCATAAGCGCCGATATATTTGCGCAGCCGGTATTCGTACATTTCGAACGCCAGCGACGCATTGCGGTCTCCCGTTTTTATCGCCTGCTCGATCTCCCTCATGTCGCTTCCGATGCCCGAGATCGCCATGAGCCCGCTGTGCCGGTTCAACATCGAACTCACTTCCGCCAGCGTCAGATCTTCTTTGCTCATCGTAACCGGCACGATCGCCGGATCGATGTCACCGCTGCGGGTACCCATCATCAGCCCCTCCAGCGGCGTCATCCCCATGCTCGTATCCATCGAGCGGCCGCCCAAGATGGCTGCGCAGCTGGCGCCGTTGCCGATATGACAGGTAACGAGCTTCAATTCCTTCAGCGGACGGCCCAGAAAAGCCGCGGCCCGTTCGCTCACATAGGCGTGGGACATGCCGTGAAAGCCGTAACGGCGGATTTTGTGTTTTTTATAGAGCACCATCGGAATCGGGTACAAATAAGAGGTCGGCGGCATCGTCTGATGAAACGCCGTATCGAAGACAACGGCCTGCGGGATATCGGGCATATTCGCTTCCACGGCCTGGATCCCCAGTATATGCGCCGGGTTATGCAGCGGAGCCAAGTCGAACAGGCGTTTGATTTCGCGTTTGACTTCCTCGTCCACCAAAACGGAGCCGGAAAACGACTCCCCCCCATGCACAACCCTGTGCCCGACCGCTTGAATTTGATCCACGGACTGGAGGATGCCATGAACCGGATGAACAAGAATATCCATCACTTTGCGAAAGGCTGTCGTATGCTCCAATATTTCCCGCACTTCCCGGATTTCCTGTTTTCCTGCAGGTTCAAAGTGTAAAATCGCCGATTCCATCCCTATGCGTTCCACTTTGCCCTTAGCGAGCACGGTTTCATCCTTCATTTGATATAATTGAAACTTCAGCGACGAGCTGCCTGCATTAACGACTAGAATGATCATAGCCGGTCACCGTCCTTATCGTAGCGGAAAAAACCTTGTCCCGTTTTCGTTCCGAGCTGCCCGGCCCGCACCATTTGCTTCAGCAGTACAGACGGCCGGTATTTCACATCCCCGAATTCCCGAAACATGCGTTCCATAGAGGCAAGCACCGAATCCAGACCGAACCGGTCGGCCATCTCCAGCGGACCGTAATGGAAATCATATCCGATCCGCATAGCCGTATCAATATCCTCTGCAGAGGCCACCCGCTCGGAAAGCACATGCATCGCCTCGTTGATCAGCACGCAGAATAGCCTCGTCGTCACAAAGCCCGGAGATTCATATACTTGAATCCCGCGTTTTTGAATCGTCTCTTCCACAAACTGCTTCGTGCGGACGAAGGTGTCATCACTCGTTTTCAGCGCTCTTATAATTTCCACCAGCTGGATTTTCGATGCCGGATATAGAAAATGAAGGCCGATCACCCGCTCGGGTGCTTTGGTTTCCGCCGCCAGCTCCGTCAGACTTAACGTAGACGTGTTGCTGGCCAGAATGATGTTTGGAGGACACACATCGTCAAGCTGCCGGAAAAGCTGCTTCTTGAGCTCCAAATCCTCATTGATCGACTCGATGACCAAATCGCACTCCATCATTCGGTGCACATACGTTTCTTTTTGTATCTTCGATAATATCATCTTCTTTTCCGCGGCGGTGATCGCCCATTTTTCCAGCTGCTTATCCAAACTCATTTCGATTTGCTCTATCGCTTGCAGCAGCTTTTCCGGCGTGCGGTCGATCAGCACCACATCAAGCCCTTTGCCGGCGAGCATTTCGGCAATGCCCTGCCCCATCGTGCCCGCGCCGACGATCCCGATTTTGTTGAAAATCATGGCCCTCACCCCTTTATGTATACTACAAATGCTATTATATACATTGGAAGATGGAAATAAAAAACATGCTCTTGCTATTGTTGATTCTTGACCAATAGAAAACCGCCTACGGATAAGGCGGCTCATCAACTATCGTGCCCAATCAACACGATCGCGTATTTGTCATCGCATTTTTCTTTGATAAAACTCTTGACCAAAGAAAAATGGCATTACCTATCAATAAGATTGTAAATTCCCACCCTGTTTTACCTTTAGTAAAAAATCTTCATTCGTTTCCTGATCTCCCTAATGTTATTTTCTTCAATAAGAAATCATTCGGCAAACAACAAAATGGACAGCAAAAAAGCTGCTGAGCATATTCTCTCAACAGCTTTTTCATTTGCAAAAATGGCTTATAAGGCTTGGTGAGCCGCTTCATAGGCTGCAATCTTGTCTTCATGCTGCAGCGTCAGGCCGATATCATCGAGCCCCTGCAGCAGGAATTGGCGGCGATGCTCATCCAGATCGAAGCTGATGGAGAGACCTTGGCCGTCCTTAATCGTTTTGTTCTCCAGATCAACGCTCAATTTGTAGCCTTCGTTCGCTGCCGTACGCTGGAACAGTTCCTCGACCTGCTCTTCGCTCAGCTTGATCGGCAGAATGCCGTTCTTAAAGCAGTTATTGTAGAAAATGTCGGCAAACGACGGTGCGATGATGACTTTAAAACCATAGTCCTGAATCGCCCATGGCGCATGCTCACGGGAAGAGCCGCAGCCGAAGTTGGCGCGGGAAAGCAGTATCGAAGCGCCCTGATAGCGGGGCAGGTTCAGACTGAATTCCGGAATGACGGCGCCCTGCTCGTCAAAGCGCCACTCATAGAATAAAAATTGACCGAAGCCGGAGCGCTCGATGCGCTTCAGAAATTGCTTGGGAATAATAGCGTCGGTATCCACATTCACGCGGTCCACCGGACCGACCAGGCCTGTATGCTGTTTAAAAGCTTCCATGTCGTTAACTCCTCACATGAGAATGATTGATTTTAAGCTTCTTGCTTCACTTTAAATTTCCAATCGCGCACATCCGTGAAATGTCCTTTGATTGCAGCCGCTGCCGCCATTGCCGGAGATACGAGGTGCGTACGTCCGCCGCGGCCTTGACGGCCTTCGAAGTTCCGGTTGGAGGTCGATGCGCAGCGCTGACCCGGTTGAAGCACGTCAGGGTTCATCGCCAGACACATGCTGCAGCCCGCATCACGCCACTCAAAACCGGCTTCGGTAAAGATTTTGTCGAGTCCTTCTTTTTCCGCCTGTGCTTTCACGCGGCCTGAACCCGGCACTACGATGGCGGTAACGTTCGGAGCCACCTTGTAGCCCTGAGCCACTTCCGCAGCCGCACGCAGGTCCTCGATCCGGCCGTTCGTACAGGAGCCGATAAACACATAATCGATAGCGATCTCCGTCATCGGTGTTCCCGGTGTGAGCGCCATGTATTCCAGCGCTTTCTCGGCGGCTTTACGCTCATTTTCCGTTGGAAAATCAGCAGGGTTCGGCACGCTGGCCGTAATATCCGTACCCATGCCCGGGCTTGTACCCCAGGTGACTTGAGGAATCAGGCTGTCCGCGTCGAATTCCACTACGCGATCGTAAACAGCTCCCTCGTCCGTAACCAGCTGCTTCCACCGGGCAACCGCTTGATCGAACGCTTCGCCTTTCGGTACATAGTCGCGGCCGCGCAGGTATTCGAACGTCGTTTCGTCCGGAGCGATCAAACCGGCTCTTGCTCCGGCTTCGATGGACATGTTGCAGACCGTCATACGTTCTTCCATGGACAAGCCGCGGATCGCTTCGCCCGTGTACTCAATGACATAGCCGGTAGCGAAGTCCGTGCCGTATTTGGCGATAACGCCGAGAATCAAGTCCTTCGCCGTGACGCCCGGTCTCAGCTTGCCGTTGATGCGCACTTCCAGCGTCTTGGGTTTTGCCTGCTGCAAGCATTGCGTTGCGAGCACGTGCTCCACTTCGCTGGTTCCGATTCCGAATGCCAGCGCGCCGAACGCACCGTGCGTGGACGTATGGCTGTCGCCGCACACGATCGTTTTGCCCGGATGCGTCAGTCCCACTTCAGGACCCATAACGTGTACAACGCCTTGATCGATGTGGTTCAGGTCAAACAGCTTCACGCCGAAATCAGCACAGTTCTTGGCAAGCGTGTCGATCTGCTGCTTGGAGATCGGATCGGTAATGTTGAAACGGTCTTTCGTCGGGACGTTGTGATCCATTGTCGCGAACGTCAGATCCGGACGGCGCACTTTGCGGCCGGCCATGCGAAGACCTTCGAACGCTTGCGGGGAAGTCACTTCGTGAACCAAATGAAGATCGATGTAAATAATGCTTGGTTTGCCCGGTTCCGAATGAATGACATGGTTATCCCAAATTTTTTCGATAATTGTTTTTGCCATCGGTTCCACCTCAATATAATATGATGCATCCTATGCGTAATATCGTACCATTTCCATCTTCATTGATCCAAGATATAATATCTATAAGATTGATAGTTTTTGATTATAAGCAATCGTAAAGGAGCGGTGATGATGGAGCTTCGACAACTGCAATACGCACTGCAAATCGCCATAGACAAAAACTTTTCCAGGGCCGCCGAAAAGCTGCATATCGCCCAGCCCTCGCTCAGCCAACAGCTGTCCAAACTGGAGAAAGAAATCGGCGTCCTTTTGTTTCAGAGAACCACGAACTCCGTGGAAGCCACTTATGCCGGAACCCTGTTTGTCGAGAAGGCGCAAAAAATACTCGACATGGTCGAGCAGCTCAAAAAAGAGATGGAGGACATCTCCCAAATGCGCAAAGGCAGGCTGGTCGTCGGCAGCCTGCCCATTACGGGCGCCCATGTGCTGCCCTTGGTGCTGCCGGCGTTCCAGGCACGCTATCCGGAGATCGATATCGTCCTTGTGGAGGAGACGACGACCAATCTGGAGCAGCTGACCGCAAGCGGGCAGGCCGATATCAGCCTCCTGTCGCTGCCGCTTATCGATGAAACGCTCGACTATGAAGCCGTGATCGAAGAGGAAATTGTGCTGACCGTTCCGAAGACGCATCCGTTAGCCCAATACAGCGCCGATGGACAGGCCAAAGCGGTTGATATCGCCGAACTGAGGAACGAACCTTTCATTACGCTGAAAAAAGGACAGGGCTTCCGCCAAATTACGCTCGATTTGTGTCAGCAGGCCGGATTTACTCCCAACATCGTGTTCGAGAGCAGCAACATCGAAACCGTTCAATCCCTTGCAGCCGCAGGGATGGGCATTGCTTTCGTGCCGCTTATGGTGTCCCGGGGACGACATAGCGAGTTCGCGCCGGCTTACCTGCCGCTGACGATCCGGCCCACGCGGACGCTGGTGATCGCTTACCGCAAAGGCAGATATTTATCGAAAGCCGTCACTGCTTTCATGGAGACGTTCCGCGATGTCATGAACAAGGAGAATGCAAACAACCGGTCAGATCAGACCTGACCGGTTGAACCTTTTTCCTATGCAGCCCCGTATGATCCTTGCAGTTCGGCGCGGTGATGATGAGTTTCGACAGGTTAACCTGTCGCCTGCAGCAAGTCCGCTAACTCTTCTGCACTTCACCCTGCGCGATCAGAATAAACTCTTGTTCTGTACTTTCAATTTCGTTGCTCTCAAAAGCAAGATCTTTCGTTTCTCGCGTGTTGAATATCGCAAAAAGAGACAGCAATCCGATCACCATCATGTAGACCGCAACGGGCACCCAGGAATTGTTAAAACCGTTCATCAGCGCCGTAGCAATCAGCGGAGCGGTGCCTCCAGCCAATGCAGCCCCTAATTGATAGCCGACGGTTACGCCCGTGTACCGAACGTTCGTACTGAAAATTTCGGAAAAAAGCGTCCCCAGCACAGCCGTAACCGGAGCCCACAAGATGCCTAATCCGATGATGGTCGCAATCGTTAACCACAGCGTCGAGCCCAGCGAAAGAATATAGAAATATGGGAACGCATACAAAACAATGGCAACGATTCCCCAGATGAACAAGGGTTTTCGTCCCACTTTATCGGAAAAAGCCCCCATAAAAGGAATCGCGATGGTTGTAATTAACGTTCCGATGGTCACTGCATTCAGCACCGGTGTAGCTGTGAATCCCAGATGCCCCGTGGCGTAGGAAATAATGAACGTCGAGAAAATATAAAACGGAGCCGTTTCTCCGGCTTTGAGACCCACGGCAATGAGCACGGATTTCCAATGGTAACGGAACGTGTCAACAATCGGAACCTTGGCTATGTTTCCGCTTTCTTTGGCTTCCTTAAACGCGGGTGTTTCATCGATCCCCTTCCGGATCCACAACCCGAGCAGAACGAGCACGGCGCTTAAAATAAACGGCACACGCCAGCCCCAAGCCAAAAATTGATTGTCAGGCAGTGCAGTCATCAGCGTAATCGATATTGTACCAAGAAGCAGGCCGATGGTAACTCCCATTTGCGGCACGCTTCCAAAGAAACCCCTCTTGCCTTTAGGCGCATACTCGACTGCGAGCAGCAAGGCGCCACCCCATTCTCCTCCGATGCCAAGCCCCTGTATAAGCCTTAAGGTAATAAGCAAAATCGGAGCCCATACGCCAATCGTTTCATACGAAGGAAGCAAACCGATTAAAACCGTGGCGCCTCCCATCAATCCTAATGTGAGAACAAGCGTTTTTTTCCGTCCGATTTTATCCCCTATATGGCTGAAGATGACGCCGCCCAGCGGGCGAATAAAGAACGGAAGGGCAAACGAGGTGTAAGCGAGCATCAAACCCACGACAGGATCGATCGTAGGGAAAAATATTTTATTGAATACAAGTGCTGCAAGCGTTCCATAGAGAAAATAATCGTACCACTCGATCGAGCTTCCGATCAAACTCGCCACAAGTGCCTTGGTCGATGTTTTTTTGATTCTTGCTTTTGCTGCATGAATATTTCCCCCATTTAGACTACCCATGATCCCGATCGATCACGGGCAGTCTATGATTTAAATTCACTTCGCGCATTTAGTCAAAGTCAAGCCGGCTTTATGGTCATCGCTGTTACAGATGGATGTATACCTCATTGTCTTCAATGGATACATCGTAGCGCTCGACGGTTACTTCATAGCTCTTCGTTCTCATCTTAGGATCCACGATCATGCAGCCCGTTTTAATGTCGAATTCCCATTGGTGCCATGGGCATCTTACAATCTCGCCGTCACGTTCGTATTCAAAGTGGCCAGGACCCGTAGAGGTAATATATGCTGCCGTAAGGCCGGCGCAAAGAGCCGCTCCCTGATGCGGGCAAGTGTTGCGGATGGCATAAAATTGCCCCGCGATGTTATAAACACCGATGCTTCGGCCATTCGCTTCAACGATCTTTTTCTTTCCTTCAGGAATTTCCGATGCCTTGCCAACCAGAAAAACAGACATCACTTTGCACCTTCCTTTCGAGCTCCTCTTGCCGGCAGACCATATAGATCAGCTGCATTCTGATAAAAAATTTTCTCCCATAATGAATCTTCCAACTTGGGAAACGCTCTCACAGGCGAGTCAAAATCCCAGTGCGGGTAATCCGTGCAGAACATTAAGACCTCGTCGGCATAAACGGCGTTCATCATTTGGGTAAACGTCTCCGGATTCGGCGTCGGCTCAAGCGGCTGCGAGGACACTCGCACATTGCTGCGGAAATATTCGCTCGGTTTTTTCTTCACCCATGGCGTTTGGAAGCGCAGCGCTTTCCAATCCTCGTCCAGCTTCCATAAATACGGCGCAAGCCAAAACACGCCTGCCTCCTGAAGAACGACCTTTAAGGTCGGGAATTTTTCGAAAACGCCTTCATAGATAAAGCTCGCCAGGTGCGCCGCCATCACCATCGGTCTGCTGGCCCGATACTCGGGGTAATAGCTGACGTAACCGGCGCCGGTATTCGGCCCGTTAATGCCGACCCCTTCCATCAGGACATGAATCGTAAAAGGAAGATTATGCTCGACGCAGGCTTCGTAAATCGGATGGTAGTACCTGTGCCCGTACGGTTTTTCAGCCCCGCTGGACACAATGACTTGAACCATATCCGGATGAGAACCGACACGGCGAATTTCTTTTGCGGACTGCAGCGGATCCTGCTTAGGAATAAATACGGACCCTTTCAGCCTGCTGTCCTTTGCAAGCCAATGCTCCAATGTGTATTCATTAATCGCGGTGCTGATCGCAGCGGCGTAATCGAGATCGGGCGAAGCCTGACACGAGTAATCGCTGCCGGTTAATATCCCATACTCGATTTGATACGGATCCAACAGCTGTTCTCTCATGAAATTCAGGTCGCTTCCGGGAAAGCCTCCGCCAGGAGGAACAGAGTCGGCCATCTGGCCCACTTTAATCCCCCCGTTCAGATATAAAGAACCCGGGAGCCGCCACCCCCACAAATCGATTTGATCCCGGTAAGCCCGGGGCAAATACTGCTTGATCACATCAAGTGGGGTATAATTATGAATGTCGACATCAATAATGCTGCGCTTCATTTTGATTTTAGGCTCTGCAGGTTTCACTTCATTTACTGCCATAATGATCTCACTCCTTAGGTTAATCTGGCCGGCCCAAATTTATTGGTCCGGCCCAGGTTATTTGTCCGGAAATTTAAACGTGCACCACAATTCTGTCCTCTTCAACGGAAACATCGTATACCTTTACCCTGTACCTGTCCGGATCGACGAGCGACGCTCCTGTCTTTACATTGAATTCCCATCCATGCCAAGGACAAACCAGAATTTCTCCTTCCATACCGTAAATGTATTCATGCGGTTTGGAAGTCAACGTGGTTCCCGAAAAATGGCCTTTGCACAGCTCCGCCTGTTCATGCGGGCACACATTGCGAATGGCATGATAACGCTCGCCATCGTAATAAATCCCGATGCTTCGCCCTTCAATGCTGATGATCTTGCATGTTCCGACTGCGATCTCTCCGACTTCCGCTGCAACGTGCTTCATCCTGTCAGGCCACCTTCTTCCTCTACGGAATAGCTGTCCGTCAGCCCATACAGTTCGGCAGCGTTCTCAAAGGCTATACGGCGGCGCAGCTCCTCCGGCAGTTTTTGGAGGACGAAGGTTGGAGTGTCATTGTCCCAATGAGGGTAATCGGTTGCAAACATGACGGTTTTCTCCGCCCGCATCATGCTGAGCATTTGGATGAGCTCCTGATTGCTCGGCTCCTCGATAGGCTGTGTTGTAAAGCGGCAATGTTCAATGATATATTCGCTTGGTTTCTTTTTCAGCCACGGAACTTCGCTGCGCATGGCCCTGAAATTTTTGTCCATTCTCCACATCAGATGCGGCACCCATGCCAAGCCTCCCTCAATGAAGGCGATTTTCAGGGTTGGGAAGGTTTCAAATACACCCTCGCAAACAATACTGTTGATCTGCGACATATGATGGATCGCCAAAATATTATGGCGTTCAAAATTCGTTGTCGGATAACCCGCTGCCGAAATGGGAGGATTGATCCCGTCTCCTTCGCCGCCGCCGTGGAACGCAACGACCAGATTGTTGCGCACAGCCGCTTCATATATTGGATAATAACGGCGCTGCCCGTAAGGTTCTCTTGACGAGACGGCCATAATCACTTGAACGACTTTCGGATGCGAACCGAGACGGTCGATTTCCTTTGCCGCCAGGAGCGGATCCTGGGTAGCTACAAGGATCGAGGCCAGCCAACGATCGTCCGTCGGAATCCATGTGTCGAGCGTATAGTCATTGAATGCCGAGGCCACAGCCGCCGCGTAATCCGGGTTATTGTGAGCGGAGATCGTAAGCAGGCTGCCCGTAAGAATCGCTTTGCTGATATTGTAGCGGTCAAGCGCATCGGATATGGCATATTCCGGGTCTGAACCGGCAGGCAATCCGTTGCCCGGCGACGCATCCCTGCGGGACAATGGAATGGGTTTAAAAATTGTTATGGGCAGCGAAGCCTCGGGAGCGCTCAACCGGGGCCACCATACCCTGGGAAGATAAGGCTTTAAGTCGTCATAACTTTTTAAGGTTTGGTGAAAATCGCAATCAATAATCCCATGCTTTAACGACTTTTTTGATTTTGCATTGGCGGTAATCATGCGGTTCATCCTTCCTTATTCATTAAGTTTTAATAAACAATGAAATGATTTCGGGGACGTATTACAACCGGTCCTTATAAACGGTCTTCACCTGCGTATAGAATTCAATCGCCGTCTTGCCCTGTTCCCGCGAACCTGTGCTTGAATTCTTGCAGCCGCCGAACGGAACCTGCGGCTCCGCGCCCGCCGTTTCCGAATTGACATGCACAATCCCCGCTTCGATGTCTTCGACAAATCGCTCCGCCAGCGTCAGGTTGTTGGTGCAGATCGCCGCACTCAAGCCAAATTCCGTATCGTTGGCGAGCTCGATCGCTTCATCGTAATTTTTCGCCTTAAACAGCGCGATCACTGGACCGAATATTTCTTCGCGCGCAATTCGCGCATCTCTCGATACATTTTCGAATACGGTCGGCAGCACATAAAATCCGTTTGCAAGCGACGGGTCCGTTGGCCGTTCGCCTCCGCAGAGCAATGTCGCTTCCGCCTTCCCCGCTTCGATCAGCTCCAATACGCCGTCAAGCTGCGATTGGGATACGGCAGGGCCGATGAAGGTGTCCGCATCCAACGGATTGCCCACTTTCAACTGCTTCGTACGTTCGACCAGCCGGTCGCGGAAGACTTCATATATGCCTTCCTCCACAATAACGCGGCTTGTTGCCGTACATTTTTGTCCGGTGGATCTAAATGCCCCGCTAATCGCGATGTCCACCGCTTTCTCCAAGTCGGCATCGGCCAGCACCACAAGCGGATTTTTGCCCCCCATCTCTAATTGGACCTTCTTGCCCGAAGCTACGGCTTGATTCTGAATCTGATGGCCGACCTGGTTGGAGCCTGTAAACGAAATCGCTTTGATATGCGGATTCTCAACCAAAGCCGTACCAATGACGGATCCTCTGCCAAATACGCAATTGACGACGCCTGCGGGCAGTCCCGCTTCATCAAGTGCACTGATGATATGGTAAACGCATTTCGGAGTAATGTCCGCCGGTTTAATCACCACGGTATTCCCGTAAATGAGGGCCGGCGCCATCTTCCACATCGGAATCGCAATCGGAAAATTCCAAGGGGTTATCAATCCGACAGGGCCTACCGGAACACGTGTCGTATACAAGAAGGTTTCCGCATTGACGGAAGGGATCACTTCACCGATCGGCTGCCGGGCTTCCGCCGCATAATATTCCAGAATACTGATCGCACGCCGTGTCTCGCCAATGCCCTCTGCCAATGTTTTTCCTTCTTCCAGCGAGAGGTCACGGCCTACTTCCTCGACTTTTTCGTTCAAAATGGCTGCTGCTTTGATCAAATAGGATGCCCGCTGTTGAAATGAAAGCTTCTTCCATGAAGAAAATGCCTTCTTTGCCGCGGCCGCCGCCTCCTGCACATCTTCCGCCGAACTTGACGGGAATTCTCCCAAAACCTCCTGATTATGCGGACTCAAGTTCAATTTGTAATCTCCTGAAACCGGTTCTTTCCATTGCCCGTTAATGTAGTTTAAATAACGCATAGTTTCTCCTCCTCTAAATTATCTCTCACTCGATAAATCCCAGCGGGCTGTCCCCGGAAAACGATTTTTTATAGATTTGCTCTACATCGCTTATGCTTACCCTTCTTGGATTGATAGCGACATTTCCGCTTTTGAAGGTGTCCTCGATCATGCCGGGGATCAGTTCTTCATTCACTCCAAGTGCTTTAAACGATTTGGGAATGCCAAGCTGATGGTTTAATTTGATAACCTCCTTTACTCCCTCCACGGCGGCCGCCATTTCATTTTCCTGCGGCGAGATCCCCAAGGCGTTGGCCGCCAGCGCATACGCATGCGGATTACCGACCAAATTAAAGGACATCACATAGGGCAATAAAACGGCATTGGCTACACCATGCGGAATCCCCGCAAAACCGCTGACAGGGTGCGACATGGCGTGAACCAGGCCTAAACGCGATACGGTAAAGGCGATGCCTGCCAATGTGCTGGCATACAGCATCCGGCCAAGATCGGTAATGTTTCCGTTGGCCGCCGCAGGCCTCAAGGATTTGCCGATCAGACGGATCGCCTCCAAAGCGCAGGAATCCCCATACCAATTTTGAATGTTATTCGTTAAAGCTTCGATGGCATGAGTCAATGCATCCATACCGGTAGAAGCAACCAGATGAGGAGGAAGACTAAGCAGCAAATTCGGATCTAATATAGCCACTTTCGGGATGATGTAGGATGATATAATGGGCTTCTTGAAATGATTCTCATCTGTGACTACCGTTACATTCGTTACTTCCGACCCCGTCCCGCATGTTGTCGGTACAGTAATCAACGGCGGAAGCTGATTTTTAATCTGGTCTATTCCCGTATAGCTCATGATGGGTTCCGAATTGGTAACCAGGACTCCGGCCGCTTTGGCGGTATCAATGGAGCTTCCGCCACCCACAGCCAAAATGCCGTCGCATTGTTCAGAAAAATAAAATTCCTTTGCCTGCTCCACACACGCTATATTGGGATCGGGCAGTACCCTGTCATATATCGCAAACTGTATATGGCTGTCGGCCAAGCTTTGAGTCATGTTCTCCAGCAAACCGGACTGAATGACTCCTTTATCCGTAACAATCATGACTCGTTTGCACTTTAGTGAATCGAATTCACTACCTATACGCGTACTGCTGCCTATTCCAAATTCAATTCTGACCGGTAAAAAAACGGAAGACAAGATCATCCACTCCTTTTTGATTTCAATCCGATTATTTTTTTATATATTTAGGTAAATCGAATCCGGTGGTGCTTATAAGTCCAAATTTTTCCCTTCGCGTATGGCAAAAAGCGAAATAAGAGAAATGATGCAGGCGGCGACAATGTATAAAGCTACCGGTACCCAGGAATCATTGAAAGCATTAAGCAGTGCAAGCGCAACCATCGGCGTTGTACCTCCGAACACTGCGGCACCCAACTGATTCCCGACAGAAATGCCCGTATAACGTATATTCGTGCTGAAAATCTCGGAGAACATCGTTCCCATCACAGCCTCCAGCGGGGCCCATATAATGCCGATCGCGATAATCGTCGCTACGGTCAACCATATGGCAGACTGCAGCGATAGCAAATAAAAATACGGGAAGGCAAACAGCAGCATCGCGATGGTTCCGCCAATGTAAAGCGGCTTTCTGCCGACTTTATCCGAAAGTTTCCCCATCAAAGGGATCATGAATATGGTTACCAGATTGGCAATGGCTACGGCATTAAGAACAGTAGACGTTTGATACCCCAGATACCCCGTAGCGTAAGCGATTACAAAAGTAGCAAAAATATAATAGGGCGAGGTTTCAACAAATTTGGCGCCGGCAGTAATGAACACGGATTTCCAGTGATACCGGAACGTATCCACCAGCGGCATCTTGGCGATATCGCCGCTCTCTTTTGCTTCCTGGAAAACCGGCGTCTCTTCGATGCCTTTACGAATCCAAAGACCTACAATAATCAATACAGCGCTAAGGATAAAAGGCAGCCTCCAGCCCCATGAGAGAAATTGTTCCTCCGGCAGATTGCTTAACAGCGAGATGGCAACAGTTCCCAGAAGCATTCCGACGGGTACGCCCAGCTGCGGGATACTCCCGAAGAACCCTCGGTTCTTTTTGGATGAATATTCTACGGCCAACAGTACGGAACCGCCCCACTCCCCGCCGATCCCAAGGCCCTGGCACAATCTCAAAAAGACGAGCAGGATAGGAGCCCAAATCCCGATAGCATTATAATCCGGCAATAAACCGATCAGTACGGTTGCTCCGCCCATCAGCATTAAAGTTAACATCAGCGTCTTTTTTCTACCGATTTTATCGCCGATATGACTAAATACAATACCTCCTAAGGGACGAATGAAAAACGAGAGCCCGAACGACATATAGGCCAGCAGTAAGCCTACTATGGGATCATCGCTGGGAAAATACAGTTTATTAAATACCAATGCAGCCATGGAACCGTAAAGAAAAAAATCAAACCACTCGATGGAGCTTCCAACCATACTTGCCAACAATGCTCTGTTTGCTTTTTTCTTATTTATCTCCGGTGGAGCTGCAATTTGAACTTGAGCCATTGTATCCCCCGCTTTAGCAAGTGATTTTTTCTATCAAAGTTCTATCCGCCTTTATAATATAACGCTTTCAATAACTCGAAAAACAGGCATGCTGCACCGCTGAACACACGTTAAAAAAACATGCTGCCATTCAATTTTTTCCGTTGGTGTGATAAACTTAATGATGGAGGTGCATCTTTTCAAATGGGAGTTTGGTCGCTTGCCATTTATTATGAAAAGATCCCTCTTTTTTTGTCCAAAGCGCCGTCGTCAGCTTGTCACTTCCATTGGAGCGTATCCCAATTTGGCTGATACCTTGGAAGTCGTTTCAAGCAAATGCTTTACCAATTCTTTTTCTTTGGACATGATTCGAATGGTTGGCGCACAGATGCTGATCGCCGCCGCTATCGAGCCATTTCTGGAAAACACCGGGGCGGATAGGCACGAAATCCCGTTTTCGAAAGTTTCATACGAAAGATAGTAGCCCAGCTTCCGGATTTGCGCCAGCTCCAGCCGGAAAATATTGGGGTCCACCGTGGTGTGCGAAGTATACGGCTCCAGTTTGGTCGTCGATAAATAATGCTCCACCTTTGCTTCATCGCTGAAAGCCAGCAAGACTTTTCCGAGTGCCGTGGAATACGGCGGCGACGTTAATGACAAGTGAAACTGCAACCGTAAGGATGAATCATTCGAAACGACCCGATCCAGCAGCACGACAACATTGGCATCCAGTACACCTAAGTGAACGAGTTCATTCGTAACTTTAGCCAATTCTACCAATGAAGGATGGGTCACCTTGCGAATATCCAACCGCTTTTCGAAGGCATATCCCAATTCAAGGCAGGCCAAGCCCAGCTGGTAATTTCCTGTACTGGAATCCTGGGTAATAAATTGCTTCTCCTTTAAGCCATCCAATATTTTTAACAAGTAGCTTTTTCGGATTTTTAAAAGCTCCGACATTTCAACCAAAGAAAGCTCGCTTTTATCTTTAAAAGCCAGCAGGATGTCTAAAGCATGAGCTACGTTGCCGTAGGAGCTTTTTGCAGTCTCCATTTGATTTCACCTCCTCTTTTTGGTAAATTCCGTTCACTAAACTGATTTTATTATCAAAAGGAAAAAAAATCAATACTTTTTAATCGATACCATAGTATGTTTTTCCGCGAACCATGATTCCGTCCGCCATGAATTCAGCACATATATATCCGGCACAGGCTCCGCAGCAAAGTCAGTCCGTTGTTTTGACCTTACTTTAATTAGTGAATGATATTTACTAAAAAAGACGATTCCCCTCTCTTCTCCGATCATGTTTCCTGCTGTTCGCCGCATTCCTGCCAACGTTTCGTGTATCCTGAACGGGAAGATCGCAGAAACATGCCGTCAGCCGACCGGTTATATCATTTTTTATTTCATTTTTCGTCCTTTTCCTTCATGGTTTTGCAAACCTTCTGTACCTGCAGGTTTTTTCATGTTACATTAGTTTTATCCGCCTTTCATCTATATGAAGCGCAGGATCATTTTGCGTTTGCGAACCATTTTTGAACCCATTGGAGTGACCTTTCGAATGAATAATGCAGCCCAAAGCGCCGTCAGCGCTTTTCCGATTCAACCTGCGCAGCGTCTTGTTGACCTGCCCACACAGTTTTTCGCCAAGCTCGTGCGCAAAGCGAACGAACAAACCGCTGCGGGCCATGACGTTATTAATTTGGGACAGGGTAATCCTGACCGTCCAACCCCTCCTCATATTGTGAAAGCATTGCAGGAAGCTGCGGAAAATCCGCTGTACCACCGCTATCCCCCCTTTAACGGCTATTTGTTTTTAAAAGAAGCCGTAGCCAAGCGGTACAGGGAGGATTACGGCGTCGAGCTCGACCCGGAAAAGGAAGTGGCGATTTTGTTCGGCGGCAAAACCGGGCTTGTCGAGATCGCGCAGTGCCTGCTGAACCCCGGAGACGTATGTCTTGTTCCCGATCCCGGATATCCCGATTACTGGTCCGGCGTCGCGCTGTCCGGAGCCCGTATGGCCTTCATGCCGCTGCGTGAAGCGAACGCTTTTCTTCCGGACTACAGTGCGCTGTCTTCCGATGAGATCAACAAAGCGAAACTGATGTTTATCAACTACCCGAATAATCCGACGGGCGTAACCGCTCCCGCTTCCTTTTATAAGGAAACCGTCGATTTCGCCGCCAGGAACGGCATTGTAGTGGCCAGCGACTTTGCATACGGCGCCATCGGCTTCGACGGACAGCAGCCGATCAGCTTCCTGCAGACTCCGGGGGCCAAAGAAGTAGGCATCGAATTCTACACGCTCTCCAAAACGTACAACATGGCCGGCTGGCGCGTCGGCTTCTGTCTGGGCAATGCCGAGGTCGTCCGGATGATCAATTTGATTCAGGACCATTATTACTGCAGTCTGTTCGGCGGCATCCAGGAAGCGGCGTCCGTGGCGCTGACCGGCCCTCAGGATTGCGTAAAGGAGCTTGTCTCGGTCTACCAGAGCCGCAGAGACGCCCTGTTCGAAGCGCTCGACAGCATCGGCTGGAAAGCGAACCGTTCGCAAGGATCTTTCTTTACGTGGCTGCCCGTTCCCAAAGGGTATTCTTCCGAATCGCTGGCCGACATGCTGCTGGACAAAGCGAAGATCGTCGTCGCACCGGGCGTCGGCTTTGGAAAACACGGGGAAGGCTATGTCCGTCTTGGCCTGCTCAGCACGGAGGCCAGACTCAAGGAAGCGATAGCACGCATCCAAGCGCTCGGTTTGTTCGGATAATCCGGCCGGCGGCCGGGCGGCCGCGCTTCCCGCCTTTACAAACCTTACCACGCATGTTATTCTTAAATGAAAAGCAAACGTTATGACGGGACTAGTAGGAAGCCCCCTGCACGTCCAGAGAGTAAATTCCGATGGCTGCGAGAATTTACCGTGGAGCCTTCCGAACCCGCCCCTGAACGGCCAACGAAGAGTTGGACGGCACTCCCTGCCGTTACCGGGGACGGAGACGGATGATTTTTTCATCAAGTAAGGTGGTACCGCGGAAGTAGAGGCTTTCGTCCTTAGCAGGACGGGGCCTTTTTGTATTGATAAGACAAAGTAAGGAAAAGAGTGATCCAGATGCAGCAAACGATTGTAGTCAAAATCGGCAGCAGCTCGCTCACCTCCGATGAAGGCGGTTTGAACCAAGCCAAAATCCGGTTTTTTGCCGCGGAGCTTGCTCAGCTCCGCAGACAAGGGTATGCTGTGCTGCTTGTTACTTCAGGCGCAGTGGCGGCAGGCTTTCGGGAAATGGGCTATACCGTACGTCCCAAGCTGCTGCACGAGAAGCAGGCTTCCGCTTCCGTCGGCCAAGCGCTGCTTATGCAGGCCTACCAAGCGGCTTTCGGGCAGCATGAGATCCGTGTCGGACAAATCCTGCTGACCCGCTCCGATTTTGTAAGCCGTAAACGAATCCACAACGCTCAGATGACGATAGAGGAATTGTTGCGGCACGGCATCCTGCCAATTATCAACGAGAATGATACCGTCTCCGTCGACGAGCTCAAATTCGGCGACAACGATACCCTGTCCGCGCTGGTAGCCAATCTCGTCCGTGCCCGCAGGCTGGTGATCATCACCGATACCGACGGACTGTATACGGCAGACCCGCGCAAGAACGCCGGGGCCAAACGGATCGACCGCGTATCTGAGATTGACGAGGAAGTGTACAGCATCGCCGGCGACTCCGGCTCCATGGTCGGAACCGGCGGCATGCGCTCCAAGGTCGAGGCGGCCCGGATTGCGATGCGCGGCGGCGTACCCGTATTCGTCGGGCGCGTCGCAGACCCGGGCGATATGCTGCTTGCCGTTGAAGGAACGGGTAAGGGCACTTACTTTGATACGAGCGCGCACAATCTCCCGATGAAAAAGCAGTGGCTCGGTTTTCACTCTCAGCCGCACGGCAAGGTTATCGTGGACGAAGGCGCGGAGATTGCCCTGGTAACGCGCGGCAAAAGCCTGCTCCCGGCAGGCGTCAAGGAAGTTATAGGCGACTTTCATCCCGGCGACGTCATTGAAGTGGCCGGACCTACGCTCCGGACGATCGGCCGCGGTGTCGTGAACTATGCCGCATGGCAGCTTCAAGCCGTCCGGGGTCTCAGCACCGAAGAAGTCCAAAAAAGAATTGACGTTTCCCGGATCGAAGTCATTCACCGGGACGAATGGATTACGCTCTCTACAGCGGTCAAATGAACGGTGCCGTTCATTCATCAATCGTATCCTAAAGGAGATGGTCATCGTGACGAACATGGATCAAACTTTAGCTCCCAGCGAAGTGGTCGAGAAGGCCAGGCTTGCAAAGCAAGCCGCGCCGAAGCTGAATCTGTTGACAACGGAGCAAAAAAATAACGCCTTGCTGCGCATGGCGGATGCCCTGGTGCAGGAAGCCGATTCGATCATTGCCGCCAATGCGGAAGATTTGCATCGCGGAAGGGAGAGCGGTATCACCACGTCCCTTCTCGACAGGCTGGCGCTGAACGTCCAGCGCATCGAAGCCATGGCCGAAGGCTTGCGGCAGGTCGTAGCGCTGCCCGACCCGATTGGCGATACGCTGGAGGAGTTCGAACGTCCGAACGGCTTGAAGATCCGCAAGGTGCGGGTGCCGATCGGCGTCATCGGGATGATCTATGAAGCCCGTCCTAACGTTACGGTCGACGCCGCGGGCTTGTGCCTGAAAACCGGTAACGCGGTTGTGCTGCGCGGCGGCTCATCCGCCCTTTACTCTAACAAACGTATAGTGGAGGTTCTTCACGCCGCGCTGGCCCAAACGGATGTCCCTACGGATGCGCTGCAGCTGATCATGGATCCAAGCCGTTCTTCCGTCGACGAAATGCTGAAGCTCAACGGTCTGCTCGATGTGCTGATTCCACGGGGCGGGGCCTCGCTGATTCAAAATGTAGTGAAAAACGCCACTGTACCGGTCATCGAAACCGGAGCCGGCATCTGTCACACCTTCATTGACGAAAGCGCGCAGCCGGATATGGCTCTTCAGATCGCCATCAATGCCAAGGTTCAGCGTCCTTCGGTTTGCAACGCGATGGAGACGCTGCTGGTGCACCGCAAATTCGCCGAGCGTCATCTTGGAATCATTGGAGAACAGTTTACACAGCATCGGGTGGAACTGCGCGGCGACGAGGCCGCACGGAAGCTTGTGCCGTCCATCGCGGCCGCTTCCGATAAAGACTGGGATACCGAATATAATGATTACATCCTCAATGTGAGGGTTGTCGACAGCCTTGACGAAGCGCTGGAGCATATCCGCCGCCACGGCACGATGCACTCGGAGTGTATCGTCACCGAGAATGCCGCCAACGCGGAACGCTTCCTCACGGAAGTGGATGCGGCCGCCGTCTATCATAATGCCTCCACCCGGTTCACCGATGGCTTTGAATTCGGCTTCGGCGCAGAGATCGGCATCAGCACGCAGAAGCTGCATGCCCGTGGTCCAATGGGCTTGCCGGCCTTGACCTCAAGCAAATTCCGCATTGTCGGAAACGGACAAATCCGTGGATAAGAGCATGCCTTTGGCCTCTCTTTTTTCCACGCAGTAAAGGAGTAACCCAGATGACCTCATCCTTGTCTCATATGAAATTCACGTTTATCGGAGCCGGCTCGATGGCCGAAGCGATCATTCGCGGACTGATCACCAAAGGCGGCGTGCACGGGGAAAATATTTTTGTCATCAACCGCTCTAACCGCGCCCGGCTCGAAGAGCTCCGCGAGCGTTACGGCATCCGCAGTTCCGTCAACGAATTGGAAAAAGACGACGCCATCCGAACGGGGCATATCGTCGTTCTGGCCTTTAAACCGAAAGATGCCCTTGAGGGTCTGTCCAAGATCAAGCATCTGGTAAGGCCCGAGCAGCTGCTTGTATCCGTCATCGCCGGCCTGGCGATCGATACCATGCAAACACTGCTCGACGCAGCGGATTACTCTATCGTCAGAACCATGCCGAATACGTCGAGCACCATCGGCCTCGGGGTGACCGGAATGAGTTTTTCCCCGAATGTCACGCCGGCAGGCCGTCAGCTTGCCGTCCAAATGTTTGAATCGGCCGGCATCGTATCCACTGTGGAAGAGCCGCTGCTTGACACAATTACCGGTGTTTCCGGGAGCGGACCGGCTTACATTTATTATATGATGGAAGCCATGATCCAGGGCGGCGTTCAGGGAGGGCTTGAACCTGAAGAAGCGCGGCGGCTTGTCGTTCAAACGGTCCTTGGCGCTGCCAGTATGGTACAGGCCACCGGGGAAGATCCTGCCGATTTGCGCCGGAAGGTCACTTCGCCTAACGGGACGACTCAGGCCGCGCTGGAGACGCTTGATCGTCACGGATTCCCGGAAGCGGTCGCGAAGGCCGTGCTCCGCGCCGCCGAACGCGCCGGTGAGCTGGGTGCGGCGATCAGCGCCTCCGTCACTTCCCAAACCAAGTAAAGTAGGTGTCATGCAATGAATGTGGAAACCCATGGCGCATATTGCGTAGCTACCTATCGCTGCTACGACGAAAAAGCCGATTTTCATAAGAAAGCGGCTGGCATCGCCGTCGGATTAACCGTCGGAAGCTGGACAGACCTGCCGCAAGCGCGCAAGGCCGAAATGGAAAAGCATTTGGGCCGCGTAGTTCGCGTGGAGGTTCATGAGCCTGCGGCCGGAGAGTCCGCATCCGAAAGATACGCCGATATTCAAATCGCTTATCCCGATATCAATTTCAGCCGCGACATCCCTGCCCTGCTCGTCACGGTATTCGGCAAGCTGTCGATGGACGGCCGCATCAAGCTGATCGATCTCTCGTTCTCCGAAGCTTTCTTATCCGCCTTTCCCGGGCCGAGATACGGTATTCAGGGCGTCCGCGACCTGCTCGGTATTCACGACCGGCCGCTGTTAATGAGCATTTTCAAATCGGTCATCGGCCACGATCTTCCGGCCCTGCGCGAGCAGTTCCTGCAGCAGGCCTTAGGCGGCGTCGATTTGATTAAGGACGACGAAATCCTGTTCGAGAACCCGCTAACCCCGATCGAGCGGCGTGTGGCGGCCTGCATGCAGGCCGCGGCGGAAGCACAGAAAGCAACCGGGCAAAAGCTGCTGTATGCCGTCAATCTGACAGGCCCGACCTTCGGTTTGATTGAGCAGGCCCGTAAAGCCATCGATGCCGGGGCGAATGCGCTGCTCTTCAACGTACTGGCTTACGGCTTCGATGCCTTGGCCGAGTTAAGCCGGCATCCGGATATCCGCGTGCCGATTATGGCCCACCCGGCTATGGCAGGAGCGTTCTACCCGTCTCCATATCACGGGATCGCAGCCAGCGTTCTGCTCGGCAAGCTGATGCGGCTGGCAGGAGCGGATCTCGTCTTGTTCCCCTCCCCTTACGGCTCGGTCGTGATGCCGCGGGAAGAGAATATGGCGATCAAAGAAGCGCTGCTGACCACAGACGCATCGGCATATGCCTTGTCCGCAAACGGACAAGCCCCGCTGGCGCAGAGCTTTCCTGTTCCGTCTGCGGGCATTCACCCCGGACTCGTGCCTCTGATCCTCAAGGATTTCGGCGATCAAGTCGTCGTCAATGCCGGAGGCGGAGTCCATGGGCATCCGATGGGCGCCGCGGCGGGAGGCCGCGCCTTCCGTCAAGCCATCGCCGGCTGCCTGGCTGGCAGACCGCTTCGCGAATATGCGGCTGACGGGCACGCGGAGCTGCAAGCGGCGATCGACGCCTGGGGGATCAAGGAATGAGCAAAAATCGGATTATTTTTTGCGATTTCGACGGAACCATCACGGTGAACGACAACATTGTAGCGATCATGAAGCATTTTCAGCCTCCGGGCTGGGACGCGCTCGTGGATCAGGTGATTCACAAAAAGATATCGATTCGCGAAGGCGTCGGGCGCATGTTCGCCCTGCTCCCCACTTCGATGCATCAGGAAGTTGTAGATTATGCCATAGGCAACGTAACGATCCGCGCCGGATTTCGGGAGCTGCTTGAATACTGCAGCCGCGAGGACGTGCATTTTCTGGTGACCAGCGGCGGAATCGACTTTTTTGTCTACCCCGTTCTGTCGCAGTTCCCGATCCCGCAGGAGAACATTTACTGCAACGGCAGCGACTTCAGCGGATCGCATATTCGGATCGAATGGCCGCATGCCTGCGACGAGCATTGCTCAAACGACTGCGGCATGTGCAAGACGACCATCATCCGTCAATATCCTGCCGAGTCATACGAGCGCATTTTGATCGGAGACAGCGTCACCGATTTTGAAGGGGCCAAGCTCGCGGACATCGTCTTTGCCCGCGCGCATTTGGTGCAGCTCTGCAAGGAGCTGAACTTGAATTATTACCCCTTTGAAAATTTTTTCGATGTCATTAAGCAGCTTGAGGAGATGAGAACACGTTGAGTTTCGACGCCATTCGTTTAGAAGAAAAGCAGCAGGCGTTTGCCGAGCTTCGCGAAGTCAAAACGATTTTTGCCGAGCGGGGATGGTTTCCGGGCACAAGCGGCAATTTGTCCATTCGCACGGGTGAGTTCTCCCCGGATCAGTTCGCTTTTGCAATCACCTCCAGCGGAAAAGACAAGTCCGTCCATACCCCCTCCGATTACTTGCTGGTGGACCAGAACGGCAAGCCGATGGAAGCGACCGGGTTGAAGCCGTCTGCGGAGACGCTGATCCACTGTGAAATTTACCGTGCGACCGGGTGCGGCGCCATTTTTCATGTACATACGGTATTCAATAACCTGGTGTCCGAGCTGTACGGAGAGCACGGCAGCGTACCTGTAGACGGCGTAGAACTGATCAAGGCGTTCAACATTTGGGAAGAGGAAGCGCAAATCGAAATTCCGATTCTGCCCAACTACGCCGACATTCCGAGCATTGCCAAGCTTGTAAAAGGAGCGATTGTCCCCCGTATTCCCGGTATCCTGCTGCGTAAGCACGGAATTTATGCCTGGGGAGCGAACGCCTTCGAAGCGAAGCGGCATCTCGAAGCATTCGAATTCCTGTTCGAATATGCTTACCGCCTTGCTCTGCTCAAAAAATAACGGATACCGCAAAAAACTCCAATTAATCAACACTGAAATGCACCCCTTAGAATAGACATTGGAACCCCCCCTTCGGGTTATTCCGATTCTTTCTAGGGGTGTATTTTTATGACGATCAAAGGTCATAAGTTTAAGCTTGATCCGGAATCCAAAATCTCTACAGCGCTAATAAACGCGGGTAAAAAAATGTGCGTTAATTCCAAGTATTTGCATATTTGGATCATGAACGAACCATACTAGGAAAAACAAGAATGAGAACAGTGGTATTTCGCTCTTGGCGGTTTTATCCACTGACCACCAGACTGAATTTTCGACGAGAGGGGATTGTTATGGGTAAAAAAACTACGGCGGCATGAATAACATACATGTTATTTGAGCCATTGGTTTTCTAAATTTTTAAGATAATTTTGTGGATCGCGTTTAAACCGTTTGCGCATAACACTATCGCTCAACCGGTTATTCCATTTTTCTTTCTGTTTCTTGTAGCTTGTGTAGTCGACCATCCTTAAACGGGCGATTAGGTTTTCCTGTTTAAGTCCATCATCAACGAGCACAACCATCTCACCATTCCGTAAGATGTATTCGTTCCAGTTGCGTAGCCCGGTCATCCGACGGTGTCGTGTCTTCGTAGCTCGGAAGAAGCGTTCCAGATCGTTGTTCGTTCTTGGCACATGATAATGATCGTAGCAAGTGAAGAGTCCCTTCCAGAATCCCTTGCTGTAACTAAGGAGATTGTTAACCATTTCCAGATCATTCTCTTCGGTATAGGAAAGCCGAACCCAATCCAACAGCTTTGTCATTTCCCATTCAACTGTCTTGCTTGTCTTATCCATGCTGGGTTCAAGGATTTCTGCAATGTGACGGATTGGCTTCATCCAGCGAGCGACTTTCTCGTATTGTTGCTGAAGGGAATCGACTTTACTAAATATTCTGAAAACGTTTTGAAGTAGGGTGGCCCCCTTTTTTATCCAAGCATTTTTGAAGGGACGCTTGAATGGCTTGGGCCTGTTCATAGATACGCATACCGGGTAAATCTAATGGAGGATTTCCGTCTTCCAAGAGCAATGCACGTACGGCAGCAACGTAACCCTTCGCGATGCTTGCTTCTTGTGAATCCGACTGTTCGATTTTCCGCTCGACTTCACGAATGCCGCGCATGCTTTTCTTGAGCTCGGTCTTTAACTTTCGATCGACATCAACAACCGGTTTCGCGATGTCTTTTAAATAATGGTACTGGCAATATTGATAAGGCACATCGGGCAAAAGCGTCTCCATCGCTAGACGAATGGATTGCTGTCCATCACTAACAATACCGACGATCGGATAGCCTTGCTCGATGATCGGTTGGATGAGCGTTTGTAACTCGGCAGATGAACCACTTTTCATGTTTTTTGCTATTAAGACAGTACCGCTGAATACTTCACGAATTACATAAAGTGTCTCATTGCCTTTCTCTGGCTGGACGCCATCCATAGACAAGATAATACCGCCGTTTTGTTCTGTGACTTCAGCCAGCACTTTCTTCGTATGTTCAGTAAGACTAGCAGCAAGCAATGTTTGATACCGTTCATACAGATTTTGTGCGCTCCGTTCGGATGTCTGAACACCTCTCGCGTTCAATTCATCCGCAATCTCCTTGCGGGTCATATGCCGTTTGAAGCGAAGTTCACCAACTAGGCAAACAACGTCGAAGCCGTAAGGAGAATGCTTCATGCTTATTGCTTCTGCTTCCGCCGATTTGTAGTATACACCTGGCTTCGGGCAATCTGGATTTTCGCAATGGTAGGCCATGCTCCAAACGTGAACGACTTCTTTCAATGTGGCGATTTTCTTATTCCATGCTGTATGTGAACGACGTAATTTCTGTTGGCAGTGAGGACAATTCTTATGTTCAGGTCTAAAGTATATTCTCCGTTGTGGACGCAGACGGTTTTTGGAAAGCAATGCGGGTCAACTCCTTTGGAAATTTTGACCGTAATTACTTCGACAAACCGTTAGGAAGATCCTGTTAGTTATTCATGCCGCCGTAGTTTTTTTAAAAGACGATAAGCGCTTGCACACATCCTTTATCTCCACATGTTCGTACATCGGCCGCACTCCACACAGGCATACAAGTCAAGCAGCTGCCCCTTGGTAAAGTGTTCAATCTTGCCCGCCCCGAATTCCTCTGCGGTTTCATCGGAAAAATCCAGCTTACACGGCCTGCCGGGAGGGCCCGTGCCCGTTAATACGATATCGAAGGGCGCGAACAGCAAATGGGCGTGCTTCGACTGCGGCACATAGAGCAGAAAAGCAAGCAGAATCAGGAGATGCAGCCACCAGCAAACGTAAAACAGCCAATAGGCCGCTTGCCAGCCTGTCCCCGCCGACAAAAGCGACAGCAGCGAGGCAATCGGACTGAACCCCGATGGCGGCTTTCCCAGCCATACCTTGTCGAACGCCAGTGTAAACAAAATGCTTGCCATTAAAAGAAAATAAACCAATACAAAACCGTAGTCTTTGTCCCCCTGCTTCAACCGGGGCAGCTTTTCGCCAAACCGTCTGTACGCCGCATACCCAACCGATAGTATGATCATCTATCGCCTGCATCCTGCACCGCATAACGCATCAGGCCTCCCGGATTACGGGATTTCTCAACGTTTCAAAGCCGTCGATCCGGCATTCCGCCACATCCCCTTCCCGGATCGCGACCGAGCCGGGAGTGCCGGTCATGATGACATCGCCCGGCAGCAGCGTCATCATCTTGGAGAAATAAGATACGATAAACCATGGAGAATAGATCATATTCGCAATGGTATTGCGGTGCAAGACCTGTCCATTAAGCCCGGTTTC